>JAOAPV010000082.1 GCA_025463055.1 Candidatus Acidiferrum typicum
TACAATCCGCTTCCGGAGCGAATTCCTGATGAGTTTTCCCGTCCATCGTCTGCGACGCCTGCGAAAGACCGAACTCCTTCGCGGCCTGGTCCGCGAAACGCGCCTCAGCGTCGCAAATTTCGTCTACCCGATGTTTGTCTGCCCAGGCTCGAACATCCGCCAGGAAGTGAGCTCCATGCCCGGCGTTTTCCAGCAATCCGCCGATAAAATTGTCGAGGACTGCCGCGAAGTGGAATTGCTCGGTATTCCCGGCGTAATCCTTTTCGGCCTGCCGGAAACAAAAGATGCGCGCGGCGCAAGCTCACTGCAAAAAGACGGCGTCGTGCAGCGCGCCATCGAAGCCATCCGCAAAGCGAAATTGAATCTCATCGTGATCACCGACGTCTGCCTCTGCGAGTACACCGATCACGGCCACTGTGGCGTTATCGAAAATGGCGAAATCGCCAACGACGCCACTCTCGAAATTCTTGCCCAACAATCTTTATCTCACGCGCGCGCTGGCGCAGACATCGTCGCTCCGTCCGACATGATGGACGGCCGCGTCGCCGCCATCCGCAAGAAACTCGATGAAAACGATTTCCAGGATTTGCCGATTCTCTCTTACGCCGCAAAATATTGTTCCGGCTTCTACGGCCCTTTCCGGGAAGCCGCAGACTCGGCGCCGCAATTTGGCGATCGCCGCAGCTATCAGATGGATCCCGCCAACGCCCGCGAAGCCCTGAAAGAAGTCGCGCTAGATTTGGAAGAAGGCGCGGACATGGTAATGGTCAAGCCGGCCCTGCCGTATCTGGACGTGATTCGTGCCGTTCGAGATAAATTCGACGTCCCAGTAGGCGCCTACAACGTAAGCGGCGAATACGCCATGGTAAAAGCCGCCGCCTCCAAAGGCTGGCTAGACGAACAACGCGTAGTCCTGGAAATCCTAACCAGCATCCAGCGCGCCGGCGCCTCCATAATCCTCACCTACCACGCCAAGCAAGCCGCCCGCTGGCTCCGTCACTGCTAATACACTGCGGCGAATACAACCGATTTTCGCGGATCAACCTCGCCACGAGGAGTTACGGATCACACTGCAGAAGTTGCCACGGCGGAAGTTGGGATCTTTGTCTGCGAGTACGTCTGCTTTCACGTTTCCGAAGGTAGTTTCAGGCCTGTGTTTGATGCCGTCGAAAAAGGCTTGCAGGATGTCCTCTTTGAACTGCGGTGTACGCGGGTATGCCTGAACGACTGCGTTCCGGTCGGAGTCTGAGAAGCTGGCGTAGTCGATTCCGAGCACATCCATTTCAACACCGGCAGTCACCAGCGCAACGACCGGATGCATGTACTGAGGAATGCCCGGCGTAGTGTGAAGTGCAATCGCGGTCCATACCTGCTCAATGTCCTGTTCAGCGATCTTATGGCGGCGCAGAAAGGCGCGCGCGGCATTTGCTCCATCAATTTCAAAACGATCTGCGGGGCTGCTGTAAGCAGGTACGAGACCGATGTCGTGGAACATAGCGCCGGCGTAGAGAAGTTCGGCATCGAACTTGAGGCCACGCCGCCGGCCTGCCAGCGCTCCAAAGTAGTAGACGCGACTGGAATGATTGAACAGCAGACTCGATTCTGTGTCGCGGATGAAGTCCCTGATTTCATTGGCAAGTTTGCTGTCGGGAACGCTGATGCCAGAGATAAATGTTACTTGCGAAGTCTTGGTTGATGCAGTCATGAACGCCCTCCTGGGTGTTTGGATAACAATATTCAGGCTAGAACTCGCGGTCTGCCGCCGTAGAAGGCCTGCAGAATAATTCTCTTTAAAGTGGCGCGCACGCGGGTACACGTGAACAGCTGCGATCATGGCGTTCAGTCTTGTCTTTTGTCATGACTGTTAATCGAGGCTGGATCACGTCCGCCCATTGCCCTCGGAACCCACATGCGCATGTTTCTCCATTTGCAGAATCACTGCCGAAAAATCTTGCTCCGCTCCTTCGCCCGATTGCGTCGCATTGACCTCAAAAGCAGCTCCCGCTGCGGGCATTCGCGCTCCAACGGCAGCCGCGAGGTGGAGAATCAACCCGAAATCCTTGTTCATTAGCCGAATCGGAAATTGTGGGCTGTAGTCGCTCTTCATCGCTCTTTGCAGTTTGCCAGCGTGGGCTGGAGCGACCACTGCCGTCTGGGACAACACGTCCAGCAAGCGATTGCGATCAAGGCCAGCCTTCTCGCCGAGCCCGATCCCTTCGGCGATCGCCTGCATTCCTATTCCGAGTAGAGTGTTCACCACAAGCTTCATCGTCGCTCCGGAGCCGCTCGGCCCGAGATGAAAATATTTGTGGGAGATAACGCGAAAGATCGACTCGGCGCCATCGAAGCAGTCCTTGTTTCCGCCCCCGAACAGGGTCAGCAACCCGTTTTCGGCGGCAGGAGTGCTCCCCGATATGGTGACGTCGAGAACCTCAACTCCGTGCTCTGAACCTAGTCTTGAGAGTTCCTGCGAGGTCGAGGGATATACTGTGCTGAGGTCAATGACCAGCAAGCCGCGATGCGCATTGGCGAACACGCCGTCAGGTCCTCTATAAATGTCCAAGACAGCTTCGTCGCTCGGTAGGCACGACAGCACGACGTTGCAAGTGGCGGAAAGTTCCGAAACACTCTGTGCCACGGTTCCGCCATATCGAATTAGCTGCTCCGCTTTGCTTGGGTCCCGGTCGTAAGCAGTCAAATTGAAGCCGGATTCACGCAACCTTCGCGCGATCGGCCGGCCCATGTAGCCGATCCCGATAAATCCCAGCTTATCTTTTCCCTGCATAATTGGTCTCATATTCATCGCCCTTCGGCGAGTCGCGATTTCGATTTCAACTTCCGCATTGGTAGAAAGCACGCGTTGTACCGTTTGGCGAGGGAGCCAGCTATTCATGCAAGATGTTGGCAGTAAAGGGGATACGAAGTTAAATGGGCGAGACTTGAGCCGCAGCTCGCAAGAGTTGCCTGTCGAATCCGCTGGACGCTGTCAGTCTATTGGAGATTGGATGTTTTGAGCGCGACCCCGAAGTCACCGACGACGGCACTCGCGTGCGCCTCATCATGGTGAAGAAAACAGGCGACCCGCTCCGCCTGCGGCAGCGTCGCCACAGCCATCTCCCTCGCCTTCTTGATATATCTGGGATCCGGCCGGTCGTAACCCTTTAACTTTCCAATTTCGCTGCGATGAAGAATACTTGTAGCCGGTGCCGTTCCAATTAGTATCGGGAAATCGGCTTTGCTCCAGGGGGACGCAAAAAACATATGGGGATGTGTCTTCCCTGAGTGTCCTCGCACAAGAAATTCGTGGTCTTTACGCTGGGTGGTCAAGTTCTGGCAAGTTGGTACGCCCAATTTGCGCTGCGTTGCTTTCGTTGTTTCTGCAAGGTTGTGCTCGCCCGCCTGTTCGCGAACCCGTTACGTTGACTTTTCTGGAGGAGTGGACGAACAAAACGTTCAGCGAGGCGCGCCAGCAGGAATTGCAGCAATTCACTCGAGAAACAGGAATCCGAGTCAGTCTCCTTCCGTCTCCTGATTCCGCGCGGCAAAGGCTAGTTTTGTGGCGAGAGTTACTCGGGACAGGCGCCTCGGGTCCTGACGTTTACGCCATTGATGTGATCTGGCCTGGAATGCTCGCCGAATATTTCATAGACTTAAAGCCGTATTTCGCCAACGAAGTCTCCCTCCAATTTCCGGCCACAGCCGCCGGCTACACCGTGGATAACAAGCTGGTCGCCATGGCGTATCGCGCCGACATCGGGCTTCTGTATTATCGGACCGATCTTTTGCGACAGTACGGATATCGCGAGCCACCCAGGACATGGGATGAGCTGGAGATTATGGCGGCTCGCATACAAGCGGGCGAACGAGCCAAAGGTAAGAAAGAGTTTTGGGGCTTTGTGTGGCAAGGGGCGGCTGACGAAGTCTTAACCTGCAACGCGCTGGAATGGCAGGCCGCGGAAGGCGGAGGGCGGATCATCGAGGAGGACCAGACGATCAGCGTGAATAATCCGCAGGCGATCAGGGCGTGGCAAAGGGCGGCGCGCTGGGTTGGTTCCGTCTCACCCCCAGGTGTAGTCGGATATAGAGAGTGGGATTCGCTAAACGTTTGGGTCGCAGGCGACGCGGCATTCATGCGGCATTGGCCATCAGCCTACCTCGACAGCCAGGCGGCTGGGTCGTCAATCCGAGATAAGTTCGATACAGCCTTGCTGCCCGCTGGTAAGTCGGGCCGAGTGGGCACCTTGGGAGGATGGGGCTTGGCAGTTTCCCGATTCTCGGCTCATCCCCGTGAAGCCTTACAACTGGTCCGATATCTCACGCGTAGAGACGTGCAGGTGAAGCGGTCCCGCACGCTTTCGCAGCCACCCACTCAACCGGAACTCTACAACCTGCCTGAGGTACTTGGACCCAATCCCCGTTTTGCGCTATTGAGTCAAGCGTTCCAGACCGGCATTGTTTCGCGTCCTTCGAACATCATCGGCAAGAAATACCAGGACGTGAGCGACGCTTACATACAGGCAGTGCATTCCGTGTTGACTCGGGAGAAGAGTGCGCCAGAAGCTGCCGCAGCCCTGGAGAACGAGTTAGTTGGTATAACCAGTTTCAAAAAGGGACGGCCCCCAGCAGGCATCAGCAATGGAACCGCGAAGGGAAGTTCTGAATCTGTCCATTAAGCTCGCCTCAATCCGCTGCTTAAGTTTTTGTGCGAACAGTAGGCATGGGCGCGAGTTCGACGCCAGCGATAGCTCGATAGGAACAACCGATGAGGCTCCACACCGCAACAGGATTGACTCGTTGGGTAAAGAGCGCTGAAGCGAAAACTCTTCAGGCTGGCAGGCTCAACATCGGCCCCCGTTTGATACTCGGGTTTGCGGTCATCATATTCTTGATGTTAGTCGCCGACGCGGTGCTGCTATGGCAATTCCACTTGGTGCGTGCGGAGGCCGAGCGCCTGAACGGTATCGACCGGAAGCTGGTCGCCGTCCTGCGCGTCCATACCAGTCTCTCGGCGTTTCACGATCGGCTCGAAGCCCTCGTGGACTCCCAGGACGCCGCTGGACTTGTCACGGAAGCCGGCCCCCTTCGTAACGCGGTCCTGGAAGACAGTCGTCGCGCAATGAGTGCCCTCAGTCTCGCGCCTTTCGACCTCCAGCGAGATCCGACCATCCTGCCTACCCTGCACGCCGTTCAGAGCGCGCTACCATCGCAGCTTGAGGCCATCACCACACTGGCCGCTTCCGGCGACTGGCGCGCGGTGCGTCTGCGTCTGGCCAACCAGGTAACGTCACTGAAATCACTTACCTCGGCGCTGGTCGAAACGGTCGACCATGAGGTCGGCGAAGAGCAGGCCCAAACCGTGCGCAACATTAAGCGCGTGCAACGCCTTGTTTTTCTGGTTGTGCCGCTGACCGCTCTCTTCACCTTGCTAATCGCCGCGACGCTCGGCTTGGCCATTACCCGCAGCATAACGCAGCCGCTAGCGCGGTTGGTCGATGGCTCAAAAGCGCTGGCCCGCGGCGAATTTCAATATGAAGTGACTGTTACCGGAAGAGATGAACTCGCTCACCTTGGGCGCGTATTCAACGACACCGCCAGCCGCCTCCAAGATCTCTACGCGACCCTGCAGCAGAGCGAAGATCGCCTCCGCCTCGTCATCGACACGATTCCCGCGCATGTCTGGAGCACCCGGCCTGACGGCTCTGTTGATTTTGTCAACCGACGTTGGCTGGAAACTACAGGCCTGACCATCGAGGACGCGCTGCGCTGGAATTGGGGCTCCGTAGTACATCCGGATGATCTCGCCAGATACCTCGACGAGTGGCGCGCTGCCCTCGCCGCGGGCGATCCAACCGAGAGTGAAGTGCGCCTGCGGCGGGCGGACGGCAATTATCGCTGGTGGCTGGTCCGCAACGTGCCCCTGCGCAACGACGCGGGCAACATCGTTAAGTGGTATGGAACCGCTATCGACATCGAGGAACGCAAGTGTGCCGAGGAAGCGCTACGCGAGACACAGGCCAATCTGGCACGCGTCAGCCGCGTAACCACCATGGGAGAGCTCACCGCCTCCCTGGCGCACGAGATCAGGCAGCCGATTGCCGCGGCGCTTACCGATGCCACTACCTGCTTGCGCTGGCTTGGACGCGATCAGCCCGACGTGCCAGAGGCACGCGAAGCAGCCGCCAGAATCATCAAAGACGTAACCCGTGCTACGGAGATCATCAGCCGCATCCGCGTGCTTTTCCAGAATGTTACTCCGCAACAGGAGTCGCTGGATGTGAATGAGGTCATCGAAGGGATGATTCCCTTGCTTCGCAGTGAGGCCAGCCGGCATTCGATTTCCATTCGTAGCGACCTCGCCGACGATCTCCCCAAAATCAGCGCGGATCATGTGCAATTGCAACAGGTGTTTATGAACCTCATGCTCAACGGCATCGAGGCCATGGTGGACCGGGACCCGCCAGGCAAACTTGTTGTCAAGTCGCAGCGAGCCGAGGACGGCCAAATACTGATCTCCATCAGCGACACCGGCGCAGGATTATCTGCCGAGCAAGCAGACCAGATCTTCGATGCGTTCTTCACCACCAAGCCTCACGGCACCGGCATGGGCTTGCCCATCAGCCGCTCGATCATCGAGTCGCATGGCGGCCGCTTGTGGGCTGCCGAAAACTTCCCGTGCGGCGCAACGTTCTCGTTTACCCTACCCACAAAAGTCGACGCCAACCAATGACACGCTGCATCCAAACAAAGCCAAACCTATAGCTCGAAGGAGCAACAATGCAAAAACGCAAACTAGGAAAGAACCACCTGGAGGTTTCGGCTCTCAGCTTAGGCTGCATGGGACTGAGTTTCGGCTTCGGGCCTCCCGTGGAAAAGAAGGAAGGGATCGCCCTGATTCGAGCGGCCGTCGAACTAGGCGTCACGTTCTTTGACACCGCCGAAGTCTACGGCCCGTTCACAAACGAAGAACTCGTGGGCGA
The DNA here is from genome assembly GCA_025463055.1 of Candidatus Acidiferrum typicum. Classification (GTDB taxonomy): domain Bacteria; phylum Acidobacteriota; class Terriglobia; order Acidiferrales; family UBA7541; genus Acidiferrum; species Acidiferrum typicum_A. The sequence continues at coordinate 6,978 of JAOAPV010000082.1, forward strand.
TGCCCTCGCTCCCTTCCGCGACCAGGTGGTGATCGCCACCAAGTTCGGGTTCAAGATTGATCCGAACACCGGCCAACAGGCCGGCCTGGATAGTCGGCCAGAGCACATCAAGGAAGTCGCCGAGGCCTCGCTCAAGCGCCTCAGGTCCAACTACATCGATCTTTTCTACCAACACCGTGTCGACCCGGACGTCCCAATCGAAGACGTAGCCGGAGCGGTGAAGGACCTCATTCAGCAAGGGAAGGTGAAGCACTTCGGCCTTTCCGAAGCAGGAGTAAAAACAATCCGCCGCGCACATGCCGTTCAGCCTGTGACTGCACTCCAAAGCGAATACTCGCTGTGGTGGAGAGAACCCGAAAGGGAAGTGATACCAACGCTCGAGGAACTCGGCATCGGCTTCGTTCCCTTTAGCCCTCTCGGCAAGGGCTTCCTCACCGGAAAGATCAACGAAGAGACGACCTTCGATAAAAACGATTTCCGCAACATCGTCCCGCGCTTTACGCCCGAGGCTCGCAAAGCCAATCAGGCGTTCGTGGATCTGCTTCGCAAAATCGCGGAACGCAAGAAAGCCACACCTGCGCAGATAGCGCTCGCGTGGCTGCTCGCCCAAAAGCCCTGGATCGTTCCCATCCCAGGCACAACCAAGCGGGCGCGCCTCGAAGAAAACATCGGAGCCGTTTCCGTCAACCTCACCCCCGACGATCTCCGCGAAATCGAAAGCGCCGCCTCCAAGATCACCGTGGAAGGCGAACGCTACCCCGAGCGCCTGCAGCAACTAATCGACCGCTAACTCCGCGCGTTCCGTTTCTTTGTCACCGCACAACGCGCCGCTTCTTTGTCGGCGCACAACGCACAAATTGTCATCCCGCTTGCCCCGATCCTCGAGGGGAGCGCAGCCGAGGGGCCTGCTTTACTCTCAACTTAGGGCAAGCGCCCCATCTCGCCACAATTTCAGCCTACACGTGGAATTGTCATCCCGACCGAAGCGGCCCGGTTTTTTCTTGCGCCCGTTTTTTGGGCGCCGGGGCACGTAGTGGAGGGACTTTGGCTACATTGCAGCTTCACCACGGTCAAAGGCACGAATGACAATCGTTAACGTCGCCGGATCTGCTTTTTCGCCGTTACGTAGCGGCGGGCTTCAGCCTGGCCCTCCTCGTCAGGGCACGGTTTCAACCGTGCCGCAAAAGCCGGAACAGAGACCGGCTTCAGCCGCTGAGGGTTTCCCTCTCATCTTTAGGAGATGGGGAGGTGAACCATCTCCCGCTCCCGCGCTATAATCCGATTACTCGACACTCTTGTCGACATCGGCGTTCCCGCCGAGAAGGAGGTGATCCAGTGAGGTACGGTTTACGTTGAAGCAGTAGAGGAGGCGCTTGTGAGCTTACCGAGCGCCTCTCTCTTTTTTATCCCGCCCCTCGAATTCCCTGTGATTTCACGAATTTATTCGTTCCGACTTCCAGCCATGACGCACATTGCCATTCAGGAAAAGCGCGACGGCAAGGTTGTCGACTGGCTCGAACATGTCAGCGACGAGCAATACCGCGCGCGCAAGTAAAGGAGATTATGATGAGCACCAAGCCAGCAAGACCCGCACCGCAAAAACCAAATGACGCCCTAAAAGACCGCCTTTCCAAAGTAAGCGAGATCACCATCACTGTGACCGGCAGAAAGTCAGGCCGAGCCATCTCCATCCCAGTCTGGTTCGTATTGGAAGGGGACAAGCTCTACCTCTTACCGGTGAGCGGTTCCGATACACAGTGGTACAAGAATGTGCTCAAGAACTCTTCGATCCAAGTCGACGCCGGCGGCGAACAAGCCGAACTCAGAGTGGTCCCCGTCACCGACCCCAAACAGGTCGCGTCCGTCGCAGAAAAATTCCGCGCCAAGTACGGCCCCAGCGACGTGAAAAAGTACTACTCGAAATTCGACGTCGCCGTCATCGCCGACCTCCAATGAGCCTCACAGCCCGTCATCCCGCTTGCCCCGATCCTCGAGGGGAACCCGCTCGCGCCCCTTGCGGGGGTGTGAGGGATCTGCTTTTCTCTGTGGCAATACTGCCAAGCCGAACAAATGTCCGCGTCACACAGAAATACGTAAACTAAAAGGAAGTATGGCGGAAACCAAATTCACTATGGCACCGATTACTTCGCTGCTTATCACAGGTTCGATGGGATCAGGTAAGACAACGGTGCTGTCCGAAGCATCCGACATTTTAACTGCGCAAAACATCCCGCACGCTTCGATCGACGTGGACGCACTCGGAACCGCACATCTTCCACCTCCAGTGCAAAACAATCAGTTGATGTATCGCAACCTTCAGTCTGTATGGGAAAACTACGCTCGTGCTGGTCTAACGCGACTTCTCCTGGCGCGGGCGATAGAAGACCGGGCCGAACTGCAACTGTGTCGTAACGCCGTCTCAGGGGCGCAGATTGTCATTTGCCGCCTGACTGCGAGCATAAAGACGATGCAAGACCGCGTTCAAAACCGCGACATAGGTACATTGCAAAACATCTTCATCGCGCGAGTAGCGGAATTGAATTCCATCCTCGACCGCGTTCATCTCGAAGATTTCTCGCTATCCAACGAGAATCGATCCGTTACCGACGTTGCCCACGAAATGCTTGTTCGTGCAGGCTGGCTCCAAGAATAAAAGGATTGGTTTTGTTCTCGTCCCTCCCCCGGGCCCGTCATCCCGAACCCGCTCGCCTCTTGCGAGCGGTGTGACGGGTCTGCTTTTGCCGTTACGTAGCGGCGGTCTTCAGACCGGCGAGCGAGCCGCAGGCAAGCGTTCCTCGCTTTAGGGGTCGGACCTTCAGGTCCGACATTAGCCTCGCATTGCTCCCGGGCTTCAGCCCCTGAGGAAAGCATTTGGTGCAATTTCAACTTCATCGCGATCGACCAATCGGCATTTTGACACAGACCCAAAAAACACAAGCTATGAGGTCTGCCAATTAACTACAATTGGACCGAACGCGCTCCCGCTCTGAAACATAGGCAGAGGTGTCATGAAGCGTAAGACAATCCTGCTGGCACTGTATGGATTCGCGTGGGCGCCGTTTGCGCACGCGCAAAATCCTGCCATCGACGCAGCGTTCGCTGCGGCGCCCTTTCAACAATGGATAGCACAAGGCCCGAAGGCTGAGTTGCCGTGGCACTCGAGAATTACCCCACCGGCCCTTACTTTGCACCAAAGGATCGCGGTTCGCGTCGAAGTAGAGCTCGACGGGAACGAGTTAGTAGCGCGCTGTTGTGAAGGGAAAGCGGTAGCGCTGGTCCAGATCACCGACCAGCAGGGTCACACCTATCGAAATTATGGCGAGAAGGAGTTGAAAGACGCGACCCCAGGCCTCGGTCAGTACATGGTTAGCCTGTCGTGGGAAGTCTTCCTGCTGCCCGGCGAATACAAGGCAACGGTCGCGTTTTATTACAGTGGTCGCAACGCGCACAACCTCACTTCCGGGCGAGTGCATGTCGGGGCGTTGAAGCATGACCCGTTACAGGGATCGTGGCGCGATTTGCCCACTGTGGAATTCTGTGACTCGCAGCCCGAAGGTCTCGACGCGTTCCTATTGCCGAATATCGAAGGGCGCCTGCGCCTCCCTGCGAAATCGGGCCGACCAATCCAGGTAGAGATTTTAGAAAACGTAACGCCGTATCCGAGCGAGCGGCGCCGGCCTAAACTCTACACGGACCGGCTAGCCATGTTCTTGCCAATCCTGAAGACATTCAGTCAATTGCAGGTCGACAATGGCACGGTAGGTCTGTCCGTGCTCGATTTCGCTCGCCGGAGCGTGGTTTTCGATCAGCAAAATATTACAGACCGGGAAGTGTCGTGGACGAAGTTCAAAGACGCGATGGCGGCAAATTCCGTGGTCGTCGTCGATGCGCACGATCTCGAGCGCGAGCATGACTACGGACAGTTTTTCGCAAGCGAAATGACGCGTCGGCTGAATGGCGCCGGAAGCGACTCGTTCAAGCGAGTAGTTATCGTCATTAGCGGGCCGATGGAACTCGGCTCGAGAAAACCGATCGAGATCGCCGCACCAACAGAAAGCAATTTTGCCGTGTTCTATGTGCGCTGCGATTTCCTCCTTCAGGCCCCGCTTGTTATGCGCTCCCCGATTTTGGGCGGCCCAATCGCACCGCCTCCGCAAAGATTAGAAGCGTTAGAGGACGGCGTCGGCAAGGCCCTCCGGAAATTGAAGCCACGAGTCTTCGGCGTGCACTCCGCGGAGGGTGTGCGAGAGGCGCTCGCCACGATTTTGAGTGGGCTGTCAGGAAAGCAGCCTCAATAATATGGTCCCCAAGAAAGTCTGGATCGCCGACTAAAAAGTTGTGTCACACAGCTGAGTAATACTGAGCTATCCTATGTCGATATTCTCTTCGATTATGCTATTGCTTTGCAATGAGCGACGCCCGTTACGCTTATCATGAAGCCGGACACGCCGTGGCCGCAGCAGTTCTGGGGTTTTCGTTCCGTTCATCTGGCATACATGTCGACCACGAAGGCATAGGTGTAACACAAATAGTATGCCCATCGCGAGCGTGCTCGAACCCTTTTTCGGATTTACAGAGTAGGCAAAAGCGGATGGTGATCGTTCTTTTTACAGGGATAATCGCGCAGAAAAAGGTCTGCCCAAACGCTTCAACTAGGAGCGCAGCGGATGACGAGAACAAGATCGATCAATACCTAAGCGCAATTTATCGCGCCAACGAAGCCGCTAAGTGCGTCGCACGAAGTTATTTGACGCAAGAAGCCGAGCGACTAGTGGAGACGTTTTGGTTTGCGATACGCATTGTCGCCGAAGCGCTGTGGGGCAAAGAGTGGAGCCCTGTTACCGAGGACTGGGGCACGATGTTGCAAACGGATAAAACCGTTAACGGCTCTGAACTTGTTAGCCTTTTGAAGGCCTGTGAAATCTATTGCCGCGTCGATGATTGTACCCCCGACGAGCCGCTTGTGACCGTCGCGGATTAGTTGTGAGCGTGCCTGTGGTAAGGAAGAATGCTCTCGCGGATTTGTTTGCCTTTTTTCCGATGCTAGTGACTGCGGAAGTAGTCGAAAGCCGAAGAGACCGTTGACACTGGGGAAGGACTCATCCATGAAACAAAGCCCATCAGAGGCTGACAACAAATGGGAGGGATTTGAGCTGACTAGTTATCATCTTGATTCCGAAAGGATCTTAAATCTTCCGCTGAAAGAACGGCGATCGAGTGATGCGAAGGCAGATGTCGATACTACCGTTGGCGACGTCTATAGAAGAGTGTTAGATCGATTTGACCAACTTACTGATAATTGCCGGTCAATTGATATTGTGAGCGGTAACGGGAGACTGTCCGTCGCGGGTCCGGAATTTAACTGTTCAATGCTTTTGGAACTTCTTAGAATTCGGAAGGGCGGATTTGATCCATTTTGTGCGGAATGGTTTTTCTACGCAGACGATTCCTCTCGAGACAGCCTTCATCATAACCTGTATGAATTCTTTGTCGTTTACATCGACAAGATCATCAGGGAACGCGTCTTCTTTTCAGACCACGACGAGAGTGGATTCAACCCATTGGTCTTCCAAACCGACAACAAATTCAGGGGTGGCTGGGTAAATGAGTGGGCGTCGAGGGAGGCCAGAACCCATTTCTGGTTTCAAAAGTTCTACTCAAACAGGCCAGATTATGGTTCTTCGACAAGATCGGCCCAAACTTTTCGGAACGGAAACAAAGCCACTCCCGCCTCATCTTTCAGGAAAGACATTTAAACTTCTCGACAAGATTCATCGCCTGCTCTGGATCTTGATTCTTATAACCGGTCTTATAGCGTATCGGCTCTGGAGATGACGTCCGATTCTGCCTCGTCCAATTCCCAAAACGGGACAAGATTCCTCTTGACAGGAGCTAACCAAATGGTATAATATCCCATGAAATATCCCGCCAGCCACCTAACTCCTTTCCCTCCCACATTTCCGGGAAAACTCATCTCCAAAAGAATCCTAAGCGCGAAAAATTCCGCAAGAGCGCCCGCAAGCCCGCTATCTACCTTTAGAATGAACACTTGCAAAAGTGTGTCAAAACAAAGGACTTTAAGTCCCTTCAGAATGAACACTTATGCAAAAACCGGGGGAGGGGGGTCTTATTGTTAACCGTCACCGCGCAGTGTCGTTGTAGAGGCCGGGCTTCAGCCCGGCTAGCGAGCGTAGCAAGCGCTCTTCGCCGTCGCCCGCATTCCATCCAGTTCCAGTCGATCTTCTATCGCTCTGTTCTCATGACCTTACGAGTTGCCCATCAATTTCATCGATTTGCATCCCATGTGTTTTCATTCACTTGCAAATTGCTTTTTTCGCAACTCGCTTGTTTTCAAAAACATCTGCGTTGCCCCCTAGTTTTTGCAAAACCGGCCAGAATCCGCTCCCGACTACTCACTATCCACTACCCACTACTCACTGCTTTTTCTCGTGTTATCGTGAGTCCCATCACATGAGCGCCACACGACCAACCCTGCACCGCGAGCGTCGCCGCTCTCGCGAAATTTTCGATCGCGCCGCAAAACTCCTCGTCGGCGGCGTCAATAGCCCCGTGCGCGCCTTCCGCTCCGTAGGCGGCGACCCGCTCATCATCGAGCGCGGCGAAGGTCCTTACCTCTATGACGCGGACGGGAACCAGCTCCTCGATTTCGTCTGCTCCTGGGGAGCGATCTTGCTGGGCCACGCGAATCCGGCCATCAGCGCTGCAATCGCCGAGCAAGCCAAGCGCGGCACCAGCTTCGGCGTAACCACGGAACTAGAGCTGGAACTCGCCACGCTGATTACGCGCGCCATTCCGTTCATCGAGAAAATCCGCTTCGTCTCCAGCGGCACCGAAGCCACCATGAGCGCGGTGCGTCTCGCGCGCGGCGTGACCAAGCGCGATTTCATCTTGAAATTTGAAGGCTGCTACCACGGACACGCCGACAGCTTTCTCTCGCAAGCCGGCTCCGGCCTCGCCACGCTCGGCATCGCGGAATGCCCCGGCGTTCCGCAAGCGCTCGCCGAGCTGACGCTGAACGCCCCTTACAACGATCTGAATGCAGTCGAGCACATTTTCGCGCAGCACAAAAACAAAATCGCCGCTGTAATCGTCGAGCCCATCGCCGCCAACATGGGCGTCGTTCCGCCAGCCCCAAATTTCCTATCCGGCTTGCGCGACATAACAAAAAAGAACGGCGCGCTGCTCATAATCGACGAAGTGATCACCGGATTCCGCCTCCACAACGGCGCCGCGCAGCAAATTCTAAATGTCGAAGCGGACCTAACCACGCTAGGTAAAATCATCGGCGGCGGTCTTCCGTGCGCCGCCTACGGCGGCAGCGCCGAACTAATGAACAACGTCGCGCCGCTAGGCCCCATCTATCAGGCAGGAACGCTCGCAGGAAATCCGCTAGCAATGAGCGCAGGCATAGCCGCTCTGAAGCAATTAACCGCGCCAGGTGTGTACGAGCGCATCAACAAAAACGCGGAGCGCCTAGTCACCGGCTTACGCAAAGCAATCGCCGACACCAACGTTCCAGCGCAAGTGAATTCGAGCCATTCCCTCAGCACAGTATTTTTCACCGACCAGCCCGTCAGCGATTACACAGGAGCAAAACGCTCCGACACAAAGCGCTACGCTCGCTTCTTCCGCGAAATGCTAGATCGCGACATTTTCCTGGCCCCATCGCAATTCGAGGCCGCCTTCGTCTCCGCAGCCCACACCACGGAAGACATAGATCGCACAATCGCCGCCGCCGGGGAAGTCCTGCAACTAGTGGCAGGTGACAACTAATGGCGCGCGCGCATCAATGCAGCAATAAACCAGTGATCGCCATGATTACGCCAAGCAATCCGACAAACACTCCCGCGACCCAAAACAATCGGCGCCTTGTCAGCAGCGTGATCGAGCAAATCACCAGCCCCACCTGCAGCAGCGATTCTCCGCCATCAAAACGATTCGCGCGGCGAGTAGTTAAGTCGCGCTCCTTCTCAAACTCTTTTGCCTTCTCGCTGATATCTTCCTTGTCTGCGTCGTACCGTTCCTTCTCTTTCAGATATTTTTCGCGAACCGCCGCTGTCTTCTCCTTATCCGCTGGAGCCAATGCGCCAAGCAAGTCCGCAATACCTTGCACCTCATGAAAACGGATATTCTTCGCCTGATAGTAGGACCACTGATCGGTGGCCCGCGATTGCAGCAGCAACTCCTCGGTATGCGCGCGATGCCCCAGCAACGTAGCGCCAGCAACCAGCACAGCCAAAATCGAAATCGTCAGCGACACCGGCAGCGTGTAGCGATATTCCTGACGCCCCTCATAGTGTTCCGGTTCCGGAAGTTCAACGCCCTCTTGCAGTTCGGTCATTCCCTTTGTCACCTCGTTGCGAATCGCGAATTGTTCCCGACTGTGAACCGCGAAAAGATTTATGCCGTCGCGGGCGGCTGCAGCTTGCGCAATCGCGCAAGTTCTTCCGACAGCGCGTCAAATTTCTTCAGCAGTTCCTGATGCCGAATATCTTCGGCAGCAGGCTTCCTGGCGGTGAAGCTCAAGGTCCCACCCGGCTCCAGGACGCACTGGTGAACTTCCGAAAGCGAATCGAAGCCCTGCTTGCGCGCGGCCGCCGCGAGCTCTTGCTTGGTAATCAACTCGCGTTTGAGTTTGTGTTCGTGGACTTTTCCGTTTTCGATCAAAACGTCGGGGCTGCCCTCAACGATCTGTTCAATCTTGCGGTGATCGTACAGAAATCGCACCACGAGATAATTTACCGCGAGCAGGGAAGCCGCGCCGATGATTCCGCCGGTCACGCTGTTGTCGTTTCCAATGATGGCATTCTGCACGGTATTGGAAAGCGTCAAAAGAACGATCAAGTCAAACGGATTGAGCTGCGCAAGTTCGCGCTTGCCGGACAAGCGTAGGCCAATGATCAGAAAAATGTAGACAATAATCGGCCGGAGAATCTTCTCGGCAATTGGCACACCCAAGACAAACATGTTTGTCCATATCTCATGCATTACGCTCTCACCTCCTGGCTAAGATTATCCCGTAATCTTCGGGTGTCTGCGATGCCAGTCGGTGTGCAGTTGGTAGGTGCGCGCGGCTTGGATTACGGCAAGATCGTCGCCGGCGCGGGCCATGAATTGCAGGCCCACAGGAAGATTCTTGTCTGTAAAGCCGCAGGGAACAGAAAGCGCGGGGAGCCCGCACAAATTACCGATGCCGCCTAGCGGATCGGCGTAAGAAAGTCCTGTTTCGAGATTTAGTTCCAGCGGAGTTGCGGTAACAGGCTGCGTGACGGTCACGAGCAAGTCGAATGAGTCGAACAATGCTTCCATTTTCTTCTGCAAGATTTCGCGAACGCGCTGCGCCTGCAAATAATCGGCGCCAGAGTATTGTTCGTTAACGTAGCCGGCGATTTGGCTAAGCGGGTCGGTCAATTCGCTGACGCGCCCGGAGCGAATCAGAGAGCGAAACGAAGAAGCGCCTTCGACGGCGACGGTAATGTTGCCGGCATCTTCAAACGGACCTTCCGGCAGCGCTGCTTTTTTTACCGAAAAATATTTCTTCAGCAGTTTTTCCGCGGCGTCTCCAGCCTTCGCTACGCCGGATTCAGGTTTCTTCCACGCATTGGTGAGCCAGCCAATTTTCAGCGCCCGCGATTTCAATTCCAGAGACGCCGAATAAGTGAAAGCTGCCTTGTCCAAGGGAAGTGTGCTGCGATCTCTAGGGTCGCGCCCCGCAATCGCGGCAAACACGTGGGCGCAGTCTTCCGCGGAGCGGGCGAGCGGCCCGATCTTGTCCATGCTCGGCGCGAGTGCCATGGCGCCGTAGCGGCTCACTCGGCCGTAAGTTGGCCGTAATCCGCTGACACCGCAAAATGCCGAGGGACAAAGAATGGAACCCCAGGTTTCCGTGCCGATGGCGAAGGGCGCGAGCCCCGCGGCAACAATTGCTCCGGACCCGGAGGACGAGCCGCAGGTCCAGCATTTTGTGTCCCAAGGATTTCTCGCTTCGCCTTGTAGGGACGCGGAAGCGAAGCGATAGCCCATACCTCCGGCGAGCTCAATCATTGCGGCTTTGCCGATCAGCACGGCGCCGACGCGATTGAGGTGTTCGATCACGGTGGCGTCATAGCTGAAGACTTGATTGGCGTACGGTTTCGCCCCCCAGGTGCATGGCACGCCTTTCACGGCGAGGAGATCTTTTGCGGCGTAGGGAATTCCGTGGAGCGGGCCGCGATAGTGTCCATTGCGAATTTCTTTTTCGGCGGCGGTGGCTTGGGCGAGCGCGATTTCCGGAGTTAGCCGCGCATAGGCGTTGTACCGAGGGCCAAGCTTTTCGCTGCGGTCGAGGAAATATTGCGTCAGTTCCACGGGCGAAAGCTTTTTGGCTTCGATGCGCTTTGCAAGTTCGGTGACGGTGAGGAAAGCGAATTCTTCCGTGGGCATTGATTTCCTTAGGGTTTCTTCGCCGCGTCCGGTGTTTTCCCGACCCGCGTGCTTTCCAATGGATTCTTTTCGCGCTCGACGAGCGGCTTGAAGTACAACGCGGGATTGTCGCCGTTGTCGAGGGCGTAGGCGCGCAAACGATCGAGCGGCGGCTGCCCTGAAAAGCAGAGCCTGCGAAGGTCTGCCTTCTGCGGATCATTGAAACGGCCGCCATATTGGCTGGAGATGGTTTGAAGGCGCGCCTCGGCCTCGGCGTGACTTTCGGGGGAAAGCTTGGGCATGTCCGCGGGCTGTTGCTCCGAAGCAGTGTTGCTAGACGGGTCGGAAAGGCGCCCGCCACGGTCGGCGGCCGCTATATTTGCAGGCTCATTCGGCGGCGGTGCGGGCGTCGTGAGTGCTGTAGCTGGAGCTAGGGAGGCAACTGCGGAAGCGATTGCAGCGCGGCGGGCAAACTCGCGGCGCGAGATCGCGACGGCCTTGTCAGGGCTTGGCTTAGACGTTTGGTCCATCAAAATCTCCGGCTGTGCTCCTAGTTCGAGGTATGGGACCTGCGCTCGGCAGGTAGAGGGGAGGCTACTGAAAGCAGCATGTAGCGTCAACAACGCAGGAGGATGGGTGAAGGCAAAGAGGCAAGGGCGATTCCGTTAGTCACCCATATCCTAGGCATGCGGATGGTCATGAACACAAAGGAATTGCGAAGAAAACGCGTTCCGCGAGGTTTTGCGCCCATCAGTGGAACAGGGCAAAGAAAACGCGTCTGTTACGCCGCCTCGGCGGCTTTTGCTTTCGCTATACCTTGGAATTCCAAGGGGAGGTGGGCATCCACCAGCGACGCTCCGCCGTCCACGTCGATCAATTGACCTGTGATCCACGAGGCTTCTTCCGAGCAGATCAAGGCGACTGCGTTAGCGATGTCCGCGGGTGTTCCCAGCCGACCCATCGGGGTCCAGCCGCGCTCCTGCCATTCGCGCAAACCTGTTTGGAAGGCTTCGGGAAGACTGTTGAAAACGCTGTCTTCAACCCAGCCTGGGCTGATGGTGTTGACGGTGATGCCTCGGCGGGCCAGCGCGACGGCGAAATAGCGCACCAGGACCTCCAATGCTGCTTTAGCGGCACCCATCGCGACCCAAGGTTGCCAACTTCCAAAACGTCCGCCGGGCGCGAAACTAATGGCGATGATTCTTCCGCCATTTGACATCATTGGTGCAGCCTCGCGCACCGCGACCAGGAATGCTTTGGCTTGCGAATCCATCGCTGCATCCCATTTGTCCAGGGTGATTTCAAGAGGCGCTTGGTAGAAGGTGGAGGCTTCCGGGCGGGCATTGCTGACGAAAATGTCTAGCGAGCCGAACTCAGAGCGAACTTGCTGGAAGAGGCGCAGCACCTCTTGGGTCCGGCAAACGTCGGCCTGGACGAGAAATCCAGTGGAGCCGAGGGCGCGTACTTTTTCCAGGGTCGCTTGCGCGGCCTCCTTGTTTTGATAATAATGAATGGCGACCTGCGCTCCGCCTGCTGCGAGCTTGAGAGCGATGCCTCGGCCAATACCGCGGGAACCTCCAGTGATCAGGGCTTTCTTTCCTTGGAATGACATACACACCTCCTGATGCGAATACTGCGGAGGATGCTAGCGCTACAATTTGGGATGGTCAATGCTTTCGAGGTTCAGCTGAGAGTAACGGGCGTCACCTGTAGCAACACAATGGTCCATTGTTCGTCTGCCCAGGCCAGGACTAGGCTCATGCGGAGGACTGACTTGCTGCGGTCAACGGAGGCTGCGGCGAATTCCCAAAGGACCGACGCTACGAAAGTGTGAGATGGACCGGCGGTTGTATCCTCCAGGCGGAAGCTGGCATTTTTCTTTGCAAAGGGAGCGAGTAGTGTTTCCGCGCCTCGTTCGATCTCGGCGCGGCCGATCCAGCGCTTTCCTGAGGAATCGATGAATTGTCCTTTGTGGTCAAAGAACCCGGCCAGTTGGTCGGCAGCTCCTCTTTTCAGTAGCCCCAAAAATTGATCCAAGGTGGTTAGCGCTCCGGTGGTGACGGCGCCGGTGCCAACCCAAGTAATCGGGGTCGCATCGCTTGGCTTTGTACTGGCACGAGCTGAAGCTGCGCCTTGCGCAACTTGTAAGCGAATGGTGTCCGCCTTCGCACCTTTTGCGAGGAGTAGCTTGGCGGCAAGCGATTTCTCAACGCGTAGGATTCCCAGCAAAATGTGCTGCGTGTCAATGTGCCGATCGGCCAGTCGGTCGGCCTCCTCCGCGGCGCGCTGCAGAATCTTTTTCGAGTCGGCGCTCAGCGGCATTTCCACAGAGGTGGAGACGCGTTCGCCTCGCCGAACAACTTTGTCGATTTCATCACGAATTTCCCCGGCAAAATCCAGGTGGAGATGACGCATTAATACGCGATCTTCGCGCAGAAGGGCGAGCAGAATATGTTCCGTATCGATGTATGTACTCCCGTACTGGCTGGCTTCGTAACGCGCGAAGAAAATGACGCGGCGGGCTTTCTCGGTATAACGCTCGAACATGATTCTGGAGTTTATGCCTGCGTTGGCAACGGGAGCAACAGCGCTACCGCTATCAGCTTGGTGGGCACCAGCGCAGCACGGATGCGGAGGAGTGATGAAAATGTCCACGGGTTCGAGCACAGAAGTGAAGTCCATTCCCGGGTGGGCGGGCACGACATCTACGCCGTCCGTCGCTCTTGCCTCTTGGAAGCGGACATTTGAAAAAGATCGTCGTGCCCACTGTGATATTCCCGCCAGGATCGGCAAAAGTTCCGGGGTTTAGTTCGCCGCCGCTGTCCGTGCCCGGCGCAATCTCCATTTCACAGCAAGTGCTATCCAACACCCAATCGCCGCGAGAGTTGAGAGAACCAACACAGAAAAAGGAACGAGTCCCCACATTTATAGTGGTAGCTCAAAAATTTATCGGTGAATGGAAGGTCGAATACGAGACGCAGGAGCGACCTGCCGTTGGTTTGACCAAAGCAGTGTTTCCCAAGACAAACAGAGTCAACGCTGAAATCGTTGTTAAAATCATTGCGAACCGGCGTAGACGTTTCATGCTGACAATTTTACGCAGCCCTGAGCGTCCCTATGGCCTATCCGTTGCAGTTTTGGCAATCATCTATCCAGTGAACCAGGGCATAAAGCATAAACCCGTCACCGAGCAAGCCAACCGCAAGTAATACAATCACAGTCACAGTCACAGTCATCTTACAGTCCTAAACTTTAAGCAGGCACGACATCTAACGCCGTCTCGGTATTGGAAGCGGAAACGTTAGAGAGATTGGCGCGCCCACTTTGATAGATGCGCGTTGCGAGTCTGTCGATACGTTCCGTGCGGATTTTGTGAACTATCTTTGCGTTTCCACACATGCAAAAAACAAATATAAACAAATCTACTACGAAGATAATTCGCTCGGCATAGAGGGCCCAGGTCGTGACGAGATGACTACTTTGAGGCGATTTGCTTGGATTGGTTGCGGGGAGCGCTGGCTTGCAATACGTGAACGAGATGACGACCCGTTTTTGGAATGGCGACTTTGTTGTTTAGGAGGATTGCTTTTGCTGTGATTTTGCGGTGGTAGATGCGCTCGTTGGCTTTGTTGTCTGGACGCAGGGTAGAACCTTCGAGGGAAATGCCGGCGAATAGTCCGCGGGAACGAGAATAGCTGAGAATTTCGGCGCGCATCCAGAGATCGGTGTCCGCGGAGGCATCGCGGCCTTTGGGACCTGCAGCGGCGGATGCGTCTCCACCCAGCTTGATCTTGCTGCTGAGGATGGAAGAGACACCTCTCTGGTTCATGATCAGAAGAATCAGATCGGTGGACTCGCCGCCAATTTGCATTCCGAGGCTATCACCTTCGAGGGCGTACATTGCGGGAGCACCCCAAGGACCGTTGAATTCCTTGCCTGTGCGGCAAACCATCGCGCCGCGGCCGTAGTCCTTGCCCATTCCGAAGGCCAGCTTCAGTACGGAGGGGAATACGATGACGCACTCGGCTTTGGCCAAAACCTGCTGGGGAAGATTGTCCGGAATGTTTAGTATTTCCTGCATGACCACGCCGCAATTTTCGAGGCGCTTTTGTTCCTTGGTTGCTGCGTACACGGTGGCCGCGGCAAAGAGAAGACACACGGCCACTGCAAAATATCGCATCATCGCTAGCTCCATAGCAAACGCTTGTGCAGAAGTTGAGCTTGGTCCGAATCTCGGACCGGACGAACTACTGGTGGACACTACGGAGAAAGAGGCCTGCGTTGATTAGGTTGGCCAACACAACATTTTTCTGCAGGCCAATCTTAGACGCCACCGAGGCGCGTGTCTGTTCCGTTGTATACAACTTTGCGGTTTTGTTTGCGCAGGGGATTGCGCGTTCTGTGGCTACTGGTCCGGGAGTTTGTCTTCGAGTTCGCTGGCCAGCTTGTGGACGTCGGTGGTTTTGCTAAATCCCTGAACCTGAAGGGCTGCAGATTTCACGTCGACCCCAACGTGCTGGCATAGCTTTTGCAACATCTGGAGCATCATGGTGAGCTCCTGTTCGGCGAGCATACCAACTTGAAGATCGAGATGAGAGCGCCGCTCGGCCTGGCGAGCCATACGATTCTGGCTGATCAGCACAAAGATAGTCAGGAAAACGCTTTCGGAGGACACAAGAAGCGCAAGAATACCGAACGGAAAAGGGTCGAAAGGTTTCACGTTGGGAATCAGGCCAAGATTCACCGTGCTCCAGACTGCAACCAGGATTACGTGGAACAGCAAGAATTTTACGCTGCCAATGAATTTTACGATGGCATCGCTCTGGCGCTCGGTTCGTGTGCGGCGCTCTAGAGCTTCTTCTTCCAATTTGGCAATGGCCGCAATATTGAATTGCGTAGGATTATTCGAACTTTGGTCAGGTGACGTTTTCATGGACAGAACTCCGGGCATCGAAAATCGAGATTATCACAGGCGATTTACAGCGACGGAGTGCTTTGAAATCTACCGCGGAGTGGCGGCGCTACTTTGTGTTGGAGCTTCGGTGTCCGCCGGATAGATGATGATCTCGACGGTGCCCCAACTGGAATCAGGGCTCAGGTTCTTGCCCTTGCCGAGTCCCAGGGTCTTGAGTTGCGCATCATCGAAGGAGAAATTGGCGACAAGGTAGTCTCGGACCACCATGGCGCGCGCCTGCGTCAGGACCAAGTCCTTCTGCGTGTCTCCCGCCGAGGCTGTTGAAACGACGACAACGGCAACGCCGAACTCCGTGTCGGCCAAAAACTGCCCGGCAGCGCGCAATGATTTCTGGTTCCTGGGCTTGGCGGTATCTACGTTGTCAAAGAGCTGCTTGGATTCGAAAGTGAATGTTTTCAGAGGCGGCGCCTGGGGGAGCTCCATAATTTCGTTTTTCGCCAGGTCGGAAGAGTTTTCGTAGCCGCGTTTCTTAAAATAACCGCGCAAGAGGACGTTCTGCTTCATCGCTTCCATGTTCTCCTGGAAGGCGGCGACACCGGCTTGTGCATGATTGACGGTGTCACGCAAGCCGACGGTGGTCTGATCCATCTGGGTATAAATCTTTTTATCGTTGACCAGAGCTCCTATGGTTCCCTGACCCTGATTGATCTTGCCGCTGATGGAACTAAGATTTGCCGCGGCCACCGTAACGTTTTCCAGGGCTTGCTGGCTGGTGTCAAGAATGCCGTCGGCCTTCTTGATTAGGTCGGCAATGACGAGTGGGGGTTGGCTGGCGATAGTGTCGTCGTCTTTAACATTGAGGGCCTGGGCTGATCCAAAGGAGATGGAGACATACTCGTTTCCGAGGAGGCCCTCGGTCTCGATGGCAGCTACGGAGTCTTGCTTGATGATGTCGTGCGTCGAGCGCTGGAGATCCATCAGCACGGTGATTTTACCGGCGGGCTTGTTGGGCAGCTCGATGCCGCGCACGGTACCGCTGTGTACACCACCTACGCGGACCTCCGCGCCTGCATCGAGGCCCACTACCGTGGCGAACTCCGCCTTCAATCGATAGGTGGGAGTGAAGAGGTACTGCTTGCTGCCGATGACGAAGATTCCCGCCGCGAGAATCGCCAGCGTCGCAATGATAAAGGCTCCGAGCCTCGCCGCCCTTGACATATCAGCTCCTATGAATCTCGCTTCAAAAATTCCGAGACAAATTCGTCGGTGCTTTTCGCCAAATCGTCGAAGCTGCCCTCGATGAGGACATTTCCATCGTGCAACAGCGCTATGCGATCGGCGATGGTCTTTGCGCTATGCAAGTCATGCGTGACCACAATGGAGGCCATGTCGTGTTCCTCTTGCAATTTGAGGATCAACTCATCGATCTCGCCGGAGGTGATGGGATCGAGGCCGGCGGTCGGTTCATCGAGCAAGAGGATGGCGGGCTCAAGAGCTAACGCGCGGGCAAGCCCTACGCGCTTCTGCATGCCACCGGAAATATCGGCGGGCATTTTCTGGAGATCGCCTTCCATGCCCACGGCGGCCAGGAGTTCTTTGACGCGATCTCGCTGTTCGGAATCGGTCATTTTTGTGTGGCGCTTCAAGGGGAAGGCCACGTTCTGCTCTACGGTGAGGGAGTCATAAAGCGCCGCGTGCTGGAATAAAAAGCCCATCTTCTTTCTGATCTCGTTCAGCGTATCGAGATCGACGCGGGTGATTTCTTGTCCGTGGATGCGAATGGAGCCGGAGTCCGGCTTTTGCAGGCCGATGATCAGCTTGAGAAGCACGCTCTTGCCGGTACCGCTGCGCCCGAGCACGGCCAAAGTTTCGCCAGTGCCCACTTTCAGAGCAATGCCATTCAAGACGACCTGGCTCCCGAACGATTTATGTAAGCCTCGCAGGGCTATGGCGGGCGCGTCACTTGCGGCGAAGTTTTCGATCGCGGCGGCGGCGCTCTTCTCGACTGGGGGCGAGACTTCCAGTGCAGGCGGCATCATGAAAAGAACACCAGGATCACTTTCACCAAAATGACATCGGCAAGAATAACGAAGAGGGAGGAAAGGACGACGGAACTGGTCGCCGAAAGCCCCACACCCGCGGTACCGCCCTGCGTTCGCATTCCCTGGAAGCACGCGATCATCCCGATGATCAGACCGAAGACAGAAGTCCTGAAGGTGGGCGCCAGAAAGTCGTTGAAGCTGGTGCCGGCCAAGCCTTGATGGATGAATTTGTGAAAGGAAATCGGCTCGACCAACGTATTCGCTATCCAACCAACCATCACGCCGCAGAAATCGGCAGCCAGGGTCAATAGTGGGAGCATTAGGATGCAAGCCACAATGCGGGTGAAGGCCAAAAATTTGTAGGGATTGACGCCGGAAGCTTCGATGGCATCGATCTGCTCGGTTACCTTCATCGCGCCAAGTTCCGCGCCGATGCCGGCCCCTACGCGGCCGCTCACCACCAGGCCGGTCACGACGGGGCCAGTTTCATGGATTATGGAGAACACGATGGCGGCGGGAAGCATGGACTTGGCTCCGAATTGAACCAAGCTGCTTCGGGTCTCCAAAGCGAGAACTGCGCCAATGGCGGCGCCCGCTAAGGCCACCAACGGAAACGATCGGGAGCCGATTTCGTCGAGCTGGCGAATCAGCTCGCGACCTTCAAAGGGACGTCGCACCGCTGACCGCAGCACTTGCCACCCAAAGAAACCGAGATCCCCAAACCACTCCAGGAAGCGGTTGGTGAGACTCCAGACGGAAGTGATAGTAGAGCGCATGTCGTACGCGGCCGTGCGGTCTGGATGATCCGGCCACGAGGAATCTAACGCGCAACTTTGCCGGGAACTTCCATGTTGAGATCAAGGATGGCTGCAGCAACAGGCCTAAGGGGACCAAGATCCTTAGGCTTAGAGATACCACGCATGGAACTGAGTGTCTGTGCTAAAGGGTACACAAGGCGCTCCGGCATGGTTAACATTCACTAAGAAAAGCGAGCTTTTCGCTTCATTCCCGCGAGGGTCGTGCCTCTGCTGATGGCGCATGTGCTGTATGACACAGAAATTATCTGGTGCCAGGCGCATAGTCATGGCTGCTGTTGTTAGGGGTGGAAAAAATGACGCGCGCGAGCCCGAAGTGTGATTCTGGCGGCAAGTACTCGTTTCGACTGGAGTGCGCCGGGCGCACGCGCGGAATTGCGGCAGTGGCCCTGTTTCTGTTCCTGTCTCCGACAGTTGTCTGGCCGCAGACGCCAGTTCCAGAGACGCAAAGCGGAACTGTGCCCGAGGAGCAGGCGCAGCAATCGGGAAGTACGGGGGATTCCACAACACAGCTGGACGGGGCTACGCAGGCCAGCCCACAGGCGGCGGTGGCTACTCCGGCACCGGACATTGTCCCAGTCGAGCGCAAGCCAGAGAGTTCCGAAGGCCAGCAGACTAAGCGCATGTTTTGGATCATTCCAAATTTTGCGGCGGTGAGCGCCGACACAGAGCTTCCACCGCTGACTGCTCGGGAAAAATATTCGCTGGCCCTGCAGGATAGCGTGGATTATTCGTCGTTCGTGTGGTCGGGAATGCTGGCGGGGCAGAGCATGGCATTGCGGTCGTATCCGGAGTTCCACAACGGGATGGCTGGATATAGCCGCTATTATTGGCGGGCGTTTGTGGATCAAGCGTCTGGATCTTTCTTCACGGAGGCATTTATTCCGGCGCTGATGCACGAAGACCCGCGTTACTACACCAGGGGCCATGGAGGCTTTTTTCGCCGCGTAGGGTACGCGTTATCGCGTATCGCTGTCACCAAGACCGATTCCGGAGGCACGGGCTTTAACTACTCGGAGGTTGTTGGGAACGCAATGGAGGCGGGCTTATCCAGCCTCTATTATCCGCCGGAGGAACGCAGCTTTCACAATACGGCGATCAACTACTTATCACAGCTGGAAGCAGCCAGCATCAATAACATCATCCGGGAGTTCTGGCCGGATATCCGCCATAAGATGCTTCGACAGAAGTAGTCGTGCGTGTGTGCGGGTGCTAGGCCAATCCGAAATTCAAATTGTGCGAAAGAAGGCAACAAGATGAATCCAAGTACCAAGAACAAGATTGCAGGGAAAATTCACGAAGTGAAAGGCTCGATTAAGGAGAAAGTCGGTGAGCTGACCAACGACCCCGACTTGGAAGGCGAAGGTATAGGAGAAGGCATCGCCGGAAAGGTTCAGAAGAAAATCGGCCAATTGGAAAAGGTCTTCGAAAAGCCGTAGACCGGGAACTGCTTCGAACGAGCAAGCTCAACAGCTTGCTCATTGAAATTAAGTCTTCGTATGGATCGGGTTTCGACGAAAGGAAGAAACGTGAACAAACTCAGATTGCCAGTAACGATGCTCACACTGGTCGCTGTCGGGATCCTGGCGGGTTGCGCGAGGATCGCTGCATCGCCCGATGTTTCCGGCACGATTCGGAGATCGCTCGAGCAGGCGGGATTCAAAGACGTTTCGGTGAGTCAGGACCGCGAGAAGGGCATCGTGACACTTGGGGGAGAAGTGAGGAGCGAGTGGGACAAGTCGCAGGCGGAAGCGCTTGCAAAGTCGCACGCGGGGACGCAGGTGGTGGCGGATCAGATTGCCGTGATTCCCAAGGGCGCGGAAAAAGAAGCAAAGGCGGTGAACTCTGATCTAGACGAAGGCATCGAGAAGAATCTGGACGCCGCGCTGATCCTGAACAGAATGCATGGAAACGTTAGATTCGACGTGAAGGGCGCGGTGGTCACGCTGACGGGCGACGTAAACTCGCAGTACAAGCGCGACCATGCTGAGCAGGTGGCTACGAGAGTGCCGAACGTGAAACAGGTTGTGAATGATCTGCAGGTGAAGAATCAGAAAGCAAGCTCTTCGCGATAAGAGCTTCGGAGTTGGACGCGGCGACACTGCTTCGGCCCGGCTCGGAAAGAGATGTTATGTCATTCGGCCTTTACTCCATTGGGTTTGCGATTGTGATCGGCGGGCTGATTTATGCCGCGTACCTGGTTCATATGCCTGGGCACTGGATTGGAGTGTGCGCGGCGGTGCTTTTAGGAATTGGGATTCTTACGGGTGTAAAAGCGACGCGTCAGAAAGATCCTGTGGGATGAAGTGAAACTCCACTAGCGGGCGGCGGATTTGGCGGCCGGGGCGGCTAGGTCGGAGATTAGGAATTCCATTACTGCGTGGGGATCTTCGGCGCCGCCCTTTAGGCGGCTGTCGGCGGCTTGGAGGGATTGCAGGCCTTGCAGTAGGCGGGCTTTGGGGATCTTGCGGGCGGATTGCAAAGCTAGTTCGGCTTGTTCGGGGCGCATGGCTAAGGCGCGGGCGGCTTGGTAGCCGTTGGAGATGCCTTTTAGCTCGCTGGCTTCGATTAGCTTGCGGTACATCCAGGTGATGGCGCCGAGCATTTGCAGAGGTTCTTCGCCTTCGCGAAGGAGGCAGTCGAGAAACTCGAGCGCGCGCTTGCCCTGGCGGGTGGCTAGCATGTCGGCCAATTCCCAGACCGTGGTGGTTTTTTCAGAAATTACCAATGCGGTGACATCCTGTCGCCGGATCAATTTCCGTTGCGCTACGTAGGTTGCCAGCTTGTCGATTTCGGTTTTGAGGCGCATCAGGTCGGCGGCGACGAACTCGGCTAGATCTTCGGCGGCGCCTTTTTCGAACTCCACACCTTGCTCTTTGGCCATGGCGCGCGCGAGTGGAACAGCGGCGGCTTGGCGCGCCTCGAGGTCTTCACCTAAGCCTACGTCGACTACTAGAGTTTTGTCGGCTAGGAGCTTGGCCAATTTCATGCGCTGGTCTAGGGCGGTGGCTTCCAGGACTAGCACGGTGAATGGCGCGGGATTGTCCAGGTAGGCTTCGAGTTGCTCGACTGCGGCGTCGCGATTTTTCTCGCCGAGCTTTTCGATTTTTTCGACGTCGTGGAGCAGGACGACCTGGCGCGGGGCGAGCATCGGGAGAGTTTGCGCTTGCTCTAGGGCGTCTTGGGTCTCGTTGCGATCGGCGGAGTAGCGGGAGACGGCCCAGGCGCGGGCGGCTTCGGGGACAAAGGTGTCGATTAATTGTGCGCGGCTGGCATCGCGGAGGAAGGGTTCGTCGCCGAGTAGCAGAAGGGCGGGAATGGGTTTGCCTTTGGTTAGGCGGGCAAGGAGTTCTTCGTGGGAGACGCGGGGCATGCGAAAGGAGAGTTTACTTTGTTTTCGGTGGGAGGGAAACACGAGGGCTGGAAGAAAGAAAAAGCTTTAACACAGAAGGCACAGAGAAAAGCCACAGAGAACACGCGGCACGGGGACAGGCAACGGCCCGCGCTATTAGAAATTTTCGGTTACGGAGGCTACCAGGCGCTGGGCGAAATCTTTGGCTAGGCGATCCAGGGCTGGATCTTGTTCCTCGAAGAAACTTTTTACGTTGGTGGAGATTTCGTATTCGTTGCGAAAGACGAATTTATCGGTGTGAAAGAGGACTTTTTGCGTATCGGTTTGCGTCAGGGTGACCTCGCAGCGGACGGTGACCAGCATGGTGGTTGCCGCGCCGCTCCGGGTGTCGAAGAGCAGCGGGACGGCTTCCAGGGTGAGGACTTTTCCGCGCAGGACGGCGTCGGCGCTGCCCGGCTCGGAGGTAATTTTGTAGGACGTGGTGGCGAGAAATTCGTGGACGGTTGCGGAGGTGAGTTTTTGCTCGATGCGGTAGCCGGTGGTGGCGTTCTCGAGCGCGGGAACGGCGATGACATGAATATTTTTCGGCAGGGCATCGCTGCGGTTGGCGACGCGATAGCCGCAACCAAAGCATAACGAAGTGGCGGCGAGCGTGAGTATCAGTATGAGGTGTTTCCTCATGCGACGAGTTTCTCAGCGAGCTTGATCGCGGTGGCCGCGGGCAAGCGAATATTATGCGCTGCTCCCCACAGCCACCAAGTGCCGGGCTGAGCGGGATCGTCTTCAGGAAGAGCCAAGTGAACTGCGGAATCGCCTGCGGCGACGACATTGCCTAGCGGCGAGGACTCCGCGATTTCCAGGGAAAAGCCGCTCTTGCGCAGGATTTCGACGAGGGCTTCGCGAGTTTGGCCGGGCTTCAGTTCGGAGTTAGCTACGAAAGTGTAGCCGTAAAAAACGGGAGCGTGCAGCACTTGAATTGAAGGCAAAACCTTC
The DNA here is from genome assembly GCA_025463055.1 of Candidatus Acidiferrum typicum. GTDB lineage: Bacteria > Acidobacteriota > Terriglobia > Acidiferrales > UBA7541 > Acidiferrum > Acidiferrum typicum_A. The sequence continues at coordinate 29,517 of JAOAPV010000082.1, forward strand.
GTGGCCGGTACGGATTGTGCGGCTGCTGAGGATGCTTCGCGGCGAATGCGGTCGCGAACAGCCTTCAGATTCTCGCGGCTTGCTGCGCCGAAATGGTCTAGCAGATTGAAGGCGACCTGCGTGTCGAAGATCGGCTGGCCTACGGATTGAAAGGAGAGAAGCTGCGACGTTTGCGCTTCGAGCTCTTCGATGCCTGTGCGGCCGGCTTCGGAAACGGGGCGGAAGAAAACTATGGCCAGACGGGAAAGGGCCGCGCGACCGAGAGCGTCGAGAAGCTTGCCGGCGACGAGGCCGGCAGCGGAAGGGACCGCGTACAGAGTTTTTCTTGGCGGCGAGACTTCGGCGACGTCGTCGAGAGCGAACCAGAGGCGCGCATGGTCAACGTTGAGGGCGGCGCCGGACAGATCGATCACGAAGGCGCCGGAATCACGCGCGGCGGGAAGATTGCGTTCGCTGAATGCCGGGGAGCCAGCAAAGAAGATGATTTTTGCGCGGGCGAAGGTGCCTTCCTCGACGGGTTGGATTACGGCGGGCTCGCCACCTGCTTCGGTCAGTGTGCCGACGGCCGTTTCTTCATCGACTAGGGACAGATCCCAACTGGCGAAGCGGCTTTCTTCGAGCAAGGACTTGAGTTCGGCGCCGAGGAGCGAGGATGCGCCGGCGATTACGATGCGTTGGGATTCCCGAGGTGTGGACATGAATCACGCGGTACGCGAAGAAGCGACGCGGTGGCGGAGAGCGCGAACGATTTGCAAGACCAAGCCGCCCACGACGTAACTCGACGCAAAGAGGGTTAGGACGACTTCGGAATACTTCCAGACGACGGCGACGAATAGGCAGAGAAGAACGATAGCGAGAGAAGGCTGACGGCGGGTCCAGGGGACGTCTTTGAAGCTGTAGTAGCGAACGGTGCTGGTCATCAGCACGCCGAGAACTGCCGCGAGGACGAGCCAGCCCATGGCCCAGCGCTCGTCGTGTATCGGAGTTTTTAGCCCGTGCACGAACGCCGCAATTACGCCGGCGGCGGCGGGAGTCGGGAGGCCCACGAAATATTTGGAGCTGCCGGGGGCCATGCCTTGCACGTTGAAGCGCGCGAGCCGCCAGGCGCAGCAAATTAAGAAGGTGAGACAGCAAATCCAACCGAACTGGCTAATTTGTTCAACGGCGAGCGTGTCTTGTCCGGGCAGGCTGCGTACGCCCCAGGCGTAGGCCATGAGGGCAGGTGCGACACCGAAGCTGACAACGTCGGCGAGAGAGTCAAACTGCACGCCGAATTCGGAAGTGGTGCCGGTCATGCGGGCGACGCGGCCGTCGAGCGAGTCGAAGAGGATGGCGAAGCCGATGGCTTTAGCAGCGCGGTCGAACTGGTCGAAGCCGCCGGTAAGCGAGGCGACGCAGGCATAGTAGCCGCAGAGCAGATTGGCAACGGTGAACATACTGGGAAGCAAGAAAATGCCGCGGCGAAGTTTCGTGCTGCGCAGGCGGCGTTCCTTGAAGGGAATTTCTTGCTGCTCGAATTCAGCCATGCTATGTCCGCTTCTCAGCCGGTGATAGATTTTCTTCCGAGGAAACTTGTTTTTGCGTGGCGCGAGGCTGCGTCGATTTAGCGCGCGGCGGCCAGTACGCGACGATGCTCGAGCCCCCTGCGACGTGGTCGCCTACTTTGATGAGTAGTTCGGAATCGCGTGGGAGCCAGAGGTCGGCGCGTGAGCCGAAGCGTACGAGGCCGATGCGTTCGCCGCGAGCTACGCGGTCGCCGGGTTTTTTCCAGCAGACTACGCGACGGGCGATTAGTCCGGCGATTTGCTTAAAGATGATTTCGCCGGTGTCGGTGGCGAGCGTGATTAGGTTTTGCTCGTTGTCGGTAGAGGCGCACTCGCGCATGGCGGCGGAAAATTTACCGGGGCAGTAGTTCATTTTTGTGATGATGCCGGCAGCAGGGGAGCGATTGACGTGCACGTTCCAGATGGCGAGAAAGATGCTGATGCGCTTGCCGGGGCGACCGGCGTTTTCCTCGTCAGTGACGACGACGACGCGACCGTCGGCGGGGGAGACGATGGCGCCGGCGTCAGCGGGGATGACGCGTTCGGGATCCCGAAAGAAATAGAAGATGAAGGCCGTGAGGCAGAGAAGGACGATGCCGGCGACAGTCCAGCGCAGGAACAGCGCGGCTGCGCCAAGCGCGAGAGGGGGCAGCCCGAAGTAGTAGCCTTCCTTGACCATGCTTTACCGACAATATCATAGCCTTCGACCTGCGGGTTCGGGTGCTAGGAACATGTGTGCTGTGCCACCTTCTGAGCTGGGAGCGGACCCTCGTCAACTCACATCGCCTACTTCAATAAAATCCCCTGGTTTGACCGTCTCGAGTGCGTCTGCGCACGCCGAGAAATGGCCGCTGAGAATCTCGAGCCGATTCGACCGGGAGAAGAAGCAGAATGGCTATTTTGCGTCCCGTTAGGTTTTGCTGGTAACGGAGATTTGTGTCGATGGTGATCAGAACATCAAACGCGTCTTCAGCCAGATTCAGGAGCTCACCATTCTTTTTTCCGGACCAAGCCCACTTCCTGAACCGTTCGGCAATGGTGTCCGCGTCGAGCGAGAGCGTTCCGGAGGGCGCTTGGCGCGCACTCGTCAATCAAAAGTCTCATTCAAGACGTGAAACTAGGCTGGAGCGCGCTTCTTCGATAGCCGCGACGGCGAGCTCGCGGCTTACGCTCGGATATTGTTCGAGAAACGCATCGAGCGTGTCGCCCCCTTCCAAGTACTCGATCAAAATCTTAAACGGTACACGCGTACCCCGGAAGGCGGGCTCACCGCCGAGGATGTCAAGATCCTTCACGATTGGGTTTTGCGGCATCTGCGACTCCAACGCGGATTTTAGCACACCGCACCGAACGCGCTGTGTTTGGCCATAAGTGGTCAAAGCCGGCGCGACGTAGCATAAAGATGGAGAAAACGCGCTATTGGGAGTGGGCGCGGGCGCGATGGATACGGGACGCGATACGCTCCATCTCGTCTTTGCAGTACAGCTTCATTTTCTTTAGCTTGATTTCTTCTAACAGGTCTTCGGAATTCAGGTAGGGAGTTGCGGAGAGTTTTTGCAGTTCTGCTTCGTACTTTGAGTGTTGCTCGGCCAGACGCTGATACTCGGCGTCTGTTTCCAGGAGTATGTCCCGAGGGTACCGTTGCGCTGTTGCCATTGGCCCTCCTCTGCGCGAATTGTGGTGTGGCTACTTCATGAACGGACGTTAACACAACGAGCGGCGGAATCAAGGGGGAAGGTCTGGTAATTTCGTCCTAGTGCGACGGGTCTGTGAGTTTTTTCTGCATGCACAAAGCATGCTCCGTTGGGTCACGGTAGTATGACTTACGTATGCCGGCGGGTACGAAACCGTGGCGTTCGTACAGAGCGCGGGCTGGCTGGTTGGATTCGCGGAGTTCGAGGAAGACGCGCGTAATTGCGGAGCGGCGGAAATTATCGAGGGCGGCAAGGAGGAGTGTGGAGGCGACGCCTTTGCGGCGGAAATCGCAATAGACGGCGATGTTGAGGATTTCCGCCTCGTCAGCGACTTGGCGGGCCGCCAGGAAGCCGACGAGGCGGGTGATTGTTTCGCACACAAGAAAAACGCCGCCAGGAGTAGCAGCTAATTTTGCATGACTTTCGGACGGCCACTGGGCGGCTTCGGTAGAGTCGCGCAGAATTTCGGAGATAGATACGACGTCGGAGGGACGGAAAGCGCGTACCTTCAATGCAATGGAGTCCGTCCCTTTATCGTCAGTGGCCACGGGGGGACGGGCCCTTCCAGAACACTTCCGCGTCGGAGCGGCGGATGTAATTGGCGTCTAGAGACAGGGCGTCGGTAAGGCGGCCCTGTTGGGCGAGGCGGAAGCCGATCTGGCCGATGCGTGGGGCGAGCAGCGAGGAAATCCCTTGAACGGCTTCGAGTTGGCTGACTCGGGAAGCCCATTCGGGCGTTTGCGTTAGGCACTCGGGATCGGTGGAAACCCAATCGATCTTTTCTGGACCCGCTTTGGCAATACACCAATCGAGAAACTTGTCGGGGGATATGACCATTTCCTCCTCCAGGCGCTCGAGCGCAGTGGCCTGGCGGCGATACAAAGCGGCGTAGAGCTGGCTGCGGCGAGCGTCAATGAAGGCAGCAACGTAGGGAGCGGAGCCGGTGCTCTCGGCAGCTACGGCTTCGAGGCGGGAAACTGCGGCGATAGGCCGGCCATGGACCTCGCTCCAAGCCTTCACAGTGGTGAGCCCCACGCGTACACCGGTGAAGAAGCCGGGGCCTGCTGCGACGGCGTAGAGCTCTATTTCAGCAAGGGTTAAGGCTGCGGGCGTTAGAACACGGGTGATAGCGGGGAGAAGCCAGGAGGAGTAGTCCTCAGGAACCCTATGGGCTTCGGCCTGGAGAAGGACGTCATCGCGCAAGAGCGCGACCCCGCCGCGGGCGTCGCATGTGTCGAGGGCTAAGATGAACACGCAGAGGATTTTAGCGCAGATGCTAGCGCGCGTTCGCGTCCTAATTGCGTTCCTTCGGTATGCTGATCAGTTACTCGTGCTCCCTCGCGCAAATGCGATGGCGAGGATTTGGACAGGGCAGCGGGAGGGCGCTTGGCACGAAGAGCAATTCTGGTGCCAAAACGGTATGTGGAAATCCCTAAGCTCCTGATTCCAGAGGATATACCTTGACTCATGGAACACAAAGGCTTACAGTAATCGGTGTATGCCTAGGGGGGCAACCGAAGCTATGGATTACAAAATCGGCGATAAGGTTGTATATCCGAACCACGGAGTGGGCTTAGTCGAACAAATTAGTTATGGAGTTTTGAACGGACGCACGGAACGGTACTACATGATTCGCATTGTTTCGAGTGGCTTGCGAGTAATGGTGCCACAGTCAAACGCAGAGTCCGTTGGACTGCGAGCTGTAATTCGTTCTAACGACGCGACTAAGGTGCTGGGCTTCCTTGAAAAGGGCAAGCTGAATTCGCACCACGATTGGAAGCACCGCTTCAAAGAAAATTCCGAGCGCATGCGCACGGGTTCTCTCCTGGAAGTCGCCGTAGTCCTCAAGAGTTTGGTTTCCCTCAGCAGGAGCAAGCCGCTTTCCTTCCGCGAAAAGAAAATGTTGGAGCGCGCCAAGTATTTGCTAGTCAGTGAGATGGCCACAGCGCGCAACACCACGTCGGAATCGGCGGAAGGTTTGGTAGTGAAATCGCTGGCGAAGGCGAAATTGCAGTTTCCGTTGATGACGGAAAAATTTGAATAAATTTTAACTTGGGACTTTTGCGGCGGGTCGCTTAATGGCGGCCCGCCTTTTTGTTTTTGTGAGCGGAAGAAAAAGAAAGAGTTAACGCAAGGTTACAGCGAATTGGAGCGCAGAGGTCACGGTGCGAGCGGAGTAAGTGTCAGCCCGCCGTCGCGCAGAGCTTTGGCTACCGCGGCGGCAATTTGCGGGGCGCCGGGAGTGTCACCGTGGATGCAGATGGTTTGGGCGGTGATTGCAACCTGCCTTCCGTTGCGAGCAGTCACGATGCCGGTCTGAGCGATGCTCAAGGCTTGGCGGCTAGCTTCTCCTGGATCGTGGATTAGGGCGTCCTCATATTTTCGCGAGCATAGCGTTCCATCTGGCTCATAGCGGCGGTCAGCGAACGCTTCGGCGGCGATGGGGAAGCCAGCATCGCGAAAGACCTCGAGCATGGGCGAACCCGCTAAGCCAACGAGTACCACGTCGCGTCGCCATCGGATTACGCCGTCTGCAATCGCTTGAGCAAGCTGGCGATTGTGCACCGCTTGATTGTAAAGCGCACCGTGGGGCTTAACGTGCGTGAGTTGGACTCCGCACTGACCCGCAATTCCGGCGAGAGTTCGGACTTGTTGGTATACGAAGTCGGATATCGCTTGCGGCGAGAGGTTCATTTCGAGGCGACCGAAATTTGCGCGATCAGGATAGCCAGGATGCGCACCGATGGCCAGGTTCCAACGAAGTGCCTGCTCGATTGTTGCCTTCATGGTTTGCTCGTCGCCCGCGTGGCCACCACAGGCTACGTTGATCGAGGTAAACGAGGGCATCAGGGCTTCCTGAGTGCCATCGGCGAGGGCCTCGGGCAGTTCGCCCATGTCGCAATTCAGGTCGATGCGTTTCATTCCAAAATCAGATCCTCTGACGCCAGCAGCTTTTCTTGTTCCTGCAGCAGAGAGCGTGCCATTTCCCACTCGACCTGTTCGAAACGAATTTCGTCACGCGGACGAAGTTGACCGAGGCTGTGCAGATCGGCGGAAATCACGTTGGCGATTTTCGCATAGCCGCCAGTGGTCTGCTGTTCCACGAACAAGATAATCGGCAAGCCTCCCGCTGTGATCTGGACTGCGCCGATGGAGACACCCTCCGTGATCATGTCGCCCGCGGATTCGCGTGCAATGGGCTGGCCTTCGAGGCGAAGACCCATGCGATTTGATTCTTCCGCGACGCGATACATGCCTGCGTAGAACGCTTGCAGTGATGGTTCTGGAAACCAGTCGCTTTGAGGGCCAGGGGTCACCCGCAACACTTTGCGAGGTGACAGTTGCTCCGAGGCTCGCGCGACTATTGTTCTCTTTCGAAATGGCGCGATTTCAGGCCTGATGCGCAACACGTCGCCTTTGCGCAACGCTCGACCTTCGTAACCTCCGAGACCGCTCAGCAGATGCGTGGAGCAACTGCCTAAAAACGGCTTCACAACGATCCCGCCCTGGATGCATAAATAACAGCGCGCACCCGAGCGTGTCGAACCAACACGAACGGTTTGACCTCGGCTAACTTCAACCGCTGAGGAATGATCGAGAGGCATGCCATCGGTCGTCGCGCCAAAATCGGAACCGGTTAACGCAATAATGGCGCGTTGGGCGAACAGGAACGTACCGCCCAGCAGCGTCATCTCCAGAGCGGCCGCGCCTTGCGGGTTGCTCACCAACCGATTTCCCAGCCGAAGGGAAACCGGATCGGCTGCGCCGGAAGGCGAGACGCCGAGGGGACCGAAGCCTTCTCGCCCCAAATCCTGTACCGTGGTGAGGAGGCCAGGAGCTTGCACGTGAATCTCGTTCACGCGCGCTCCAGTGCCGCGAATTTCTCTGGAGAAATTGGCATAAACCGGACGCGATTCCCGATCGACAAGAAGCTCAAGTCGTTGCGATCGGGGCGAAACATTGGGATGGGAGTGCGCCCAAGCAATCGCCAGCCGCCCGGCGTCGCAACAGGGTAGATACCGGTTTGATTGCCAGCGATTCCGACGCTGCCGGCCGGCACGATGCGCCGTGGCGTTGCGAGGCGTGGGGTCAGTAGAGCTTCGGGCAGTCCGCCGAGATATGCGAATCCGGGGACGAAACCTAGGAAATAGACCAGATAGCTGGTTGAGGAATGCAGCGCGACGACCTGCTCGGGGCTCATCGAATGTATTGCGCTTACTTCGTTCAAGTCTGGGCCGTGCTCTCCGCCATAACACACCGGGATTTCCACTTCACGTGGCTGCGGCAGGCTCACGTTTTCGAGCCCCTCGATATAACGCAGGAGGATCTGTTCCAATTCATCGTGATCCCGGTGCAGCGGATCAAACTTGATCAATACCGAGCAATATGCAGGATGCAGGTTGCGCACGCCTGCAATAGGTTCCATCTCGAGCAGGCGCAGCAATTTTCGAATGCGGTCGTGAGCCTCAAGCGTGATTTGATGACCGAAGTAAACGAGAAGCGATTGATCGCTCGCGCGCTGGAATCGCGTGGCATCGGCTGAAGGTTTGAGCATGCTGGAAAATTATACTGCCGGATGATTATCGTCGGCGAGGCTGCAGATACTTTGCAGCAAGCGCGACATGAAGAATGCTCGCTGGCGCGCGCCAAACTCCCGCTTGACGCATGACGAAGTCGAGACCACAATCCGCGTCCAGGAGGAGGAGCCGTGAAATACACAACTCCAGTCTTGCTGTTGGCTTTGGCGGTTGGGGGATTCGCAGGAGCTCAGGAAAAGCAGGCAAGGCAGGGAAATGATGCGGCGACACGCGCGCTCATTGACGTTGAGAATAAGTGGGTGGAAGCTCTCGTGAAGTCTGACATCGCGACTCTGGACTCCATCTTCGCTGACACGTATGTCGACACCGATGAACACAGTCATAGGACCGACAAAGAAGGCGTGTTTTCCGTTTTGAAGTCGGGCGATTTGAAGCTGGACTCACTAAAACTTTTCGACATGCATGTTCATCTTTACGGCGACGCCGCGGTCGTGATCGGCAGCTCGGCGCAAGCAGGAAGTTTTTTGGGCGGCCCGCTCGCTACCAACATAATTTTCACGGATACGTTCGTTAAGCAGAACGGAAAGTGGAAAGCGGTTGCGTCACATCGTTCTGTCGCCGCATGAGGTCAGGCCAACTCTTCAACCGTGAATCCACCTATCTTTATTGTTTGAAGGAAAGCGGAAATTCCAGCATCTGGTTTTCGATCGGAATGCGCAACATCAATTGCCGCGGGTTCTTGCCACGCTCGAACCACACCGCGCCGGAAACCTTGCTGCCCGCCTCAATCGCGCCGGATTTCAAAGCCAACGCGCGAATTTGTTCAGCGGTATTGACCAATGTTTGTTTGCCTTGCTTGCGCACGGCGTCGTCTTCCGCGGATTGATGCTGGACCAAATAATTGGGTGCCGAAACGGTAGGGACAGCGGATGCTCTGTAGTCAATATTGGTGGCATTGATAACTGCCGACGAAGATTGCGAGGGCACGTTTGCAGGGCCGGCCGTGGTTTCAGTCCAGAGCACCTGATGGGTCACGTTCTTCGCCAACTCTTCGGGATCTTGATAGAAGAGCGGCCTGCCGTGCGCGCCAACTTCGTCCAATATGAATTTCGAAGGATCGATGCCGATGGACCCGGGGCTCTCATTCGCAATCGCGACATTCGCGCGCAGCTTCCATCCGCTATCGTGTAAGGAAACTTGCACGGTAACCCCGTTCACGGTTAGCGACTCAACCAGCCTGCCGTTGTTCATGAATTGATCGCAGCCGGGCGCGCCTTCCTCCCAGCGCGATACACCATTTGCGAGCGCTGCGGACTTCGCGCGCTGTGTACGCTTCGGTGCTGAAAGTTTCTTGAGGTACATCGCCGCGACATAGCCGGTTTGCCCATCTGCATTCTTAATTCTTGCGGTATAACCTTCAGTATTATCGAGCACGGTTACTTCTTCGCCGCACTTCAGGGCGGCCACAATTTGCAGAGGCATGGACTGCTCGGCATCCGAGGTCATGGGCACATTCGGAACGCCGGGGCAGTTGATCTTCCACAAAGCAGGCGCGGCAGACGTGTCGGACTGGGTTGCGCTCTGCGCATGCGAAATTGGAAGCAGAAGTAATGCAGCTATGGCCGGCAACGCAATTTTCGATAATGTTGATGTCCGCACTGAATCCCCCTCCGGGTCTCAGGTTAGAAACCTCTAATCGGGCTATATCGGGAATCGTGGGGCTGTCCATGGTTCGCGTCCATAGGACGGAGGTACAGGTTTGAGTGGTTTGTTGTACAGCCGTCCGCGAGCGCTGCAGTGGGAACGCTTGAGAGAAAAGAGAGTTTCTTATAGGCTCGACGCGCGGAGAATTTAATGACCATGACGTTGAGAATGATCAGGGTAACCGCAGTTGCATTCGTGCTTGCGAGCGGAATTGCGAGCGCGCAGGTCGCGGGAAGCGCGCAGGGCGGTCGATCAAACGGGGCGTCTGCGGATTGCGCGGATTTGCCGGTTCTGACCGAAAGGCTGACGCGAGCCGACAAAATTTTGCACGATTGGCCCAATCTCGCGCGCTACGCGGAAGCCAATGCGGCCCTGGTGGCACCTGCCAAATTCGAGCTACGCGTCGTGTTTATGGGCGATTCGATTACCGATGCCTGGGTTAGCCCAGAGTACGGTGGATTTTTCCCGGGGAAACAGTACGTTGACCGCGGGATCAGCGGGCAGACAACACCTCAGATGCTGATCCGCTTTCGTCCCGATGTGATTGCGCTGCAGCCGAAGGCGGTGGTGATATTAGCGGGCACAAACGACATTGCGGGAAATACCGGGCCGATGACGCTGGGGCAAATCGAAGCGAACTTGGCATCGATGGCGGAGTTGGCGAAGGCGAACAAGATCCGCGTGGTGCTGGCCTCGGTACTGCCGGTCAGCAATTACGGACACGACCGGCAGGGTAATGCGCTGGATATGCGTACTAACCGGCCACCAGAGAAAATTCTGGAGCTAAATGCTTGGATCAAAAAATACGCGGCGGCAAACGGACACACGTACCTAGATTATTTCTCGGCCACGGTGGACGAGCAGGGCATGTTGCAACGGGATTTGAGCGAAGACGGCCTGCACCCCAACGCCAAAGGATACGCAGTGATGTCGCCGCTAGCCGAAGAGGCGATTCGTTTGGCGATCAAGAAGCGACACTAAGGGCGTGGGCTGGGAAATTGCTGCCACCTTCGTGTGTGTCGCCAGCCGATTTCTACTTGCTAGCCACTTCTAGGCGCTTCTCCAGCCTGTCCAGCGGCACGCGAATTATCGCCGGGGCACAAATCGAGTTACGCACAGGGCGTCCTGGCTCGGTAATGTACACGCCTTTGCCCAAAAGCTGAATGCGCAGCGCTTCTCTCGCGTATACGAAACTAAATGAGTTAAGGGACGAAGCGGATTTAAGTCTGCAAAGCTAAAAGGCGTTACCGACGGAGGGCCGACACACGTTTGCCACCCTTTGAGTTTCGCGTCAAACTCTTGACGTCGGAAGAACCCGGTATGCCTTGACCCTGAAACACGGGTGGGTTAGGGTGTAAGAAGTTTCTCCGAGAGTTGGCTGCGCCAGGTTGAACGCAAGAAGCGGCTAACGGACAGCAGGAGGAATCCACCATCGGCCACCCAGTCTCTTTAGAACCAAAACCCTCCAATTGGATGCGACGTACCGTTCACATCTCCGGAAAAATAGAACCTTTATTTGGCACATTGGATGAAAATGTGCGGCTGCTCGAGGACGTGCTGCAGGTGCGCACGCATCTGAACGACACCCGATTGACCATTGAAGGCAAACAGGACAGCGTCGATCAGGCCGTTAAAATCATTGAAGAATATAACCATCTGACTCGGCACGGGCGCGAGCTCTCGAGCGCGGAAGTGAAGTCGCTGATGCGCGTGGCCACCGAGGAGCCTCACGAATCGCCGCGAGGGATGTTTGAGCATGGCCGGGCGCGTTCGTTCGGCAAGAAGGTGGTTACACCGAAAAACGCGAGCCAGCGGCGCTATATGGAGGAGATTGAAAAGCACGACATGATGTTTGCCGTTGGCCCCGGCGGTACGGGGAAGACGTACATCGCCGTGGCGATGGCGGTGAGCGCGTTGCTTACGAAGCAAGTGAACCGGATCATTTTGGCACGGCCGGCCGTGGAAGCTGGGGAGCGGCTGGGCTTTCTGCCGGGCACGCTGCAGCAAAAAATCGATCCCTACATGCGGCCTTTGTACGACGCGTTGTACGACATGCTCGATGCAGATAAGCTCGATCGTTTTCTGGAGAAGGGCATCATTGAAGTGGCGCCGCTGGCCTTTATGCGCGGACGTACGCTGAACGACTCGTTCGTTATCCTGGACGAAGCGCAGAATACGACGAGCGAGCAGATGAAAATGTTTTTGACGCGGCTGGGCTTCAACTCAAAGGCCGTGGTCACGGGCGACGTTACGCAGATTGATTTGCCGGCCGGGAAGAAGTCTGGATTGGTGGAGGCGCTGGACGTCTGCGGCAAGATCGAGGGCATCGGCGTAGCGCAGTTCAGCGAAAAAGACGTGGTACGGCACAATTTGGTGCAGCAGATTATCCGCGCCTACGAAGAGTACGACGGCTCGCAGCCACAACGTAGCAGCGGTGGGAACGGAAGAGCCGAGGCGCGCGCTGAATCCGGCAAAGAGCAGGCCAAAGAAATCCTGCGAGGATGATCCTAGACCGCCAGCGGGCTGTGCGCGTGGCACAGCGGCCACTGGGGCAATTTCTGGCTCGCGTGCAGCGGGAACTTGGGATCACAGGGGCGGACGTCACCATTTGTCTCGTTAGCGATGCGGAGATCGCGCGGATGAATCAGGTGTTTCGGAAGAAGAAGGGGCCCACCGACGTCCTGTCGTTTCCGGCCATTAAGCGCAGCAAGCCCGCAGCATTGCCGACGAAACGCAGGCCACAGATAAGACAAACGAAGCGGACCGCGAGAACTCGATATTTTCTCGGCGACGTCGCGATATCGCCTTCCACCGCGCGCCGCAACGCCAAAAAGCTTGGTCGCACGTTTCCGAGCGAGCTCCAGATTCTGACTCTTCACGGCGTGCTGCACCTGCTGGGATATGACCACGAGGCGGACCGCGGGGAGATGGATCGCGTCGAACAGCGATTGCGGCGAAAGCTGGGACTCACGTGAAGTACTTCTTCTGGGCCTACACCCTTGCAACGTTGCTGCTGGCCCTCGGCCTGCCAATATTTTCTTACCTTACGCTGATTTATCGCGAGCTTGGGCGCATGACCACCGGGCGCATCCACGAACACCTGGAGATCTTCGAAGCGGAAATTGAGCCGAAGCTAAAAATTAACCGGCGCAGCGGCGGACGCACGTTTCGCATCCTCGGGCACTTCTGGCTGGCGTTTTTGGTTTTGGAGACGACGCGCGGCGTCGTGTATTTCGTTCCGGGCACATGGGAATCGTTCCTGGAATTTATTGTTTTCCTCACACTTGAAGTCGTCATCTTGATGCATTTCATACCGGACATGTTGTTGTATCGCACGACCGGTCGATGGCTGCTTCCGCTTCTGCCGCTGATTCGCGCGGCCATGTGGCTGGTTTGGCCCGTGCGGGTTTTCCTGGAAGGGGCAGAGTCGCTCGCTAGAATTTCCGAATATGAGAAGGAGCGCACGGAAGAGCAGCGCACGGAAGAAGGCATCGAAGCCCTTGTCGAGGCTGCGGAAGAAGAAGGAATCATCGAGCCGGAGCAAGGCGACTTGATCGAGCAAGTGGTGGAATTCAGCGATAAGCGCGTGCGTGAAGTAATGACCCCGCGGCCAGACATCGTTGCCATTGCCGCGGATGCCACGCTGGAAGAATTGCACGCGAAAGTCGTGGAGACACGTTTTGCGCGCATGCCGGTTTACGAGAAATCGCTGGACGATATCTTCGGCGTGGCCTTTGCGCAGGACCTATTGCACATCGCGGACCAGGATTTGCCGAGGCGCAAGGTTCGCGAGCTGGCGCATCCCGTGATGTTCATTCCGGAGACGAAGCCGGGGTCGGAATTGTTGCGCGAGATGCGGCAGAAGAATCATCCTATGGCCATTGTGATCGACGAGCATGGATTAGTCGCCGGGCTCGCCACGGTCGAGGACCTCGTCGAGGAAATTGTTGGCGAGAGCGGACGCGACAGCAAGCAGCCCGCCCCCGACGTTGTGCGTGAGCCGGACGGAGGATTGGTTATGCGCGGAAGCATGTCCATTGATGACGTGGAGGATCTGCTGGGTATTCACTTTGGAGACCAAGCGGATGAAGCCGTTACCACCATTGCCGGCTTGCTGAGTCATGTTTCCGGAAAAGTTCCAGCGCCTGGAGACAAGGTGGACATCGAGGGCTATCGATTCGAGGTTCTGGAAGCGAATCAGCGAAAGGTTCTGCGGTTGCGCATTCGCAAACGCCCGGCGGCTACGGTTTCAGCGAAATAGAGTTGCCGCTCACTCAGTTTCCGTTGGCGGCTCTTCACTTTGGTCCGCTTGCGCTGTGCTCAGCCCCTCAAGTTGAAAGTGCCAATCGAGTTCGCGGACGCGCTGAGGATTCTCTCGCCAATCTTTCGCGACCTTTACAAACAAGCTCAGAAAAACCTTCGTATCCAGGAGAGATTCCAGCTCCTTGCGCGCTTCCGTGCCGATTTTCTTTAGCATCGCGCCTTTGTGCCCAATGAGAATTTTCTTCTGCGTATCGCGCTCGACATTGAGGACGACCTCGATGCGCAGCAGTCTCGGTGTTTCTTCGAATTTCTCGACGAAGACGGCCAGCGCGTAGGGCAGTTCGTGGTGCAAGGCGCGGATAGCTTTCTCTCGAATGATTTCGGCGGCAAGAAATCGCTCGGGCTGATCGGTGACTTGGTCTTCCGGAAAATACGGCTGGTTCTCGGGAAGAATCCGGAAGATTTCGTCAATCAACGGATCCAAACCCGTTCCTTTGAGCGCCGAGATGGGAACGATGGCGGCAAAATCAAACTGTTTGCTGAAACGGTCAATCATCGGAAGCAGCTGAGCTTTTGGAACGGCGTCGACCTTATTCAAGACCAGGATTGTTTTTCCAGGGTAGCGCTGCGCTTTCTGAAGCAGCATCGAGTCGGCCTGCTCCGAGACCCGGCTGGCGTCCACAATGAGCAGCAGGAGATCGATGCCCTCAATAGCGGCGGCCACTTCACGCATCATCTGCCGGCCGAGCGCGGAATCCGGGTCGTGCAGCCCGGGTGTATCGATGAAAACGATTTGTCCGCGTTTTTGCGTCACGATACCTTGAATGCGGTTTCGCGTAGTTTGCGGCTTGGAAGTGACGATGGCGATCTTCTGACCGACGAGGCGATTGAGCAGCGTCGACTTGCCCGCGTTGGGCCTGCCCACGATAGCGACGAACCCCGCCCGAGGGGCGCGCTTATTCGGTTCGGCTTTTGCAGTTGGTGGCGTCACGGCTTAACGACTGGGAGTTCCAGTTCACTAGTGTAGCTCGTATCGTGGAAGAGGGTGATGTGCGCCGTCTTCGCATCCTTGCCAGATTCGCTGGCCACGTCGCCGCCGCTGTTGTAGTTCTTCTCAACCTGAATGGAATTGGGGCACTCCAGCACCAAACGGATTCGCGAGCCCTTTTCCAGTCTGCGAGAAAACCACATGAAATTGCGGAATTCGTACAGCTCTGGTTTGTTTACCGGAACCGGTTCGGCCTTGCGGAGCGAATGACGGTAACGTGCGCGCATCTGCGCTTGCGTCAAAAGCACCGAGCCGCCATCCGCGCGAACTTCGTAAATGCTAGCCAGCAGATCAGTGTCCGGCACGTCCATGGACAGCCAGACGCGCAGCTTGGCGTAGCCGTTGATTTCGGTCTCGTGGTCTGAGGCTGCGCTGTGGTACACCACGCCTCGGCCATACAAGTTCAGAGCGCCACGCCCGGAGGCGAGATAAGACGGGTCGGAAAAAGATTCGGCGTCACCTGAACGCGTGTCCATCGGGTCATAGACAAAGTGATCGGAGGGACCGACCGCATGGTCGCTTGTGAGTGAGCCGGATTGAAAGACATCGCCGGCATTTCCGTTCGAACTTAACGCCAGTTTGAGAGAATCGTTGGCGACCGCATCGAGGGTGTCCGCCGACTTCCACTTGTCTTGGGCCATCACGTAATACATGACGCGTTTCTCAAGGAAGGCAGGGCGCGAGCCGCTTTTCATCGTCCAGTCATACCAATCGAGGTGGAGCTTATTCAGATCGACCATGCTAGCTTCCCCGAATTTCAGTCCTCCCACCTCACGATTGGGTGTGCGTGTCCCGGCATGATCCCAAGGCCCAATCACGAGGTAATGGCGGGCCTTTGCGTCAGAGCCGCCGTACTCCATGTGATGTCGATAGTAAGTCATCGCGCCGGGCTGGTCGCCGTCATAGCTTCCAGTGATTGTGAGTATAGGGATGGCAATCTTTTTGTAATCGTCCGGACTGGGAGCGAGCGAATCGTAGTAGGCGTCCGCCATCGGATGCGCGATCCATTTTTGAAACATTGGCGAAGGATTCCCGATCAAAGTATCGAGAGTCTTATATGGAAGGTGCTGCCGATACATTTCCCGCCATTTTGGCCCCCAATATGATTCCTCGCCGAAAAGGTGGGCGTTACTGGTGACGCCGCTGGTGAACGACAGCCACTGCATCAGGTAAAGCGAACCGATATTCGAGTCGTACGGGAAATCCACTCCGGCGTGTGCCGCGGCAGCGGGAACGATGGTTGCGAGGTGAGGAGGGAACTCCTTGAGCGTGGCCCATTGATCGAAGCCCGCGTAGGAGCCGCCCCACATCGCTACCTTGCCATTGCACCACGTCTGTTTCGCAAACCATTCGACTAGGTCGTATCCATCGCGCGCGTCGTTCTCGAACGGCGCGAAGTTGCCCCCGGAGTTTCCGCGACCGCGCACGTCGACGAGCGCATATACATACCCGTGTCGCGCAAAGTACATCGCGCGGTCGAGATAGCTGTCGCCAATGTAGGGGGTCAGTGTGAAGACCACAGGCAAGCGCTCCTTTTGCCCATGAGCCCTGAAAACTGTGGCATTTAGAGCGACGCCATCGCGCGTGGGGACCTTCACCGCCCATTGCATGTCAACTTCTTGTGGCGGGAGTTCTTTTTCTTGTCCGAGCACGTTGATCGGAATGAAGTACGTTGCTGTCGCGAGACACACAGCGGCTATAGTTCTCAGCGGCTTAAACACTATTTTCCTCCGACCCGACCTTCGAGACCTTTATTAGCGGACACGAGAAAGTATTCTAGTCCGGTGCAGCGATGCCCAGCGATTTCATCTTGCGATAAAGGTGGCTGCGTTCGAGACCCAGCGCCGTCGCCGTCTGCGTCATGTTCCAGCGGTTTTCCTGCAGCTTGCGCAAGATAAATTCTCGCTCATAGGCGCTGCGCGCTTCGTGCAGCGTGGAGTAGGGATGCTGAGGACTTTCTGCCACTCCGCGAAAAATCTCGGGCGGAAGGTGATGCGGCTCGATGCGTGCTTGTGGGCAGATGATAACCAGACGCTCGACCAAATTGCGAAGCTCGCGAACGTTCCCGGGCCACGGGTGCCGCAGTAAAATCTCCATGGCGGGGTCGGTCAGTTCGCGCGTTTTCTTTCCGTATGCGGCGCTAAACTCGTTCAGGAAATGCTTGGCGAGTATCAGAATATCCTCTTTGCGGTCGCGCAGCGGCGGCACGAAGAAGGGAATTACGTTCAGGCGGTAGAAAAGATCCTGGCGGAAGGCGCCACGTGTAATCTCCTGCTCGAGATTTTTGTTCGTCGCCGCGAGAACGCGAACATCGACGGTCAGAGTTTGGCTGGAACCGACAGGCTCAAAACGCTGCTCTTCCAGCACGCGCAGCACTTTCGATTGCGTGCGCAAGCTCATGTCTCCGACCTCGTCGAGGAAGAGAGTGCCGCCATCGGCCTTCTTGAATTTGCCGATTTTGTCTTCACCGGCGCCCGCGAAACTACCCTTTACATGCCCAAAAAGCTCGGATTCGATCAACTCCTCGGGAATGGCCGCGCAGTTCACCTCTACGAACAATCCTTTGCTGCGCAGGCTCGCGGCGTGCAACGCGCGCGCGACGAGTTCCTTACCCGTGCCGCTCTCTCCATAAATCAGCACGCGTCCGTTAGTCGGCGCAGTGACCGCAATTTGCTGCCGCAGCGCCTTCATGGGTACGCTTTCACCGATGACCTGATAGCGATAGCCCAGCTCGCTGCGTAGTAGCTGATTTTCTTCCTGTAGCCGCCGCTGCTGAATCGCGTTGCGAACCAGAACGATAATTTTTTCAAGCGACAGTGGCTTTTCAATGAAATCGAAGGCGCCGAGCTTTGTGGCACGCACCGCGGTCTCGATGGTTCCGTGGCCAGAGATCATGATTACGGCGGGCGGACGCTGCGATGCCTGCAAACGGCTGAGAGCCTCGAGCCCATCCATACCCGGCAGCCAGACATCCAGCAGAATTACTTCGACCTCTCCGCTGGAGGCGCGCTCCAACGCTTCCTCAGCGGAACCCACGGATTCAACGTCGTAACCCTCGTCTTTCAGGATCGACGAAAGCGATTCGCGGATTCCCGGTTCGTCGTCAACAACCAGGAGCTGTGGTCGCGTGGTCATGTCGAAGTTTCCACGCCGGCGCGTTCAGCGGCCGCCGTTGTAGCCTCAGCCACGGGCAGTTCGACCACAAAGCGCGAGCCCACCGGAAAGTTATCTTCCACGTGAATGCTGCCGCCGTGTTCAGCCACAATGCGCGCGGCGATCGCCAAGCCCAGGCCTGTGCCGCGATCCTTGGTCGAAAAATGAGGCAGGAAAAGCTTGTCCTTGTCCTCAGGAGAGATGCCGTGTCCGGTGTCCTGTACACAGATTTCGACGGTCTCAGAGTCATCATGCGCGCGCGTGATGACCGTAATCTCGCGCAGCGAGCAGGTCTCCAGCGCCTCCGCGGCGTTGTCGATCAGATTTACGATGACGCTGCGCAGTAAACCCGCATCGGCGCGCACGTTCAGCGGATTGTCGGCCAGAGCTGTTTTCAGGGTAATACCGTCAAGCCGCCCGGAAAAGACTTCGACCGCTTCGTGCACGATCGTATTAGCGCTCGCGGGAGCCAGCTTCGCCGCGGGGAAGCGCACAAATTGAGAGAACTCATTGACCAACGCCGCTAGCGTGGAGACTTCGCGCTCAATCAAGCGCGAACATTCGTGCACCAGGCGCGTAAGCTCGGGATCGCGTGGCGGCGCGGCCGGATCGGCAGTTTCGCGGCGGTCCAAAAACCGCACAAGGCGCTGCGAAGAAAGCTGAATAGGCGTGAGCGGATTCTTGATTTCGTGAGCGATACGCCGAGCCACTTCCTGCCACGCGGCGGATTTTTGCGCGCGCAGCATCTCTGTCAAGTCATCCACCACCAGAACAAAACCGGTGTTGGCGCGGCGCGGACCAAGTGAACTAACCGTAACCGCTGCGTGCAGGACGCGACCGGCAACCACCGTCTCAATTTCACGCGAAACCACGCCCATGCGCAGCGACCGCCGCATCAGCTGTTGCACTGTGCGTGCAGCTTCCGTCCCGAGCAGTTCGTCGAGCGAATGCGCATCGCGGGCAGCGGTGCCGAACATCCGTGCCACAGCGGT
>JAOAPV010000090.1 GCA_025463055.1 Candidatus Acidiferrum typicum
CCACGCGCCGCGCGTGTATCTCTGCCATCCCCCGAGCGAGCTTATTCGCCAAGTCACGACCGCTCAGATGAATGTAGAGCGTGGTCGTCTGTAGACTGCGGTGCCCAGCAAACGTCGCTATTTCGTGAATGTCCCAGTTCGCCCTCGCCAGATCGGTCAGACACAGATGACGCAGTGTGTGCGGAGTGAAGCGGGGAAGATTGCACCGCTCGGCCACGCGAGCGATTGTCTTGGACCAGGTCCAGATCGAGATTGGCTTTCCGTAATTGCGACAGGACTCTGATAGGAACAGCGGACCGCGTTCTCGGCTCAGTTCGCGGCGCATTTGGAGATACCTGCTAAACAGCTCGCTCGTTGCCAACGAGTATGGGACCACTCTCTCGCGTCGGTTCTTCGTAACCTCCAGCCGAATTCGCAGCAGGCGATGTGCGGGATCGATGTCGGCTACTTCAAGCGAGCAGATCTCCTCGCGGCGGAGAGCTGGATCGTAGGACATCGCCAGCATCACTCGATTTCGCAGCGGCTCCTGCTTACAGACCTGAAGAATGTTCTGCCACTCTTCCTCGCTTGGAATCCACGGAAGCCGGTGATGCCGTTGGATTAGGCCCCGCCCGCCTATAAGCGGGCGCAGACGGTTTCTCGTACAGACTCGTTCTTCGAGTAGGAAGTCATGAAAGAGGCGAACCACTGTGAGGTGCTGTTGCAGAGTGGCGTTCGCGAGAGTGCTTCTTGCTTCCATCCCCTTTCTCGAAACCCTCGGAACCTCGAGCTGACTGATGCTCCGAATGTAGGCTCCGATCGTCGGACGAATGACCGAGTGAAACGGGATATTGTCGGTCTCCAGAAAACCGAGATAGCAGTCCAGGTCTCGCCCGTAGGCTTCGATCGTGTTCGCGGCTAGACCGCGTGCGGCCTGAAACTTTAGCCACTCCCTTGCGTGGGGATTCTCTGAAACCCTCCGATATCGCTCCCATCGAACTTCACAAATCGAAAACTCCAGGGCCATTGGTTCCTCCATTTTGGGTTCGGCCCCCGAGGGGGCCGAACCCAACGATACGTCTGGCGGGAGAACCAGCCCTATTCCACATAATCAATCACGTCCAACTCATCGGCTTCCTCGGAAAGGATCCGGAGAAGCGGCCAGTCCGCGGCAATGGGACGAGCTTCACCGTCCTTTCCGTTGCCACGCAACAGTCGTGGAAAGACGGGAACGACGAGTGGCAGTCGCGCACCGAGTGGCACCGCGTCGTGGCCTTCAACCGCCTCGGCGCGTCGCTTGCCGACACGCTCCGCAAGGGCGACCACGTCCTCGTGGACGGCATGCTCGTCAGCTCGAAGTACGAGCGCGAGAACGGCAAGAGCAAGAAGGCCAAGGCCGCAAAGGTCACTGTCTTCTGTAGCGTGCGCGCCAATTCCGTGCGCCGGCTCAGCCGCGCCGAAGCGGAAATCCCGGCGACGCCGAGCACGGAAGCCGCTGCGGAGTCCGCTGAACCGCCGTTCTGAGAGCGGCGCAAAAAAGGCCCTCCGGCTTCGGTCGGAGGGCCTTTTTCTGTCCGGCATTCCCGCCAATAAAGAGAAATTTCACAGCCACGCCGCTGAAGTGCACAGGATGCGGGTTCTCCGCTGGCGCTCTGTGGCCGCCGGGGACCGGCAGCGGTTCATCCCGCAACCGGTTCGTGTTGCTTTGCTGTTCAGAATTTATCGAGAGCACGTCCCCGCTCTCCCGTATCGCCCCAGTCTGCCACTGGGAATGAGGGGAGGACGCCCATGCCCCTGGGAGCCTGCAACTGCACACTCTGCCATATCGAGGAGCGTCTGCTCACCGATTTGGCCCTTACGGAATCGAATGTTTTCGAACTGCTTTCCGTTTCAAACCACTTGCGCCAGTTTCCGTCTGTCGGCGCTTTGCTCTTGCATTTGAGAGCGTTGCCCGCCGCCACAAAGTCGGATGAGTTGCTGCGCGAACTCTTCGCGGCTCGCGCCATCCATCCTGTGTTCACCGAGAGCCTTCTGGTTCTCGTGTTTCTTCCCATGCTGCACGGCACGATCCGCCGGGTGGAAAGGCAGCAACCCGGGCTCTTGGCGGAAGACATTACCCAGCAAACCCTGAGTTTTCTGCTGCAGTTTCTGCGTTCCGACGAACTCCGCACACGTCAGTCGCACTTCGCCTTTGCGATTTCGCGTGCCGTCAAGCGCCAAGTGTTTGAATGGGCCAACCGCGAGGGCGCACGGAATGGAACGCTGGACCACGATACCGGGCAAATCGTCGCCGCTTTAGTGGTGGAGGAGCCAATGGAACGCCATATCCTATTGCGTCACTTCCTGTACCGCTGCGTGAGCAAAGGCCTGATCACCGACCCGGAACTCGACCTGTTGATTCAATTTAAACTGGAAGGAAGTACCGGTGAGGACCTGTGCGCGTCCAATGGAACTTCTTCGAACGC
This sequence comes from Candidatus Acidiferrum typicum, assembly GCA_025463055.1. Lineage (GTDB taxonomy): Bacteria > Acidobacteriota > Terriglobia > Acidiferrales > UBA7541 > Acidiferrum > Acidiferrum typicum_A. Next base: position 2,445 of record JAOAPV010000090.1, read on the forward strand.
ACTCCGGCAGAGATTAAAGCGGCTGCTGGCGAAGCTCCGTCGCCTGGCACAGTACCCTTCCAATGGCTGCTGAAAAAAAATGCCTAGCGGGAGGGAATGTCTGGTCCCGATCTGCGGACAGCGCTCCGCCGCCCGCGGCTCACTCCAAATATTTTCACCTTCCGGCGACACATTTTTCGGCGCGAACGCTGAATTGCTAGATAGAGGGAAGTTTACGCTCGATACTTCGGTCGCTGTCGCACGGCGTTAGCGCGTTCCAGAACACTTGGCTGGAAACACTTTCGTCTCTCCGGAGCCGTGCCTTTACACCGTGACCAGGCGGCGCACACGCGCGAGCCGTGAGCTTCCTTCCGTCCCTGTTCTTGCGATTCAAAACTCTCTGCGAGGTTTCGAAATGAAAATACGTTGGACTGCTCTTTCTCGTTGCCGTTGTTCGGTCCGAGTTCTCGTAGCATCTGTCGTGGCTCTCTTCGTCGCCACATCGGCCTTCGCCCAAGCAACCACCAATTCTCCCTGGGAGAACGCCGTCGGTGTTCTCCAGCAAGCGTTCACCAGCACCATCGCGCGCGGCTTATCGCTCGTCGCGATCGTTGTGTCCGGGCTCACCTTCGCCTTCGGGGAAGGTGGCTCGAAACGCGTCCTGGCCGGCGTTCTGTTCGGCGTCGGCATGGCGATCGCCGCCGTCAACTTTCTCGCTTGGCTCTTTCCGTGAAGCCCGCCGGGAACGAGAAACGGCCATGACCTGCCAGAGACGCACGAATCCGGTGCAGCGCTCGCTTTCCCGCCCGCTGACCATCCTGGGCGCGGAGCGAAAGCTGTTCTTTTTCGCGATGTGTCTCGGTGCCGGCACCTTCAACCTGCTGGGAAGTCTGCTCGGCGGCGTGCTGATCTTTGTGCTGCTCTATTCCGCTGCCCGCTGGGCCACGCAAACCGACCCACAGATTCTGCGGTTTCTTCTCACCGCCGCCCGGTTGCGCACTCAATACGACCCCATGAAGTTCACTCCCATTGCCGTGCGCAGGACAGATCATGCTCAGGCTTAAACGAATTTTCAAGAACTATGAAGAAACCGGCTCGCTAAACGAGCAGGTGAATCTCTTCGGATTCATCGGGCCCGAAGCGTTTCTCACGAAAACAGGAGAACTAGGCGTCATCCTCGAAGTGCGCGGCGTCGACTATGAGTGCCTCGATGGAGCGGCGATCGACGGGTTCACCAAGCGCCTCGAGTCCGCGCTGAAGCTTTTCGGAGAGGATTACCGCGTTTACCAATACCTCTTCAAGCGCAACAACGAGACCATTCCCTACAGGCTGTACGGCAACCCGGTCGTGGATGCGGCGATCCAGAACCGCATCGCCTACCTGAACAGCAAAGCCGGTACCCTCTTCTCCCTCTCTATTTACTACGTGATTCTCTATCAGGGATCACGCATTTCCCACCACCTGGCAAGCACGCTCGCGCGATTCCCGGCAAATCCGAGAAAAGCCATCGCCGAGCTTCTTGCCCATTTCTGTCGGAAAAAACTGGTACTGCGCCTCGACCGGGAGATGAACGCCGCAGAAGCGGCGCTTCTTCAGAAGGCGCGGAGCTTTATCCTGCAGGTCAGTGACTTCCTGTCAATCCGCCTCCTCAGCAAGCAGGAGGCGTTCCTTGTCCTCAAGAGGACTCTGAACTTCGAACCACGGAAACTCGATCTCGCCAAACTCAAACACGACACCTTCCTTGATTACTATCTCTGTGAATCCCATCTTGAATGCCATCGCGGGCATCTGCGTGTGGACGATTTCTACGTCAAGGTTTTAACGCTGAAAGAGCCTTCCGCCCAGAGCTTTCCGCTCATTTTCCAACGCCTTCTTGAAGTGGAAGCCAACTACCACGTCGTCACCGAATGGAAGAAAGAAGACTCCGGCAAAACGCGGCGCACGATCCAGGCCAAGCGCCGTCACTTTCACAACACGAAGCGCTCGTTCTTCAGCCAGGTCAACATCAACGACGCGCCCCAGCAGGACATGTTGCTCGACGACTCGAAGGAATCCCAGGTCCGGGAACTCGGCGAGGGCATCAAGGAGATCGAGCTGCACGGGAACTACTTCGGCCAGTTTTCACTGACCGTGGTCCTCTATGACCTCGAGCTTAGCAAGCTGGACCGTGCGTGCGCGGAGTTTTACAAGGTCTTCAGCGTCCACGACGCCCAGCTCTACGAAGAGAAGTACAACCTTCTGAATGCCTTTCTTGCCGCGGTGCCCGGCAATCACGCCTTCAACCTGCGCTATCTGTATCTGCTCAATACCAACTACGCCGACTTCTCCTTTCTCTTCACGCTGCATCGTGGCGAGCCGCGCAACCGCCATCTCGGGCAGGAATACCTCGCGGTGCTCGAGACCAACCACCGCACCACGTACTTCCTGAACCTGCACTATCACGATGTCGCCCACACGATGATCCTGGGCCGGACCGGCGCGGGGAAGTCGTTCCTGCTCAACTTCCTCATCACCAACCTGCAGAAATACGAGCCGCTCACGTTCATCTTCGACTTGGGCGGCAGCTTCGAAAGCCTCACTCATCTCTTTGGCGGTTCGTACGTGCGCGTCGGATTGGAGTCCGAGGATTTCAAGATCAATCCCTTTTCGCTCCCGCCCACGAAGGAAAACCTCGATTTTCTCGCTTTGTTCCTTAAGGTTTTACTCCAGGGAAGTCGGATTGCCGAACTCGACCCTGCCATCGAGCGCGACCTCTACCATCAGATCGAGAATCTGTACGCCATCGACCCCGCGCTTCGCACCCTCAGCGTGTTGGTTAACACCCTCGGGCATGACCTCGCCGGCCGCCTCTCCAAATGGACCCGCGGCGGTCAATTCGGCTTCCTCTTCGATAACGCGGAGGACACCATTTCGTTCTCCCGCTTTCAGTGCTTCGACTTCCAGCGCATGAGCCAGTACCCGGAACTACTCGAACCGCTGCTCTTCTACATCCTGCACCGCGCCAATGCCGTTATCGGGGACCGGCAGATCACTTCCGTCTTCAAAGCTTTCTTCATCGACGAGGCTTGGGTGTTTCTCAAGAACCCCAGCATTCAACGCTACGTCGTCGAGGCCTTGAAGACTTGGCGAAAACACAACGCCGCGATGGTGCTCTCCACGCAATCCGTCGATGAGCTAAAGCGTTCCGACATTCTCGATATCATCGTCGAAAGCTGCGCCAGCAAAATCTTCCTCGCCAACCCGGATATGGACCGCGATCTCTACCGGCGCCAGTTTCACTTGAACGAAAACGAAGTCGAGCTGATCGCAGGCCTCATTCCCAAGCAACAATTCCTGATCAAGACACCGGAGTCGGGGAAAGTCGCCAATCTCACCGTGGACGCCAAGAGCTATTGGCTCTACACCAACGATCCCTATGACAACAAAAAACGGAAAGAAGCCTTCGAGACCTACGGCTTTGCGCGGGGCCTCGAAGTGCTTGCCGGCGGGCAGCCGTGACCTACGGCCTGCGTTTCGAAACCGGGGCTCCGGATCTCTACCCCACGTACGTTCTTCTACCGTTCGCGCTGGCGGCATTTCTCGCCGCGACTCTTTTCTCCGTGCAGTGGCTGGTCGAGTTATTTGCGGATCACAACCAAAGTCACGAGAAACACCACAGATCGTCACAAGGAGCACAGTAATGAAACTTCGCACTCGCAGTTCCTGGAAAAACCCGTTCCTTTCCATGCTGGTCATCGCTGTTTTTGGCGCGCCCGCTCTGTATGCACCACCGATCGCAGCGGCCGCTGAAGCGGCGCGTGTGGTGAAGTACGCGAAAGAAGACATCGTCCCCGTTCGCGCCAAGCTCCGCTTCTCGACCTTGATCGTACTTCCCGACGCGGAAGAGATTCTCGATTTCACAACGGGCGACAAGGAGTTCTGGATCATCAACGGGTCGCACAACCTCTGCTATGTCCATCCCGCGCAGTCTGGCATCCGCAGCAACTTAAACCTCATCACCGCGAGCGGCCACGTTTATTCCTTTGTGCTGGCGGAGATCAGCAACGACCCGAATGCCGAGCCCGACCTCAAGATTTTTGTCGAGCCCAAGGAAGGCTCAGGCGTCTCCAAAACTTTGTTGCGCGGCTACGTGAGCGCGGGCGAGGCCGAAGCGTACAAGAAGGAGCTCGAGGCCTTGCGCGCGCAAACGGCGGCGCAGCTCCAGGCGGCACAAATCCAGTCAGCGGAGCAGGTCAATCGCTTCCGCTCCGCGTACACCACGAAACTCCAGTTTGACTACCACCTCGACGCGAAAGCAGCGCGCGAACCGTTCTTGGTTTCCACTATCTATCATGACGACGCGTTCACGTATATCAAGTGCGCCGCGCGCGAAAAACCCGCGCTGTACGAAATCAAAGACGGAAAACCGAACCTCACCAACTTCCAATTCGAAAACGGCGTCTACATCGTTCCCAAAATCGTCGACAGCGGGTATCTCGCCATCGGCAAGAAAAAATTGCCGTTCAAGCGGCAAAGTTCCGCCAAATGAGGGGTGGCCGATGAACCAACCGAATCAACTGGAAGTGAAAGCTCCCCAGCCGGCCGGGCTCCTGCCGAAAAACGTTCAGTCTTGGCTGCTCATTGGCCTGGCGGTGCTCATGGTTCTGGTTATGTGGCTCACCGGAGGCAAGAAGCCCGCCGTCCCTGCCCGGACGCTTCCGCCCGCACCTCCTGTGCAAGCACCGCTCGAAGTCAATGAAGCCAAGATCGTGGATCTCCAGAATCGCATTCAGGAACTGCAGCGCGAGCAGATTGTCGCGCAGAACGCGTTGGCGCAGCAGAGCCGCTTGCTCGGCGCTGGAAATCAGGAGCCTTCATCCGCCGCAGTGCCGGGTTCGTCGGGTAACGCTCCACCCGAGCGGATCGAAGATCCGATTCGCACCGAGCGCAAGAAACGCGATTACCTGTCTCTGTTTGCCTCGAACGTGGCGCTTTCCTACAGAAAAAATCCTCAGACACCGCAGCCGCGCGAAGGCGAGGCGCCTCCGTTCCCGTCCACTCCAGCGCCGGACCCGAGCGCCACGCAACTCGCCGACCTTCTCAAGCCGCTCCAGCCGGCCGCACTGGCCCCGACGGCGACACCCAATGCCCGCAAGGATTCCATTGCCGAAACCGATCGAAAGGAGGACCCCAAGATCCTTGCCCCTTCGCTGGCCGGTGCGCCGGCCGCGGCGGTAGGGAAAACCTATGTTCTGTTTGAAGGAACCGTACTCGAAACCGTGCTTGTCAACCGGCTCGACGGACAAATGGCTGGACCCGTCGCGTGTCTGCTGACCAGCAACGTCTATTCCCATGATCGCCAGCATCTTCTGATTCCCTCAGGCTCGAAACTCCTCGGGGAAACCCGCAAGGTGGAGAATTTCGGGCAAAGCCGGCTGGCGGTTTCCTTTCATCGCTTGCTCATGCCGGATGGCTATTCGGTCAGCCTGGACCATTTCCAGGGACTCAACCAGATTGGGGACGCGGGTCTTCGCGACCAGGTCAACAACCACTATCTCCGGATCTTTGGCACCTCCCTCGCCATCGGGGCCATCGGCGCCGTCGCCGAAGGTGGTACCTCCGGGGCCTTGACTGCGTCTGGGGGAGATCTCATGCGCCAGGGATTTGCCCACAGCACCGCGCAATCCTCGGCACAGATCCTCGACCGCTTTCTCAATATTCTTCCGACCATCACGATCCGCGAGGGGCACCGGATCAAGGTCTATCTGTCGGGCGACCTCGCGCTTCCCGACTACGCGAATCACACCATGCCTTCGGACCTCTGAGGGCGGAAAGAGAAAACTGCATGCGAAAGAAGATTTTTATTTGCTTGCTCGTGTTTGGCTTGTGCGTCGGCACCGCTTCGGGGCAATTCGGAATCGGCATCGTCTACGACCCCACGAATTACAGCAATGCGCTCCTCCGCTACTTCCAATTGCAACAGCAGCTCCTCCAGCTGCGCAACACGTACGCGCAGCTCGTCTCCCAATACCAACTGGCCGTCCAGATGGCCAAGAACCTGCAAAACATGCCCGCGCGCTATCGCGCGCAGTTCGCGCCATGGCGCAACGTCACCGCGCTCGACACCTATGCCAACACCGCCGGCTGGATCAATGGCGCAAACTCCGGCCAGCCGCAGACTGTTTTAACGGGTTATCAGCGAGCCACCACGCAACTTGGAGCGTACGACCCGGCGGCGCTCTCCGGCATGACCGCGGACGAGCTGGCCCGCGTCCAATCCCAGTACGCCTCGGTCGAACTCGCCGACGGCGCCAACACCAACGCTCTTCTGACCATCGGATCGATCCGCGGCAACGCGCAGACGCTCGAAACCCGCATCAACAACCTCGAACAAGACTCGTTGTCGGGAGACTCCGCCCTCAATAGCGAGGTGCAGGTCCTGAACAAGATCAATGCCGCGAACGTGCTGACCCTTCGTTCGATTCAGGATTCCAACAAGCTCCTCGCTGCGCTTCTCGAACAACAAACCATCCTGGCCAAACAACAGCGCGAAGCCACAACCAACGCGATCAACACCGACATTAGCCGCCGTGCCAGCCTTGCCGGGAACATGGCGCAAGTCACGAGCACATTGACCAACTCACTGCAGAACTTCCGCATGCCGTAAGTCCTCCACCCGCTTCGAAGGAGCCGAGCCCCATGCAAACCGATTTCATCCAGTTCCTGTATCAGGCGATCAACAATCTTCTGACACAGAACCTCGGCTTCTTCGACGCCATGGGACAGAACTTGTTCCGCATGTTCGCCACGATTCTCGTGGCTTGGTATGGCGTCAAGTCCGCTCTCGCCGCCGCTGGCGGAAAGCAATACTTCCACTTCGACAATTTTGCCAGCCTGCTCCTCACCATCGCCTTCGGCTTCGCCATGGTCAACTACTACAGCACCCCGATCCCCGGCATCGGCGCCAGCTTCCACAACCTGATCACCGACGAAGCACAATTCCTCGCCAACCGCATCGACCAGGCCGAGTTGCAGACCATCGTGGCCCGCATCGGGGACTTTGAGGCCCGCATCGATGCTCCGGGCGTGACGGACTTCCTCGGCATCCTCATCTATGCCCTTGTCATTATTCTGCTGGCCGCGGCGCAGGCCATTTCCATCGTGGTCATCGCCTATGGGTTTATTGCCACCGCGGTTTGCGTGCTCGTGGGCCCCGTATTCGTGCCGTTCTTTATCGTTCCGAAGCTCGAATGGCTTTTCTGGGGCTGGCTGCGCTGCTTTATCCAATATGCCTTTTACGAAGTCATCGCCGCCGCGGTCGTCTATGTCATCGGGAACCTAATCATCGGCGTGCTGACGTTGCAACCCGCGGGTACGATCTCGACGCTCCAACTCATCGGTTGGTTTCCCGTCCTCTTCATTACCTTTCTCGCCTCCATCTATGTCCTGCTCAAGGTTCCCGCACTCACCAATCACATCTTCAGTGGAACGGCGGGAGGTTCCTCCGCCGGAATTTTGGATGCGCCGGCCGCCGCTCTTGCCAAGGAGTTCTGATGGACCGCGACACGACCTTCGAGGATGCCAAGCGTTTGTACCTGGAATCCTGCGGTGACCCCATGGTGACCAATACCTATTTGAAGATCGCCCTGGTTCTCGTGTCGCTCATCGCGCTCGCCCTTGGCCTCGTGGACCTGAGGACCCTCCGCACGTTCGAGAACTTTCGCCCGCTGGTCATCCGCATCGACGACCTAGGTAGAGCCGAAGCCATCAACTACCACAACTTCGAATACAAACCGCAGGACGCCGAAGCCAAATACTTTCTTTCCCAGTTCACTAAGCTCTACTACCGCCGGAACCGCTACACGATCCAGGACGATTTCGCCAAGTCGCTCTACTTCCTCGACGGCAAGCTCGCGAACGGCATTCTCGATGCCTATCACAAAGATGACATCGTCCGGAAATTCCTAACCAACACCTCCGCGCCAGAGATCGATGTCGACGTCAAGAAAGTCGCCCTAGAAGAGCTGCAGAATCCTCCCTATCGAGCCCGCGTCGATTTCTATTTGGTTTACTACTCGCCCGCCGATCACAGCGAGTTCAAGCGCGATTTGTATACCGGGAACTTCGTCTTTGTATTCCAGAGCCGCGTGCCGAACGAACTGATCCCCATCAATCCGCTGGGCCTGACGATCAGCTACTTCCGCGAAGACCAGGCGTTCAAATGAAACCGCGGGTCCAAACCGGTAGCCAACAGGTCGCGGTCCGGCGCCGGGCAACATCGGCCCAACCTCCGCGCGCCACTTCTCTCTTCCCGCTGTGGTCCTCCTCCCCACGTGCGCCACATCCCTTCCCACCGACCACGGTCCTCGACGCCCCAGGCGCGCTGCGGGAGGGCCTCCATTGCTTTCCGGCTGCCGGCCCGCTCCCTGTGAACTTTGAAGGGAATGGGAAAAACATCGTGGGATTTTTCAGAGATTCCCAATGATAGCGAACGCCGTGCTCATCACCATCGCCATCCTGCTAGCTCTTGCCTTCTGGCTCATGGCCGAACTGAAATTCTTCATCCCGTACAAGGTCGTTCTTTGGCGGGCATACGCCACACCGATCCTTACCTATGTGGCAGTCCTCTCCGCCAATGTGTTTGCCGCTGTCTTCGTTCTCATCCGCAAGTTCTTTCTCAAAGACACCGGGCGAAAACTCTCGCATCTCGACAAACAGCTTCATGCGGGTCAAACGGACGTGCCCGCGCCTTGGCAGGAAGAGGAAAGCGATTGAAATGTCCCGAGGCTACGAACACGACGAGCATCTTGATCCGCGGCGGTCTTCCGATGGGCGGGAGCCTTACAACAGAGAGGCGCCGAAAACCGATGCGGTTTGCGCGCGTGCCACCGACCACGCATCCCCATTGACGGGTGCCGAACGGCATCGCGCCGCCACTCGCCCGGCGGAACCCCGCACAGTGTACGAGCTTCGCGGTCGAACCTATCGTCTGCGCAACTCCGAAATCGCAACGATGGTCGAGCTGGGAAAATTCCGCACCGTGGCCGCAGAGGATCTCGCTGAGTTCGCCTACGGCGGGGACAGCGACCGTATGCGACCCGACGTGGAAAATCTCTTCCGGCACGGCCTCGCGGAAATGAAGTCCATTCCCCACGAGGAAACCGGCTTTCGGCAACTGCTCACCCTTACCAAGAACGGTCATCGCTTCCTCAAGGAGACGCAAGCCGCCGGCAAACAGCAGGCTGTCTACCACGGATTCACGAAGCCTCGCGAGGCCCACCACGATGCCGACCTCTACCGCCTTTATCAAAAGGAGGCGGAAAAGATCGAGCGCCACGGAGGCAGAAACCTTCGCGTGGTCCTCGATTACGAGATGAAGAAGCGTCTCTATCACGATCTCGCGAAGCTCGGAAAAGACCGCAATTTGGCCGATAGCAAGCACGCTGTCGCGGAGACGCACGGGCTTCGAGTGGTGCGCGGCAAGATTCCCATGCCCGATGTACGTATCGAATACGAAACGCGGGATGGTGAGAAGGCTCGCGTGGACCTGGAACTCGCCACCGGGCACTACCGCGGACGAACGCTGGCGGAAAAAGTACGCGCTGGTTTCTCGATCTACGCCCATCCGGACGAAGCGTCCAAACTCCGGCGCATCTTGGACCAGCGGGAATTGACCGCGGAGATTTTGTCGCTATGAAGATGCCTGGGGACCAAGTCGACAGGATCGCGGCCCTGGGTTACGCGGAAACCGAGGCGCGCTTCCTTTACATCGTGGCCACGCACTCCGGGTACTTTACGCTGCGCCAATTCCTTGCCTTTGCCGACGCCCATCGCGGGAAGCGTTCCACCGCGTTCGCCCAGAAACTCTTGAGACACGCGCATGCGACAGTTCGGGATTACATGGGTACAGGCTCAGTCTTTCATCTCTTTTCCCGGCTCATCTACCGGCCTATCGAGAAAGACAATCTCCGCAATCGCCGGCGGCATTCGTTCGAGTACATCCGCACGCGGCTCGTGCTTCTCGATTTTCTTCTTGAGAATCCCGACTACGACTTCCTCGAAACCGAACAAGACAAGGTCCGTTTCTTTTGCGAGTCTCTGGGAGTAGCGAAAGACGCTCTTCCCGCCAAAGTGTATGAAGGCGGCCCGGAGAGCCGACCCACGGTTCGCTATTTCGTGGATAAGTTTCCTCTGTTCGTTGCCTCGCCCATCTCCGATGTCTCTCCCGTGGTCACCTTCAGTTATGTGGATTCCGGGTGCGCCAGCCTCTCGAATTTCGCCGCCCATCTCGGAGCTTACCAGGCGCTCTTCCGCCAGTTGAAATCGTTTCGCTTCCTGTATGTCGCGCCGAAAACCAGCCACTTTGCGAGCGCGGAAGCACGCTTTCGCAATTTCATCAAGCCGCCTCTCGAGTCCGACGTCTCGAGCGAGATCGTCCGCTATTTCGATGTTCGCCGGAATTGGGAGCGGCACGAATACGTGATCCCGGTCACGGAAGACTTCGAGTTTCTCGCGGAAGCGCGGCGACGCTTCCACGGTGAGCGCTTCGAAAGCCTGTACGCGTCATGGTGCGCGGGCCGCCTCGCCGAGCGGGAGTTGCGTGGCGAGTTTCGGCAGTTAACGCCGGATCGAGCGGTTTCTTTTGAAACCTATCTCGTCAGGAATGGCCGCTCGCCCGTCGACGAGAAGCACAGGAATCGGGTGAACGGTGCATGAACGGCACAGATCACCCACTGGTTCACGGTTCCGTTCACCTCCGCGGTGAACGGAAGTTGTGGAGAGCACGGCGGTTGCGCATCGCGCGACGATTGATTTTGGACGCGGGCAAAACACTCGGATGGGCTGGAGCGACCCCACTTCGTTGCCGCGGAAACCGTGGCGGTCGCTCCAGCCCAGGGAACAGGGAACCACTCTGTTCACCCTGTGTTTTGCCCGCGTTCCGTAAGGCAAAAACCAAATAGAACAGGAGAACCCAATGTCCATCATTAACAAACCGCCGGAGATGGTAAAACGGGAATACGAATTGCAAGAGCCGATCGCGGTCGCCGTCGAGAAGTATGCAACGTTCATCCAGAGCACGCCGGATCATGTCGTCAACTCCGCGTTGAAAATGGTCATCTGGAGAGACGCGGAGTTCCGGCGCTGGCGCAAGCAGCAGACCTCGACTGAAAAGAAGGACAGCCACACCACGGTTAAGGCAGCGCGCGCATGATGCAGCGAGTCCTGCACACGAGACACTTCCTCGCGTGTCTCCTCGCGGCGGCCACCGGGATGGCGCTCTTCTTCCGGGCGCCGTTCCCCGAGGCCAATCTCTTTCTGCAAGTCATGGCCCTACGGTCCGCCGCGGCCTATCTCTTTTTCAAGTACTCCTACACCGTCTTCTTGTACACCACGCCGTACATCGCGTTTTCCGTCGTGCTTTCCGGCATCTACATTTTCGCCCTCAAGGCCGATCGCAAAATCCGCGCGGGACGACTTCCGCTCTATCCCGACCCGCGGACCAGAACTGAACTTTCGCTCGTGCTCGGCGAGGTGCACGACCCCCGCAAACAGGTTCCTTCGGAGACGCCCCGCTGGCTAGTCCTCCCGGAACGCGGGCTCTTCACGGGGGTCGCTATCGTAGGAGCCGTCGGATCGGGAAAAACCGCGAGCTGCATGTACCCTTTCGCCGAGCAGATCCTCGCCTATCGCGCCGCGGACCCCGACCGGCGCATTGGCGGACTCATTCTGGAAGTGAAAGGCGATTTCTGTGCCCGGGTTCGCGAAATCCTCGCATGCCACGGCCGCGCCGATGATTATGTCGAAATCAGCCTTGAATCCGACTACCGTTACAACCCTCTCCACAACGATCTGGACGCGTACGCCCTCGCCTACAATATCGCTTCCCTGTTGAATAACCTCTTCGGCCGCGGCAAGGAACCTTTCTGGCAGCAGGCCTACACGAACCTTGCGAAGTTCATCATCCTGCTTCACAAGGTCGCCTTCGACTACGTCACGCTCTTCGATGTCTACGAATGCGCCATCAACCCGGATCTCTTGGAAAGCCGAATCAAGGAAGCCCAGCGCCGGCTGATCGAGTCCGATTCCGTCCTGCTCTGGGAAGAAGAGTATCTGAAGTATCCGCGCGACCTCGAACCGTTCCAGTTCCGCCTGGAAAAGGAATTGAACCGTTACCGTGCCCCGCTGACGCTGGGTCTCGCCGCGGTGTTGAAAGACAGAAGCATTCAGTGGGAGGCGGAAAATGCCTCGCGTGCCAACCCTATTCCCGCGCAGAAGAAAGCGCAGCTCGAAGCCGTCGAGCGATGGTTCTATCACGATTGGAGAAGAATCGAGCCCAAACTACGTACCTCCATCGTAGAAGGGATTTCCGTATTTCTCTCGCTGTTCGACGACAATCCTGCCGTCAAGCGCACGTTCTGTCCGCCCGCGGAGTGTTACGACCCGCACGCCAACGCGGATTTCAGATTCGGCAAACCCCTGCCTTCTCTCTCCTGGCTTGTCGAAAATGGCCGCCTCTGCTGCCTCAATTTCCCGATCGCCATGAATGCGGGCCTGGCCAAGGCGCTGGGTGTGATGTTGAAGCTCGATTTCGAACGTGCCGTGCTCAACCGCGTGCCCGTGATGGAAAAGAATCCGGAAAGCTACTTTCGTCAGGTGCTATTTCTTTGCGATGAGTACCAACATTTCGCTACCGTGGGCGAGAGCGAACCGACCGGCGACGAAAAATTCTTCAGCCTGTCTCGCCAACCCAAGTGCATTCCTATTATCGCCACGCAAAGCATCAGTTCCCTCAAATCCGCACTGCCGGGAGAATCGTGGCGCACCCTGCTGCAAACGTTTCGAACGAAAATCTTTCTATCGCTCTCCGATGACTTCTCCGCGCGCACGGCCAGCGAACTCTGTGGGCGGGAGGACCGGCTCAAAGCCAGCTACAGCCTCTCGGAAAGCGGGCACGACGCGCGGGTCAGCCTGCTCACCGGCAAAGCCCTCTCGCACCGAGCGAATATCACCGCTTCCAAAAGCTACAGCCCGCATCACGATTTCCGGTTCGACACCAAGACCTTCATGGAGCTGCGCAACGCACAGTCTGTAACCATCGCCTATGACGGCACGAACCCGATGCCACCGATGTTCTGTTACCTCAAGCCCTACTACAACAACGTCAACAAATCCTACTTCCGCCAGCTCGCGGACGGAGAACTGTGATGAACGGATTTGAAATCATCCTCCCGTTTTTGAAGCCGATCGAGCACCTGATTCTTGACGAATCCATCAGCGAGGTCATGGTCAACGGTCCGGACCACATCTTCATCGAGAAGGCCGGATTCCTTGAGCCGGTCCAAGGTATCCATCTTGGCGAAAAATCCCTGATGGTGGCGGTCAAGAATATCGCACGCCGGCTGGGTGACGATATTTCCGAATCGAAACCCATCCTGGATTCGCGCCTCCCGGACGGAAGCCGTGTCGCCGCCGTGATCCCTCCCTGCAGCGTCAACGGCGTGACGCTCACGATCCGCAAATTCAACGCCCGCCTTTTCGGTGTCGAAGACCTCGTTCAGGCGGGAACGCTCGAACGCTGGCTCGCGAATCAGCTGGAGGCTTACGTTCTGGCCCGGAAAAGCATCCTCATCGCCGGCGCTACAGGATCAGGAAAAACTTCGATGCTCAACGTCCTTGGGAAATTCATTCCCGCCGACGAACGCATCCTCCTCATCGAGGACACCTCGGAAATCCACATGGGCCAGGACAATCTCGTTCGTTTCGAAGCCCGGCAACCCCAGAACGGTCTTCCCGGCGTCACCATCCGAGAACTCCTCAAGGCAGCGCTTCGCCACCGGCCGGACCGCATCATCCTCGGCGAAATTCGAGGAAGTGAGGCCTTCGATCTCCTGCAGCTACTCAACACCGGACACTCCGGCAGTCTTTCGACCGTTCATGCTACGTCGGCGAGACAAGGCCTCGCGCGATTCACCAGCTGCGTATTGCAAAGCGGCGTGGACCTCCCCTACCGCGCCATCAAGACCAACATCGGCGATTCGCTCGATGTCGTCGTGCATCTCGAACGCCGCCCCGGCCGGCGCTTCGTCTCCGAAGTCGTGGAAATCCAGGGTTACGATCCCGATAGAGATGAGTACAGCTACGCTTGCATTTTCGACGGCCATAAGGAGGCTCTATGACTCCCGTGGAGAACGCGACCTCCTTGGCGCCGTCTGCTTCGGAATACATACTCGACACCTTCGAGCCAACCGACCGGATTGCCATGCTCGTGTTAAACCGAGACTTCGGCGAAACCATCCAACGCATCACCGGCGCCCAGAAAGCCGCGAGTCCCGAATTTCAGGCCTGGCTTCGCTACAAGAATGCGAACGGCTCGGACATCTATCTGGGGATGAACCCCCTCCGGCAAGATGCCGCTACGCGCACAAAAGAAGAGATCCAAACCATTCGGCATGTTTACCTCGACTTGGACCAGGGCGGTCCGGAAGCGCTCCAATCCGTCGAAGACTCCAGCGCCGTCCCCAAACCGAATTATGTGCTGACCAGTTCTCCGGGAAAATTCCAGGTCGTATGGAACGTGGAAGGGATGGGTCTGGACGAGGCGGAAAGTCTATTGCGCGCCATGGCGCGCGAATTCGGCGGTGATCCCGCCGCCACCGATGCCACTCGCGTTTTGCGCCTTCCCGGTTTCGCCAACAAGAAATACGAAACGGACTTCTATGTCGAGGCTCGCAAAGAGTCCACGGAAACCTATCATCTTCGCGATTTCAAACTGCACATCGACTCGCAGGACTCGCCGCGTTACAACCACCGCAACCGCTCACGACGGGAGTCCCCTCAACCCAGCAGTCTGAGCCAGTCCGAACACGACTGGGCTTTCGCCAAGCGGGCCCTCGCCCGCGGGGACGCCCCAGAGGAAGTCATCCGCCGAATCGCGGACTATCGAGGCGGCGAAAAACAGCCTAACTATGCCAGGTACACCGTCGAGAAAGCTCAATTGGACCTGCAACGCGGAGGAGCCAAGTTGCAGCCGAGCGAGAGAAATACAGCTCCGACAACCGAACCTAGCCACGAACCGTGAGGAGTAGTCGAGGAAAACCCATGGAAGTGAAGGCCGTCCACGATGCATGGCAAGTCCATTCCTAAATCTTCTCCGGATGCACGTGTCCGGTGCGGGCTCAACGTTGATCCTGCATGCAATCCTGATACGATTGCCGTGCCGCCAGTTCCAGCGACTCGAAAGCGAGGCAAATGCATGAGTCGCAGGAAAGGGCAAAATCCAAAAGTGCGCGTGGGCAAGCGCGCCGATGGAACCAAGTATTACTTCTTCCAGTACTGGCTTGACGTACCGGGACGGGAAGAAAGAAGGCGTGAGACAGAAGTGATCGGACTGGTAAGCCACATTACGCGGAGCGAAGCGGAACGAAAGAAGCTGGATTTCATTACGAAGCTCGAACTCAATTCGGATGATTACCGGATTCCTTCGTCGCGTACCTTCGCGGATGCGGTGAAGCACTATCGGGAAGTTTTCGCCCCACGTATGCACAGAGGGTCTACCTTTTCCGTACGGGACGGCCTTCTAAAGAATCACATCGAGCCAGACTGGAACGATGTCCCGATAGAGCATGTGAACATTGATTCGGTCAACGAGTGGGCTTGGAAGAAGCGGCAAGCCGGCGTTTCCTGGGGGACGATAAAAGACGCACTGCGAACCATGCAGCGCGTCCTGTCGGCGTTCTCCAAGGACGGTAAGCCGCCGTTCTCACAGGCAGGACTCGCAATCCCGGAACGTGACAAGTTGCAGATGACAATCGCGAGCCGTCGTAAGGTGTCGTACTCGTGGGCGGAGGCACAGCAAATCGCCGAGCAAGTCCGAAAACTGGACGGACTCGGACCTGCGCGCCGAGAGCAATACGCGACAGCTATCCTTGTGGCGGCGAGTGCCGGGTTGCGGAGCAGCGAACTACTCGCGTTGAAGGTGGACGATATTGACTTCCGCGCGAGCACCATCCGAGTAGATGAGTCCTCAGACCAACGGAATGCGGGCAAGATCGGTCCTTGTAAGAACGCGACCGCTTATCGAACCGTGCTTCTGCGGGACCCTGAGGGACAGAGGGCCTTGCGGGAGTTGCGTCGATTTGTCAGCAATGGAACAAATCCCGAGGTCCTTGTCTTCCACTCGAAACGCGGCGGTCCTCTTCTGGAAACCACCATACTGAATCAAGGTCTATACCAGGCCCTGGGAGCTCTAGGTCTAAAGAAAGCAGGTATGCACGCCCTTCGTCGAGGCTGCAACCGCAGGTGGGAACTCGCCGGTATCAACCCCGCTATTCATCGCCAACAGATGGGACATACCTCTGCTGCGATGACAGCGCTGTACACTGGAGAGATTCCACTTGAACACGTACAAGCCGAATTTTCATCCAAGATTGGCAACGAAATTGTAGTTTTGGAAAATATGGAAAATGAGGCGATAGCGTAAGTTCTTTAGAATGATGGAGCGGCCTATCGGAATCGAACCGACACCTGAACCTTGGCAAGGTTCCGTACTACCACTATACTAAGGCCGCTTAACTCAGACTCTTTTTATAACACGCGCAGCCGAGCAGGGACAAGCGCTGGATAATCCGACATTGCGAAAAAATTAAGAAACCTGACTGATCCTTGCCGCTTTCACTACGGGTGATCGGCGCTGGCGCTCCGCGAAGCGTGTCGCTTTGTCCTTATCGGTATATACGCGCCCAAACTTTTCGCCGTCCTCGTAGTGCACGGTCACCAAATAATGATGATGCTTACGGCGGCGATCCTTCTCAAATTCAGCCTTGGCCCTTGGCTTCTTCGGCTCTATTTTCATGAACGCTTCCTGTAGTGGAGCAGGCTTGCGGCACTATCGCAGGGTAATCACATCCACGCAAGTACCAGCCCAGAGAGTAACGTGCAATGTATCATAACGACGGGGAGAAAGAAACCATGCTGCAGGATGGTGCAAGCAGCCGCACAAATACGATTACGGACATGCCGTGCAGGGAAATATCGCTCGGCGGCCGCCCCTCTCGATACGGCTCGCTTTGAGTAACTGCCCGAAAATGAACAACAACCGAGGCGTGTAGAAGGCCGGAAACTGCCCATGTAAAAAGTTGTTCCTCATGAAACTTTCGCCGAAGTTTTACGTCTTTACCTATGAGGCCAGAGCTAAGCTATATGTGGCGGAAGAACATCATGACTACCAACTTCACAAAAAAACCGCCTCTGCTTGAAGACCTCCGGAGTCATTCTCCGGAGCAGCTCGCGGAACTGCGTCTGCTCCTCACATCCGGCGCCATAACGCGCCCGGATCCGCGGCGCCCGGGCTTTTTTGAGCTGGATGGCACAGAAAACGTTTTTTACATCTTTCGATACCCGAGCGGCAGCAAAGTTCTGCTGTTGGGAGTTTGGGAACGGGAACACGATCGCGTGGCTGAATTAGCCGCGTGTTCCTGCTGTTCCGCGGCTTAGACCTATTTGACTGTCCAATTTCCGAAGCGCGCCGTGCATTTCGCGGCGCGTTTTATTTTTGCTTTTGTTTTTTGTCTTCGTCCAATTTCAGCGCGGCCGAATTGATGCAGTAGCGTAATCCGGTCGGCTGAGGGCCATCCTCGAACACGTGTCCCAGGTGCGCTTCACATCGGCTGCACTTCACCTCTGTGCGAGCCATCCCATGGCTCGTATCGGTCTCGGCCGCCACCGCGTCCCTGTCTGCCGGTGCGTAAAAGCTCGGCCAACCCGACCCTGAATTGTACTTAGTATCCGAACGAAAGAGTAGTTGGCCGCAGCACACGCAGGTGTACGTCCCTGCGCTCTTGGTGTCCTCATATTCTCCGCTGAATGGAGGCTCGGTTCCCTGCTGCCTCGTGACGTAATATTGATTTGGAGTCAGTTGCTTTTTCCACTCCGCATCATTTTTCTGTATTTTCTCGCGTGTTTTGTCGCTCATGAAACTTTCTCCAGAAACCTGCTGCTTTGGGGGTGCCGCATAGATAAGATTCGCCGCCCCGCCTTGAGGATACAATTTCTAAAAGACGCGGCCCAACTGAAAGAACCATTTGTGGTGACCACTATCGCCGACGCTTCCACCGACGAAAAACGGCCCGAGTGCCGTTTCAGCTAGAACGCCTGCCGCGAAATCATTTGGGAACTTGCTCTCATTCAATGCGCCATACATCTTGCCGGCCTCGTACGAGCCTATCGCGTAAACCTTTTTGCCGACGAACGGCGGCAGCGACACGATCTCGTGCAAGTATCCGCCACGGAATAAATAATACTGGTTTCCGAATAGTTCATTCACTCCGTACGCGCTGAGGCGAGGTGCTCCGCCAAGAAAAAACTGGGGCACGCCCGTGTTGCGCGACCCAAACGTGCTTCCGCCTTCACTGCTCAAGAAAAAGGACGCCACTCGCGATACTGGCTGAAAGAAATCCACCTTCGTATCCAATACCGGAAACGCGCTGGTTGCGCCGGGACTGGTGTCAAACCAGCGAAAATTTGACTCGACACGGAATCCACGCCGTGGGATCACCGGGTCATCCGTGTGGTCCATCAGATAACGCATGCGCGCGGCACCTGTGCGGCCATCCACCGCCGGGATTTCCAGAGTACCGAGTCGCAATTTCGTGCTGAGAGTGCCCACTTCATACCCCACACGCACCTCGCTGAATCGGCTGAATCCGTAGCCGAGGTCCGTCCCGATACTGGTGCGGTAAAATCGATAGTCCGCGAGGGGATCATTTTCCGCGTAAATCTGAAAAGTCGTGTCGCTGGCGCTCGCGTGCGGTGCAACGAACCATTTGCTCTCTGCTCTGAACGGCCGGTACAGCTCGCTGGCGACTCCGTAGGTGTTCCCGAACAAGAAATCGGTCCGCCACTCCGACCGGAATCCCGCCACGTCCATTAGCGTCAGGCGCGTGCCGAGGGTGAACTCGATGTCGCCTGCTTCCGAGCCGTCTACTTCAAAAGCGGGCTGCAGGGTCGGGGGCGCAAAATCTTTCTCCTTCACGATAATCAGCAGCCCTTGCTTCCCGCCGCGCTCTACGATGCGATAGTTCAGAGTGTCGTAACGGCCGCTCCCGGTCAGTTGCGTCAGTGCGGGGTCCAGACTGTCTGCGTTGAGTGGCTTGCCGAGGAAATTTTTCAAGTAGCGCCGGATGTCTTCTTGCGCGGGTGCGCTGGTTCCCTGCACGTCAATAAACTGCGGCACGGCCGTGCTGGTCTGCTTGCGGCTGTCACGTTCGTGCAGATATTCGTTCCATCCGTTATCGTCCAGCGCGAAAGCGGCCAGCAATTTGGATTTTGCCTTCGCCGCTTCGTATCCTGACTGCATTATGGGGCCATTCTTTGTGAAATCTCTCATCAGAAAATGCCCCAGGGGCACGGACACTACCGCGTCCGCGTTGGCGAGCCCGCGTACTTCGCTCTCTGAAATCACTGCGCGCACGGACTGCTCCAGGACAGTCAGCAGCGACTGAATCTCATTCGCGTCGGTCGGCTGGGTCTCGAGGTGAACTGCAATCACGATGTCGGCACCCATCTGCCGCACCACGTCTGTCGGCAAATTGTTCACCAAACCTCCATCGACATACACGCGCTGGCCATCGTGCACGGGCGTAAACGCGCCGGGAATCGACATCGTCGCGCGGAGCGCTTCGGCTAGCGAGCCATTTTTGAAGACAAATTGTTTAGCGCTCACTAGATCTGTCGCTACACAGCGAAACGGCACAGGCAAAGCGTCAAACGAGGACAATCCAAAGTAAGGGAGCATCTCGCGATCGATCAGCAAACCAATCTGGTGGCCTGCGTTGAGCCCGGCAGGCAGATACAAACCTTTTCGCAATCCCAAAACTAGCGAATTCGGGTAGGCGCGCTGATCCTGCTTCCGCAGAAATGACAAATCCTGATAGGGTGTTCGGTCTCGCAGAATCGCATCCCAGTCGAGCCTCTCGATCAAATTCTTCATGTCCGCGGGGCTTACTCCCGCGGCGTAAAAGCCTCCGACCAACCCGCCCATGCTGGTGCCCGCGATGTAGTCGACCGGAACGTGCTGCTCCTCGAACCATTGCAATACGCCGATGTGCGCCAGTCCCAACGCGCCGCCGCCTTCCAGTGCCAAGCCAATCTTGAGCCGGCGCTTCGGCGCGGTTCTCGGCACTTCCTGCGGAGCTGGTGGTTCTTGCGCAGCGGCAAAAATGGGAAGCACAAGCAGCGCAAGAAGAGAAAAAACACGACGCATCGAGGTCCTCCGAAAAGGCACGAACAGCTCAGAACTGGGGGTCAAGTTTGTAGCAGGCTCGCGGTTCCAGCAAGCCAGGACCTCGGAGGAGTTTCAAAATCACGCTGATTTGTTTTCTTGCAAAATGTTGCCGCCATCTACCACGAGGCATTGCCCCGTGATATACGAAGCAGCTTTCGACGCCAGAAAGCACACCGCCGCCGCAACTTCCTCCGGCGTTCCCGCGCGCCCGGCCGGCGTGTGCAATCCTGCTATCCGCTCGGCTTCCGTCGACGATGCCGTTGCAATCCATCCCGGCGCCACGCCGTTGATCGTGATTCCATCAAGCGCCGTTTCCAAGGCAACGGCCCTCATCATGCCGTCCATGGCCGCCTTTGCGGCGCCATAGGCTGCTGAGCCGCGATTGCTGACCAGCGGACCAGTTACGGACGAGACGTTCACGATGCGGCCGTATTTTCGTTGCGTCATCAGCGGCAGCACCGCGCGCGTCATCAGAAAAGCGGTGTGCAGCGTGATTTCGATTTGCCGCTGCCAATCCGCGTACGAACTTTCTTGCAGCGTCTTTCCTTCCAGTGACTGGCCCGTCTGTGCCATGCCCGCATTGTTGACCAGCACATCGATTCTCCCGCCGCGCTCGATTGCTACGTCGACGATCCGGCGGGCTGCGCTCTCCTCCGTCAAGTCCGCGACAATCCCAATCACGTTCTTGCCGCTCGCGTCGAGTTCGCGCGCGCGCTCGTAAATGCGTTCCGTCGTCGAGGTGATCACAACCTGCGCGCCGCTGGAAAGTAAGCCGCGCGCTATGGCAAAGCCGATTCCCGCGGGGCTTCCCGCGCCGGTCACAATCGCTGTCTGTCCTTGCAAGAGATTCTCCATGGCGCTTTTATTCACGTTCACTCGTCCAATCGCAATCCAGGCTTAATCGTCCCCTTCGCGCGCGCAATCTTCAGCAGCTCCGGATAAAACTGCACAAAGGAATGCTCGACTGCCGCGCTCTGTTCATGACATTTCCAGCAATCGTTCCTGGTCGGCGTGTCCGCGCCAGCTAGTTTAGCCGTCTCGGAAAAATTAAAGTAAGCCCACTTGTCAGCGAAGCGCGCTTCATCCTTTACCTCAACGTCCAGGCCTGACAACTGCGTCTGATAGCTTCCATGCTTATTGATCGAGCCGCGCGATGTCGACCCATACACCTCGAGCACGAACATCGTCTTGTCCGGCCATTTCCCGTTGGCTACAAAGTAGTCATACGCCGCAGGCGTCACAAAGACATTTGTGAACATCTGCATTCCGCTCGAACTCTGGCTGTAGCTCATCCCGTATCCCGAAGAAACGTACACCCATTTCCGATAACCTTCCGGACGCACCAGCTTTCCGTCCGCGGTGAATTGTGGCGCGGCGTTCTGCGGCTCAGCCGCCGCTCTCGCGAAGAGGGCCAGAAAAACGCTTGCCACGCCGACACCGCATAACAGCAGAACCTTTTTCATCGTAAGTCCTCCAACGCGCCGCCGCTTCCAACTATGTCGCGCGCCGCCATAGTGGTACGACGACAGAGCCCGGCTTTCGTTTCCGATCCTATCCATTTCGTCGTATCCATTTGGTCGCGCCTGTACCCGCGTTCTCTTGCCGCAAACAGTTCTACCTCTTAGGGTTTGTACCAGGGATACTCGCGAATCGCGGCAAAGGAGGGGCTCCATGAACACCCCCGCTACGATCAACAGCGGCAATCGCTCCGATGATTTGGCGCCGCGCAAAGCCAGTTCGCTGCGCCTGATTTTCAGAATCGTGCGCTGGACGACCTACATCGCCGCCGCCGTAACTCTTCTGATGGTTTTTCACGCCGCGCCTGCTCCCGTGATCGCCACGAGCCCGCAAGCCGCCGCGCGCGTGGAACAGAAAGTCCAAGCCGTCGAGCAAGCCGTGGCCAGCGGCCAATCCGCCACGCTCCGCCTCGATCAGACCGAGCTGAACTCCTACCTCGCTTCTCATCTCGACATTTCTCCTGCCGCCACAGCTCCCGCGTCGACCACGGCTCCGGCTGGTCCCAATTCCGCCGCGCTCCCGACGCCGCCCGGCACTTCGAGCGAGCAGATCGCGGAAGTGCGCTCTTCCGTCCGCGACCTAAAGGTGGAACTGATCGAGGATCGCGTGCTGGCCTACGTGGTCTTCGATTTTCACGGCAAAGACATGACTCTGCAACTCGAAGGCCGCCTCGCTGCCATGAATGGATATCTTCGGTTTGAGCCCATCAGCGGCCAGCTCGGCTCGCTGCCCATTCCTCAATCCACACTGCAGACGGCCGTGGAGAAGATGATGGACTCGCCGGAAAATCGCGAAAAGCTAAAACTGCCAGCCGAAATTTCCGGCCTACGAATCGAAAACGGCGAACTCCTGGCCACCTACCGCTAGGTCAAACACTAATTCCCAGCCCGCGCAAAATTTCCTCCGTGTGCTCGCCCAAAATCGGCGGAGGCAAACGATAACTGACTGGCATATCCGAAAAACGCACGGGATTGGCGATACTGCGCACCTCGCCGAGCGCCGGATGCTCGATCTGCACAATTAGTCCCCGCGCTAACGCCTGCGCGTCGTGCAACGCTTCCGCCGTGGTATTGATCGGCGCCGCCGGAATTCCGGCCCTTGTAAACTTCTCGAGCCACGCATCGCGAGCCTCCGCATCGAAGCGCCCCTGCAGTATCGCAACCAATTCCGCACGGTGCTCGATGCGCAGCGGGTTGCTCGCAAACCGATCATCGCTGCCGAATGTCGCGTGCGCCTCTAAGACCTCCACGAATTTCCTCCACAGCCGCTCTGTACCCACCGCAACCACGAAGTATTTCCGGTCGCTTCCGCGAAACACCTGGTATGGCACGATGTTCGGA
This sequence comes from Candidatus Acidiferrum typicum, assembly GCA_025463055.1. Classification (GTDB taxonomy): domain Bacteria; phylum Acidobacteriota; class Terriglobia; order Acidiferrales; family UBA7541; genus Acidiferrum; species Acidiferrum typicum_A. The sequence goes on from JAOAPV010000090.1 coordinate 25,542, forward strand.
TGAGCATTTCCCCAGCGCCGCGGTTCCGAATTAGCATTCAGGTAGCTACTGCCGGCATTCGCCAGCCAAGTAAGCTGCGAATCGAAAAGCGACATATCCAAGAATTGGCCCTCGCCCGTTTTTTCTCGTGCAAACAGCGCGCCCAGAATGCCCATTGCGGCGTACATCCCGCAAGTCATGTCTGCAATGGCAATCGGATAGCGCATCGGACCGCCTTCCGGCTCGCCCGTGAAGCTCATCAATCCGGTTTCCGCCTGCGCCAGAATGTCGTAGCCGGGCCGTCCCGCGTTCGGCCCCGTGAAGCCATACCCCGTGATGCTGCAATAAATCAGCCGCGGATATTTCGCGCGCAGGGTTTGCGGATCGAGTCCGCGTTTCTGTAACGAAGCGAGCGATGGTTGATTGCTAAGAAATACATCCGACGACGCAATCAGCTGCAGAAGAATTTCCAAGTCGTGCGAATCATCATAATTGAGCGCGATCGAGCGCTTATTCCGGTTCGTCGCTAGAAAATACGCAGACTCCCCGCCCACGAACGGCGGCCCCCAGCCGCGCGACTGATCTCCGGTGCCCGGCCGCTCCACCTTAATCACGTCGGCGCCAAAATCGCCCAGCAGCATCGCGCAATAGGGGCCAGCGAGCGCCTCGGTCAACTCGATTACGCGAACACCTTCAAGAATGGTTTTCACGGGCCAGATTATAGCTGAGGAGAAGTTCCGAGCCGAAGACTGCGACCAGGACTGAACCCTTAGACTGGTTCACTCCTAACTCTTATACTCTTGCCCCATGACAACTGTCGTCGGAATCGGTAGCTGTGGCGTCGACTACTTCGCCATTGTTCCTCGCTTGCTGGGAGCAGACGAAAAAATCAATGTCGAGCGTATCGAGATTCACGCGGGCGGCGTCACGGGCAACAATCTCACGCAGGTCGCGCGCCTGGGTGCGAAAGCCGGCTGGCTCGGGCTCATCGGCGACGACGAAAGCGGACGCCTGATTACCCGCGCTTTCGCTCAGGATGGACTTGATCTTTCCGGAATAGAAATCGTGCCCGGACAGAAATCCACCTTCACCTGGATTCCCGTTGATGCAAAGGGCGAGCGCTGCATTTACATGTTCCCGAATGTGAACGGGAAATTGAGCGCGGAGCAGATCCGCACGCGGTTTGCCGGACACATTCTCAACGCCAGGCACTTTCACACCGAAGCGTCGCAGCTTTCGTTGGCGCCTGTGCGCGAAGGAATGCGCGTCGCCCACGAAGCCGGTGTTCGCGTGATTTTCGATCTCGATGTGGCGCCCAGCTACTTTGCGCAAGCCGGGCTTGGCGCCGAAAGCGACCTACTCGAAGCATTACAACTGGTCGATGTTCTAAAACCGTGCAAAGCGGCAGCCCGTGAAATCACTGGCGAAACTGACTACAAAAGATGGCCGCCAAGCTTCTCGCCTTGGGCCCGAAGATCGTAGCCGTCACGATGGGCGCGGAAGGCTCGCTGCTGGCCAGCGCGAATACGATGGACTACGTCCCCGCTTTCGACGTCAATGTCATCGACAGCACCGGCGCGGGTGACGCCTTTATGGGCGGCCTCTCTTTTGGATTACTGCAAGGGTGGGATCTCCCGAACTCGGGCCTCTTCGCCAACGCCTGCGCTGCAATCTGCTGCAGTAAAGTGGGCGCCCGCGCGATGGGCAAGCGCACCGAAGTCATCGCGTTGATTAAGTCGCAGCGTCCAGCCGACGCTTCTCTCTTCTGAAGCCGCAGCCGCCTGCACTCTCCAACGGTAAGAGAAGTTCTTGCTTGCACCTTGTCCAAACGGCGAACTATACTTTTCTCCTCCACCAAAAGTTGGCAGGCATTCATGAGCGCTGCTCAGCGGCAAACGCGGAGCTGCGCTCAAGCGCCGAAGTGTGCGGTTGCGAGGCCCGCGATTGCCTCTTCGATTTCTCGACGCGTCGGTGGAGAGAGAAGGATGTATGACTAATAATCCAAAAGACGTCGACCGTCGGATAAACCCGCCCACGACACCCCGCCGCGCAAAAACTCCAGCAGAAAGAGTCATGCCACCGGTCGTGTATCGATTGCCCGGAATGGATGACGTTATGGTGCATTCAAACCTGAAATACAGCGACGTAGACAATCCGTTTCTGCTGATGGACGTTTATACGCCACCACGCCTCTCGAGCGACGCCTCCGTTCCGGTGGTCATGCTCATTCACGGCGGAGCAGGCGCACAATATAAGCCGAAAGACTGGGGATTCTTCCAATCCTGGGGCCGGCTGATTGCCGCATCCGGAATGGCCGCCGTGATGTTCACGCATCGGCTAGGCTACCCCAAGCCCCTGCTCACGGAAGCCGCCCTCGACCTCAGCAACGCGCTCGATTACATTCGCTCTCATGCACCTTCCTTTAAGGCCGATCCTGAGCGCATCGGGCTGATTGCATGGTCCGCAGGCGGCCCATTGCTCAGTCCCGCAATGCAGCAAAGAACGCCATTCGTGCGCTGCCTGCTCGCCTTCTATGCATATCTTGATATTCAACGCTCCCCATCTCACATCGAAAACGAATCTGCAGAAACCCTGAAATCCTTTTCGCCGGTTTCACATCTGCACGGTGATTCCCTCGCGACGGTTCCGATCTTTGTAGCCCGTGCGGGGCAAGATGAGATCCCCATGATGAATGACTCCATCGATCGTTTTGTCGCGGCAGCTTTGGCCGCAAATACGCCCCTAACGTGTATGAACCACCCATCCGGGGAGCATGGGTTTGATAACCAAAATGACGACGACCGGTCTCGCGAGATCGTAGCGGCTGCGCTGGCGTTCCTGCGAGCACATTTAGGGGATTGATTGGAAATTGGCGGTTAGAAGTCCAGCGGGTCAGCCTAGAAATTGCAGCGTCTGCTTGATTAGGGCAGCGGTGCCAGAATACGGATCTCCTGGCGCGTCAAACTCCATCGAGCAATAGCCACGGTAATTGGCGCGTTTGAGGATCCCAAACGTGCGTGCCATATCGACGTTGAAAACCTGGCCTTTGTCGTTCGCTTCCCTGTCTTTGACATGACAGATGCCGTAAGCGTGCTCGAACATGGCTGCGATCCCTTTGTAGGCATATTCCTCGCGGCCAGTCGCCAGCGTGTTGCAAAAATCGGGATTGGAACGCAGCCATGGGCTGTTCACCTTTTCAATCAACTGCACCAGGAAGAATGGATCTTCGCTAGACGGGTTGTCGTTCTCCAGATGTACCACCACATTTTTCGTAGCGGCATACTCCGCCACGCGCTTCAGGGTTTCCGCAGCGCGCTCCACGTCAGGCTTGGCATCTTTGGCTTCTGCGATATTGGTTCGCACGCTGGGCGAGCCGATGAGGGCGGCAACGTCGATCCATTTCTTGCTGAAGGTCACCGTCTGATCGCGTTCCACAGCGTCCGCGGCGTATGGGCTATGATCGCCATCGACGGCGATGTTGACCACTGCGCCGCGCGCTTTTCCGACGGACTCGCGAAATTCGTCCAGGTACTTAGCGTCTGTTGAGCGAAAGTGCTGGTTCCAAGGCTCAATCTTGTTGATGCCTAGCTTCTCGCGGCAATGCGCAGCGAAATCCTTCACGTCGATCTTCTGCGCGGCGTTGCCGTCCCGCGGACCCGAAATAAAATTGCGGAAAGGATACGACGCGATGGCAATGCGCTCCCGCGCTTCCGTGGGGAATTGCACATGAGGACTGGCGTCCAGCGAAAAGGCAAGCCGAGGGCACAGCGAAGCCCCTGCCGCTGCCAGCGCGGACTGAACAAGAAAGCGCCTTCGTGTGCTCTGCGACAAAACAGCACAGTCTACCAGAGTCGAGCTCTAACGTCGTGGCCACATAACACTCTGCCCCCCTAGGACCTACTCGGGTGAGGCGAACGTCGAACTCGTGCATTTGCTGGATGGTTGCTTATGTCAATCAGTAGTCAGCTATATAGCGAAGTGAAGTTACAACCGAACCGCTTGCCGGGGCCGCGACGCGGAAACGCCGTAGGCGGACGGGCGAGAACGTCGAAATCCAGGGAAAAAAAGGGGAGAGCAAAATGGATGCACAGGGACGCTACTCTGCGACGGATGCAGGGACAGAAGTGAAGGACAAGGTTTCTGATCTGGGAAGGAAAGCCGGAGAGAAGCTTGATCAGGGACGCGTACGCGCTGCCGACACAGTGGACAGCACGGCTGCGACGTTGCGAGACCGCGCCGACCAGCTAGCGTCAACCACGTCCAACGCCGTACATAACGTCACAGACAAGCTCCAATCGGCCGCCGACTACATCCGCGACAACGATGCCCGAGCAATGATGGAAGACGTCGGAGACTTTATGCGCCGCCATCCAGCCCAATCGCTGGCTGCCGCCGCCGTTGTGGGCTTCTTGGCAGGTCGCGCTCTCAAGAATGCCGACTGGAGGTAAGGGAGTATGCCTCCGCACAATGCGCAGAACGGCCGGACGATGACTGAGGTTTTGCAAGACATCGTCGCAAACATCCAGGAAATCGTCCGGTCCGAATTTCGCCTGGCAAAAGTTGAAATACAAGAAGAAACAGCGAAGGTAGCACGCTCGGGCGTACCTCTAATCGTCGGCCTTCTTTTGGGACTGTATGCCTTGGGCTTTCTCTTGCTGGCAGCCGTTCACGCCCTATCCCTAGTTGTCGACGCGTGGCTGGCCGCGCTGATCGTCGGCTTCGGAGTAGGCGTAATTTCGTTGATCCTCATCAGCGTCGGCAGAAATCGACTTAAGGGAGTGAAGGTCGTCCCAGAAAAAACAATCGGAACCTTCAAGGAGAACGTGCAATGGGCGAAACACCAGATCAGATAGAGCGTCACATTCACGAGAAGCGTAACGAGCTCGGTGAAAACATCAATGAGCTGCAGCAGAAGGTGAAAACCGCAGTCGATTGGCGCGCCCAGTTTGATCAGCGGCCTTTAGTCATGGTGGGGATTGCCTTCGGCGGCGGCTTACTTTTGTCAATGTTGATCGGCCGCCGGAACTCCGATCGCGCGTCGAGCCGGAGCTCGCGCGACCGGTGGCGACGCGAATCGCAGGATTATGACTACAGCAGCAGGCCCGAAAGGCACCAACCGGAAGAAAAACGTTCAACCGCCTGGGCCAACATTCGCGATGCGGTGATCGCCGTTGCGGCTAGCAAGCTGAGCGGTCTAATCGAGAAAGTGGTGCCAGGCTTCAGCGAGCAATACAAGAGAAGGCAGACAGAGAGAAGGTCTCCGTCGCCCCACAACGGGCCCGAGTCGGTATGGCGTCGCCGGACTGCAAGTGGCGAAACGGACTACAGTCCCCAAAGCTAGTGGCCTTCGATCCGAGCGTCTGTCCTCGGTATGCCGGTATCCTCGGGATCGATAGCCTTTGTACGTCTAACCTGCATCTAAACTAGCGGGTGACGGTCCGGATACAATCTATCCTGTGGCTAGGCGGCGCGATGCTGCTATGGTTTGCCGCAGGCTCCTGCAAGGGCAGCGACTACGGAGTTTTACAGCCGACGCCTGAAGATCTCTGCAAGTGCATCCCCATTGAGCCGGACATCGCCGATTTCCGACACATCGCCAAGCACACACCCATTCCCAACATCGCCGCTCAAGAAATCGGCGTCGACACTATTTTGAGTTGGACGCAGGACGCCTTCGTAGCCCCGGATGCCGCACGGACCGGCCGTGAACTCCAGGTGTTTCACATTGCCAACGCGTTTGTGCAAGAGGCCAGCGTAAACGCTGCTGACTGCGATGTGCACCTTGAAATCTCCCAAACAGCGGATAAGAAGGCGCCGCGGGTAATCGTGGAAACGCCGGTGGATAGCGAATTTTGCAGCGCACGCCAAGCGGTACAAGCGCAGCTAAAAAACCATGGATTCCGTCTCGACTCGCAGCACGGCGGAGAGTTGCCGCAAGCGTTGCCGGCTCAAATAACTGGAATGGCCTTCGAGGACTTCGATCACTCGCGCGGGTCTGCGCAAGTCGCCACCATTTGGGAGCTTCATCCCGCTATCGTGACGATTCCCTAATCCTCGGCTGCGCTTGGCCATTCCCTTTGTCTTTCTTCTTCCCGCCGGTAATTTCCAGCGCCGGCTCCGGATGCGAATACGTTCCCGTCATTTTTATAGGAATTTCTGCACCCTTCGGTTTCTTCTTGAAGATGGCGTCAAAGGGTTTCAGGAGTACGGACTTAATCCCGCCACCGCCGACTTTCGAAAATTCCGCCTGCGTTTTCAGCACGCCGTGAAAATCGATTTTCTGGTTCACCAGGTCAAAGGTTCCGTGCATGTAAGCGGTGGCGGCGGGAATACTGAAAGAAATGTTCGTGAAAGTCGCAACACCATTCTTCAGCACGACGTGCCCCCTCAGATTGGACACGGCGCGTTCGGGATCATCGGAGTCAGTATCCTCTTCTGTCTTTTTCTCTTCTTTTTCCTTCTGCTCGGTCTTCTTGCCCTCCGCGCGCTCGCTCAGATTATTCACTTTCTTCTGTGTTTCTGGTTTCGTGAAATGGCTCTCGTCGATCCCAAAATCTCCAACTAGCTCCACTTCCTGTTCGAACGGGCGTCCCTCTGAAGGAATCGTTACGTGCGCTCGAAAGCTGATGGTACCGACAATAGGCGACCGCGGCTCCTTAATGAACAAACGCAACACGTCTTGGATGCGGCCCTGGCTCACGTTCAAATCCAGAGAACTAAGTTTGCCGCGCGGGCCAGGCTCCTCTTCGACAGCTCCTCTGACCAGCACGTTAGTCTTTACGATCACCGTTTCCACATGCTCTAGATGGACGTCGCCATTCAGCCCGCTAACAAATGCGTCAAAGCGGCTGTCAAGCGGAGAGCTGCGCGCCGCGCGCCGGATCTTGAAATCAGGAATGTCCACCGAGCCATGCGTTTCGATCTTCGCCAGCGTTCCCTGGAAATTGTCGTGCGAATTCATCACTCCGTCGATGCCCTGAAAAACGCCCAGGTATGCGTGCTCGAATTTGTACGTACCGGAAACCGGCGTCTCGCCCGGATTGTCGGAATTCCACGGACCGAAATGACCCCGGGATTTAATTTCACCGGGCGGCAGCGCGTTAAGAAAGCTCACGTCGTAACTGAATCCGTCTTTGCGACTAACTGAATTAAGCGTCAGCTTGTGAAGCTCGAATCGCAGCGGCTTGGCGGTTTTGCGCGCAACCTCCAAGACCGCGTCATTGGCAATCACTTCCCCCACCCGCGTCGACGAGGGACTTTGGTTCCGTGATGTAGCCAGCATTGTCCCGCGGGGCGGAACGTGAATCTGCAGTCCCTGCAGCTCGATGTGCGATATATATCCTGGGCGTATCAAAAAATCCCAGTAGTGAGCGCGGATGATCAGTTTCTGCGCAGACGCAAACGGAGGAGAACCGGAGGGACCACCGGATCGGACCAATTCAACGCCTTCCGCAACGCAGCCGGGATGTGGGAAAACCGTCGTGTGAAACCGGGCGATGGTGACCGTTCCGTGGAAGTCGTCCTGCAGGTCTGCAATGACGCGGTGACGCGAAAATGGCCAATGCCGCGCCAGCAAGACCGCGCCGAGAGCGAACAACCCGACAACCGCAACGCCTGTAATGCCCAGCCATTTCCGCCGGCGCTGGCGAAACCGATCACCCTTCTCAGGCCTTTGCTCGTCAGCAGCCAATGCATGACTCTGGGACATTGCGCACGAAAGTCAGCCGAGGCGGGTTAGTAGGCGTGGGACATTTCCTTCTTTGGGGATTTCGATCGGAGCTTGCCCGTTTCTTGATCAAATTCCCTGAGCCATACCGCACAAGCTTCGCGTTGAGCCGCGAATTTTCGCTTGAAGCTGGGCTCGGCTTTAGACTTGATGCACCAGCCAGGCACCTCATTGTCATCGAACGTCACGCGGGCCACTTCTTCCTGGTTCTTGTTGAAATAGATCAGAGTTGACGAAAGCATGGAGTCCTCGATGAGAGTAGCAGCGAATGCACCGGCTCGGGCCAAGATGGGCTGGCATTGCGGCCGCGCCGGGAAGTCAAAAATTAGACGCTGCTCGCCTGCGAAAAGACGCCGCATACAGCGTACTGAGTAGAAGGCTTCGTTGCTTGCCGCACATAACTCCCGCCTGGAACAACCCACGATACAGCAACGCTGGCGCGGGACGGCTTGCGTGCGTGAGAGTTCTCCCCGACAATAAGTAGTTCTAGGGAGCAAATAATATTGACTACGGTGACCGATGTAGGTGTTGGCGAGGTGTCGAGGCCGATGGGGACAAAGTTTAATTTGCCCAAACGGTTTGTCGCCTACTTTTCGATGGAGATCGCGCTGCAGAACGCCATGCCCAGCTACAGCGGCGGACTGGGCATCCTGGCTGGAGATACCGTGCGCGCGGCAGCGGACATCCGCCTGCCGATGGTGGCCGTCTCTCTGCTTTACCGAAAGGGATATTTTTCGCAGCGGCTTGCGGAAGATGGCACGCAGACCGAGGAACCGGTCCAATGGCGCGTCGAGGATTTTCTGACCGAAGAAGATGCCCGCATAACCGTTCCCTTGGAGGGCCGGCGCATCGAGTTGCGCGCCTGGCGATACACCGTAAAAGGCGTACGCGGCTTTGAGGTGCCCGTCTATTTTCTGGACGCGGATTTGCCCGCGAATGCGGAGGTCGACCGTAATCTCACCGGCAGCTTATACGGCGGCGACGCCTATTACCGTCTGTGTCAGGAAGTGTTGCTCGGAATCGGCGGCGTGCGCATCCTGCGTGCGCTCGGCTACAACGATCTGACCCGCTATCACATGAACGAGGGGCATGCGGCCCTGCTCTCTCTGGAACTTCTCGGTGAAGAAGCGGAAAAGGCCGGCCGCACCTCCATCCGCGGCGAAGACATCCAAAAAGTCCGCAGCAAATGCGTTTTTACAACGCACACGCCCGTGCCCGCTGGACACGATCGCTTCCCTATGGAGTATCTGACGCGCGTTTTCCCAGAACAGAACGGTTTCTTTGATCTGAAGGACGCTTCTTCTGTAGACCTCGTTAAGCGCGTGCTGCAGGCAGAGCGCGAGTTCCCCGACCTACGGGAGGCCGCGCGCGCCGGAGCGTCATTGAACATGACATACCTCGCTCTGAGCCTCAGCACCTACGTCAACGGCGTCGCCAAGCTTCACGGAGAGACCTCGCGCAAGATGTTTCCGCAGGTGCCGATTGAGGCGATCACCAACGGAGTCCATGCCGGCACCTGGACCTCTCCCGCCTTCCAGGAGCTTTTCGACCGCTGCATCCCGTCCTGGCGCGAAGACAATTACAGCTTGCGCAGCGCTTTAGGATTGCCGCCGGAAGAAGTCTGGGCCTCGCACCTGATTGCCAAGCACGAGCTCTTTGAAACCGTGCGCAAAAAAACCGGCTTATCTCTGGATCCCGAAGCTTTCACCATTGGCTTCGCCCGCCGCGCCACCGGATACAAACGCGCGGACCTGATTCTTTCTGACTTGGATCGCTTGCGGCAGATTGCCAAGGGCGCCGGAAAATTTCAGATCGTCTACGCCGGCAAAGCGCATCCGCATGACGGTGGCGGCAAGGACATTATCCGCCGAATCTTTCAGGCTAAGAAAGCCTTGCGGAAAGCCGTGCCCATGGTTTTTCTAGACGAATACAACATGGAAGTGGGCGGTCAGATCACTTCGGGCGTCGACTTGTGGCTAAACACGCCGCAGTACCCGCTGGAGGCTTCCGGGACAAGCGGCATGAAGGCCGCGCTGAATGGCGTGCCCAGCTTGAGCATTCTGGATGGTTGGTGGGTGGAAGGCCACATCGAAGGGATCACCGGTTGGTCCATCGGAGAGCCGCGGCTGCCCGGCTCCGCCACGGTTGAAACCGACAATGCCGGCGAAGCGCAATCGCTTTATTACAAGCTGGAAAATATAATCTTGCCGATGTTCTATAAGGAGCGCGCCCGCTTCTTGAGCGTCATGCAGCACGCCATCGCCATTAATGGATCGTTTTTCAACACGCAGCGCATGGTGCAGCAATACATCACGGACGCGTATCTGCGCTAAAACCCAGCCGCTTTATTTTCTTCAGCAATAGCTTCATCTCCGCTTGCGTGCCTACCGTGATGCGCACGAATCCCGCGCCGAGTTCCTTGCTGCGATCGCGGAGCAGAATCCCTTCGCGTTCGATCTCCTGAAACAATCCCGGTCCGCCCGGTCCGAAATTCGCCAATAGAAAGTTTCCCGCGCTAGGGAAAGTTTTGACGCCTAGATCGTGCAGCTCTCCTTCAAACCACACCCTGTCGCGATGAATTTCGCGGACCCGCCGCCGGATAGTGGCGCGATCCCGCGCCGCAGCTTCCGCTGCCACGAGCGCCGCCAGATTCACCGGAAACGGCGGCATCGCCCGCCGCAAATACGACAGCGACTCGGCACCCGCAATCACCGCGCCAAGCCGCAACGCCGCAAGCCCAGCCGCCTTGGAGAACGTTCTCGCGATGAACAGATGCGGATGTTTCTTGATGTACGAGACCAGTGTTACTCCGGAAAATTCAGCGTAAGCCTCATCGATCACGATGGCGGTCTTAGTCGCGGCCCGCAAAATCTTTTCAATTGCCTCAACCTGCAGCAGTGTCCCCGTAGGATTATTGGGATTCGCGATAAACAAAACACGCGGCTCTTTCTCCAGTTCGGCCAAAATGCCGGCCAGTGGAAACTCCATCTCGCGCCCGTAGCGCAGCGCATCCACTCTCGCGCCCGCAATTTCCGCGTAATAGCGATACATCGGGAAAGTAGGGTCGCAGATCAGAACGCTGGACCCCGGATCGACAAACGTGTCGAAGAACACGCGCAACGCGTCGTCGCCGCCATTCGTGAGCAGCAGTTCTTCGGGCTGCACGCCAAAATAGCGCGCCAACCGCGCACTCCTCTGCTGGTATTCGGGATACATCGCAAGCTGCTTCGTGGATATTTTTCGCAGAGCGCGCGTGACCGCAGGCGAGCATCCCGCCGTGTTCTCGTTGAAGTCCAGCCGCACTTTGCCTTCGCGGCCCTCGGCGGGAGCGTCGTAAGTCCGCCGTTCGAGAATCGCTTTGCGCACAGGAAGCTGGGCCGTCATGCAGGAAACGGTAGCATAGGCATCACACCTAAATCGCGGACTTCTCCAAAAACTGTTTGTTCTATACAAAATGCGTGAAGAGGTTGTTTAACGATTCAGCCAGCGTAGGGTGCGCGAAAATGCCCTCCCGTAAAGCGGTAAATGGCAGTTTCCCCATCATCGCCAATTCCAGCATGGCCATGATTTCGCCGCCCTCAATTCCTAGAACCGCGGCGCCCAGGATTTGATTGCTCTCGCTATCCACGATCGCCTTCATGAACCCGCGGGTTTCATCGACCTCGAGCGCTCGAGCCACATAGCTCATCGGCATTTTGGCCACGCGAAAAGTCTTATTCTGCGCCCGCGCTTCCGATTCCGTAATCCCCACGCGCCCAAGCTGCGGATCAACGAAAACCGTGTACGGAACCAAGCGATTCTCGGTTGTAGCGCTTCCCTTCTCGATCAGGTTCGTCCGCAAAATCCGGTAATCGTCATACGAAATGTGCGTGAACGCTGGACCGTCCTTGATATCGCCAAGCGCGTAGACTCCTTCGACGTTCGTCTCCAGTTTACCGTTCACCTTAATAAACCCGCGATCGTCCATGGCGATTCCAGCAGCGCGCACATTCAGTGTGTCTGTATTGGGCCGCCGGCCCGTGGCGGCCAATAGGTGAGATCCGTGAAGCGCACTCTCCTCCTTACCCGCGCGAACCGTGAGCTGAATTTGCCCGCCGGATTTAGTCACGCGTACCGCCCGGCTATTCAGCAGCACTTCCATGCCATCTTGCTTCAGGATCGCCAAGACCTCCGAGGCCACATCCGCGTCCTCTCCGGTCAACACCTGCGCCCCAGACTGCACAATGGTGACGCGGCTGCCGAACCGTCGGAACATTTGTCCGAATTCCAGACCGACATAACCTCCACCAAGCACCAGCAAGTGTTCGGGAACAGAGTCCAACTCCATGATCGATGTGCTGTCTAGAAACGGCACTTCTCTCAAGCCGTCCAGCTCCGGCACCGCGGGCCGCGCACCCGCATTGATGAAGATGCGCTGCGCGGAAAGAGTTCGCTCCACACCTTCTTTCATCCGCACGCTCAGGGTCTTGGGCCCCGTAAAGCTCGCTTCCCCGAAAATCAAGTCGAGATTCGCCGTCTTCTCTAAACGCGCCTGGCTCCCGTTCCGAAAACTATCCACAATGTCGCGCTTCCGCTGCCTCACCCGCCGCATGTCGATGCGAATCTCACCAGTCTGCACGCCGTAATCCTTGCCGCGGCGCGCAAGATACGCCACGCGCCCACTCGCCACCATCGTCTTCGTAGGCGTGCAGCCTTCGTTGACGCAAGTTCCGCCGATATGGCTGCGCTCGATCAACGCGGTCCGCAGCCCGGCCTCTGCCAAGGCCCGGCAAAGCGGCGTGCCGCCCTGCCCTGAGCCAATCACGATTGCGTGGTAATGTTCTGGCGCTCCCATACAGAAGCTCCTAAGGAAGGATCGAAGCCCGACGCGTTAGCCTACTACCGGAAACAGGAAATCCACAGACCCAGCCACCCGTCCGATGCTGAAAATTACCGTTCAACCCTTAAAAACCGCCGTTTAATTCTTCTCAGTTTGATTTCCCCGTCTTCTATGCGATGCTGCGCTTGGAAGAGAGTGCGCCCATGCATCGGCTAATCCAATTCGACCGTTTTGCAGCGTTGTCGCTTATCGAGAAGCGCGGCAGCGAGTTGGCCTTCTCTGCCCACCCTCGCTAGTCCCCTTCTCCATCGACAGTCGCTAATAATAGCCGCATCGCGGCAATCAGCCCCAATCGTCACGTATTCGAGGTTCAATCGACCGAGCTTTACGTTGACTCTCGTGGTGGGGGGGGTACACACACCGAATTACAACCGAAGCGCAACGCGCTTCTTAGAAAAGAGACCGCCGTGGTTAAGGTAACTGTAAAAGGAGGAACTCCGGAAGGCTGCGAGTCTTTGTGTCGCAGTTGTGCTCGCGGCCACATCATCACAGGATTCCTCGCCTCGGATGAGGAAGTCTTTTGCAGAACTTTCTATATCGAACGCGAACTCCACTTCTCCGTGCGCGAGTGCACGTTCTATGAGGACAAGCGATTGGCCTCAAAGACGGAGATGGAGGAGATCGCCTGGCACTTGAGGTCGACCATCAGCAAGCCCTACCGTAATTTGGGTTTTGTTGGTCCTACCTCGGCCGGCGCGGAGCCGGAGGCAACGGAAACTGATTCCACAGTTTCTCCGCAGCGAAAGTAATAGTTAAATAGCTGGCGAGCGGTGGCACCCGCCTCTCGCCAGCAACTTTCGTGGCATCTGTGACTAAACAAGTCCAGTCAAAATCGGGTGACGATCAACAGTGCGCCCCCAATGGCGACCAGATCCTCAATGAGCGCAATAACAATATCCGGCACCTTGAGCGCACGGACCAGCCCGGTACGCACCTGATACCCCGCAAACGCACCGATCACGCCGGCAGCAGCCCCCAGAATGCCCCCAATAGAAAGGGACTGTCCGCCCGCCACCGCAACAGCAGCACCGGAGAGTCCGCCAAGAACGATGCGCGCTATTAATCCCACGGCTTTCGTGCGCGCAGGAGTCGAGGGAAGCTGATCAGCCACCAGCTCGACCAATGCAAGAATCGTGAAAATGACGACGGTGGCAGTCGAGCCCAAAAACGACAGCGCCGAGTTGTAAAGGTTGAGCCAGCCCAGGCGCACCGCCCAAGCCACCACAGCCGGTGCTGTCAGCGATCGAAGGCCGGCGACGATACCGATGCCAAATGCCAGGAGCAGAACATACGACGCATTCATGGCTGAAGCCTCTACCCAAGAGCAGTTACTGTCAACGAAAACAGCGCGACCGCGATATTGTTTCCGGTCCAGTGTGAACGCTACCCGTAACTCATTCATTTTCAGTCGCCTGCAGCCTCTTGAAACCTCTTGCCTCTCTTTTTACCGCTCGAAGACTTTGTTTTCAATGGCTTGCAGCCTCTTGTGGCAAAAACAGGGGGGTGGGTATACACCTCCCGCTGGAAACGGTACAAATTGCCTACAAAAGTCGTTGTGTTTCGCTTTTTATTCGCTATAATCGGGCTTGGTAAGAGGAAACGGGAAACGGCTGGCGGCTCCATTGCCTTTGGGCTCTCCCGAGCCGCCGGTCGTTTGAAATCACAAGAGTTGTGCCACACCGCGTCGACACCACTTTCCGCACCTCGTAGGCAGCCACAAATGCCAAGTAATAGGGCAGACACACGCTCTGAGAGCCAGTTGCACCCTTCCCTGGCCCGGCCCATACTCGGAGTATGGGTGTCCTCGCGAACCGCAGCTTTCGGCTGGCATCTCTTTGCGCGCTGGCCCTTGCAGCCTTGCCCGCGTCGGCTGATGAGATCCGCCTCAAAGACGGCAAAAAGCTTTATGGCGTGATCGTCGCGTACGAAGAAAACATGTTCAAGGTCAAGACTGACTTTGGATATGTGCTCGTCGAAAAAGATAAGATTGCCTCGATCATACCCACCGTGCCGGCAAGCCCGGAAGCGCAAACCGCCGCGAAAGATTCCGCCAATTCGACCAAAGGCACAGCCAGCGTGCCGCCGAAGTCGGAAACCGTTGCTGGTTCCGGCGTGGACGCTACGCCTCCAGCCACCAATGCCAGCGTAAAGGCCATCATTCCTAATGCAAGCAAACCGGCCACCAAGATTAGCGGCACGCCAGTGAAGCCGGAGATTCCCGCGGCCGTGACGATCAGCGAAGCGCACGCACCGGCATTAAAGGGTTCCCCAGCGGCTGCTAACACAGCTCTTCCGCCCGCCGCTGCGCAGCCTGCGCCGCCGAAGGAGCCGGAGCTTCCCGCCATTCGCGAAGACGTGCAAAGAAATCTCTACACCAACTACACGCACGGATTTCGCATGTACAAAGCGCCAAGTTGGGAAGTAATGGGAGATGCGCGAAGTGCCCTGCCCAACGCAATCGTCGCCATGGGCACGTCAAATGAATCATCGCTGATGGTCGTAGGCCGCGAGAAAACCAAGGAGCCGCTCGATACTGCGGCAGTTACGGTCGAGAAGCGCCTGTACGATGTGTACGAAAACTATCGGCGGGTTTCACAGCGCAAAACGGTTATCGGCGGATCGCCGGCCGTGGAGTTTCACTATCGCGGCAAAGCCGATGAGCACGACTGGTCCGGCACTCTGGTGGTGATCAGCCGCAACGGCGACATTTTCACCGTCCTCGGCATGACCTACGCGGACAGCGATTTGATCCAGATCCAGGAAAATGTGATTGCCAAGGCCATCGCCAGCCTCAGCTTCGACGTACCAGAAATAAAAAAGTAAATTCCCGCAATTTGAAAACGAAGGCGTGAGATGAATTGAGCAGTCTTAGTCCGACGCGCCCGCTGAAGAGTGTTCTGCTCCCTTGCGGTACTCGCGAATCAACGCGATTAGCGCTTGCGCGGCCCGTGGTAAGCTGCGGTCTCGCCGGTACACAAGCCCAAGCTCGCGGAACAAATCGACGCCTTCCACGGTGAGCAGTTTCACTTCGCCCGCTTTCACCTGATCCTTTGCAAAACTCTCGCTGATGAACGAAACGCCCGCATCCGCGCCCACAAAGCGCTTGATCATCCCGATGCTCGGCAGCTCCATGGTGACGTGAATTCGCGAGCGGTATGGCCTGAACAATTTGTCCAGCACCTGCCGCGTAAATCCGGTGCGAGGAAAAATGAGGGGCTGCGAAGCCACTTCCTCGAGCGTCAACTTCGACCGCTGCGCCAGGGGATTCCGCGTGCTGACCATAAATCGCAGCCGGTCGCGATGGATGTGATGCACCTTCAAGTTTGGCGATTTCGTCGGCAACGTGACAATACCGACATCAATCGAGCCGTCCTCTACGCGCTGCAAAATTTTGTGGCTGAAATTACGGTAAATGCTGATGTGCACCAGCGGAAACCGCCGTTGAAACTCCGCGAAAATGTCCGGCAGCAGATACAAGCAGGTGGCTTCGTTGGCCCCGAAAACCACCGGTCCCTGCACCACGTTGCCGCGATCAGCCACCAACTGCACGGATTCGTCGCGCAGTCTCAACAACTTCTCGGCGTACTCGTAAAGCACTTCCCCAGCCGGGGTCAATTCAACCGATTTTGCCGAACGGTCCAGCAGGCGCGCGTGGTATGCCTGTTCCAACTGCCGGATCTGCGCGCTGACCGCCGACTGCGAGCGGAAAACTTTCTGTCCCGCGCGCGAAAAACTCTTAAGCTTTGCAACGTAGACAAATGTAGCAAGTTGGTCGAAGTCCATGGGCGAATCGCTCGACGTGGATTATAACGGAATCGTCGGGCGCGGCTCTAATTCTCTTTCTAGGCGTGCAGTGCCGCCTGTGAAATTTCGGGAAACCCTGGCCCAACCACAAGGGGCTCACGCTGTTGCAAACGGTCTAGCACCGGCTTCCATGTGTCCGCAATCGTGCCCTGGAAATGCACAGGTTGCACGCGAACGAGCGGAAGCAACCCTCGCTTCGACAGAAGCCGGGCCGTGCGCGGACTGGCCGTAAATTGGTGATGCGCCTCCAGGACACGCCGCAGCCACAATTGCTCGTCGGGTTCCGTGTCCGCCAGCGCCACGAATTCGCGGTGCAGAACGTCCTCGGCTTCCGCGCGCAAAACGTATGCCAGCCCGCCTGTCATGCCGGATCCAAAATTGAGTCCGAGCGGCCCAAGAACCAGAACCACGCCGCCAGTCATGTATTCGCAGCCGTGCTGCCCGACACCTTCCACCACGGCGAGCGCGCCGCTGTTCCGAACGCCAAAGCGTTCACCCGCGCGGCCCGCAATGTACAGTTGCCCGGAGGTCGCGCCATACAGGACAGTGTTTCCGGCAAGCACGTCGCCGCGCCGCGAGGCCGCCGAGCCCGCTGAAATCGCAATCGTCCCACCGGATAGCCCTTTACCGACATAATCGTTCGCTTCGCCGGACAATTTCAATGTCACGCCGCCAGCCAGAAAAGCGCCGAAGCTCTGCCCCGCCGAACCCGTAAACGTCTGCGCAAACTCCTGCTCGCCGCCGCAATCCTGCGCGCGCCGCCGCATCAATTCTCCGCTGAGTCCCGTCCCAACGCTGCGATCGGAATTGTGAATGGGCTGCGGCTCGGTCTGCGCTGCGATTGCGTTGCTAAAGTGCAGCGAATCCTCCAGCGCCGCGGAGTGATCCGTCGGAACCTGCTGCGGAGCCACACGCCGCGTCTCCGAAATTGGCACGACCAAAAACGCGTCCATTCCCGACCGCGTCCCCAACCGGTCGTACCACCCGCGCAGCTCACCCAGCGAGCGCACGCCAAGTTGCGCCATCTTCTTGCGCACTTCTTCCGCAAGAGCACGAAAATAGGAAACGACCATCTCAGGCTTGCCGTTGAAGCGCAGCCGCAATTTTTCATCTTGCGTCGCGATCCCCACCGGGCATGTGTTCAAGTGGCATTGCCGCGCCATCACGCAACCAATCGCCAGCAACGACGCGGTGCCAAAGCCAAATTCATCGGCGCCAAGAATCGCCGCAATCAAAATGTCGCGAGAGAATTTCAGGCCTCCGTCCACGCGGAGAGAGAGACGTGAACGGAGACCCGCGCGAACCAATGTGTCATGTGTTTCGCGCAAACCGATTTCCCACGGCAACCCGGTATTCTTGATCGAGGTCAGCGGCGAAGATCCCGTCCCGCCATTGTGCCCGCTGATGGTGATGACGTCCGCGCCCGCTTTCGCCACGCCCGCGGCAATGATGCCCACGCCTGAGCCCGAAACTAGTTTCACGCCAATGCGCGCGCGCGGATTTACTGTGCGCAAATCGTGAATCAACTGCGCTAAATCCTCGATGCTGTAGATATCGTGGTGCGGCGGAGGTGAAATGAGCGGCGTACCCGGCGTGGCGTGCCGGATGCGCGCGATGTATTCCGTAACTTTGCGCGCCGGAAGCTGGCCGCCTTCGCCGGGCTTGGAGCCTTGCGCCATTTTGATTTCGAGCTCCTGCGCGTGCACCAAGTAGTCGGCAGTCACTCCAAATCGCCCGGAAGCCACCTGTTTGATCTTATTTGCCGCGTTTGGTTCGCGCCGATACAGCGCGGGATCCTCGCCACCCTCGCCCGTGTTGCTTCGTCCGCCAAGCGAATTCATTGCTAGCGCAAGAGTGCGGTGCGCTTCGAGACTTAGCGAGCCCAGGGACATCGCTTGCGTGCTGAATCGCCGCACAATCGCGTCGACCGGCTCAACTTCTTCCACCGCGACGGAAGGCGCCGGCACAGTCTCCAGCAGATCGCGCAAAAATACGGTGCCCTGGCTCTCGGCGAGTTCCTCGAAAGCGGAAAATTTTCCAGCGTCTGGCGCCTTCACATGCGCGTGCATGCGTCGCACAATTTCCGGCGAATTGGCATGCAGCTCCGCGCCTTTGCGGAAGCGATATAAGCCCGCATCCGCCAGCTCATACGCAGCTCCGGAAAATGCCGCCCGGTGCATGCGCAAATAATCGCCAAGCAGATCGTCCAAACTCTTTTGCCCCGGAAAATCCGCGGCATCCTCAAAATATTCTGCACACAAATCTTCCGAGAGGCCCACGATCTCGAACAAGTGGCTGTTCCGATAGCTTGCGAGCGTCGAGACACCCATGCGCGCAAGAACCTTCAGCAAGCCCGCGTTGATGGCCGCGCGCATTTTCTCCGTCCCGCCCGGCTCGATCGATTCCGCAAACTGCTCCGCAAGATAGGGCACGACCGCACTTGCGCCTGCCGCAACCAACAGCGCGACATGATGCGTATCGAAAACCTGCGCTGACTCCACAATCAGCGGCACGTCCCACAGTCCCTCGCGCACCATGGTCTTCCAGACCGCTGCGGTTGCCAGCAAAGCCGGTAAGGCCGCGCGCTCAGCGCCAATCGCGCGATCGGAAAGGAGGAGAAGTCCCGGACGCGCACTGCCGCTCAGAGGGGTAGTCAACTGAGACAAACTGCAGCGAGCGCCCGGGACTTCGTTGGGGGCGGAAAAAGTAAAATCGATGTTCTGTACAGGGCCAAATGTCGCGGAAAGTTCCGCCAACTGCTGCGCGCCAATTAGGGGACTCGGCAGAACGATGCCGTTCTTCAGGTGTACGGCAAGTGACATCACGTGCGATTCGCGCAGCGGATCGATCGGCGGATTCGTCACTTGCGCGAAGCGCTGTTTGCAGTAATCCCACAGTGTCCGAGGCAAATTCGAGAGAAAAGCCGGTGGAGCGTCGTCGCCCATGCTCCAGTTCGCCTCATGCCCTTGAATCAACGGCGAAAACAAAATCTTGAATTGGTCTTCCGTCCAGCCGGCCGCCGCAGCCATGCGCGCTGGGCGCTCGACGCTTGCTGCCGACGCGGAGCCGGACACGCTTACCTGGCGCACCACAGGCAGGGAGCTGCGCGATTGCAGCGTGGCCAGCCGCTTCAGGATTTCGCGATAGCGAAAAACAGTTCCCGTCGCCGGATTCGCTAGAATCATTTCGCCGGGGCCCAGCCGCTGCCGTTCGGCAATCCGCGACTCCTCCAGATCGATGATGCCAACTTCGGAACCAGCAACCAGCAACCCGTCATGCGTCAACGTGTAACGGAGCGGCCGCAAACCATTGCGATCCAGCTTCGCTCCCACAAATTGCCCATCGGAAAAAACCAGCGCTGCCGGCCCATCCCATGGCTCGCCATGCTGCGACAGTGACGCCAGTGCGGCCCGCACATCACGCGAAAGCAACGGGTCATTCTCAAATGCCGGCGGCACCATCGACAGCATCGCGGCGTCCGCGGAAAATCCCTCCAGCAATTTCAGCTCGAAGGCATTGTCAAAGCTCGCTGAGTCGCTGACGTTATCCTCTAGCAGTCGCAGCCACGGACCGGCGGTAAGCTTCGCCCGAATCTCGCGCTCTTTGGCGCGCAGCCAGCGCCGATTGGAAACAATGGTGTTGATTTCACCGTTATGCGCCACGTAGCGGAAGGGCTGCGCCAAATGCCAGGATGGCTGCGTGTTGGTCGAATACCGCTGGTGAAATACGGCAAACGTTGTCGCAAAAGCGGAGTCGCGCAGATCCTCGTAAAACTGCGGAAACTGCCAGGGCGTCAGCAGGCCCTTGTACACAACCGTCTGCGACGAAAGAGAACAGATGTAACAGCGTGCCGGTAGAAGCGACTCGGCGCGCTTGCGCAGCAGCGCCAGTCGCCACTCAAAGCGCGCCGCAACGCGCGCAGGATGAAATGGCTCGACGAAAAACTGCCAAGTCTCCGGCATGGTCTCGAGCGCCAGCCGGCCCAGCGAATTGGTGTTCACCGGAACGCGCCGCCACCCCAGTACTCTCAGCCGCTCGACATCCGCCGCTGCTTCTACCGCGGCGCGAGCTTCCGCAGAGGCCGCCGCAGGAAAAAATGCAAAGCCCAGCCCGAAGACTTCCGGAAGCGCAATCCCCTGCTCTTGGGCCCGCGCGCGGAAGAAAGCGTCAGGGATCGACGTCAGCAGACCGGCACCGTCACCGCTGGCGCCATCCGCGTCCACTCCGCCACGGTGCGTCAGCCGCTCCAGCGCGGTTAGCGCATGCTCAATAATGTCGTGATTTGGTGTTCCACCGAGGCGCACAATGAACCCTGTCCCACAGGCATCGTGGTCAGGGTGGCCCCAGTTGGGGTGAGGGTACATGGTTGTTTATCGAATGCGGAGGGCCTGCTTGTACAACGCAGAATTTGCATTCGACCAATCGAATTTTGTGTGGCGTACTACAGACAGTGGATTGTTAAAACTTAGTGACTTCCGAGAAGTGAAAGTCGCGGACCTTCATGGCCGGGACGACCATCTCAAAGGCCTCTTCCCCGGTCGCGCGGACGGCTGGTCCCATCATCTCGACATTGCGCAGCATCTCCAGAATCGACTGATTAAAGCGGAAATTGCGCGCCGCCGAGGTCACTTGCCCGTTTTCGACTAAAAAAAGGCCGTCCCGCGTCATGCCGGTCATGATCTTTTCGTAGGGATCGACCTCTCGGATGTACCACAGCCGGGTGACCAGCAGCCCGCGCTCGGTCGATGCAATCATTTCATTGAGGGAAGCCTTGCCGCCCGAAAAAACCAGGTTCATCGGCGCCTCGCCGTACTCATTGGGCAGCATAAAGCCATGGCCAGTCGGTTTCACCTTGGCGATATTCGCGGATGCCCGCGAGTAAACGAGGTTCTTGGGCACTCCCTGATCGACCAGCAGCACTCGCTGGCGGGGAATGCCCTCGCCGTCGAAAGAAGCGCCAAGCTGCAAGGGATGGTAGACGTCGTCTTCAATGCGGATGTTCTTCCCTAATACCTGCTTGCCCATGCGCTCGTTGAAACAAGACCGCTTGTCCCGCAGGGCCGTGGCTGCAAAGTCGTAGAAGAGAAAGCCCACCAGGTCGAGTACCGCCGCAGGCTCGAAAATGACGGTGTACCGGCCGGGCTCAAGCTCGCGCGGGTCTGTTGCGCGGTGTGCCTTATCGCTCGCGCGTTCCGCTAATTGCTGCGGATGGACGTCCGCGACACTTGCCGCATTTTCCTTTGCCCAACTCGCAGCCGAGCCTTCCTGCATGGTGATTGAGAATACCGCGTGCGTATCGCGATACGCCGCAAACAGGCCGCGCGAATTCCCCATCGCGCTTTGCGCTTGCGCGCTGGAAAACATTCCCGCGGCCGTCTGGCCCTTTTTTATCGCGAGATCGCACGCCCGCCGCACCGCTCTGGCGCGATCTTCCGGCGTCAGCGCCGCAGTCTGCTTGACGAAGCGGTTGACACGGCGGTAGCGCTGCTTCCCAGGTACGAGCAGCAAATTGGGATTTTTCGGCTGGCTACGCGCCAAAGAGAGAGACGCCTCGATAGCTGCGCGAAGCGAATCTTCATCGGTGCGATTCGTTGTCGCCCGCGCGGTCCGTTGATGCGCCTGCGTTCGCACTGAAACGTTCAGCGTGTGCTCCGCCACATTTTGGTGGATGCCGTTATTGGCAAAGCGGGTCAGCGCGCTTATGTTTTCGTCGACGTGAACTTCGGTTTCCGCAACACCAATCGATTTGGCGAGCCGCAGCACCGTATCGACAATTCCGCGAAGCTCGCGCTCGCCCATTAGTTGTTGCTGAACCTTAGAGGCAGCCTTTGCGCTGACCATCTTGGAGGATTTTCTCGAGGGGCTCATTGCTTGGAGAACGCTGCCCCGATCCGCACATTGCGAAACCGCGAAGGCGACGCTCCGTGCCCGGTTCCCATGGTCTGCATTGGCTGACCCTTCCCGCAATTGGGCGTTCCCCACAGCGTCCAATCCTCGCGCTTGCAAATAGCGTCGCAGGAATTCCAGAACTCGGTGGTGATTCCGCTGTAGCTGGGATTCTTTAACATACGGACGCGCTTCCCGCCTTTGATTTCCCAAGCAATTTCCGTGGAGAACTGAAATTGATACCGGCGGTCGTCGATGGACCAGGAACGATTCGTCTCCATCAGGATTCCGTCGTCCGTGTCGGAAAGTAGATCCGCAAACGTCCATGTGCCCGGCAGCAGGCTCACATTGGTCATGCGAATAATCGGCAAACGATTCCAGCTTTCCGTGCGCATTGTTCCGGAAGAACGCTTTAAGCCGACAAGGTGCGCCGTCTCTCGATTCGACAGATACCCGCGGAACTGGCCTGCCTTAATGATGTCCGTGCACTGGGCGGGTACGCCCTCGTCATCGTAGGCAAAGGTGCCGAGCCCTTGCCCGTGATCAAGCCGTGCGTCCGCCACTACGTTAACGATGTCGGAGGCGTATCGAAGGTTGTTGAGCTGATCCAGCGTAAGAAAACTTGTGCCGGCAAAATTCGCTTCCTGTCCCAAAACACGGTCCAACTCAATCGGGTGCCCTATCGATTCGTGAATCTGCAAACCCAACTGACTGCCGCCCAAAATCAGCGTGCCTGCTTTTTGGGGACACTGCGCAGCCGAATGCAGCGCCACCGCTTCTTCCGCAACCATAGGCGCGTGCTTTAGAAAGTCCAGCGACTCCACCAGCTCATATCCCTGCAACGCATGCTGCCCGCCAAAACTGTTGGGATACGAGCGTTTCTGAATTTCGTCGCCCTGAAATGAAGTGGCCACAATTCCGCAGCCGGTAATCACTTTTCGCTGATGAATGCGTGAGCCGATGCTCGACGCAAACCAGGAATCGATTTTCCTAAACTGCATGTCCGTCTCGGTAAGCGTCACTCCTTTGACGCGCCGCATCTCCGCGTCTGCCGCGAGCAGCAACGCAAGCTGCGTCTCCAGCGGGATTTCAAATGGATCTTTGCGAAAGGGGCTTTGCCAGCTATCCACGTAAGCGTCTTCTCGCGCCATCACCACATCTTCGCGCTTGGCCAACGCCGAAGCCTTCGCGATCGACACCGCTTGCGCCGCGCAAGCTGCCACACCCTCGCGCGTCAGACGATCCGTGGAAGCGAATCCCCACGCCCCATTGGCCAGCACGCGAATTCCGAGGCCGATCGACTCCGACTGTGCCAGCGTCCCCACTTCGCCATTCTTCGTGGTCAGGTCGCGCTGCCGCAAATGCATTACACGTACATCGGCGTACGATGCGCCTCGGATTCTTGCGGTGTCTAGTGCTGCGGTAGCCAAATCGTACATGCGGAGGAAAGCGGCTCCAGAGGTTCTAATTCCCACTCTTCGCAGGTGGAACGTCTATCATGTCATCCAGGGCGAAACGATGTCCATCCCAGTGATAGATGAAGCGGCGCTCGCCGCCTTCGGGACAGCAGTTCGCCTCCGCGCCGGTATAGATTGCGTAGACTTCGTGTAGGCGGCCCTCTTTGATTTCGAGGATCATATGGCCGCGCAGATCGGCATATGTATCGCGTCCCTTGAATCGTTTGGGCATAGCCTCAATAGGCAGAACGGAAAGCTTGCCGTCCGACATCAGCTTCAGGACACCTCGAAAATCGGCGCCGCCGTTCCCGGAGAGACAGCTCCAGCCCAATACAACCGCCTCTTCCTGTCCGTCGCCGTCCAGATCTCCGTAGATGACTGGCGCGAGGGTCTGGAGCGGCTTCTCTCCCTCACCGCACGCAGTATCGAGCTCCGCCAAATCTGGATTTAAGTCGCCAAGGTGCGTCTCCACAAGCGGCTTTACGTCGATCGCGCGAATCCCGGCGGTCTTCCCCGACGCGTTAGGTTTGGTTTCCGCCGGAGTGGTTGTACTGGCCCGATCGGATGGAGCCGAGACCGCAGAATTGCTTGCGGGTACAAGGTGGGCAGCAGGCGGGGTAACCGGATTTTGTGCCTTATTGCAGGCGATGGAAATCAGAGCGAGCGAGATGGCACATACTTTGGCGAACAAGCGAGTCTGCACGGGTGGGCCTCTCCTGAGCGTTGTTGAAGCCAAGGATATAGACCGGATTTCGAGCGTTTGTCACAGAGATGTCTGCTATGGCGAATACGTCAATACCAACGAAAAAGGGCGCCTGCAAGAGACGCCCTTGGCCATTTCGGTGAGTAACCTGGTGATGCGGCGGAGGCTACGTGCCTTCTTGCCAGGACGCGAGGTAGTGCTCTTGCTCGGGGGTCAGCTTATCTAGTTTGTGGCCCATGGACTCGAGCTTGAGGCGCGCGATTTCGCGGTCCAGATGTTCCGGCACGACATAGACTTGCGGCTTCAGCGTCTTGTAATTTTTCAGGAGGTATTCCGCTGAGAGTGCCTGGTTCGCAAAGCTCATATCCATGACCGCCGCTGGATGCCCTTCCGCGGTCGCCAGGTTCACCAGGCGGCCTTCACCCAGCAAATATACTTTGCGGTTGCCCTTCAGCACATACTCATCGACGAGCGGCCGCACTTCCCGCTTTCCGTTCGACAATTTCTCTAACGCAGGAATATCGATTTCCACGTTGAAATGGCCGGAGTTGCAAACCACTGCGCCGGTCTTCATGACCTCAAAATGTTCGGAGCGAATCACGCTCTTGTTTCCGGTGACGGTGATGAAAACGTCGCCCTCTTTAGCGGCGTCGGCCATCGGCATCACGCGGAATCCGTCCATCACTGCTTCGATGCCCTTGGTGGGATCAATCTCGGTGATGATGACATCTGCGCCGTGGCCCTTCGCGCGCATGGCGATGCCGCGCCCGCACCAGCCGTACCCCGCAACCACAACTTTCAGCCCGGCCAGCAAAAGATTCGTCGCGCGAATCACGCCGTCCAGGGTTGACTGTCCCGTGCCATAACGATTATCGAAGAAATGTTTCGTCTGGGCATCATTCACGGCGATGATCGGATACTTCAGTGTTCCGTCTTTGGCCATGGCGCGCAGGCGAATCACGCCGGTGGTTGTCTCTTCGGTGCCGGCAATCACGTTGGGAACCAGGTCCGTGCGCTTGGTCAGCAACATGGTGACGAGATCGGCGCCATCGTCCATGGTGAACTGCGGCTTGTGCTCCAGCGCCGCGCTGAGATGCGAGTAGTAGGTCTGGTTGTCTTCACCCTTGATCGCGTACGTCGGAATATTGAAGTCGCGGTTCAGCGATGCCGCCACTTCATCCTGCGTGGAAAGCGGATTCGACGCGCAAAGTACCAGGTCTGCGCCGCCGTCGCGCAGCGCAATCGCCAGGTTCGCAGTTTCGCTGGTCACGTGCAGACAGGCGGAAGCACGCAATCCCTTCAACGGCTGTTCTTTCACAAAGCGCTTGCGAATAATCTCGAGCACCGGCATCTGCTGTGCCGCCCACTCGATTTTGCGCTTGCCGGCGTCCGCCAGCGAAATATCCTTAACGTCACCTTTTTTCATTTCCGCGGTAGCCACAGGGGTGCTCCTCAAATTTTAAATTCGTGATTTCCAATTCTGCTAAAGCCGAAACGGGGTTTGCTTCGTTTGTGTCGAACTTAAACGAGGCTCGATGCGCGCGCGCCCACTTCCATGCCCGCGCTGGAGCTCGCACCCAACCCTGCGGCCTTGCGCAGCGCTGCAGCGCGATCGGTGCGCTCCCAGGTGAAGCCCGGGCCGGTGCGCCCAAAATGCCCGTACGCGGCAGTGGGCTTGTAAATCGGCCGGCGCAAATCCAGAGCGTCGATAATCCCCTTAGGGTTCAGGGCAAAATTTTCACGCACCAGGGCGGTGATGCGCTCTTCCGGCACGTTCTCTGTGCTAAACGCGTCGACCATAACGGAAACCGGCTCCGCCACGCCAATCGCGTAGGCCAATTGCACTTCCGCCTTGCTGGCCAATCCTGCGGCCACAATATTCTTGGCAATGTACCGCGCCATGTAGCATGCGGAGCGGTCTACCTTGGAGGGATCCTTCCCGGAAAACGCGCCGCCGCCATGCCGGCTGTAGCCGCCATAGCTGTCCACGATAATCTTGCGTCCGGTCACGCCCGCATCGCCCATTGGTCCACCGATCACAAATCGTCCCGTCGGATTGATGTGGTACTTCGTATTGCGGTCCAACATGGACGCTGGAACGATCGGGCGAATTACCTGTTCCATGACGGCTTCGTGCAAATTTGCCGTCGAAACCTTCTCATCGTGCTGCGTGGAAATCACGACCGTGTCCACGCGAGAGGGGCGGCCATTGCGATATTCGATGGTGACTTGGGATTTTCCGTCGGGGCGAAGAAAATTGACTTTCTTGGACTTGCGAACTTCGGAGAGGCGCTGCGTCAGGCGGTGAGCGAGTTGGATGGGCATGGGCATCAACTCTTCGGTTTCATCGCATGCGAAGCCAAACATCAGACCCTGGTCGCCCGCGCCACCGGTATCCACGCCCATAGCGATATCCGGAGACTGACGTTTCACGGTGCACATGACCGCGCACGTGTAACCGTCGTAGCCGTAGGTCGCGTCGTCATAGCCGACGCCGCGAATCGTTTCACGTACCAAACTGTCGTAATCCACGTGCGCGCTGGTGGTAATTTCTCCGGCGACCACGGCCAAACCGGTGGTAACGAGCGTCTCGCAAGCCACGCGGCCCTTGGGATCCTGTCGCATTACTTCATCGAGCACGGCGTCGGAAATTTGATCAGCGATTTTGTCAGGATGGCCTTCGGTGACGGATTCAGAGGTGAACAGAAAATTGCGTAATCCTTCGCTCAAAACAGGATCTCCTTTTCAAGCTGGCTGCGAAACGGCAACCGGACTGGCAGGGTACAGCCCCACGCATCTGCTTTTGCAGGCGATGCAAGTACCTTTACAAAGCTACCATCCCGTTGTGGAAGAATCAACGAATTGAACTGAACGGCAATATGGCGCATTAAACGGCGAAAATCGCGGGTCGAATGGTAATGTTGGACGCAACCTGAATGAGATTTGTAGCGGTAATCCGTGGTCAGCGGCCACCAGGGGGACTCTGATAGCCGGCGTAATTGATGCGAACTGACGCAATGCTGAAGCGCGCACCGGACCTCCGTCGGGTGCGCGCCATTGCTCTATCTGCTCTTGATCTTATGCGGCGGGACGAACGCGGACGTTTTCATTGCGAACGTCTTCGCGTCGTCCACGCATGCCGGCCAGCCCTGCCAACCCTATCAGGCCGATCCAGCCAAAATTGCCGCCACGACGTACCGGCTCATTGCTCCCCGGCGCATTGCTGTCGTTTGGTGTGGACCGATCCGGCGCCTGCGCGAAACTCAACGTGGCGCTCAAGGCCATTAATACAAACAGCGAAAGAATCTTTTTCATTTTAGTCCCTCCGTTATCCTCGCACAGTAGTATTCCGTGCCAAGGCCACAGTGCTTTTGTTTCCAAATATCCGCCATACCCAAAAAGCCCAATACCTCAACATTTTGCGGCCTAAATCTCCGTAGGGTCATGTCTGCAGGCCTGAGGCGAGCTAAGGGAGGAAGCGCGGCTTCGGAACTCTCCTCGCAGTCAAGCGCGATAGGCCCCGACCTACTAGGAACCATGGATAACTGTCTGCATCGCAAACGCAGAGAATGGAGAGTTGCGCGCACACAGTTGCCGCGGGAGATACCATGAGCAAGAAGGGGAACCGCAACGGCTTGGCCGACCCTTCGCGCCTCAAGCCGGTCGATAAAAATGATAAGGACGTGGTACGCGTAATTATTGAAACGCCCAAAGGGAGCCGCAACAAATATGCTTTCGACCAAGAAGAGAAAGCGTTCATCCTGAAGAAAGTCTTGCCAGCTGGAATGGCCTTCCCGCACGACTTCGGGTTTGTGCCCTCTACCCTAGCCGAGGACGGCGACCCGTTAGATGTGCTGGTGCTGATGGACGAACCTGCGTTTCCGGGCTGCTTAGTGAAGTGCCACCTGGTCGGAGTGATCGAAGGAGAGCAGAAAGACAAGAAGGAAACGCTGCGCAACGATCGTATTGTCGCAGTGGATATCGAAAATCATCAATGGGCGCACATCGAGCACGTGGATGACCTGGGAAAGCAGTTCGTGCGCGAATTAGAGGCGTTCTTCGTCAATTTTCATGAGTTAATAGGCAAGAAGTATCGAATCCTGGATGTGCGCGGGCCAGGGCAGGCGCGCCGCAGCGTCGATGACGCAAGGAAAGCGCTCGCCAAGAAATCCTGACGTTCCTGTTCTCAAACGGCGGACTTGACCGGCTCGCCGCGGAATTTGATCGCCGCGAGAATGGTGAGCACGACAAAAGCGATCAATGCTGCGAGCTGCGCTTCCTTGAATGGCGCCTCGCTCTGCGTGGGAGCTAGTGCTTTTAGTGCCGGCACTTTCATAAAGAGTTGGGCGATTAAGACGAACACGTTGAAGTAGAGCGCAATCATGGCATTTATGGCGTAGGCTTTTCGCCAGCCTCCACTCAGATGCTTGCCATACAGCGCATAGATGGCAATCGTCAAAACCAACAAAGACAGGATGCCGATGGCGTGCGAGGGTAAAAATTTGTGGAATGGAAACAAGAATCCGGTGACGCTGGTGGCCACGGTGGTCCAGATAAAAAGCGCCGTCCAGCCGTGGAGCTGTCTTGCGGTTAGGAATCCAAACATAACGACGAAACCCGCGAGGATCCCAACCAAGCTCAACAAAACGTGCACGAAGGTCAATATCGTCATACCAAAGATCATGGGTGCCTCCCTTTCAGGCAGAGGTTCTTCGGGATTACCGAGGGAGCGCTACGATACACGTGTCGATCCGGGCATGCAATCCATCGTAAAACGCCTCGGCTGCTTTTACGCGGCCGCGGTGTCGTCGTCTTCCGGCTGGACTTCGAGCTTGCCTTTGGTTTTCTTGGCCATTAGATAGGAGCGCATGAAAGGGTCGAGGTCGCCATCGAGAACGCGGTCGACATCGCCGACGACGAACTTGGTGCGATGGTCCTTAATTTGGCGGTAGGGCTGCATGACGTACGAGCGAATCTGGCTGCCGAAGGAAATATCCATCTTCGTTTCGTCTAGCCTATCGGTCTCCGCCTGCCGCTTTTGAATTTCGAGGTCGTAGAGGCGCGAGCGAAGCATCTTCATGGCCAGCTCGCGATTTTTGTGCTGGCTACGCTCGACCTGGCAGCCGACGACGATGTTGGTGGGAAGGTGCGTGATGCGCACGGCGGTCTCGACTTTGTTGACGTTCTGGCCGCCCTTGCCCCCGGAACGGAAGGTGTCGACGCGCAGATCTTCCGGTCGGATGTTAATTTCGATTTTGTCGTCGACCTCGGGAATGACAAAGACGGATGCAAACGAAGTGTGGCGGCGCGCGGCCTGGTCGAAGGGAGAGATGCGGACGAGTCGATGCACGCCGGCCTCGCCGATGAGCATCCCGTAGGCGTTTTCACCGGCGAACTGGATGGTGGCGTTTTTTATCCCGGCTTCTTCGCCAGGCGTTTCGTCGAGGACGACGGCACTCATACCTTTGCGCTCAGCCCAGCGCAAATACATGCGCAGCAGGATGGAAGCCCAGTCCTGCGATTCAGTGCCACCGGCGCCAGGCTTGATGGTCATGATCGCATTGAGATGATCGCTTTCACCGGAGAGCAGCGTTTTCGTTTCCAAGTCGCCGATGTAATTTTCCGCGTTGTTGAGCTCGCGATCTAGCTCCTTGAGCAAATCGTTGCGCTGCTCGGCATTGGTTTCTTCCTGTACGAGATGGATGTAGGTGTCGAGATCACCGGAAAGCGAAGTGAGCTTTTCGTCGGCGGCGACCTGATCTTCCGAGCGCTTGCGATCGCGCAGGACGGATTGCGCGGCTTCTTGATTGTTCCAGAAGTCTGGCGCGGCGATGCGCGTTTCAAGGGATTTCAGGCGTTCGCGGTGGGGTGCAGCGTCAAAGATAACTCCGAACGAGCGTGATACGCGGCTTTAGGAGTTCGTAGCGGTGCTGGAGGTCTTCAAGAACCATGAGATCAAGGCACGCGGTAGAGAGCATTTGCGAGCGGCTAAGTGCCGCTCGCTACCAGCGACGGCGGAATATCTTCCACCGGCATCAGCAGTTCCTCGCGCGCGGTGCTTCCTTTCCGGAAAGTTAAGGCTAACAGAATAACGGAAACGACGACGCAGAGCCAAGCAAACCAGTCGTCGAAACGCGTGTAGATCGTGTCGTCGGTGCGAAAGTCGTAGGGCAGGTCGACGGCGGCGCGGACGTCCGGAGGCAGCGGACTAAACACGCGGCCGTAGGGATCGACACTGACGGTAAAGCCGTTGTTGGTGACGCGAAGGAGCCAGCGGCGATTCTCCACGGCGCGGACGCGGGCCATGCGGACATGCTGTTCCGGCGCGGCGGAGCGGCCAAACCAGCCGTCGTTCGAAATATTGATGAGGAGGTCGGCGCCCGCGGCGGCGAAGTGGCGAACTTCGTCTGGGAAAATCGCTTCGTAACAAATAAATGCGCCGAAGGTGTAGCCGCCGGGCAGCGGCCCGATGGAATACTTGCGACCCTTGCGGAAGCCGCCGACTTCATCGGAGAAGCTGGCTACAACGCGATGAATCAGCGGAAAAGGTTCGTATTCGCCGAAGGGGACGAGATGGACTTTGTCGTAACTGAAAACTTTCTGGCCTTGCGGGTCGATAAGAATAGCGCTGTTGTACGGGGCAAGAGCCGCGTGCGCGCTCGTGGCTGCTTCGGGCGCAGGTTCCCACTCGATGACTCCGGCGAGAAATGGATGCTGAGAGCGAACCGCGAGCAGCGAAGCACGCCGTGCGAATTGCGGTTCTTCGAACGAAAAAGGCGCGGGCGCTTCAGGCCAGACGAGAAGATCGACCGCGTGATTCGAAGGGGCGAGGCTGAGCTGTTCGATTTGGTCCAGGTCACCTGCATGCGCTTGAAACCAGTCGGAAGGGTAGTCCATAGCTTCGGGAAGGTTTGGCTGGACGGCGCGAGCGTAGTGATTGGCGAAAGTTTGCGGAACGAAATGCGGTCCGATGGCCATAATTGACAAAACCAAAACGGCAGCGGCGGCAAGAAGCGTGATGCGAACGTTGAAGCGGGGCGCGTAAGCCAACACGGTCCAGGCGATGAGCGCGTTGAACGCGGCAACAAGAAAGGAAAGACCCCAAATTCCGGTGAAGGTGGCGAGTTGGAGCAGCGCTAGATTCGCCGAAGCGGGATAGCCGAGCAAATTCCAGGGGAACCCGATTTCTGGCATGTGGGCGCGGGCAAATTCGAACGTCACCCAGAGAAATGGCGCGCCGATGCAGGCGAGTTCAAGACTGCGCTGCGCGAGTCGGCGAACACACCACGCGAAGGCGCCGGTGTGAATGCCGAATACGGTAGCAATGAGAAGCAGAATTGCCCAGCCGCCCACGCGCGAAAGGCCGCCGTGAACGGCGAGCACGGTGGCAATCCAAGGCATGGAAGTAATTACGAAAAAGAGCGAGTGGACGAAGCCGCAAGCAAAAGCGATGCGCGGGCGTGCGTCCAAAATGACGATGAGCAGGAGCCCTATACAGAGCCAAGAGTAGATGCTGAAATAATAGCCAGTGTACGAGAGTGAGAGCGCCGCACCAGACACTGCCGCGCAGACTAAACGGAAAGCGGCGGGCGTGGCCGGTCCCGGATAGGGAGGAAAAAACTTCGTCCAGAAACGCAGCGACATCAATGCTTCACGATGGCTCTGAAGCCGGCGCCCTCGAGACCCTTCCTGGCGGCGTCGGCGGATTTTTGGTCGGCGTAGGGTCCGACCTGCACACGGTAATACTTGTCTCCCTGCGGAGACATGACAAAGGCGGGGAATTTTTTCTTTTGCAAGTGAGAGGCGAGACTCATTGCATCGGCCTCGCGGCGGAGAGCGGCCACTTGCAACGTGTAAGAACCGGACGGAATCGCGGCGGCCGCAGCCGATCTCCCGCCCCTGCCCTTTGTCGAGGCCGGAACGGTACGCGGACTGGAAGCAGGAGCGGACCAGGCGGGCTTGAGATTGTCGTCGGACGGAGACGATTTGCCGGCGTTGTAGAAACTCCAGTCGGAGTTGGGCTGTGAGCTGGTGTCGGTGGCCGGATCGGACTTCGGAGCGACGGGCGTGGGTTGCAGCGTGCGCGGATTCGAAGCGGCGCGCACCTGGCCGTCATACTGATTGCGGCCCATGACGTAGCCGAGAGTAAAAAAAACGCCGGAGAAAAGGAGCATCAGCATGAAAAGGCCGATGACGTGCCTGCTCTCAAGCACGCGATCACCAGCTCCGCCGCGTCTACCTCCCGATGCCATTCTTATTTTTTTGGCTCCGCTAACGATTGCACCCAACTGTTAATAATATCGATGGGCAGCGGAAACACAATGGTTGTGTTCTTCTCAACACCTATCTCGGTAAGGGTCTGCAGGTAGCGGAGTTGGATGGCGGAGCGTTGCGTCTCGAGAACCTTGGCGGCTTCGGCCAGTTTTGCGGAGGCTTGGAACTCGCCATCAGCGTGAATAATTTTTGCGCGGCGCTCGCGCTCGGCTTCAGCCTGGCGAGCGATGGCGCGCTGCATCTGCTCGGGGATGTCGACTTGCTTCACTTCGACTTTGCTGACCTTGATGCCCCAGGGTTCGGTCTCCGTGTCAAGAATGACTTGCAGCTTGGCATTCACTTTGTCTCGCTGGGCGAGAATTTCGTCGAGTTCGAACTGGCCGACCACGCTGCGGATCGTAGTCTGCGCGAGCTGCGACGTAGCGTACTGATAATTTTGCACCTGAGAGAGCGCGAGATTTGCGTCCACGATGCGGAAATAGCAGACCGCGTTCACTTTCACCGAGATGTTATCGCGGGTGATGATGTCCTGCGGCGGGACGTCCAGCGTTTCGATACGCATACTCATGCGCGTGAGAGTTTCAATGGGCCAGAAGACAAGATTCAGCCCCGCGCCCTTGGCGTGCGGCAACATGCGTCCGAGTCGGAGGACCACGCCGCGCTCCCATTCCTTAATGATGTAGAGGGAATTCCAGAACCAGATGAGCACGAAGCCGACGACGACGAGCGTCCCGATGCTGAAGGTCTCGAACATGTGTCCTCCCTAAACCAGGCGACCCAATCTAACTCATTGGCGAAGATATAGTCTTGAAAATCGCAAATGGCAGCACGATCGCGCGCCGCTAGACTACCGGTTCTACGTAGAGCTTCAGGCCGTCCATTTTTACCACGCGAACGGGCTTGCCTTCGGGCACAGGCTGATTGGATATTGCACGCCAGAGTTCGCCGTGCACGCGGATCATACCTTCGGCGCCGCCTGGAAGCGGCGTGACAACGGTCCCCTGCGCACCGATCATTTCTTCGGGCCCGGTTTGCGGTTTCCAGGCGCGGGAACGCAGGACAAGGCGCATCAACAAAACGGTCAGTGCAGCGAAAGGCAGCGTTACGGCGAGGGCGACGCCGAGACTTACGCCACCGGCTGTTAGTGGCGAGCGAATCAGGAACATGGCGCCGAGCACCATCGAGACGATGCCACCTGCCGCGAGCACGCCGTGGCTGGTAAATTTCGCTTCAAGGATAAAGAGCGCGAGCGCAAGGAGGATTAAGAACACGCCGGCCAGATTCACCGGAAGAATGTGCATGGCATAGAGCGCGAGAACCATGCAAATGCCCCCGACGACGCCCGGCGCGACAACGCCGGGATGCGTAAATTCAGTGTAGAGACCTAGAACGCCGAGGATCAGAAGGATGAAGAAGATGTCTGGCTCGACGATGCGCGAAAGAAATTTCTGGCGCGCCGAGAGTTCGAAGGGCACCCGCACGGGATTTGCAAGCGCGAGCTTCGTCTTCGAGCCGTCAAAGCGGCTGATTTCTCGGCCGTTAAGCTGGCGCAGCAGGTCGTCTTCGGAACTCGCGACGAGATCGATGAGCTTGCCGTCGAGCGCTTCTTTTTCGGTGAAAGCCTTTGCCTCCGTAACCGCAGTCTCGGCGAGCTTCGGATTGCGGCCACGCTTTTCGGCGAAGCTGCGCAGAAAAGCTTGGGCGTCGTTCATGATCTTGCGTCGAAGAGTTTCGTCAATCGCGACAGGATACCCGCCCACGCCAATGATCGGCGAGGCTGCGCCGGTATGCGTGCCAGGCGCCATGGCTGCGATATCAGCGCACAGCAAAATGAAAAAGCCGGCGGAAGCTCCGCGGGCACCGGTCGGATAAACGTAGACAGCAACGGGAACCTGCGAGGCCAAGATGTGCTGGATGATGTCCTTCATCGAGTCGCTGAGCCCGCCAGGAGTGTCCATAGTGATGACGACGAGCGAGGCGTGGCGGCTTGCAGCGGCAGCGAGGCCTTCATCAATGTAAGTGGCCAGAATGGGCTCGACTTCGCCTTCGATTTTCAGTTCCAGGATGACGGGATTAGACGCGTGCTCGTCAGCGAACGCTGAAGGAAAAAGCGAAAGCATTGGCGCGGCGCATAGAGCCGTGACCAAAATTCTGCGAGTCACAGACCAGTCGCGATGAAAGAGAGCGCGGTGAAAGCTCATTGTGCGCCTCCGCTGGACTTTGACTTCGGAAGATGCTCCAGCAATTGCTTGGCTTCGGAGTAGTTGGGCGCAAGTTTTAGTGCGCGTTGCACCTCGGCGCGCGCCAGGTCGGGTTTTTTCTGCTCGAGGTAGATGCGCGCGAGGATGGTTCGAACCAGGGCTGAATCGCGTGCATCAAGCGATGCCTGGAGTTCCCTGACGGCATCATCCAGCTTGCCTCGGCGATGATCGATTTCGGCAAGGCCACGATGAGCCGCGGCATTCGTGGGCTCGGTCCGCAAAACACCACGGAATTCGCTTTCGGCTGAATCGAGGCGGCCTGTGGCAAGCTCCTGGCGTCCGCGTCGAATGCGCGATGCAGAACTTTCGGTTGGCGCACCAGAAGCGGCAGAATTCGCCGCGCTACCCGACGCAGCTATTTCGAGACGCAGAGCTGTGGTGTCCAGTTCGGTGCGGATGCGCGCCAGACGGAACGTCGCATCAGGCTTAGCATCTATGTGTGCGGATTGCAGAGCGTTAGGGCCGAGCGATTCGGCGGCGGATTCGCGCTCCTGGTCCGCCTCCGATTTCTTTCCTGTTTTTTCCAGCGCTTGCACAAGCAACGCGCGGTCTTCCGGGTTTTCCGGTTTTCGTTCGGACGCTTCGCGAAAGGCCGTGGCAGCCGCAGCAAAATCGCCGGATTGCAAAGCGAGCAACCCGAGGTTAAAAGGATAATCGTCCTCATCGGGATCGAGATCGGTGGCACGGCGAAGGCCGGCCTGAGCCTCAGCGATTTTTCCGCGGCGGGCGTGAGCAACTGCAAGATTGTTCAAAATTTCGGGCAGATCTCCGCCAGAAGCGCCTGTTTGTCCTTCGCTTTTGGTATCACCATTCAGCGACTTCTGCAGCGAGGTGAACACCTCTTCGGCCCGGTCCGGCTGATTCAGTTGGAGGCGGCACACACCCGTCGAGAACAGCGCCTCGACATACCGATCATGAGCGGGCGGAATGTGGGCCAGGAACGAGAGCGCGGTCGCACAATCGTTGCGCGTGAAATACGTTTGGCCGAGCGCGAAATAGGGATCGGGCCAGGCGGGCTCGAGGCGAGATGCTTCGCGTAATTCACGGATGCGCGGCTCGTCCTCATTGGCCAGCAGGCCTCGGATGTAATGCTCGAAGGCGTCGAGGCGCAATGGGCGCTGTGACTTGGAGAACTCCGCCAGGGTGGGGCGGTATCGCTTGTCGTTTTCAGAAAGCAGGCGCCAGACCAGCTTAGATTGCATCTCGATCAGGGAATCGAGTGGACCCGTTTCGCGAACGGACGGAAGCAGCATCAGCGGATCAGTCCGCAACACGCGTGAATCGATCGTCAAACTCTTGCCGTCTGAAGTGAATGATCCGAAGACGACAAAGTCAGCGTCAAGATCTTGCGCCACGCGCAGCATGCTCGCGCGGCTCAGTTTGGCGGAAAAAGGAAGGCCGTTGCGTTCAAGCTCGGTGGTACGGCCAGCATGAGAATAAACCTGCTGACCACCAGCAGAGAGCGCTTGGATCGTGAGCTCTTCCAGTCCTTCGCCGAGCCAATCAAGGCGAGGAGAGGCGCCCGCATTTTCAAACGGAAAAACAAGATAGACGCCGGATTGGGCTGAACCGTTACTGGTGCGTGGAGAAGCCTGCTGCGCGCTGAGGAACGCGGCCGCACAAAGCAGTGCGCAGGAAACAAACGCAACGCGACCGATGAGTCGATACTGGGACATGGTTCTTCACGCATTGTAACAGACGCGAGGGAACCGGTATTTACACGTGTGCAGCGTGCGACCAATGGTAAACGTGCCTGCGGGGTACCCGACCGCGGACTACGGTTGCGCGGACTCCACAGGTTTCGGAGCCAAAAGATCAATGACCACCGGGTCATCTAGTAAGGCCGCGAACGCAGGGTCTTTCTTCACTTCATTGATCTGGGCGTAGCCTTCCTCTTTCGACTTACGCAAATAGAAGATGGCGCGATCGAGATTCCCGGCTTCGGCAAATGATTTGGCTAGTAAGAAATAGAAGCGTCCACGGTCGGGCACGGAACGATCCTGCAGAATAGAGCCCGTACGAGAGGAACCACGCTCGAAAAATTGCGGGTCTTTGGCTAAAGCGGTGCGAAACGCGGCGATGGAGTCATCGTATTTGCCCTGACTGAAATAGGCGTAGCCGAGATTGCTGTACAGCACGGGCATGTCGTCACGCATCTTGATCGCTTTTTGATAGGCGCGAACAGCTTTACTGAATTTCTTGCGCTGATACCAGATAGTGCCAATGTTATTTTCGGCATCGGCATATTGCGGGTTGGCTTTCACGGCGCGTTCATAGTATTTCAGCGCCGCCGTCAAAGCGGTCTGCTGATGCAGAGCGATACCAAGCTTATTCAGGTAGACCGCGTTGTGCGGATTTTGGTCGCTGAGCGATCTGTACTGCTCCGTAGCTTCGCGATACTGCTTGCGCGCCATATATAGGTCGCCAAGCTCTTCGCCGCTAATCTGGCGCGCGGCAGGACTTGCCGGAGCATTGGAAACCTGAGACTGCGTCTGCATGGGAGAAACGAATGATTCTCTGCGAGAGTCGTCGCTGGTCTGGCCGATGGTTGGAAGGGTCAGGCTAACGAGGAGAAAACTAACGGGCAACGCCATTCGAAGACGATTCATGGCGAGTCTCCTTTTCTCCGGCCTATAGCCTTATTCCGGCTTCGATATCTCGTCGGGTTTTGGCTTGTCGGAGTCCTTCTTCTTACCCCCAAAGATACCAAAAATCTTCTTCAAAGGATTCTTTTTCTTTTCCTCTTCCTTGTCCTTGGCCTCCTTGGCTTCGGGCGTCTGTTGTGCCTGCTGACCTTGGCCGGTGGCATACGGCGGACGATTTGGATCATAAGGCAAAGCCTTGCCGTCAGCGTCCTTCGGAGGCTCCTTGGGCTGCCCTCCGCCAAAAACGTGAGACAGCCAGGAACCAGCGGAAGTGAACACGTTGTGGCTCCCATGAATCTCGCAATATTGCGTGGGGGCGGAGCCAGCGATGTAAACCTCCTGGCGCGTGGTCGGGCAGTTAGAGGTGGCCAGTTCGAGAGATTCCGGGTCGATGAGCACGGACTGAATGCCTTCGGGAGCCTGGAAATCCTTTACGTCGCGGTATTCCGAAAGCGCGGTGGCGTGGTTCATGAAGTCCGCCCAGATGGGAGCGGCAGCCACGGGACCGGAAAGGCCCAGGTCGCGATTGTCGTCAAAGCCAATCCAGACCACGCAAACGAGATTGGAGGTGAAGCCGGCAAACCAGGCATCGCGCGAGGTTCCCGTTTTTCCAGCCGCGGGCAGGGTGAAACCACGGGCGCGCACGCCGGCGCCGGTGCCATGATTCAAAACGTCCTTAAGCACGCTAGTGACAAGATAAGCGACGCGTGGGTCGAGTGCGGTATGCGTTTGCGGCGTGATCCTCTCGAGGATTTCACCATCACCGCCGATAATATTGCGAATGAATTGTGGCTCGGCACGCATGCCGATATTGGCGAACGTAGTGTAGCCGGCGGCCACGTCCACAGGCGTCATCTCATAAGCGCCGAGGGCCACCGCCGGAGTGGCGCGAATGTTGTTGCCGAGTCCCATTTGACGCGCGATTTGCACCACGCGCCCATAGCCGATGAGCTCCGCGATTTTAATCGTTGCGACGTTTAGCGAATTCGTCAGAGCATCGCGCGCGGTCACGCGGCCCATAAATTTTTCGCCGAAGTTATTGGGGGTATAATCCACCCCGTCGTATTCGAATGTCGTCGGCTCGTCGTCAATGGTGGTGGCCGGAGTAACAATCGGCTGCACGCCGTCCACTGCATTATCGAACGCAGCAGCATAGACAAACGGCTTGAAAACGGAGCCGGGCTGGCGGTGCGCGAGCGCATGATTAAGCTGGCTCTGGCCATAATCGCGCCCACCGATCACCGCCTTGATTTCCCCGGTTCGTGGATCGAGTGCTACTAGCGCCGCTTGCGCTTGTGGGATAGGGTCGTTAGTGCCCTTCTTGGCTTGCTCCTTACGCCAGCGATCGTATTTCTTCGTAAGCAGCGTATCGACATTTTTCATTCCGGCTTCAATCGCAGCGGCAGCAGCGCGTTGTAGCGCCGGATCAAGCGTCGTGTAAACGCGAAAATTCTCGCTGAGAAGGTCGTTCTCCTGATATTTGTCCAGCAGATGGTCTTTGACCATGTCGACGAAGTACGGAGCTTCGCTGCCGGAAACCGACGCGCGCACGATCTTTAGCGGCGCCTTCTTCGCTTCCTGGACGTCAGGCTCGTTGATGTATTTGTTGTCGAGCATTTGCGTCAGCACGCGATCGCGCGCTTGCAAACCCCGCTCTGGATGGCGGTCGGCGGAGGAATAATAATTTGGCGCGCGAATAATCCCGGCCAGATAGGCGCATTCCGAGAGGGTGAGCTGCCGAAGATCCTTGCCAAAGTACGCGACACTGGCTTGCGAGAATCCCCGGATGCCGAAGCTGCCGCGATTGCCGAGATAGACCTCATTGGCATACAGCTCGAAGATTTGCTGCTTCGTGAAGCGCTGCTCGAGCTCGACCGAAACCATGGCTTCGGCAATTTTGCGGCGGAACGTCCGCTCGTTGCTCAAGAAGAACGTGCGCGCCACTTGCATGGTAATGGTGCTGGCGCCCTGAAAATGATTGCTGGTATGCCGCAAATCGGCCCAAGCCGCGCCCGCGATGCGCACGAAATCGAAACCGCCATGCTCGAAGAAGCGCTTGTCCTCCGCGGAAAGAATCGCGTGCACGAGCACCGGAGGGAGATCGTCGTAGCGAACCGGGCGGCGTTTTTCTCGCGCGCTATCGAAGAGATTGGTGATGAGTTCCGGTTCGATTTCGGCGTTATCTACAGCAGTACCTCCACCGAGTGGACGAATGGCACGAATCGTTTTACCTGTAAATTGCACGTCCAACGCATTCCCGCCCACAAAGTAAGAAAGCTTGGAGGGCCGGATGTCCACCGAGCTACGTTGTACCGTGTATTGCCCAAGAGCGTTTTGATCAGCTTCCGGACGATACCCCGCGCGCTGTAGATACCCGGTGAGCTCCTCAGGGCTGATGGATTCGCCGACGGAGATGTGCTCGGGCGCCGAGAAGATTTGCGTCGTGTTCTGCAAGACGTGCCCTGAGAGGCGCGCGTCGATCATGCGGGAATACTTCGAGTAGTAGTAAGTGAACAGACCAATGCTCGTCAGAAAAATGGCGAAGATGACGCCGAGAATGGTCAGACCGAGACCGGAGGTCCAGAAACCCTTCAGGATGCGAATACGCACACTTTAGCTCCCAGTGGCTGGACGTCTATTGTCTCGCAAGTGGGTACCGTAAGAAAGGCGAAGACAAGGGCGCGGAGTTGCGAAATGGGCACACCATGGCGCACGCGAAATGAATGATCATTAGGAGTGCAACGCTTTTGGGCATGCCGTGCGCTACAGAAGAGACTTATTTTCGCTCGAAGGGGTGAAATGCAGCTCCATTTTGTACACAAGCAGGTCGATAGGAACTCTGTAATCCAACGAAATCCTTACCACTGACGGAGAGGCGAGCACCTTTATCTCTTCTTTCTTGATCGGGACGTCCAGATCTTGGGCTTCCTTGAAGACGGTTTCGCGGATTTGGTCTTCGGTGTAGCGATTTACCACCCCAAATCGAGCTTGCTCCTGCATTTTGTCGGCGAGTTGATATTCATTGATATATGGCGGAAGAAGTTTGAAAGCCGCGAAGACTCCAAAAGCCAGAATTGCGGTGAAGGCGATCGCTTTGATTCTGCCCCCGCCAAGTTGCGCGTGGGAGCGGCGCTGCCGCTGATTAGTGCCGATCTGCAACACCAGAATGCCTCTCAAGGCCAGCTCGAAACGTTCTTGGCCGGCGAGATTATGGAGAACTTTTCGCATTTTTACGCTAACACCGGGGCAGACAGAGTGTCGAGCGCAAGCATCGGAACATGTTCCGTGGGAGCAACACCGTTCTGGAGTCAGGCCACGCTGAAGTTATGAAAACCAGAACGCCTCAATACGCGCGCGCAAAAATGGCGCGCTCCGCGGCCGGTTTGCCGCAGTAGACGCAAACGCCTGGACCGCCGGATTGTTCCAGCGGGATGCAACGCATGGTGGCGCGCGTTTCTTCTTTGATTTTTGCTTCGCACTCCGCGCTGCCGCACCAATACGAGAAGGCAAAACCCGTCTCGACCGCTGTCTTAAGCTCGTCGTACATCTTGGCATCATGCGTGTTGGCTTTGCGGAACGCCAAAGCCTTGTCATGCAGCGCCTGCTGAATTTCCGCCAGCAACCGTTCGACGGTGACGGGCAAATCGGCCAGCGAAGCGCTAATCTTTCCTTCGCGCCCAGGCCGGTCGCGACGCGCAAGCACCGCAGCCTGCTTCGCAACATCTTTAGGTCCGAGCTCGATACGCAGAGGAACGCCGCGCATCTCCCAATCGTTGAACTTCCACCCCGGGCTGGAGCCTTCGCGTTCGTCCAGTGTGACGCGAATATTCGCCTTAGCGAGTTCCGCTTTCAGTTTTCGCGCGGTATCGAGGACCAAAGACTTCTCTTCGTCAGCCTTGTAAATAGGAACGATCACCACCTGGTAGGGCGCCAGTTTCGGCGGCAGGACCAGCCCCTGATCGTCGCCATGCACCATGATGATGGCGCCAATGACGCGCGTGGAGAGCCCCCATGAGGTTGTCCAGCAATGCTGGAGCTCTCCCTTTTGGTCAAGGTAGCGAACCTCAAATGCTTGCGCGAAATTTTGCCCCAGAAAATGCGAAGTCCCAGACTGCAGCGCCTTGCCGTCGCCCATCATGGCTTCGATGGAATAGGTGACATCGGCGCCCGCGAACTTCTCAGCGTCAGATTTTTTGCCCGGAATCACCGGGATTGCCGCATCGTTGACCGCGAAATCCGTGTAGATGTCCAGCATCTGGCGCGTTTCCGCCTCGGCTTCTTCGCGCGTTGCGTGCGCCGTGTGACCCTCCTGCCAGTAAAATTCCAGCGTGCGAAGGAAAAGCTTCGTGCGCAGTTCCCATCGCACCACGCTATTCCACTGGTTCATCAGCACCGGAAGGTCGCGGTACGACTGAATCCACTTCGACCACATGTGGCCGATGATCGTTTCCGAAGTAGGCCGAATGACAAGAGGCTCCGCCAGTTCTTCGCCACCCCCCACAGTGACCACCGCCAACTCTGGCGAGAATCCCTCCACGTGGTGCTGTTCTTTATCAATGAAGCTGCGCGGAATTAGCAGCGGAAACGCAACGTTTTGGTGGCCCGTCGCCTTAAAGCGCCGGTCCAGCGCCTGCTGAATATTTTCCCAGAGCGCCCATCCATACGGACGCACGATCATGCAGCCGCGCACGGGGGCGTAGTCAGCGAGCTGCGCTTTCAGGACCAGTTGGTTGTACCACTCGGAGAAATCTTGCGAGCGGGTAGGAAGCTTTTCTTCAGCCATGCGGCGGTTTGTCCAGTTTTGGCTCTGGTCTATGACCTGAGGCTCTTGTAGCTGCACGCAGCGAATTTCCGGCACGCGCGAACTGAAAAGCGTAGCGGAGCCGTGCAGGCGTGTCAACGCGTCGAACTGCGCCGAAGCGCAGATGACCACCAATTTGGAGCTTGGCAGCTCAGGAGTGGTTCCGTAGCATCCCCAACGTGGATTCCGCACCTCACTCCCGACCGGATATCGCCGAACGTTTGCTGGCGTGGCTGCAACCACGCGAAGACGAAATGGCTGCGTTGCTCGCGAAACTCGTCAGCGTGCGCACGGAGAATCCTCCTGGAAAAAATTATCGAGATTGCGTTGACCTGTTGGAACGCAACTTTTCTGATTCAGGCCTTGCCTGTGACCGCGACGAATTCCCTGCTCCACTTGCAGCTTCCGATGC
The DNA here is from genome assembly GCA_025463055.1 of Candidatus Acidiferrum typicum. Lineage (GTDB taxonomy): Bacteria > Acidobacteriota > Terriglobia > Acidiferrales > UBA7541 > Acidiferrum > Acidiferrum typicum_A. The sequence continues at coordinate 68,369 of JAOAPV010000090.1, forward strand.
AAGCAAGGAATCAGCACCAAGCCTGACAGCACGTTTCGGTAACGGAAAGCGCACGCTCTACTTTCACGGCCATTACGACGTGGTGCCCGCCCAATCAGCGGAACAATTTCAACCCGGGCGGAAGGAGCATTTTGTGTTCGGCCGCGGCGCGTGTGACATGAAGGGCGGTATCGTGTCCATGTTCTACGCGATTCGCGCGCTCCAAGAATGCCGCGTGGAGTTAGACGGAAAAATCGCGCTCACCCTTGTCCCCGACGAGGAAACCGGAGGAGCTCGCGGATCAGCCTCGCTCGCTGCACAGAAACTGCTGGGCCGCGATGGAATCGGCATGCTCATGCCAGAGCCGACGAGCGGTGTTGCTTGGAATGCGAATCGTGGTGCAATTTCGCTGCGAGTTAACGTGCTGGGCAAATCCGCGCATGTCGGCTTGCAGCATCGTGGCGAGAATGCGTTCGAACAGATGGTGCGCGTTGTGGAGCGGCTCCAGTCGCTCAAGCGCGAAGTGGAGCAGCGCAAGACGTATCATGCGCTCGGCGGCGAGCAGAATCGCAGTTCCATTTTGATGATCGGCGGCGAGAGCGGCGGAGGAGCGAACTTCAACGTCGTCCCGGAGCAGTCCTGGTTCACCGTCGATCGACGCATCAATCCAGAAGAAGATTTTGAGACGGAAAAGCAAAACCTCATCGGCGTCCTGGAACAGTGTCGGAAGGACGGAATTCGCTTGAAATGGAACATTTTTCAGGAAGGTAGCGCGGCCGTTTGCTCTGCCGAAGAAAAACTCGGCCGGGCGCTCAGTGAAAGTGTGAAAGCAGTCACCGGCGAGGCGCCTCAATTTGAGATGTGTCCGGGCTTGCTGGAAATTCGCTTTTACAACGCCCTGAAAATCCCGGCGTATGCCTATGGACCTGGCTTGCTATCGGTTGCGCACGGCCCAAATGAATATGTAGATATGCGCAAGGTGCGTGATTGCGCGGCCATTTATGCACTGACGGCAATTCAGATGCTGGGCGAGCGAACCCCGTAACTCGGCCCTAATCTGCCCGTATGGCGCTCTTTGTTATTAGGGCAGCCCAAAAGTAAATAGCGCCGATCCTGCAGCCACGGCGACGTACTCTTTTCCGTCGATTGCATAGGCCATAGGCGACGAGTAGACCGACGCGCCGGCTTGGAAATGCCACAGAGGCTTACCAGTCGCAGCGTCAAGGGCGATAAAGTTCCCTTCCGCGTCCCCCGTAAACACCAGGCCGCCCGCAGTCGAAAGCACCCCAGACCACGTCGGCGAGGGATGCTTCCATTCCCACTTGATTTTCCCGGTCACAGGATCAATCGCGCGCAGCGCGCCCCAAAACGGCGCCATCTCATCGTTAGGAAAGTACGCGCTACCGTAATACGCATGTCCCGCGTGATAGGGCTGCGCGGCCGTGCTGAAAATGTCGCACTGCTCGCGCGCCGTCACATAGAAGAACCCGGTTTGCGGATCGAAAGTTGGCGACATCCAATTCGTCGCGCCAGCCGCGCCGGGGCACACTGGGCTGCCGTCCGGAGTGGGCGTCGATTGCTTATTTGCCGCCGGGCGCCCCTCAGAATCCTTGCTGCTGCTCCAAGTCACTTTGGCGTAGGCGCTAGAGGAAATTAATTTGCCGTTGCTCCGATCCAGCACATAAAAAAAACCGTTGCGGTTGGCCTGAATCAATAGGTGCTTGCCATCGCGCTCGAGCAACACCGGAACTTGCGTGGCGTCGTAATCGTGCTCGTCGTGTTTGGTGAACTGGAAATACCACTTCAATTCCCCAGTGTCGACATCCAGCGCCAAAAGCGAATTGCTATAAAGGTTGTCGCCTGCCCGGCCTTCTCCGCGATTGGAGGGTGAAGGATTCCCCGTTGTCCAGAACGTTGTATTCGTCGCCGCATCGTACGAGCCCGTAATCCACGCCGGCGCCCCGCCAATTTTCCACGAGTCACCCTCCCAGCTTTCGTGACCAGCTTCGCCAGGACCGGGAATTGTGTAGAAGCGCCATTTGCGCTCGCCGGTATTCGCGTCATAAGCGTCAATGAAACCGCGAATGCCGTATTCCCCTCCACTAACGCCAACAATCACCAGATTCTTCACCGCCAATGGCGCAAGCGTGATGCTATAGCCCATCTTGTAGTCGAACGCATTCACATCCCACGCAATGTTGCCGGTCTTAGCGTCAAGCGCGATCACGTGCGAATCCAGCGTGCCCAGAAAAACCTTGTCGCCGAGAATGGCCACACCGCGATTGACCCGTCCGCAGCACGGCCGAATATCGGCCGGCAGCGCGCGTTGGTATTGCCAAATCGGCCTGCCAGTGCGGGCGTCAAGTGCAAACGCGCGATCATCTTGCCCGGTGCCATAGAGCACCCCATCAACGACAATCGGGGTGCTCTCGAATTTCCCGCCGGCCATCGTCTGATAAGCCCATTTCGGCAGCAGCGCATGGGCAGTCGCCGTATTGATCTGGTCCAGTGCGCTGAACCGATGGCCCGCGTAGTCGCCGGAATAGGTCAACCAATTCTGGGGTTCTTTCGCCGAATCCAGCAGCCGCTGCGCGGTAACCTGTGCCCGCGAAGCGCAAGAGAGCAACGCGCAGGCCATCAGTAACACCGTGAAATGAATCGCACGCTTCATCACCTAGACTCCCTCCACCAGAACAACATCGGTCGTCGCTGCCTTGAACCTCGCCGCCTTCATTTCCTTGTACTCTTCGCAGTGATACCAAAGCTTCGCCTGCTCCATGCTCGGGAATTCCAACATCACCACGCGCGTCGGCTGCCAATTCCCTTCCACGATTTCGAATTTACCTCCGCGCACAATGTACCGCCCGCCATACTTCGTCAGCGTCCCGGGCACGCCCTCCAGGTATTCGCGCATTCCTGCTGGGTCATGAACATCCAGGTCGACAATAAAGTAGGCCGGCATGTACTACCTCCGAACAAAAATCGCAAATTACTTGCTGCTGCCCTGACTCAGCAAATACGCCACGATGTCCTGCAAATCTTTCTCAGGCAGCATTTTCTCGTCGTACTTTGGCATCAAGGATTCGCGGCTCTTTTCCACCGAACGCACCTTGTCCTTTTCAAAAAGATGAAGTTGCTCGCGCGTATCCAGCATTTGTAATGTGAAGCTATCTTCGTTCAGTACCACGCCCTGGAATTTCTGTCCCCCAGCATCCACCACCGTCACCGTTTCATACTCCTGCGTGAACTCTTTCATCGCTTCCGAAATTCCTTGCGCCAGCCGCCGGCTGGGATTACGCACCGAATCCACAATGTATTCGATCGAACGCGCAGAGCCGGTCGCCGTAAGGTCCGGACCAAGACGCCCCCCTTTGCCTTGAATCATGTGGCAGGTGGCGCACGCCGCCGAACCACTGAACAACTCTTTGCCGCGCACGGCGTTTCCGGTCGGCTGGGTAGGCGTCTTCACCTGCACGCTGCGGATGTACGAAATCACCTGCCAGATCTCTTCCTCCGTCATGCCAACGCCCTGCTGAGTCGCGCCGTTTTGCGGCATGGCGGTTCCTGGAACGCCTTCGTTGATTGTTCGAAAAAGTTCCGCGTCGGAATTGCCATGCTTTTTCTGCGCGCGCGTCAGATCGGGACCGCGTCCCCCGCCCCGCGCGCCAAGCCCGTGGCAAAACGCACAGTTCGCGCGGAACTCAAACTCCCCCAGCTTCGCGGCGTTGGGATCCTTAGCAAGCGGATTCTCCTCCTGCGCACGCGCGGCGAATGTGACAACAAAGAGCAGCGCCGCACAAAGGGCGGACACGATGACAAAATCTCGCAAGCCGCGTGAGAAACAAATTCCCATAATCCCTCCTGGAGGGTAGCGCACCGAAAATTTCCCCGAACTATATCACTGAGCGGCGGAAATGGCTGCGCGTCAAGATCTAACGGCTGTTTTGACATATTCTTGCGCGCCTGTTACGCATATCGCTTGTCTCTGGTATGTACAGGCATACCCTAGTACTTCTTTCAATTCCGTAGGTGTTCCTACGCTGCTATGACTTTCCCCTTAACGCGTTTCGAGTATTGAGCCCATCCCCCCTTTCCCCTAGCTTGGAGCAAGCAAAAATTCGCGCTTTAGCCACTTTGTCGGGAGTGAAGCAAGGAGAACTTGTGCGCACTCAGGGTGTGTCCACAAAGAAGCATTCGCCGACTCTCAAGTTTTTCTCAGGTTCGAGCTTACCCGCGCTTTTCTTAGTCGGTTGGACCGCTACGGCGCAAATCAGTGTAGTAACGCAACATTACGACATTGCCCGCACAGGTGCCAATACCAGCGAAACGATCCTTACGCCAGCCACTGTCAATTTCCGTCAATTTGGCAAGCTCTTCTCGCAGCCCGTGGACGGCTACGTTTACGCACAACCTCTATATGTTCCCGGCGTGATTATCGGCGGAACCAAGCACAATGTCGTATTCGTCGCGACAGAAAACGACAGCGTTTACGCCTTCGATGCGGACGCAAATTCTCCGGCCGCTAACGCCGCTCCCCTCTGGCACATCACTCTGCTGGATGCAGCGCATGGCGCGGCCTCGGGCGCTCGAGTTATGTACAGCACGGACATCCCCAACAATAGGTATACGGACATCGTCCCGGTGATCGGCATCACCAGCACTCCGGTGATTGACCCTTCCACAGGCACGATATACGTCGTCGGTAAAACCAAAGAGGGCGCCGAGTACGTGCAACGGCTGCACGCGCTAAGCATCACCAGTGGTACGGAAAAATTTGGCGGACCCGTAAAGCTTACCGCTTCCGTTCCGGGCAATGGAAGCGCCAGCGTTTCCGGCACGCTCCGCTTCGATCCCCTTTGGCAGAACCAGCGTGCGGGCCTCCTGCTGCTCCACGGCATTGTGTACATTGCTTCCGGCGCGCACCAAGATTTCGGGCCATGGCATGGCTGGATCTTGGCATACAACGCCACTACGCTTCGGCAGACCGGCGCCTGGTGTTCCACGCCGAACGGATTCGACGGCGGCATTTGGGGGGCTGGAACTGGCCTCGCCGCCGATGTTCCAGACCCAGCGGGACATCCGTTTGGCCGCATACTAACGTCCACCGGAAACGGAAAGTTCGACGCCGTCGCTCCCAATTACAACAATTCCATGGACTATGCGAATTCCATTTTGAAGCTCGACCTCACGAATGGTGTTCCCACGATGAGCGCCGGCGGCAAAACTGTAGGCGACGACTTCACGCCTTTCGACCAAATGAATCTAAATAGTGGCGACTTGGACCAAGGTTCCGGCGGAACGCTCCTGCTACCCAATGCAGCGAGCGGTGGACAGCACCTTCTCGTGCAAGCAGGCAAGACCGGTCGAATCTACGTTGTTAATCAAGAGAACATGGGCGGCTATCATCCCTCAAACAAGAGCGATCCCCAACAAAAAGGCACCCTACCGACCGGCCCGGAGAAGGGCATGTGGAGCGCGCCAGCCTATTGGAACGGTCATCTATACTTCTGGTCTTCTGGGGACAACCTTCGTTCTTTCACTTTTGTAAACGGAGTCATGTCCTCGACCTCGACGCACTCGGCGGAATTCTCGAGCTTCCCCGGTTCCACACCAGTCGTTTCTGCAAACGGAAATTCCGCCGGAATCGTCTGGGATATTCTTAGCCAAAATGCTGAATCGAAAGGTAGGGCAGTTCTAC
>JAOAPV010000102.1 GCA_025463055.1 Candidatus Acidiferrum typicum
CGCCGAGCGTAAACGTCGCGCTGCGCAAAACGCTCGACCTGTACGCCAACCTGCGCCCCGTCAAGAACTTGCCCGGCGTGAAATCGCGCTTTGAAAACGTAGACATCGTCCTCGTTCGGGAAAATACCGAGGACCTCTACTCCGGCCTCGAGCACGAAGTCGTTCCCGGCGTCGTCGAGAGCTTGAAAATCATTACCGAGCGCGCCTCCACGCGCATCGCACGGTTCGCATTCGAGTACGCGAAGAAAAGCGGACGCAAGAAAATTCACGCCATCCATAAAGCCAACATCATGAAGCTTAGCGATGGCCTGTTCCTGAAGTCCCTCCGCGCGGTCGCCGAAAGATACAAAGACATTGAGTACAAAGAGATGATCGTCGACAACGCCTGCATGCAAATGGTCCTGGATCCGCAACAGTTCGATATGCTGCTGCTCCCAAACCTCTACGGTGACGTAATGAGCGATTTGGCCGCAGGCTTGGTAGGCGGACTAGGGGTGGTCCCCAGCGGAAATATCGGCGATGAGTGCGCCATGTTTGAAGCCGTGCACGGCACTGCCCCAGACATCGCCGGCAAAGGCCTCGCCAATCCCACTGCCCTGCTGATGAGCGGCATCATGATGCTCGATCATCTCAACGAGCGCCCCGCCGCCCGACGCATCGAAGCAGCCCTCGAAAAAGTTTATCGCGAAGGCAAACACGCCACACGCGACCTCGGCGGTAGAGCAACCACGCACGAATTTACCGACGCGGTAATTTCCGCGCTGCCAGTCGCCGCTACTGCATAATCAGCGCCGTACGCCCAAATGAATGCAGGAACTGGATGTAAGGGACAACCTGTAGCGCAGGGCGGAGTCCGGGCCCTGCGGCTTCCTCTAAAACCGGGTAAACTGAGCGGGCCTGTAGATCTGATAAACCATCAGATAGACGATCACGCCGGTCACGCTAACATAAAACCACAACGGCAATGTCCACCGCGCAATAATGCGGTGCCGATCAAATCTTTCGAGCCAAGCCCGCCGCAGCGTGACGATAATCATCGGCACGATCACGATCGCCAGAATAGTGTGCGTAAGCAACAAAACGAAATACACCGGTCGAATCCAGCCCTGCCCGGCAAACGGCACGTGTCCGACGCGATAGTGGTACACCAGGTAGGAAACCAGAAAAACCGAGGAAACCGTAAACGCCGCAATCATGAACATCTTATGTACAGCAATTTTGCCGCTGCGAATCGCCGCGTAACCGCCCGCCAAAAGAATCGCGCTAACAGCATTCAAAGAAGCGTTCAGCGCGGCATGAGAAATCATCGTATTGTTCCTTGCGGCAACTCAGCGAAGAGTTTTGTCGTAAACCATTAATGCAAGAAGCAGCGGGATGTGCAGAACAGTAGCGTGCATCAGCCATTTGGCTCGAACGTTCGTTTTAGCACTCGCGGCCCACAGACAAACCTGCAAGAGAGCAACGCTGAGCCCCAGGGCTCCAAAAAAGTAGAAAACACCCGCAATTCCCGCAATTGCCGGCAGAAGGCTGACGCCCACCAGCGCCGACGCGGTCACCAAAATTTGCCGGAACGTGCGCGTCCCCTCATGGTCGACAACAGGAAGCATCAGGATTCCCGCGCGCGCATAATCTTCGCGATACATCCACGCGATCGCGTGAAAATGCGGAAATTGCCACAAGAAAAGAATCGCGAAAAGGAGCCAAGCGCCCAGGTCCAGCCGACCGCTCGCCGCCACCCAGCCGATCATAGGCGGCACAGCGCCGGGAAACGCGCCAACAAACGTCGCCCAAACGGTCCGTTTCTTCAAAGGTGTGTAAGCCAGCAAATAGCTAAGGCAAGTAAGCACGCCCAGCCCGGCCGCAAGCGCCCCGGCCGCGAAATACAGATAGACCGCGCCGGCAACTGACAATGAAATCCCATATGCGAGCGCGGCGCGTGGCTTCAGAACGCCGCTCGGCAGCGGCCGCGCAGCCGTCCTCCGCATCAACCGGTCCGAGTCGCGCTCAATATAATGATTCAGCGCCGCCGTGCCCGCCGCAATCAGCATGGTTCCAAAAACGGTGTGAATCAGGTGCAGCCAATTGACAGGCCCACGCGCACCCATGTAGTAGCCCGCGGCAGTCGTGATCAGCACAAGAAACGATACGTCCGGTTTGGTCAACACCACATATGCCTGCGCGCGCGACGCCAGCGTCAATTCCGCCGTGCGCAGCGTGCTCATTGCGCCGTCACCTGGTTCGGCGCCGGCGCCGCCATTTCCCCTCTACGCGGCACCAATCGGAAGCAAATCAACGCAATCAAAATCGAAAGTGCGAACAGCAATGCTCCAACCACGGTGTGAGTTACAGTCATGATCACCGTAAGCGATGTCGGTCCGACTTTTTCAGACGCCAGCCGGGCCCAGTAAGCGCCAAATCCCAGCACGAACTGGACACCAAACATTGCATGAAGCAGAGCACGCGCCCGAGACAGTTCGGCGGAAGTACCGAAACGCTTGCGAAGCGCCACGGCAGTCCACGTCACGCTCGCCATAACCGCAAACGCGCCGACAATATGTGGCCACACCGGTATTTCTGAGTGCCGAAATCCCGCGCCCAGCACCACCTGACAGAAAATTACGACCACATTGACCATCGCCAGCGTTTGCATCGAGGGTGTGCCGCGGTCCGCAAGCTGCGGCCGCTCCGATATCCACCACTCACTCGTAAAGACCGCGATTCCAAGCACGGCGGCGAAAACAACTTGCGCGAAACATGCATGAATCACGGGCAGCCAGTATTGCAGCAACTGCCGTACCACTTCACCGCCCAAAACCGCTTGCACCGCCACTCCCGCAACGGCAATCACACCGAACCAGCGCAACCAGCGGCGCTCGTCTTTGCGCCAAATCAGAATCGCCAGCACCAGCGTAAAAATGCCCAACCCGCCCGCAATCACCCGGTGTGAATGCTCGAAAAACGCGCCGCCGGCAAGCTGCCTTAGCGAAGGAAACCACGTTCCGAACGATTTGGGCCAGTCCGGCACCGAGAGCGCCGCATTATTAGAAGTGACCAGAGCGCCGGCAATGAAAAGAAGCACCGTCCACGCCACCACGAACTTGGCAAAGCGGTGAATCCCAGGGTTATACGTTGTCGTCATTCGCAAAATCTCACCGCGGATTATAGCTCAGCCACAACTCTTTTGCTGCTAAGCACTAAACTCCGCAAAATAGACCAGAATCTGCCGCATTAACTCGCCAGCGACGCCCTCGCCGTAGCCACGGGCTCTGCTTCGATTCCTACGGCCCGCAACACCAAGTCTCTCAGCGCAGCGATAAAAAGCGGCGAATCACCCACCGCCGGCATCATCCTAAAGGTATCGATGCCAACCTTGGCGGCTTCGGCGCGTGCCTCGATATTAATTTCGTGCAGCGTCTCTATGTGCTCCGTGACAAAAGAGATAGGCACCACTAGCATTTCCTTGACGCCTTTGTGCCCGAGCCGCTCGATCGTCCCCGTCAAGGACGGCTGCAGCCATTTCGCCGGTCCCACGCGGCTTTGGTAGCACAGCAGATGCGTCCGCGGCCAGCCGGGGTACTGTTCCTTGCCCGCCTCGCACACCAGCCGCACCGTGGTTTCGATGTGCTGCGGATACGGATCGCCTTTCTCCACCAGGCTCATCGGCAAACCATGCGCACTGAAGACCAAATGAATCCGCGAACTGTCCGGAAATTGCCGCAGCACCGAGCCAATCCGCCGCATGACCGCCTGAATATATAGCGGGTGATCGTAAAATTGCCCAACCGTAGTCTCTTTCACGCGGCCATCCTGCGGACCGTACACGCGCCGCCACTCCTTCAAGCTGCTCAGCGTCGTGGCATAGGAAAAATGCGGATACAGCGGCAGCAACACCATTTGGTCGAGCGGCTCCGCCTTCCGCAGCGTCTCCGCCGCTTCTGCGCTCATCGGATGCCAGTAGCGCATCGCCGTCACCGCGATCGGCTCGATGTACGGCGTCAGCGCCGCAACCAGTCGCACTCGTTGCCTCTCCGTCAGCAAACGAATCGGCGAGCGCCTGCCAATCTCCGCGTACTTGCCTGCAACCGGAATGGAGCGCCGCGAAGAAATGAGTTTGGCAATGGGATTCCGTAATATTCCCAGCGGGCCCAGCGGAATAATGTCCGGATCGCGAAACAGATTCAGCAGAAACGGCTCGACAGCCTCCAGCGAATCCGGCCCACCAAGCTGAAATAATACGATTCCTACGCGCTTCTTCCCTGCCACGTTACTTTCCCCGTGTGAGCGACTGCTTCAATCGTTCGACGTCTTTGCGCAACTCCGCCGTGCGGCGCGCCACCGTCACAAAATAAATGAAGAATACGCCCCAGCCAATCATGTACGCCACCATCACGCTGCCGAGATTCTTCACACCGCCTCCGCTTCTCGCGCGAGAATTTGTGCCTCGGCTCGCGTGGCTTCCAATTCGTAACGCTGCCGGATCAGCAAAGCCATAAGCGCCGTCAAGCTCAGCCAGGACAGATAGAAAATCTTCCGCATCTCCGGGTTCAGCCCGCCGCTGGTAAACACCACCGGCTGCGGATGCTGCGTGCGCCACCACCAGATCGACCCATAAACGAGTGGTACGTCGAGAAAAATGAACACGCCATAGAACGAGCTAATCAGCGCGCGCCGGTCGGGATCATCCACCATGGTCCGCAAAATCAAATACGAAAGATAGAGCAGCCACAGCACTAGTGTGGAGGTTAGGCGTGCATCCCAGGCCCAGTACACGCCCCAAGCCGGCTTGGCCCAGATCGGCCCCGTGATCAGCACGACCGTGCAGAACGCCAAGCCGACTTCGGCGGCGGAGACCGCGAGCCAATCCCATTTCGGCTCGCGCTTGAACAGATATCCGAGGTTCCCAACGAAACAAACAAGGAATGCGGAAAGCGCAACCATTCCGCAAGGTGCGTGCAGGTAGAAGATTCGCTGCACGATGCCCATGGTCAACTCGTTGGGCGCCACAAAGAAGGCGCCATACGCCGATGCGCCCAAAAGCAGGACCACCGCCGCCGCGCCCAGAAGTTTTGCCATCATCCTGCTGCCCTCTCGGAGTCCCGCTTCATTTCTCAAATGTATCGATTTGCATATCCTTTGTTTTGATACTCTTCCGAATCCCTATTCGCGCAAGGCCTTTAGTTTGATATCGATCTGAGTCCCCGGGGGGTGGGGGATGCTTCCACCCTAAAACATCCGACGCGTTTATTCCTCCAAGAGATACTCCCCGAAAAGCCATACAGCCGTCAAAAAAATAATATCGAAGGCGATAAGGAACGCCAGCCAGTCCCAGCGCAGCACCGGATTTTCCGCAAACAGCGCCGCTGTGGCTTCCGTGCTGGCGATAAGCAACGGCGTCAGCAGCGGCAAAAGAAGCAGCGGCAACAGTAATTCGCGCATCCGCGCCTGCGCCGAAATCGCGGACAGTGTTGTGCCCGTCACGGAAAGCCCCAAGCTCCCCAGGAACAGCACCAGCGCAAGCTGCGGCACAACCCCAAGCAGCGGAACATTGTATAGGACCGCGAATATCGGCAATAGCAGCAGCTCGGTGATTAGCAGGAAGAGCGTATTGGCGCAAAGCTTCGACAGAAAAATCGCGAATGGATCGGAGACGGAAAGCCGCAATGCGCTGAGTGTGTCGTTGGTTTGCTCGCGCAAGAAGCCCGGTTGCAGCATCAGCGACGCCGCGAAAAGAAAAGCCAGCCACAGCAGGAC
>JAOAPV010000031.1 GCA_025463055.1 Candidatus Acidiferrum typicum
ACACGATGAATCTCGGAGCCGATCCAAATGGAAATGCTTCCCGCAACTGCTGGACGATCCACAAGCTTGTCGGATGCTTTGTGACATTAAAGTGCAGGATGCGCCGACGATCGTGACTGATGACGAAAAAGCAATAGAGCGTGCTGAAGGTGATCGTCGGAACAGTGAATAAGTCCATCGCGGCAATCGCTTCCCGGTGATTACGGAGAAAGGTAAGCCAGCGCTTGGCTGGCTCCGGATCTCGAGGTGCCCGTTTCATCCAACGAGAGATCGTTCGCTCAGAGGCATCAAAACCGAGCATGAGAAGCTCGCCATGGATGCGTGGCGCTCCCCACGTTGGGTTCTCAACGACCATCGGGAATATCAATTCCTGAACCTCCTTCGATGTCTGTCGTCTTCCGGCGGGCCTCCTGACCTTGGAGATCAGCTTCCAGTACAAACGGAATCCGCCCCTGTGCCAACGCACTACGGTTTCGGGGGTGACCGCAATGAGGGATTGTTGCCATCCGGACCAGAATCGGCGGACGGCGACCCAGAAGAGCTTGTCGAGCAGGTCTAGTCTTGGCCGCGGATGTCGACGTTTCAGGACGGCGAGTTGTTGACGTAGCGCCAGATTCTCGAGTAAGAGGTTCCGACGCGCGCGCAAGAGGCGAACCAGCGTTCCGAAGCACAGGCCGATAAATCGAAACATGGCTAGGAGTTATAACAGAGCAGTGGCGGCCGGGCGGCTGTCTCACTGATTTCAAAGTCGGCCAGAGTTTTGGCGAACCACAGGACGTAAAGCTGTGCCACGAGGTGCGTCGTCACTGCAGGCTCATGGCAACTAAATCGTAGTCGATAAAGTCTGTCGCAGTCTGTGAATAATGTAGAAGGCGGTCTTCCTCATCAAAATGGAAGACAACCAGGATATTCCAGCTACGAACGAGATCTCCTGTTTCCTCTATCCAATGGGCTGTCACTTTTTTACCGTAATCCTCGCACCGAAACGGGCGCATTGCGCGCACGAATTCAATCACACCGCTTTTCAATGTTCCGGGCGGCAGTTTCCCACGGATCGCTTCTTCCAGGGCCCGCGGATCTAGCTTGTGGGCGACCATCATGGACACTATGGCTTGGAAGCGCGTCTGTGCCCATCGCAGTATACGGTTCATTGCCTGATTCTACTCCGTGCGTCTATCAACCCAAAGACGAGAAGGAAGCTAGGACACACCAGGTTCTCATCATAGTGGATGCGTAATGATTCTCATTCAGCTAGGTGAAACTTTTTCACTCCCATATCGGCTTTCTGCCGTGCCCGCTAATCCCAAAGATGGATCTAACGGTGGCCTTGCCAGCAGGTGACGCGGGAATTGAGCAGAGTCCGCTAACCATCCCAGAGAGTAGCCTCGCTGAGATAGCCACCTACACACATCCTCCTCGGCCTGTCGGTGGTGCACCTCGCAGAGCAGTACGGGATGCGATCGCGAAACGATATGCTCACACCCAAGAAGAACTTCCGCCTCGGCTCCTTCGACGTCGATCTTGATGAGTGTGGGGGGAGGATGCCGCTCCGCAAAATCATCCAATTTGATAGATTCGACGACAATTACGTCCTGTTCTATTCCGCCAGATGCTTTAGCGACGCTGCCCTGATTTCTGCTCGAACGAGCCGATGCACGTTGGAAACTCAATTTTCCCGATGATGACCATACAGCGCAGGAGAACACTTGAATCTGCCGGAGGTTATTGCGTTGCGCATGGGCCTCAATCCGTTTAGCGTTTTCGGGGTCTGCTTCGAAGGCAAAAATTGCTCCTGTGAGGCCGACAAGTTCGCTAGCGAACAGGCTCACGACCCCGATGTGCGCCCCCACGTCATACACAACTGAGCCCGCTTGCAGGTGTTCCGACAGCGCTTTCTGAAGATTTGTTTCGTACGTCCCGCTCGCGTAGTTCATCTCAAAGCGTGGATCGAGACGTACGGCCAGACCCTTTCCTAATCCGGAAGGGATATCGACCCAGACGCGCGTTTGCTCGGGAACCGCGTTTCGCGTGAGTTTCTCTAAAACAGTTCCAACAACCGGGACGCGCATTAAAAGAGCATGCACGCGACGCGCGGGTCGCCAAACGCTGAGTTTCTGAATTCCGGCTCTCCAATTCATTCTAGTTGCTTCGAATCTCCGATGGCTCAATAGAAGGTGAGGCATTCGCTCATCGAATAGGAGAGCACCCTCTGTTCCGCATCAAAGGCGAACACGACGGCAATATCCCAACTGTGGACCCGATCCAGAGCTTCTCCCAAAAGACAAGCCTCCACTTCAAGGCCAAGATCATCGCAGTAAAGAGCGCGCCTAGAGTGAAAGAAGTTGATCACTTGATCTTTAGGTGTTCCAGCAGGCAGTGCTGCCGCAATCGCTTCTCTGAGTTCCACAGGATCCAGTTGACGGTTATAACTTGGTAGCCAGAGAGCAATGGCCACGAGTACCGGCCGCGGGAGAAACCTACGGGCAATTTTGAGCATTCTCAATATATCGGATTCTCAGAAAACGTCAGTCGAAGCATTATTGAGCCACCCCAACATTTCGTCTACCGCGCGAAATGCGGCGCGAACGCTGTCTAGGTCACTGGCACTAAACTCACGGACCACTTCGCCCATCTGGTCATCGACGACACCCACCCTGAAATGGTAAATGGGCCGATTTTGGTCATCGATTGAGCTAGTCTCGATGGCCCGTGTTACTTTAAATCTGCCGAAGGTTTGCACGGTATTATCCGCGATTTGAGAAGCTTCGAACAGAAACAAAATCACAATGCATCGTACCGTCGTACCGCTATTTTGGTCAACTCAAATGCCTCATAATCAGCTTTGGTGCGTTGGGCAAATTTCCGCGGTGCCTCAACACGGTTTCTTGCTGCTAACGAATTTTGATGCGTCAGATAAGCGTCGGACACGTTGAATGTTTTGCAGGAATAGTCGTCCATGCTCCGAAAACTCGCCCATAGAGTATTTGTGATTGGCGTGGCGCTCCTTTTGGCTATAGGACTTTCCTATTTCAGCATTCGGGGTGCGCTCGCGTCCTATTACGCCGATCAACGTACTTTGGAGGGGTATGAGAAGGCGACGCGTCTTGAGCCGAGCAACCCCGAGAATTGGTGGCGCTTAGGTGATTCCTGGCAGGGTGATCTTCAGCACGCTGACCCACAACGGGCGATTGAGGCCTACCGCACTGCGCTTTCATTAAACCCGAACGCGGCACAGGCTTGGTTGGGATTAGCTGCGGTGTATGAAGGCCAAGGGGACCTAAAGGCCGCTCACGAAGCGCTACGCAATGCGAAACGTGCGTATCCAATTTCCGCTGATGTTTCCTGGCGGTATGCAAATTTTCTCGTGAGAAAGGGGAAGCTCGATCCTGCTTTCCATGAAGCCCGTCAAGCCGTAGAGAAGGAACCTCAGCGCGCGTGGGAAGCTTTTGCGCTTTTTCATCGGTTTGATTTGGATATTAACGAGCTTGTGGACCGCCTCTTACCACCTCAGGAGACCGCCTACTTGGATGTCATTTGGGGTCTCGGCCGTGACGGGCAGCCCGGTGAGGCCCTTAAGGTCTGGGATCGCCTCTTTGCATTGGACAAACAAATGCCGGAACACGGGGTTCCAACAGGTACTTATCAGGTCACACAGGTCATCCTCTTCTCTCTCGTCGACGAGTTGATCTCCCATGGTTACGTTAGCGAAGCTAGGCGCGTGTGGGACGAAGTTCTAGGTTTCATGCATTTTCCATGGCGGCACGATCCTCCCGAGTCTTTGGTATGGGATGGCGGCTTTGAGACTGACCTTGCTGGGGGCCTCGCATGGCGTATTGCTGCTCCCTCGGGTTCCGAGGCCCGCTTCAGCAACACGATTAAGCACTTCGGTACCCGCTCCCTAGAAATAAAGTTCGACGGCAAACACAATGTCGATTTTCGCGGAGTGTGCCAGTTTGTCGTGGTAGATCCAGACACCAGTTACGATTTTTCGGCGTGGCTCCGAACGGAAAATATAACGACCGACAGAGGCGTTTTTCTTCGCCTGAGTACTCCGCAGGGAAGAGAGCCAGACACAGTCACGCCCGAAGTCACGGGCACGCATTCGTGGACAAAGGTCGGGTTCCGATGGAAGGCCCCAAAGGACATGCATCTCCTTCAGATTTGCTTGGTGCGCGCACCAAGCTACAACATGTACAACACGATCGCAGGAACGGCATGGGTGGACGACGTTCAGCTC
>JAOAPV010000060.1 GCA_025463055.1 Candidatus Acidiferrum typicum
TGGAGTAATTCCGGGCCCGCTGAGTTGGTAACTGCCCGTGCGCGTGGAGGTGCCGTTGTCGCCGTCCGCATAAACGTAAATGTTGTACGTTCCCGAATTCAAATTTGCGACGGTAACAACGGTAGGATGGGCGTTGCCAGTGTCGAGGTATCCTCTCATCATTCGATTGTTCCCCGCCTGATCGAGAACGCTAGACAGAGTCCAAGTGTTGTCGGAAGTCCAGGAAACAGTGGCACTAGTGGGACTACCGGTCTGGTTCACCAGAGATAGCGGGGAGGGACTGCTGGCTCTGTTGGCATTGTTCCAGTTGTTTTGGGCCACGACGCCAGCCGTTTCCGAAGCCGCCATATTTGTGTTGCCGCCGACAAAGTTGATTCCGATAGTGGCCGGCCCAGGCGGGCTTGAACTGCCAATGGTAAATACCGCATTGCTGATCGCGCTGTCATTCAATCCTGTTTTCATTGCAAGGGCGCGGACTGTCGCGCTACTTGCGAGCTGGAAAGGCGCGGAATACGCAGTCGAAGAAGCGGTGGGAGGCGTGCCATCAGTCGTATAACGGATAGTGGCTCCACCTGTTGCGGTGCTAAGCGTAACGGTGACAGGAATCGAAAATGAACCACCGGCAGGTGAGATCACGGGCGTGGATACGGTGCTCATACCACCATCAATCGCTCCGGGTAAGCCAGGTCCTCCACCCGCCAAGTATCCGTTACTGCTGCCCGACGAACTAGATGTGACCCAGAACGAATAGAGTTCGCCATTCGTGAGGGTGAATTCGAACTGCACGGGACGACCGGCAAGGCTTGACAGATCACTGAGAACGTTCCAGGAAACCTGCTGAAGGGTACTATCGGCGGTCAGGGGCAAAGATGTTGCAAGGACCTGGCTGTCAGTCGGGTTTATCACTCGAACCTGTAGCGTTCCCTGTGGATCTTTCAGATTTACGAAGAAGTATTTCCCTGAGAACTGTACGGGGCGCGTAGTGAGAACGCCAGATATGGATCCAGCGTCCATCGAATAAAAGCCATCTCTGCGCAAAGTGGCTAGCCCCGTCGAACCGACAACTTTAGTTCCGTGAGGTCCGTTTCGCCCACTGAAATAAAACCACAATTCATTGCCGACGACGAGGAAACAGCCGCCTGCCGACTGGGTGTTCCCCATGTTCCAGGTGCCCGAAATGTTAGAGGCTGGGATAAAGGCACTGTTCGGCCCGCTGCCGCGCGTGGGGCGTACCCAATAGAAACCATCCCGGCTGAAACCTACGCCGAGTTCCACAAGATTAGGATTGACGGGGCCAGGATAAAACCAGCTGAATAATCCAACCATTAGGCTCTCGTATGGGACAGCATCCAAATTGTATAAGTCCGGATAAGCACCACCAGATACGTACGGTTGGTCAATCTCGTCCGGCCCGGCCCAGAAACTATCTGTGAAATTAGAGGGTGTCCAACTCGATAAATTCGGGCTTTCTGCATAGAATCGCGAACGTGCCGCGTATGCGGGACGACTCGACGTCGCGGGCAACGTCACAATACTTCGCATGCTGTCTACCCAGACATTTCGGAAAGGGTTATAGAAGAGCGTTGTGCGGTCGGAGAGCGAGTTAATCGCGTATTGCGTTTGCTGTGTCCACGTAATTCCATCTGGAGAAAAATACACCAACATACTTGACACCGGGTAATAGGCAAACAGCTTGAATTTCGCCGCAGGATTAGGATCGTTCAGGTCCATCCAGACGGCCGTGGAATCGCGCTGGCTACCAATCTGCAGGACTTCATTCGTGCCGGAACTCACAGCAGTTTTGATGGAGGGTTTGGTCCAGTTCTTTCCATCGGAAGAATAGGCATAGCAAACCATATTCCCGTTGCCGCAAAAATACCACATCTTGAAAGTCTGGTCGGCAGGGTCGAACCAGACTCCATCGCTATAGGGCATTGCGAGATTTTGGGTGTCGAGCGAGTTGGGAGCAAGGACAGGGTTCAGCGAGTACATGACTGGTTGGTGTTGACTGCGAGAGAGTGTGGTTTGTTGAATGAGAAAGTCATCGACGAACAACTGACGGCCGACATCAATTGGGATAACAGCGGGCGGACTCGCTATGTAATAGGGGACTTGATAGGCCTGCGTCGGAGTTCTCGTTGGGGGCCACGGTTGAGGTAAGACGATTCCGTTGTATAGAGTTTGACCTGCCGATTGAGCCACGACTCTGCCTCTAGTTAGAATTGCGACTAGGACGCAAAGCAAGCTGATAAACACCACTACCGCATGCCTTTGTAGCATGACCGATCCTCCTCTTTTCCGACTCGCTTCCGACCAAGGAAGCGTTGTGGCTATGCCACTACACAGAGAACTCTGTGCGTTGAGGATGAGCCTAGTTCATGGGGTAGAGCTCGATTTTAGCTGTACGAGTAAGAGTTGGAGACCAGTTCTTGAAGGTTGCGACAAAATATCTGTCTTCGTGAAAGGAAACCCAGGCCGCTCCATCCACATCGCATTTTGTAAATTGCGGTTGAACGGCATTGCACGGGAGCTGTCCGTTCTTTTCGTCACCGGCTGTCAGCACGACTCGAATTTGACTGGAATTCGCAGGAAGCAAAAAGGCAACAGTGCCGCAGCTCGAATAACTCTCTCGTGTCAAAATCGCCTCAACCTCAGGCCCGCTGCCGCGACGTCGATCATCGACACCTTCAATACTTAATGACCGACCACCATTGACACTCGGATCTTTCAAAATTACCGGCGCTTGCGGAGTGTTCTTCCCAACGTAACTGAAAGACTGGTTTCCCTGTTTCGCCGCGAAGTTCTTGGCTATTACGACCACGTCGTCCATTCCCCGCCTGACACAGGGAGGGTTGTCCAACTTGGCAGATTGCGCTGGACCTACGGCGAACTGCTCCGTGGCGAGCGGTCCGGAAGTGTCGCTTCGCTTCGGGCTCGTCGTGGTAGTTTGTTTTGTGCGACAAGCATTTTGCCAGCTGGTAAACAGCAGGACGAGAGCGATGGCTTTAACACATCTCATGGAATAACAATCCTTCCGGTAAAATTAATCAGACAATACATTACGTTTGTACTTTCAACGGACCTGCGGCAATTTCTCTTCGGCATCATCGGAAAGCAAAGGTTCCGGACTCGAGTCTGTATGGATCCGACCCGCCTTCTTTCGATGTAGTACATAGAGCGCTAATTCCAGTCGGGTTGAAGTGCCTAATTTATTGAAAATGCGAAATAGATAATTTCGAACAGTGTGTTCGCTGAGATGTAAATGGCGTGAAATATCTCGGTTAGTCATTCCCTCGGCTACGAGATCCACTAGACTTTCTTCTCTGCTCGTCAGGGTATTCGCGGGTTTCGTAACCTTTGCCGAGCCTGAGGGTGATTTATTCAGCGCGCACGCACTCTGGCGTAGCGCGTCCAAGGCGAAGCGTAAATCTCTGCTGCCGGCCCAAACTTGTCCCTGGCTCACGACGTAAATGCATTTGCATAGAACTTGAAAAGGGTCGTCTCTTGAGAGAATGCCTGTCGCTCCCGCCCTAAATGCTTCGATTACTGCGGACGGTTCGACAGAATCCAGTAACATTACGACGTCCGTGGTTGGATAACGCGTGCGGATTTCGCGGGTCAAATCGAACCCGGCATCAGGTCCATCTTTGAGATGTGCGCTTATGACCGCAACGTCAGCCCTATTTTCCTTAAGCGTGCGAAGAACGGCGGCAGACTCGAGAACGCAATCGAGTACCGTTAGTCCGTATCGGCTACGCCGCAGGGCGGTCGCCATAAGCTGGCAGCCCATTCGACTCTTGTCTGCAATGAGGAGACTAATATTGGACCGACTCACAGACATACAAGTACCGCTTTTCGGGTAAGAGGGGCCTTGAGGGTAAGGCTTTAAAACTCTAGTCTAACTGCAACGGTACTTGTCAAGGGTTTTCCGACGATACCGTAAAGTTTCTAACGCATTCGGTTGGATCAACGACATAGCGTTAACAGAACTGGTATGTATGATCGTCTCTACCTAGGGCGAAATGCTGGGAACATTCCACCACAACCAAGAAAGCTAGGGCCGAGGGTGACATTCCTTCCCTTGCACGATGGTTGCGGCGCGATTAGTCTGGCCGCTCTCAAGGTAATTCCTGATCCTCTGCAGTTGACTTCCGGCAGGGACTCCTTACATGGGACTTAAGGGGCGTAAGCCTGCGTAATGGGCATACGGCCGGACCCAAAAGCAAACGAATCCTCAAACAACTCTTTCGTACAAATTCAGCAAGAATTAAGAAAACAAGTGGCTCCGAGGTGGCATTTGTATAGCTCAAGTAACTCGTGGTTCGCGGTCCGGGTAAAGTCCCGATTCGAGATAGCGGTTTCCAAAGCGCTTCGTTCTCGTGGTTTGGAGGAATTCCTGCCTATGTTTGCCGCTCGACGGCAGTGGTCCGATCGCATTAGGGTTTTGCAGCTACCTCTTTTCCCTGGCTATCTGTTCTGTCGCTTTGAACCAGCGGATCGTGCAGCAGTACTCGCCATCCCAGGCGTCGTGCTCTTAGTTGGCTCGGGAAAGACGCCACTTCCTATTGATCCTAGCGAGATTGAATCTATACGTCTGGCCGTTACTTCTGGTCTGCGCGTCCAACCCTGGAACCGCCTGCAAATTGGCAACACAGTACGAATTGAGCGCGGCCCGCTTTCCGGAGTGCAAGGAGTCTTATTGCGGTTCAAGGGGGAAAACCACTTGATTTTGAGTGTACATCTGCTTCAGCGCGGCGTTGCCGTCGAACTCGATGAGAGCTGGGTCGTCGCGTCCAAACCAACGATCCAACTTCCGAAAAATTCCTGCCCTCAGTCAAGAGAGCGGCATTTGCCATGTTCAGTGACACGCTCGGGCGATGATTCTCATCTGAGGCCGCGGACAAATGATCCAATAACGTTTAGTCCGATTGGAGAACGCGATGCAAGATCGTAACAATGAACCCAGCAGGCAGCTGATTGTACCTACCGGATCTTCGCACGAATCTGCGAAAGTGCTGTACCTGGAACCGCTGAATTCGGACTCGGGATCTGAGCGTCGCGATCCAAAGCTGCTCAGCACATGGCGAATACTTCGCCCTAGACTTCCTTGGCTCGGAGTTCTTCTGATTGTTGGTGGGGTTCTCGGGATCTGCTGGAGCCGTTATAGCAAGCCGGTGTATCGTGCACACGCAACTCTCGAGATCGAAAACCCGACCGAAGGCGCAGTGAGCCTTCGAGGCGCTGATCTTCAGACCGACGCCGCGCTTTCCTCTCCAGAAGCTTACCTGCCAACGCAAATCTTAATTCTGCAGAGCCGTATGATTCGGAAGCGGGCTGGCGCAAAATTCGGCGATCACCAACCTCCCGTCGCGGTGAAGATCCGCGTCGAACCGAACTCCCGAATCGTACAGATCCTATGCGATTCCCCCAACGCTCAATTTTCGGCAGATTACGCGAATGCAATCGCCAACGAATACATCGAATCAAACTTGCAAGCAAACTGGGATGCCTTTCGCCGAACACGCGAATGGCTAGCTCATCAGTTGGAAGAAACGCGGGGCAAGCTCCAGAAATCCGAGAACGAGCTGCTAGCGTATGAAAGAGCCTCGAACCTGATATTGGATGGCAAGGACAGCGATGAGCAGCTCAAGCTTCGGCGCATCCAAGAAGAACTCGTTCGCGCTCAAGGAGATCGAGTGCAAAAGCAATCCGCCTATCGGACGGCCTCCTCGAGGCCAGCCGATTGGGTTCCGCAGGTGATGGATAATGTGAGCATTACCGAGTACAAGAATCAGTTGGCGTCGCTGCGCAAACAAATAGCTGATCTGCTGCCTCAGTTCACTCCCGAGCACTACAAAATCAAGCGGTTGCAAGCACAGCTGGACGAAGTACAAACAACATTGCAACGAGAGCGAGACAACGTCCTGGCGCGAGTTCGGACTGATTATGAGAGCGCATTGACGAGGGAGAATCTACTAACCTCCGCCTATCAAAAGCAGGCGCAAGTGGTGTCTCTGCAAACCCAGAAAACGATTAATTACAATATTCTCGAACGGGAAGCAGCCACCAATCGCCAACTGTATGCTTCGCTGTTACAGCGATCGAAAGAGGCAGATGCGACGGCGATGCGAGGCAGTAATGTGCGAATCATTGATTCCGCCGAACGTCCTACGACATCTTACGAGCCGAGCCTGCGAAACAACACCTTGCTAGGCGCGTTCTCGGGCCTTCTCGTTGGAATGGCTTTGATTCTATTGCGCGAAACCTTCGATCGGACTTTCAAGGTTCCTGGCGAAGTTACATCCCAACTGAGGCTTCCCGAATTGGGTATTATCCCGGCGGGGCACTTGATTGGCAGGAGCGGACAAGACGCGGGTTGGAGAAAGCCGCTGCTTTTGTCATTTAGCGGTGCCCCGGGTCATAAGGAAGCGCAAAGCATC
>JAOAPV010000063.1 GCA_025463055.1 Candidatus Acidiferrum typicum
GCACGACGTGGTTATTTTTGAGGATTTTGGAAACGGCCAGACGAAACTCACCTTCATTGGAAATGAAACCATGGAGAACGCAAAAAACAGCGGGCAAGTAGAGGGCTGGAATCAGATACTCGATAAAGTTGCCGCAGTTGTTGCGGGGCTAGCGCAGGCGAAATAAGAAGTTGAAGTTTTGATGATCGTCCTGCGAGATGCAGCTAAGGCTGGCGGCGGAGGCTTAGTTAGAACGGGCTTCTCGTCGCCTGGCCGAATAGTCGCATTTCCGGCTAAGTGACCCTTGGCTCAACTGTTGCCTTCAGGCCAATGCGCTCAGCGACCAATGTTTACCGAACTCAACATTAGTCCTGTGAAACGCGCTAGTGTTGACCGCACCGATCAAATCAAATCCCGGATGGGGGGCTTCATTCAAACGGCGCTCTGGGAAGTTCGCAGTGAACCCTTCGGTTCTTGACTATCTCAGGATGCCAGTAGCAAAAGAAAGGCCCCGGCTCTGTAGAACGTGAGTCGGGGCTATTCTTTTTTTGGGTCCAACATTGGGTCCAACTAGGCCCGTTTTCGGCAGCTTTTTCGGGGTTAAATGGTGCCGAATCAACGGATCGTCTTAAAGTTAACAGCCGAATGCTCTACCATTGAGCTACCGGGGAACGGTGCAGAAATCCATTCTAATACAGCAACGCTGCGGAACCAACATGGTCAGATTTGGCTGAGATGCGTCGACGGGCGTCTATGGCAAAACGATGATAGTCAGGTGCGCCCAGCTAAAATCGATAATTCACTCCGGCGACCGCTTGAAAATTGTTTTGTCCTGACGAATACAGTTGCGAGTGCACGTAGTCGCCCTCGAACCTCAACCAAACGCGCTGGATCAATCTCTTCTCGATGCCTCCACCAAGCTCAACTGCCAATCCATTGTTGCCGTACGCCGTCTGCGGAAACATGTGCACTCCGCCCAAAAGCGCGTGAACAAATGGTTGCAGTTTGCGATTGCCCCAGCTGAGCTTTACGCCCGCGCCATAGAAAATATATTTGGCGGTGGCGCTGCCGGAACTCTGAGATCCGAATGCCGACGTAAAGCTTCCTTCCGCCGCAAGATGATCCCGAAAATAATAACTGACGGTTGTGTTCAGTCCGCTCGCCGTCGTGTTGAATGGCGCCGACCGAAATCCCACGAGAGCGTATCCAAGCCCCAGTTCCCACGTATCCTTCACCGCGTCATCGCGAATCGCTTGCGGAAGCGGCCCAGGTTGCGGCGCCGGAAAGCCTGCGCTGGGCGAAGAGGCGCTGCTCAACACTGCCGCGCTCATTTCTTGAGCCGCAATCCCACCCATCGGAACAAAAAACGGCAACACAACCGCGAACAGCCATCTCATGATTTCTCTCTCCTGGGCCGACCACACTGCTCATCGGATGATCAACGTCGCGTTTTGCGTTGCCTACATTGGCGAATTCCTTTATCGTTAGGGTTTCTTTTGCCGCTAAAAAGGCGCTGTGTCTCGCCTGCTGCGAGTGGAAAACGGAGAAACCTGTGAAGAAGAAGATTCGCGCCATCCAGTATGGTGTCGGTCCGATTGGTGCATCCATCGCGCGTCTGATGCGTGAAAAGCAGGCCATTGAAATTTGCGGCGCCATCGATACCGATCCCGCGAAAGTCGGCCGCGATTTGGGTGAAGTCGTCGGCGCAAGCGACGCGCCGTGGGGCGTAAAGATTTCCGCGGATGCGGATGATGTTTTGGAACAAGCCGCCGACGTTGTGATTCACTCCACCTCCTCATCGCTTCCCAAAGTGATGGATCAACTGCTTGCTTGCCTCAAAGCGGAATCTTGCGTCGTTTCGACTTGCGAGGAGCTTTCCTATCCTTACCGCACACATCCGGAGCTTGCCGCGAAACTAGATGCTGAGGCGAAAGACTGGGGCGTCGCATTGGTGGGAACCGGAGTAAATCCCGGTTTTGTAATGGACAAACTAGTTGTGACGCTTGCTGCCGTCTCGCAGCGCATCGATCATGCCAAGGCGTTGCGCATCGTCGATGCGTCCAAGCGCCGCTTGCCGCTGCAAAGGAAAATCGGCGCGGGCATGAGCGTCGACGAATTTCGAGGGCAAGTCGCCGCCGGCACCATCAAGCACGTAGGACTACCGGAGTCCGTCGCCATGGTTGCGGACAGCTTGAATCTTCCCGTCGATCAGATCACCGAAACAATCGAGCCTGTGGTCGCTACCGAGCGCGTGCAAACCGAATTTCTTACCGTCGAAGCAGGACAGGCCGCCGGTGTTCACCAAATCGCTCGCGGCTTGAGCGCGGGGAAAGAATTGGTTTATCTCGAATTGCAGATGTATGTCGGGGCGAAAGACCCCGCCGACACCATCGAATTGCAAGGGCATCCCAACATAAGCATGGTAATTCCGGGCGGTTCTCACGGCGACATTGCCACTGCTTCCGTGGTTGTTAACTCCATTCCCGTAATTCTCGACGCGCCGGCAGGATTGCGCACCGCACGCGATCTTCCGATCGGCTTCTTTTCGCCCAACGCAAAGCCGTAAGCTGCCGCGGGATTACTTTACGACATTTGCGCAAGCAATTGCCGCGCGCGCATAGCGAAGAAGCTCGCTCCGCCGTACATCAAAGCCAGCAGCGCAAATCCGGCCACGATGCTGATGCGCTGCGCGATCCAGCCCAGCGAAAAGCTCATAAGGAGCTGCAGGACTGTGGTCAATACGGCCATCGCCGACTGCGTGCGTCCCATGAAATGACGCGGCACTATGCTCATTAGTGAGGATTGCGCGATAACTCCCGCGACAGCGCGACAGAGCCCGAAAAGCGCCTGAATGGTCACAGCGCCAATGAGGAAAGACACGAACGGAACGGCCATGTGGCCAATCGCCAGACCCACAATCGCTGCAACATAGAGCGTGAGACGCAGTTTCTGCGAAAGCTGGCTGGCAATCAATCCTCCGGTGATCGCGCCCGTGGCCCAACCTGCTTCGAGAAAGCCAAGTCCTCGCGCGCCTGCGTGTAAGACGTCGTTTGCGAGCGCCACGAGCACAACGTTGGCGCTCACAACTCCAGCCATCAAAAGCGAATGCGTAACGCCCAGCGCGCGAACCACGGGCTGCTGGCGCAGGTAAGCAAAACCTTCTTTCAAGTCCGCATACATCGCCAGCGAAAGCCCTGCCTCCGCGACTTCCGGATTTTCTCCGGTTTCCAACGCCTCCGCGGTGGCTTCTGTCGCGTCCGAGTATTCGCGCGCATGAGGCTGACCTGCGCGCGGAGAAACGTAGCCGCGCCGCACCTGATACAAGCAAAATGCCGAGACAAAATACGTTGCGCCATCTATGGCCAGAATTCCGGCAATGCCCGCGCTATCGTAAATGAATCCGACGAACGCGCCCGCGATCAGCATGCCGCTCTGCACGCCGATCAGCACGGCGGCGTTCGCGCCGGTGAACTGACTTGGCGGAATTACTTCCTGCACCAGCGCGTTAACGGTGGCCCAATACATTGCGGAGCCCGTGCCGGTGAGGAGCGTCATCGCGTACAGGTGCCAAAGCTGCAGATGTCCGTGCCATGCGATGAACGCTGTGGCGAGCACTGCCACGCCCCGCGCGAGATCGAGCAGCACGCCTAGGTAGCGTCGGTCGAGCCTGTCAATCAGCACGCCGCCGAGGAAGGGAACCAGTAACCCCGGCAGCGTGACCACGATGACTTGCAGGCTGACCTTTACGGTGGAGTGCGTGGACGAAATGATGTACCAGCTCACGCCCGTGAAGTTCATGCCGCTGCCGAAGAGCGACACAAACATGGCGAGGAAGAAATAGCGGAAGCCGCGTTGGGCCCAGATGAGCGTCCAGTCGACTCGTGCGGTGGTGCGTGCAGGGCTTGCCATCGAACCTAGTAGCTTACTATCGTAGGCAGCGCCGGAAGGGCAGAGTTGCCGCGAAGTTTACATCTTAAGAGCGGGAGGTTACGTGGGCAATGAAGCGAATTGTGTAGTGACCTTTGGCAAGCAGAAAGCCCGAGGGAAAGCCTTGCTGGAAAGTTCCGAGCTGATTTTTCGTAGCGAAGATGGCGCGATGCGGCTGAAATTCAGTTTTGCCGGCATCAAGTCCGCCACCGCTGCTGACGGACAGCTTCGCTTGGAAGCTCCGGAAGGAACAGCGGTATTTGAGCTGGGAGCGAATGCGGCGAAATGGTGCGACAAGATTCTTCATCCGAAGACGCGGATTGACAAATTGGGAATCAAGCCGAATGCGACGGTTTCTTTGATCGGCAACTTCGACGCTGATTTTCTTGCTGAGTTGCACTCCGTAACAAAAAATGTGTCCAACGGAAAAACTGCGGCGGACACGGAATGGATTTTTTTCGCCGCTGATTCATCCAAAGACTCATCGCAGATATCTAAATTTGCGAAGGCCTTGAAAGGCGCGGCCGCACTTTGGATTGTGTACCCGAAGGGTCAAAAGCAAATCACCGAGAACGACGTAATCGCCGCCGGCCGTAAATCCGGACTGAAAGACGTAAAAGTCGCGGGCTTCTCGCCAACACACACCGGCCTGAAGTTTGTTATACCTATCGAGAACCGTTGATCGCGGGCCCCGCCCTCCGTAAAAATTGGAACATCGCACTACATCACCCCATAGCATCGGAAACAGCGGCCCATTTTCGCTCGCCAAGATTCCGCAGGCGCTCTAATCTAAAATCATTCACATGACCTTGCTGGATGTACGGAACCTGACTGTGGAGCTGCCCACTGCGGCCGGCTGGATTCGGCCGGTGAACGACATTTCGCTTCAGCTCGCTCCGGCGGAATCGCTCGGACTTGTCGGCGAATCGGGCAGCGGCAAAACCATGCTGGCGCTGGCGCTGATGGGACTGTTGCCTCCGGGTGCGCGCGTGTCGGGTACTGCCGTCCTCGAGCGTGGTGAGAGCAACGCTCGCAACCTGGCGCAAATGAATGAGAAAGAGTGGCGCTCCGTTCGCGGCCGCGAGATCGCCATGATCTTCCAGGAGCCGATGACCTCGCTTAATCCGGTAATGCGCATCGGCGCGCAAATTGAGGAAGCTATCAGCACGCACGAGCCGGCTCTCTCGAAGAGTCAGCTCCGCAGTCGCATCCTTGACGCGCTTCGCCAGGCGTCCGTGCCCGAGCCTGAGACGCGAGCCGAGCAGTTTCCGCATCAACTCTCTGGCGGCTTGCGACAGCGCGCCATGATCTCCATGGCAATTGCCGCACGCCCCAACTTGCTGATCGCCGATGAGCCGACCACGGCGTTGGACGTCACCGTACAGAAGCAAATCCTCGAGCTTCTGGACCGGTTGCGGCGAGAGCTCAAACTTGGCTTACTTTTTATCACGCATGACCTCGGCGTGGTGGCGCAGGTCGCGGATCGCATTGCGGTGATGTACGCCGGCCGGATTGTCGAACAAGGGCCGGTCGCCGAAGTACTGCGCGCGCCGCGGCATCCTTATACACAGGGATTGCTGGCGGCCTCCCCGTCGCTTGAGAAGCGAAAACTGAGGCCGATTCCCGGCACCGTGCCGCAGCTTACCGCGCTGCCGCCAGGATGCGCCTTTGAGCCTCGTTGCGGACTGCGCCGCGCGGAGTGTACTGCACGCGTCCCTGAACTCCGTAAAGCCACTGAGAGCCATGCTGCGCGTTGCGTGCTGGTCTGAACGCGAAGCCCTAGCGCCTCGCAAGGGTCCTGCACGCCGATGTGGGTAGGCGCTCGCTGGACCACTGGCACTCACATCTAGGTTCACTGCCCTCCTCCACGTGTAGGCCCCCCCTCCCCCTGTTTTTCATAAGTGTTGATTCTAAAGGAAGTTAAAGTCATTTGTTTTGATACACTTTTGCAAGTGTTGATTGCAAAGGGGTTGGAGGGGTCCCATGTAGTCTGCGCCGACTCGCGATTCCTCGCTTTTG
Source organism: Candidatus Acidiferrum typicum (assembly GCA_025463055.1). Classification (GTDB taxonomy): domain Bacteria; phylum Acidobacteriota; class Terriglobia; order Acidiferrales; family UBA7541; genus Acidiferrum; species Acidiferrum typicum_A. Next base: position 5,926 of record JAOAPV010000063.1, read on the forward strand.
CCTCCAAACCTCGCTTGTATCGGATCGCCTCCAAGCGGGCGAGCAGAATACCGTAGGGTAAGGCATGGGGTACGTCGGGACAACTGGTCGGAAGGACGGTTTGGGTGCAGGTGAACCAAAGCCCTGCGGCGTCGGCGAGGCCCCGGAACATCCGAAACCTCACCTTGCCACAGGTAGTTAGAACTGGTAGCGGAGCGCGAATTCCATTACCCGCGGCTTGGTTAAAGTGCCGGAATAGAGACCGATGGTGGTTGGGTTGGTGACGGCGCTATTGTTGGTGAGCGTTGCGGGGTCAAAGCGTACGGAGTTGGTGAGGTTATAAGCGTACGCGCTGAATCTCAGGGTTTGCTGTTCCGTGAAATGGAACGTCTTATTTACCCCCAAGTCGATGCCGAAGAAACCTTGGCCGCGGAAGTTGTTACGCGCGCCGGATTCACCGGGGAAGGGTAGCCGGAAGAAGCTGCCGGGGTCCGCCGATCCAAAGTTGAAGGCAAACGGATTGCCGTTTACGAATGTTAGCTTCTGCTTTGGCGCGACGCCGACTAACTCTGCTTTGCCTTCGAGCTGAAAATTGGTGTTGAAGGTCCCGCCCGCGTCGACGCTGAAAGGGAAGCCGCTGGTCCAGCGGTAGATGCCGCTGAGCTGCCAGCCCCCGAGAAGCGAGTCTTCAAAGCGGTTCCAACCGTTGCCGAACCGGCGTCCCCGGCCGACTGGAAGATCATAAACCCAATTGGCGTTGATCTGGTGGCGGGCGTCGAAGTCCGAGGGGCTGCGAAGTTGCGTCGGAGACCAGGTATTAATGATGGCACTCAGCCCGCCGTAGGTGGGCACTCGCTCGGCGTCAGAACCGACGTCAATGGATTTTGACAACACGTAATTGAAGTCGAACTGCAAACCATGTTTGGCAGGGCTGCGCAAAGTGAATTGTCCAGAGTTGTAGGCGCTGGCGCCGATACTAGACCACGCATACAGGGCTGAAAACTCCTTGTTGTAGAACGCGTAGGGTGTGTCTACCCCACTGATATTGGCGCAGGCGGGAAAGCAGAAGGAGTCGAAGATGTTTTGGAAGTTGGTAGCGCCGAGAGTTGCGGGGCCCCAGTTGCAGAAGAAGAGTTCGTACATGGATTGTGTCGCAGTGGGATTGGCAACTGCAGATTGGCCAGGAGCGCCGCCGCATCCAAACTGACCCTGCGGGTCGTTGGTGACTCCCGCCGCGTGAGGAAACAGATTCTCCCAGTACGGAATCTGAGGAACTTGGCCGACAGGAGTCTTTGCGTTTGCAAGTTTCGCCAGAGCGGTCGCTGCCGCGAAATAATCGGTCCCCGACTTTGGATCTTTGAGGTCAAGCGGCATAGCCAAATCGCGCTGCTGCAGCAAGCGATGCGCGAAGCGTCCGACGTAGGCAGCCTCGAAAACCAAACCACCAGGAAGTTCGCGAGTGACGGACAGATCGACTAGCTCTGAATACGGAGTCTTCAGTGCGCTGTCAAAACCCCAAGTGATCTGCTGTAACGGATTGCCCAGGCTACTCACCGGCGGAGTAAACGGGAACGGAGCAGTCGGGGCTGGATTCAGCAGCAAACCATCATGACTCGAGGTCGGAATATTATGGGGTCCTGTAAAGCGCGCGCTGCCGTCAATGGTTTGGATAGATGCCGGATTGCCAACGACGGTCGCGAGGCCAAATGCACCGTTTTGATCGAACGTGTTGACTAGCGATTCTCCGTAGTGGTCATAAACGATGCCAAACCCCGCGCGAATGGATGATTTTCCCGGACCGCCAAAGATTGAGCGGAATAATCCGCCCGATGGATTGGGCGCATAAGCGATGGCCAGACGGGGGCCCAGGTTTTTGTAGTCCCAGGGCCAAAGCGGAGGTTTGCCATTTGCCTGGCCGCTGGGGGAGTAGCTGATGATGCGATCCACGCTCTGCCCCTGGAGTTGCGCGGCTGCACGTTCGCCGACGAACTGGCTCAAATTGAAGTTGGGGGAAACCTGATTGCCGTTAGTTTCATAGACGGGCTGCAGCAAGGAGTAGCGCAGTCCGGCCGTAATCGTCAGGTTCCGCGTGATGCGCCAGGAGTCTTGAGCGTACAGATCCGTCTCCCACGAGCGGAAATTTTTGGGGACCAACGCGCCTTGTGGAATAGGCACGTTTTTTGCCGTGCGGTTGTATTGCCCAACGACTTCCGGAATTAATCCAAGGATGTTCACGGCCGCGATGTTGTAGGTGATGGAATTGTTGGGATCGACAGCAGGAAAGCCGAACGCTGCGGGATCGAGGCTACCCCCGCTGCCGGCCGCGCCCCCTGCGAGCCAGAAGGGATTGGTAGACGCGAAGGTTAAGTTGGCGGCATCGGTCGCACGCGTGTTGGTGATAAGGCGCACGTTTCCGCCGAACTGCAAAGTGTGTTTGCCATGCGTCCAGGTGACGTCGTCGACCCAGTTGTGCACAGGGATGTGAAATTTGGTGGTGAACGAGGTAGAAGGTGAAACGGAATTTACGCTGGGATGCAAATCATCGTAGAAACGGAAGGTGATTGGTGAGCCGTTCTCAATTCCGAGGTTGTCACGGCTTTGACGGGTAAGGCCGTAATGAAAACTGTTGACCACGGTAGTCGAGAGCACCGCGGTGTAGCCGATGGCGACGGCGCGGCTGGTATCGCGAATGATGTTGTTAGCCGGGTCACCGGGGAATTGCGGGGGCTGGGCGGTTTTGTCGGTTTGATAGTTCCCGCGCGCAAAAATGCGGTGAGTACCGGAACGGGTGAGGTTGTAATCGAGCCGCACAATAGTGGTATTCAAACGCTGCGGATTTGGCGCGGAGAAGGTGAAGCAAGAAATGTTGAATCCGTCGGCGTTGCCGCAGTTCTGAGAATTCGCGGTTGGGTATTGGCTGAAAACTTGAGCGATAGCGGCCTGGTTTACTCCGTTGGTCGCGGGGGTGCATGTTCCGGTGGTCAGGCAGCCCTGGTCCATCATTTTTATTTGGGCGGGGCCGACGCCATTGGTTCCGGGTGCAAAGGAATATGTTTTTCCGCTTAGACCGACTACGGGAGGGAGACCATTGTTTCCGCCGGGGCACTGCGTGGGATCGGCGCATGCGTAAAGAATCACGCCGTCCTGCAAATTGGGGCTAGGAATATTCCTGATGACCTGCTGATTTTCGGCGAGTCGCTGGCCTTCATAAGTGCCGAAGAAGAACAACCGATCCTTTAGTATTGGACCGCCCAATGAACCGCCAAATGTGTTGCGGATAACCTTCCCAGGAGTATTGGGTTCGCCATTGGTGAGCTGAGCGTGCTTATTGAACCAGTCGTTGGCGGCGGTGATTGTCGGCCTATTCTGTTCGTAGAGCGAGCCGTGAAAACTATTGGTGCCGCTCTTGGTAACCAGGCTGACCTGACCGCCGGACGAGCGCCCCTGATCGGCATTGTCGCCAGCAGTGGTGACGCGAAATTCCTCGATAGAGTCCAGCGTGGAACGAACGGCACCTTGAAAGGCCGTGCCGCGCACTTGTTGGTTGTTGTCGACGCCGTCGAGAGTGATGTTGGCTTGATCGCTGCGGCTGCCATTTAGAGCGCCGTTGCGCGTGTCAACATTGTCGTCCACATTGTTTCCCACAAACGTGACACCGGGTTGCAGGCTGAGGACTCCGGCAGCATCGCGGCCCTCGAAGGGAAGCGCCAAGATCTGGCGAGAGTTGAAGGTATTGCCGAGCGTTGCGTCGGTTGTGTTCACGGCGGTGGCGCCAGCTTCGATTACGGTCACGGTGTCGGAGACGGCGCCGAGCTCCATTTTGATTTTTATGGTTTGCGTAGTGGACACCAGCGCTTCAATTTTCGGCGTTACGGACGATTTGAATCCAGGCGCTTCGACGTGCGCAGAGTAAGTACCGGGCTGCAAGGTGAGAAACTGAAAGCGTCCTTGGTCGTCTGTTTGGGTCTCGCGAGTCACACCACTGGAAGGATCGGAAATGGTGACTTTCGCTCCGACCACGGCGGCGCCCTGCGGGTCGGTCACGTCGCCTACGATGGCGGTAGTGCCCTGTTGTGCGAACGACGAATGTGGCGCGAGGGCCAGGAGCATGGAAAAGAGAAAGGAAAGAATAATGCTGCTTGCAATTCGAGTCACGACAACTCCCCTTTTTTGCGTTTGCGTTGAAACGGTTTAAACAGAGATCTCAGGCAACTCGAATGCCGAACCTACGCCGAAGAAACGAAAGGGCTTTAGTTAGAATCAATTTCTAAATTCATCCGGGTTTTTAGATTTAGCTACAGATTTTTTGATTTTGTCCTTCGCTGAGTTGTCTTGGCTGTTCTTTCCGCCGCTCGATGGGCAATGGCGGGAAGATTTTCTGATGATGCGAACAAAGAACACGGTAGGATTTCTGACAATGCAGAGTCTTCTAGAAGCTCGCGACGTGAGGAAGAGCTACTCTCGCGCGACGAGTTTGCTTTCCGGGAAGGGGCGCGAATCGCGGTTTGTGGCTGTGGATGGCGTGAGTTTCTCGGTGGCGGCTGGGGAAACCTTCGCTGTGGTTGGAGAGAGCGGCTGCGGTAAGACTACGCTGGCGCGGATGCTGCTGCGTTTGATTGAGCCTGATTCCGGCGAAATTCAATTTGATGGGCAAGATCTGCTTGCGCTTGGCGGGGAAGAGTTGCGGCGGCAACGGCGGGAGATGCAAATGATCTTTCAGGATCCGTTTGCGTCGCTGAATCCGCGGATGCGTGTGGGAGAGATTGTGGGGGAGCCGCTGGCGATTCACGAGCCGTGGCTCTTGCGACGGGAGCGACACGCGCGTGTTGCAGCTACGCTGAAGCGCGTCGGGCTCGGCGAGGATCCGCTGTCGCGGTATCCACACGAATTTTCCGGGGGGCAGCGGCAGCGGATTGGTATCGCGCGGGCGCTGATTCTGCGGCCTAAGCTGATCGTGGCGGACGAGCCGGTGTCGGCGCTTGATGTTTCAGTTGGCGCGCAGGTGCTTCTTTTGCTGCAGGAGCTGCAGCAGGAGTTCGGATTGACTTACATTTTTATTTCGCACAGCTTGCCGGTGGTGGCGCAGGTGGCTACGCGAGTGGCGGTGATGCGGGCTGGGAAATTTGTGGAAGTGGGAGCGGTGGAGCAGATCCTGCATCGGCCGGAGCACTCGTATACGCGGGAATTGCTGGCGGCTGTCCCCGAATTGCCGAAGGCGTAGGTCCGGCGAGAACGCTTGCGAAGCTGAGTAAGTCTAAGCGTCTCTCGCCTATTGAACGAAAAAACAGAGTGTGGCAAGACGCAGGGGTGATCTCTAGCCGGGGCGCAGCGTGCTGCGCCCCTACGTGATGAAATTTTTTGTGGCGTTCCGGCGTAATGAGGGGTAGAAGGCAGTAAGGACGCGCCACTCAGGCGCTCTGTGGTGGAGGAACCTCGATGGCTACAACTACGTCCGTTCCCGCGCCGGACGCGCAATCACAGCCGGGGATCAGTCCAGTTGGTCGCGTCTTCGGCGTGTTTTTCTCGCCGAAGCCTACCTTTGAAGACATTGTGCGCAGGCCGAGCTGGGTGCTTCCGTTTGTTCTGCTGACCGTGTTCAGCATCGGCGTCACCTTCGCGATCAACCAACGGATCAATTGGCGGCAGTTCATGACCCAGCAGATTGAGAAGAGCCCGCGCTCCGCGAACATGTCTGCCGAACAGAAGGAGCAGCAAATTGAAGGCGGTGCGAAATTTACTCCGATCTTTACTTGGGCGGTCGGCGTGTGCGGCCCGATTGTTTTCATCCTGGTGGTAGCTCTCGTGATGTGGGGTGCCTACAATTTGCTGGCCGGCGCGAACACAAACTTTGGAACCGCGTTTGCAATTACGTCGCATGCGGCATTAACGGGGCTAGTGAGCAGCCTGCTTTTTATCCTTATCTTGTACTTAAAGCCGTATGGAACTGTGGATTTGGAGAACCCCGTGGCGACGAACCTAGCCGCGTTCTTGCCGGATGATTCGGCGAAGTGGCTGGTGGCGCTGCTCAAGTCGATTGATATTTTCACGTTCTGGACGCTGATCCTCCTGGCCATCGGCTTCGCGGCCACGAGTCCAAAGAAGCTGAAGGGCAGCAAAGCGTTTACGATTGCATTCAGCGTGTGGGCCGTTTACGTGGTTTTGCGCGTTGGCAGCGCTTGGATTTTCTCCTGATACACTCGTTGGGTGAGTTTTTCGTTTGAGATAGAGAAGAAGGATACGTCTTCGGCTGCGCGGCGGGGCACGCTGAGTACGCCGCATGGCGTGATCGAGACTCCGGCGTTCATGCCGGTAGGCACGGCGGCGACTGTCAAAGCGCTGACGCAGGAGGCGCTGGAAGAACTCGGCGCTTCGATCATTCTCGCCAACACCTATCATTTATATTTGAGGCCGGGGCACGAACTGATTCGCAAACTCGGCGGCTTGCACCGGTTTATGTCTTGGCCGCGAGCAATTCTTACCGATTCCGGCGGATATCAGGTCTTCAGCCTTTCTGAGCTGCGCAAAGTTACGGACGACGGTGTGCGATTTCGCTCGCACCTGGACGGCTCAGAGCATCTACTTACGCCAGAGAAAGCGGCCGAGATTCAGCTTGCGCTGGGGTCGGACGTCGCGATGGTGCTGGACGAATGCATCGAGACTCCGGCGCCGCGGGAACTGGCGGAAGCGGCGGTGAAGCGCACAACAGAGTGGGCGCGGCGGGCGCGGAATCATTTTCTGCAGTATGCCCGACAGAACGGCGAGCTGGGGCAATGGCAATTCGGGATTGTGCAAGGGGCCACGTTTGCGGATTTACGGCGGGAGAGCGCGCGCCAGCTTCTCGAGCTGGATTTTCCGGGATACGCGGTGGGCGGGCTGGCGGTCGGGGAGCCGCACTCGGTGACGTGCGAAATGGCCGGCGAAGTAACTTTTCTGATTCCTGAGGACCGGCCGCTGTATCTAATGGGTGTGGGGCGGCCCGAGCAGTTGGCGGACTACGTGGCGCTCGGGATCGACATGATGGATTGCGTGTTGCCGACGCGCGCGGCGCGGCACGCATGCCTGTACACCAGCGAAGGCCGCGTGCTGATCAAGAACGCGCGGTATGCGCAGGACGAGCGGGCGATAGATCCGCAGTGCTCGTGTTCGGTCTGCCGGCGATACACGCGGGCGTATTTGAGGCATCTTTTTGCCGCGGGAGAAATCACAGCGGCGATTTTGGCCACCCATCATAACGTCCACTTTTACCTTGACATCATGCGGCAAATCCGCGAGGCTATCGGGTTTGGAAACCTAGCGAAATTCTCATCTGCGATGCACGCGCGCTACGCGGAGGGTCCAGCCTGAGGGATATGGCAGGCTGAACACAGTTCGGGATAATTGGCCGAGTCCGAAGGGCGCACGGGCCGTCCGCACGGCACCACCAGAAGAGAGTGCGTAGGGTTAGTGGAAGCGCGGTGAAAACCCGCGGTAAGCTGTTGCTATCTCTCGCGACGCGCGAAACTGCAGGCGCACAGCCAAAACCCGGCTGTTCCGCTGGGCGCGGCGGGAATAAGAAAGAAGTCAGGCAGGAAATATGCTCGCGACGATGATATTGACGATGACATTGCAGCTGCCCAGCGGTCTGGGATCCGCGCTGAGCAGCCCTTTAGTGATGATGGTCATCGTAATGGGCATCTTTTACGTGATGCTCATACTTCCGCAACAGCGCCAGCGGAAGAAGCTGCAGGAAATGCTCTCGGCGCTCAAGGCCGGAGACAAAGTAATCACAAACGGCGGCATCTATGGAGTGATCAATGGTATCGATGGGGATACGGTCATTTTGAAGATCGCCGACACTGGTTCGTCACCGGTAAAAATCCGCATCGCGCGTTCGGCAATTACGCAGGTGGAGGCATCGGAAGATGCGAAATAAGCCCACCCGCCTTCCGATGACGCGCCGTACTTTCTGACTATGAACCCTAATTTGAAGTGGAAAGCTGTTTTCATCTTTGTCGTTATTCTCGGCTGCATTTATGGGCTGCTGGGTCTGCCGACATTTCCGACGTCCGTAGCGGACGTGAAGTCGAATTTTGCGCACCAGATCAAGCTTGGCCTGGACTTGCAGGGCGGCACACACCTGATTTTGCAGGTGCAGGTGCAGGAAGCTATCGCGCAGGAGACCGATCAGACGGTGGATCGGCTTACGAATCAGTTGCGCGCGAAAAATATTCGATACGACGAAGTCCGGCGCGTTGACGATACGCACATTGTTGTGCGCAACCTTCCTTCCGCGCAGTTGTCTGATTTTCGCGACCTGGTCGCTTCGCAGCTACAGAACGAGTGGGATATGTCGCCAACGGCAGGCGAACCATCGAGCTATACGTTGACACTTCGAGCGAGCCGCGTTGCGTCGATCAAGGATCAGACGATGCAGCAGTCGCTGGAAACCATCGAGCGCCGTATCAATGCGCTGGGATTGACCGAGCCGACCATTCAGATTCACGGCCGAAATGACAATGAAATCCTTGTGCAACTCCCCGGAGAAGGCGATCCTTCACGCGCTGAGGCCGTGATTCAGGCTGGCGGGCAGCTTGAATTGCGATTGGTCGAGGATCCGAGTCCTTATCCTTCGCAGGCGGCGGCACTGGCGGCCCATGGCGGCGTGTTGCCTCCTGGAACGGAACTGGTTCCGGGGCGCGCGGACAGCCGCAATCCGCAAGACACGGGAGAGGTCTGGTACGTGCTGAGCCGTACCGTGGTGGTATCCGGTCGGGACCTGCGGAGCGCAACAGAGAACCGAAACACGAACAATCCTGGGCAATGGCAAGTGAATTTTTCCTTGTCGTCGGAAGGCGCTCACCGGTTTGGACCGTTTACCGAACAAAATGTACATCGGCAGATGGCCATCGTTCTCGATCATAAGGTTTATTCCGCACCGGTCATCAACAGCCGCATCGATGATAACGGGTTCATTGAGGGCAATTTCAGCGAGGCATCGGCGCACGACCTGGCGCTTGTGCTGCGCGCGGGGGCGCTGCCGGCGTCGATCAAGTATCTCGAGGAGCGCACGGTCGGGCCGTCGCTCGGTGCGGACTCCATCCGGCACGGCGTGCAAGCTTCGGTTCTGAGCCTGCTGGTCGTGATGATCTTTATGCTGTTCTACTACCGCATGTCGGGCGGCAACGCGGTGCTCGCGCTCATCCTGAACCTGGTCATTCTTATGGCCGTGCTAGCGGCATTTGGCGCTGTTCTGACGCTGCCGGGTATCGCGGGCGTGATTTTGACCATCGGCATGGGCGTGGATTCGAACGTACTCGTGTTCGAGCGCATCCGCGAAGAGCTGCGCAACGGCAAATCGCCCGCGTCTGCCGTTCAGGCTGGTTTCGACAAGGCATTTCTGACCATTATCGATACTCACGTGACCACTGTTGTGTCCGCCTTCTTTCTCTTTCTGTTCGGCACCGGACCCATCCGGGGCTTCGCGATTACCTTGACCATCGGCTTGATCGCGAACGTTTTCACGGCCATCTACGTTTCGAAGACAATTTTCGAGTATCACCTGACGAAAATGGATCGCCAGGCGGAACTGAGCATTTGATTTCGTACTAGGACTGCTAGTGGCTTTTTCCAGGGCGCGGCACTTTGGGCCCTTCCGTTCATCTAAATTGGTCGGTAACGGTTGCGGGAACAAACAGATGCCCTCCGGAGTCTAAAGAAGGGAAGTACGTGTGGAATGATCGAGTTCTTCAAAGAACCCAACATCGACTGGATGGGTAAAGCGAAGTATTTTTACGCCCTCAGCGCCATTTTGCTCCTCGCCGGCTGGGCTTCGGTCTTTCTCAATCACGGTCTTCGGTATGGCATCGACTTCAAAGGCGGCACCAACGTGGACGTGCGCTTTGCACAGCCTCCTAATATCGACGAAATCCGTAAGGGCTTGACGGTCCAGGGGCTGGGCAATAGCGAAATCCAGAGCATCAGCAACGGCGGCTTGGGCACGAAATCCAATGAAGTTCTGATTTTCGTCGAACAAAAAGGCCAGGGCGATGAAGCGCTGGACACCGCGCGCTCCCAGGTTATCACTGCGCTGAACTCGATCTACGGAGTGAAAGATTCCAGTAAGCCAGATTTCAACGCTGCTACGCCTTCCTCTCTCGCCGCACTGCTGAACGCGAACGACCCGCTGCATCTCTCGACCAATGCCGGCGACCGCTACCAGCAGTTGGCGAAGAAAATTCTGGTGTATCGCGATGATACAAAGGGCGGGGTACTGACCAATTTCGATGAGCTTTCGCGCGTGGACGGTGTCACACCTACCGTGTTGTCCACCCTGAAGAGCAACTACGCGCTGGGCAATTTCGCCGTTCGCAACGTCGAGGTGGTGGGCCCCAAAGTCGGGGGCGAACTGCGCCGCCAGGCCATTTTCGTTACCCTCTATGCTTTGGCGGGCATGCTGGTATATATTGCCTTCCGATTCGAGTGGGTTTACGGGGCCGCCGCTGTCCTTGCCGTTTTTCACGACGTACTAATTACCCTGGGCTTTTTTTCGTTACTTCATTATGAGATTTCGCTGACCGTTATTGCGGCACTTCTCACGCTTGTCGGATATTCGATGAACGATACCATCGTGATTTTCGATCGCATCCGCGAGAACAATCGTCTGTTGCGCCGCGAATCGTTCGCGGACGTAGTGAACAAGTCCATCAATCAAACTTTGTCGCGAACAATTTTGACAAGCGGTCTGACTTTCCTTACCGTGCTCGTCCTGTTCCTGATGGGCGGCCAGGTGCTTAGGGCATTCTCCTTTGCCCTGGTGGTGGGGATTGTGGTAGGAACGTACTCCAGTTTTGGCATTGCTGCTCCGCTTGTGGTCGCGTGGAATCGTTGGCGCGGCCAGGGAGCGGTAGCAGGTCCCGGACCCGCAGCCGGCAACAAAACCCGCAGTAGCGAAAGCGTTTCAGCGCGTCTCGCTCCTGCCGGGAGGAGGTAATCATCCATGTTCGAAGATATGGTGATCTCGAGTCCAAACCCGCAGAAGACCAATAAGCCATGGACCGTCGTAGTGTCCATGATTGCTCAGACGATCTTCCTGGCAATTCTGATCCTTATTCCTTTGATCTATACGGAAGCGCTGCCGAAGACGATGATGGCGACGATGCTCACCGCCCCGCCTCCGCCGCCTCCGCCTCCGCCACCTCCGGTGCAAACCCAGGTGGTGCACGTGAAGCCGCAAGTCCACTTGATGGACGCTGGCAAACTCGTGCAGCCGAAGGTCATTCCTAAAGATATCAAGATCATTAAAGAAGATGCGCCAGACGTGAACGCCGGCATGGCCGGTGGTGTTCCGGGTGGCGTCGCCGGCGGCTCCATGGGCGGCGTCATTGGTGGCGTGATTGGCGGCATGGGTGGAGCACCACCGCCGCCGAAGCCGACGGCGACTCGTATTCGCCAGGGCGGAGCCGTGCAAGCGGCAAAGCTCGTGAACAAAGTGCAACCGGTGTATCCACCGCTCGCGCGCCAGACGCGCATCTCCGGCACGGTGCGATTGCACGCCCTGATCTCCAAGAGCGGCTCAGTAGAGTCGCTGGAAGTTATGTCCGGTCATCCGTTGCTGGTTCGTGCGGCCATGGATGCAGTGCAGCAGTGGAGGTATCAGCCAACGCTGCTCAACGGCGAACCAGTGGAGGTCGATACCACGATCGACGTCATTTTCTCGCTTAACCAGTAGTAAGGCGCGCTGCTCCGGTCGTGGGGCCGGAGCAGCGTTCCGGTGTCAAGAATTCTGCAAACACTTTAAGGAGCAAACGAATGGTAGCTACTCTCTATGTTCACGCAATGCTGTTCTTCTTCCAGGCGGGGAACCCAGGCGCGTCCAGTTGGGACCTTCGCTCGATGTGGTCTCAAATGAGCGCCCTGCCCCGTTCGGTAGTCGTTATCCTGTTCGTTCTATCTATTTATTCCTTTGGCGTGATGATTGACCGCGCGCTTATGTACAGTGCCGCGCGTAAGCAATCGCGTGTCTTCGTGCAGCAAGTGGCCGGCGCGCTCAAGGACGGCAAACTCGATGAAGCCATCGCGATTGCCGAGCGCAACAAGAAGAGCCATATCGCCAAAGTTGTGGCGACCGGCCTTTCCGAGTTCCAATCCGCTTCGCAGCAGGTTTCCGAGGCTGACGTAATAGAAGCAGCCAAGCGCGGCCTCGAACGCTCGGTGGCTATCGTGCACGCCGAAATGAAGCGCGGCCTCTCAGCTCTGGCTACCATCGGCTCAACAGCGCCATTCGTCGGACTGTTCGGAACCGTGGTCGGCATCTTGAACGCCTTCAAGGGCATCGAGCAGAGCAAGGCTACCGGTCTGTCGGCAGTCGCGGGCGGTATCGCGGAAGCGTTGGTAACCACGGCGCTCGGCCTTCTCGTGGCGGTCCCCGCGGTGTGGGCGTACAACTATTTCACCAATAAAGTCGAAGCGTTCGACGTGGAAATGGACAATTCCTCGATGGAGCTCATCAATTACTTCATCCTGCGTCGTGGGGCAAGAAAGTAGGTAGCCAATGGCTGCACCAGTAACGCACGCACGATACAAGCCGCAAGCTGGGAGTCAGATGTCGACTCCCAACGTCATCCCCATGGCAGACATCATGCTTGTGCTGTTGATCATCTTCATGGTGGTTACGCCCATGTTGCAGAAGGACCATCCGGTGGACTTGGCGAGGACGAACACGGCCAAGGATATGCAGGACGCGGACAAGGATGACTCCATCGTCATCGCCGTGACCCGCGACGGGAACATCTTTCTTCGGACAACGCAGATCCGCAAGGAAGAGATCACCGCGCAGGTCAAGGACCGCATTGCCAACCGGCTGGACAAAACCGTGTACGTGAAGAGCGACGCGCGTGCCAAGTATGGCGACGTGGTCGCAGTCGTGGATGAAATCCGCTCGGCAGGTGTCGATCAAGTCGGCCTCTTAACCGAACGGAACGAGAAGAATGCGCCTCCACCTCCTCCGCCGTCGGCGGACTAGGGACGGCACGCAGTAACCATTCGTTTGCAGTCGTTTTTTGCCAGTTCGACGCCGCGCCGCTTCCCACAAAACGGCGCGGCACGACGGCCCCAATACTCGCTAGGGACGGCCGAAGGAGAAGCTCAATGGGAATGCAGGTAGGTGAGAGTAAAGGCGGTGCGATGGCGGAAATGAACGTCGTTCCGCTGATCGACATTTTGCTGGTGCTTCTGATCATTTTCATGGTGATCACCCCGCTCACGCCAAAGGGCTTGGATACGCTGGTGCCGCAGCCGAATCCCAATCAGAAGCAGGACGTGGAGCTCGAAAACAAGACCGTGGTGGTGCAGGTGTTGACCAACGGCAAGGTGAAGATCAATAACGAAGATTCCACCTGGGATAATCTCGGGCCGCGCATTGAACAAATTTTCAAAGACCGCGCCGAGAAAATCGCTTTTGTTAAGGGCGATAGCGATGTGCTGTTTGGCGAAGTCGCGCGCGCAATTGATATCATGCGCGGCTCCGGCATCGACAAAGTCGGGCTGATTACTGCCAAGCTCGAGGCCGGCCAATAGAATTCTTCGGCATCTTTATTGCTGAAGAGACGTTTGTAGCTTGCTCTCTGGGATGTGAGAGTCCTCCTCGCGGGAATTTTCCGAACGAGGTGGCTCATGGGAATGTCCGTTGGTGGTGCGAATCGCGGAATCTTCGTTGAATGAACGTGGTTCCGCTGATTGACGTTCTGCTCGTGCTGCTGGTGATCTTTGTGATCATTCCGCACAAGCAGAAAGGGTTGATGGCCGATTTGCCGCAGCCCGCGACTCAGGACGTAAGCGATCCGCAGCCCTCGGCAATCGTCATTCAAGTGCTTGCCGATGGATCGCTGCGAATCAATCAGGAGAGGGTTGACTGGGACGGGCTACGCAGCAGGTTGGAACAGATTTTTGGGTCCAGGGCTAATCGTACGGCTTTCGTTCGAGGGGATGGCGCTCTGGAATTTCAGGTCGTCGCCAGGGTCATAGACGTTATGCGTGCCGCAGGTGTATCGTCTGTTGGCCTGATGACCCCTGGGCTGGAAAAACTGACGGAAACAGATTAGATTGCCTCTCGCAAGGCGCACTTGAATTTTAGCGCGGGCACCGGTTAACGGGCCGCGCATCGTGGGGATGGACGCTTCAATGACTCATGCATCGCTTCAAAAACTTGCCCGCCGGGTTGCCACGCTCGTCGCGCTCCTGGTGGTCGCTGTTGCCGCTTCGGGCTGCAACAAACTGAAGGCGCGAGACCTCCTGAACAAGGGCGTCACCGCGTTCAAGAATGGCCAGTCTGACGCGGCCATTGAAGATTTCAAGGAGGCGAAGGAAGCCGATCCCGAGCTGCTGAACGCTCGGCTGTATCTCGCCACCGCCTACGCCAGCTTGTATATTCCGGGCGCGCCTTCCCAGGAAAACATGGCTCGCGGCAACCAGGCCGTGGCGGAGTTCAAAGAAGTTTTGGATAAGGACCCGATCAATATTTCGGCAATCGACGGCATCGGCTCCATCTTGTTTCAGATGGGCGGGCAGCCTTTTGATCCCAAGAAATTCGAGGAATCCAAAACGTACCACCAGAAGCATATTCAGTTGAAGCCGGATGATCCTGAGCCTTATTACTGGATTGGTGTGATCGACTGGACTTTGGCATTTCGTGGCAACGGCGAAATGCGTATGGACTACAACAAGAACAACATCCGGAAGCAAGTTAAGGACACAGAGCCGCTGCCCTCGGCCATCCGCTCTGAATACGCTTCCAAGTATGGCCCGTTAATCGACGAAGGAATTACCGACCTGCAAAAAGCGATTTCCATCCGGCCCGATTATGACGATGCTATGGCGTACCTGAACCTACTCTATCGCCGCAAGGCCGACATGGTGGACAGCAAGGAAGAACGCGAAGCATTGCTCAAGCAAGCCGACGATCTGGTAGATAAGGTTAAGGAAATCAAGCAGAAACGCTCCGAGCAGCCGCAGTCGTCCTAAGCCGTTGGCGGCGAGTCTAGTTTTGGATTATTCGACGGGGCGTCCGCCAGGGCGCCCTTTTTCTTTTTAGGAACGCTCCAGGATTCGCACCTAATCGTTCTTCTAGCGTAAAATAGAGTATGCCGTCGCCCAGCAACTTGCCTCTCCATTTTCACCGCGACCGCACCGAGCGCGAGCTGGACGCTCGTCTCGAAGAACTGCTCGAGAAGCTGCGCAAGAACCGCCCCTCCGAGGATCCCTGGATGGTGCGGCGCGCTTACGAGATTGCCGCGGAACGGCACCGCGACCAGCTTCGCAGTTCTGGCGACCCCTACCTCACACATCTCCTGGAAGTTGCCCATATCCTGGCGGACATGCGTCTGGATGCCATCACACTCACGGCTGCTCTCCTGCATGATGCCATCGAGGACACAGAGTATCCCGTGTCGCGCATCGAAGAACGCTTTGGCATCGAAGTCGCGCGACTGGTGGAAGGCGTCACCAAAATCGGGCGGCTCAATATGATGGCCCCCGAGGCGCGCCAGGCGGAAAGCGTTCGCAAGATGCTTTTGGCGATGGTCAACGATGTTCGCGTCGTGCTGGTCAAGCTCGCCGATCGTCTTCACAACATGCGCACGCTGGAATATCTGGAACCCGCCAAGCAGCAACGCATCTCTCGCGAAACGCTGGACATTTATGCGCCCATCGCGCACCGGCTGGGAATGGGCATCGTTCGCGGCGAGCTGGAAGACCTTTCGTTCCGTTTCCTGGAGCCGGAATCTTTCCTCGCGCTGCAAAAGGAAGTGAGCGACAAGGCGCCCGCGCACAGAAAATTTCTTGAGGAAGTTCAAACCACGATCCGTTCCAAGCTCATTGAAAATGGCATTCCCGCGGAGCTCGAAGCCCGCGTGAAAAGCTTGTATTCGTTGCACCGCAAAATTGTGCGTCAAGAGCGCGGCCTCGACCAGGTCTACGATCTCCTCGCTGTTCGCGTCATAAGCGATACCGAGCGGAATTGCTACGCGGCTCTCGGCGTCGTGCATCACATCTGGCGTCCCGTTCCAGGCCGCTTCAAAGACTACATCGCCATGGCCAGGCCAAATCTGTATCAATCGCTGCACACCAGTGTGCTTCACGGCGGACAGGCGTTCGAAGTGCAGATCCGCACGCAGGAAATGCACCGCATCGCGGAAGAGGGCGTCGCCGCGCACTGGAAATATAAAGATGGCAAGCCGGACCAGGAAGACGACCAGCGCATCACCTGGATGCGGCAACTGATCGAGTGGTCGCAGGAGTTGGAAGAGCCAGGCGAATTTTTGTCGACACTGAAAATCGATCTCGCCCCTGTCGAAGTGTACGCTTTCACGCCGAAGGGGCGCGTGCTGGAGCTGCCGCGCGGCGCGACTCCCGTTGATTTTGCGTACCTGGTGCACACCGAAGTCGGCCATCAATGCGTGGGCGCAAAGGTGAATGGGCAGATGGTGGCGCTGCGGCATGAAATCGTCAGCGGCGATGTAGTCGAGATTCTCACGCAGAAGGGCCACGGACCCAGCCGCGATTGGCTCAGCTTCGCAAAGTCGACGCACGCTCGCAGCAAAATCCGGCATTGGATCAATCTGCAAGAGCGTGAGGAGGCAATGGAAGTGGGGCAGCGGCTGCTGGAGAAAGAGTCGCGCCAGTTTGGCCGCAGCCTTAAGAAAATTCCCGAGGAGGATTTGCTGCGCGTCGCATCCGATTCCGGGCTATCAAAGATTGAAGATCTCTATGCCGCGGTAGGCTTCGGAAAATATTCGGCGCGCCAGGTGCTTACGCGGGTTCTGGGTGATGCCGCGAAGGGCGCCGAGCCTGCCGCCGAAGACGCCAAGCCCACGCTGGTCAAAACCGTAAAGCGTATGCTCGGATTCGGCGAAGCTCCTCTGATCGTCAAAGGGTACGATGATCTGCTCGTGTATCGCGCCAAGTGCTGCAATCCCATTCCCGGCGACGACATTATCGGCTACATCACGCGCGGACGCGGGGTCGCGGTTCATACTCGTCCGTGCCCTAACGTGCAAAACCTGCTGTATCAAACGGAACGCCGCATTGCCGTCGAGTGGGGTGGTGAGGGGGCCGCGACATTTCAAGTGCAGCTTCAGATTCGCGCGCGCGATCGCGCCGGCCTCCTGGCCGAAATCACCGCCGTAATCAGCGGGGCCGGCTCCAATATTCACAGCCTGGAAAGCCGTCCCGACAAGTCGAATGCGCGTATTGATGCCAGCCTGGAAATCGCCGATCGCCGGCAGCTCGAAACCATCCTGGCCAACATTCGCAAAGTCTCTGGTGTCTACGGAGTGGAACGCGTCTATCAGGTCTGAGCTTCGTTTTTCGATATTCCTACATGCATGCGTGCGCGTTGGTGGCGCGTTTTTCGAATTCCGTTTACCTGTCCTTTAGCACAAGTATCCCGGACGGCACACGCGCGCCCGTTCCGCTTGCCGCCCGCTAGAATGGAAACATGAAGTCCTCTGCCTTGCTTCTCGGTGTCTGTGTCTTCTTCATAGGCGGCTGCAAACAACATGTTCTGACGGATTACCGCCCGCTTGATCGAGCCGGCATGTGGTCCAGCGGCCTCGAGCAGCTCAAATCGCTGAATACCGCGGATTCCGAAGTCGCGCAACTAGTTAAGGTAAAGCAAGCCCGGCTTAGCGACGATGCTTGCGTGGCCCTTGTCTCCGCAGCTCACGAGCGAAAGCATCCGTTCGCGAGCGGCGATTCGGCCGCCAATCTTGCCGGCGCCGGCTATTCCGAAGCGCAAATTCTTGACATCGCACGAGCCGATCAGCTCGATGCCATCAGCGGCGATGCTGTCGCTCTCCACCTCATCGGTCTTTCTGACAACTTCGTACAGTTTGTTTTGCAGCGCCGTCTGCAAGGGCAGGCGACGCTTGGAACTCCGCAAATCGCGCGCCTCAAAAATACCGGGCTTAGCGAAAAACAGATTTTGGACAAGGTCAAATCGGGCATGACCGACGCGCAGGCCGACCGCGAAGTCGCCAACCGCGAAGCCGTACGCAATCATGCCGGCACCGGGTTCGTTCGCGTCCACGGTCGTAAGCCACACTGACCAGCAGCTTGCTTCGCGAACCTACATCACAACTTTTGCGTGAATCTGTGTCCCTCGCTACAATCGTAGCGCTTTGAAAGCGAGCCGCCCACTTCGATTGCCGCTTTGCCTGCTCGCCGGTGCGGCCTATAGCGTTGCCGGCTGTGCAGTCGCACTAGGCCCTGGCTACACGATCGTTAGTCAGCAAATTACCGTCAACTTCGTCCCGACTCCGCAGCCCGTGATTCGACTGGAAGGCGTCTATCAGCTCAAGAACGACGGCAATCAGCCTCTTACGTCCCTAGAGCTTCGTCTTCCCGGCCGACGGCGCTTCCATTTTTCCGATCCCAGCGCCCTGTGGGACAAGACGGCGGTAAACTTCGCTATTTCACCCGACAATCCCCGCAATGTGGTTCTCGCTTTTCCCCAGCCTTGGACCGTTTCCTCTCGGCACACTCTCCGATTGTCAGTGGAATACCAGCGCGCCGCATCCAACGAGGTCGCTCTCAGTTTTACGCCAGACGCTTTCTTCCTCCCGGCCCAAGGTTGGGCCCCCGAACTTCTTCCCGCCCGCGGAATTTTTGCAACGGGAGGCGTGCCGCCGAAGTCGTGGAATTTGGTTGTGCGAGTCCCCGGCGATTTTTTGGTGCATAGCAGCGGACAATCGAGCAAACAGCCGACGAAGAATTCTCGCGATGCGCGCGAACGTACTATTCGCATCAGGCAGACACTTAAAGACGGCTATCCTTTTGTGATCGCCGGCCGCTACGTCGCTGCTACGCTCACGGCAGGGCAGGAAAACGTGAATCTCTGGACGCGCTCGCCGCAAAATCCCGAAGGATTGCGCCATCCGAGCGAAGCGTTGGCACGCGCCATTCAATCTTACAACTCCACGTTTGGGGCACGTCCCAAGGATTCTCACCAGCTCTGGCTCGTCGAATGCCCGGATTTGGCCGGTTGCTTTACCAGCACGACGTCCAATTTCGCCCGGCTCACTTCAGAAGCAGACGAGAAAACTAGCGCCGAAATGGCTTCGCAGGACACCGCAATGGTGGATCTTACCGGCGGTACTCCGGAAATTGCCGCCGCCGCTCCGTCGCTTGCATCTAGCTGGCTTGGCTACGCCCAAAACCCCGGCTTTTTCGAACAAACTCCGCCGCTCTCCGCACTGCCGGCATTCGCGGCCTCGCGCGGCCGCGAAGCTGTCGAAGGCCCGCAAGTACGCGCGCAAATCATCCGCCGATTGCTCCGCGTCATTCCAGTAAACTCCCCGGCGCGGCAGCCGGAAACTGACGATGTTCTCCGGGCGAAGAGTCTTTTATTTTTTTACGGCCTTCAGGATCGTTACGGCCCGCAAGTCTTCAGCGCCGCGCTCAGCCACATGCTTGATGCACGCCGGGGCGGCGGTTTCGACCTGGACGACCTTATCGCCGCATTCGAAGAGGAAACGCACAACAACGTTGCCGAATTCGTGCGCCTTTGGATGAAGCGTCCCGGCGTGCCCCAAGAGTTTCGCGCTCGTTACGAAAATTCCGCGGCATCTGCATCGCCTCATACCTTAAAGGAGAGCACTCAATGAAGAATGTCGTAATCACGGATCGCGGTCCAAAGCCCATCGGCCCGTATTCGCAAGCGATCAAGGCCAACGGTTTTGTCTACCTGTCGGGACAAGTTGCGCTCGATCCTCAAAGCGGGGAACTGGTGGGCTCCGACATCCGTCAGCAAACCGAGCGCGTCCTGGAAAATATCAAAGGGATTCTCGAAGCGGCGGGAGCCAATCTCCACCATGTCATCAAAACCACTGTGTTCCTAAAGGACATGAACGATTTTTCGGCCATGAACGAAATCTACGCCCGCTATTTCACCGCTGCTCCCCCAGCTCGTTCCACAGTTCAAGTCTCTCGTCTCCCTAAAGACGCACTGGTGGAAATTGAAGTGATAGCTGGCTCTTGATTTTGAATAGGGCTCCAGAGATTGTCGGCGGAGCGAGAAAAACCGGGATGGAAAAACTAATTTAATTCAGAAGAGCGAATCCGTGACAAATCCGTTATAACGAACCGGCAACACGATCGGCGAAAAGCCTAAGGATGGTCCGGACTTTCCAAGGCCCGCCACAGCGCAATCCCCGTCACAAGCGCTGTGAATGCTATCGCATACCAGATGAACTTGCTCTTGCCTGTCTTGATTGGCTGGTGCTGGCCCCAAGACGCTGGTGTGGCCGCAGCCGGAACTGCCCCAGGAGGGACAGCTGCTTCCGGATCGAGCACCACGTGATAAGCCATGCCCTCCGGAACCACGCGAACGTCGTCTTCCACGCCGATCAGCACCGCTCCGCGCGAGCAGCGCACCACCAACTCTTTCGGGTTGAGCACAGTTACATTGGCCACTGTCGGTTCGTCGCCGCGAGGCTTAAAAGCGGCGGTGCCGGCGTGCAGCACAAATGCGTCCGCGCGTGATGTGGAGAATGCCGCGGTGCCACCAAGCAATGTTGCGCTCGCGGAACCATTCTCACCGCCCCAAACCAAGCGGCTCGAAGCGGTCAATACCAGGCGGGCCGCACCCGCGCGAATCTGCATACTGCCGTTTGACGAAGTGTCAAGCCTATCCCCAGCAAATACAGTGGCTCCAACCGTGACATCCGCAGTCCCTAGGTGCGCGCTGTCTGCGGACACCACGGTCCCTGAGCCTAAGCCCGAATTGCCCAACAGTGGCGTTGCGAGTAAACTCATTGATAATAAAATAGATAGGGCAACTGATGGGGTCCCCCGCTTGCGCGGCATTTTCGTCTCCAAGAGAGCAATATCAGAATAGCGAGCACCACAATGGGCGTCAATCTGTAAACACTACCTAAGTACACAAAGTCGCATACGTACAGCATTCACTGTACGCACAGCTGGGCTGGTGGCATCGTGCCGTCGCTGTTACAATGCCATTACTGTATGGCCGACTGGAAACAGATTACCGCTCGAATACGCCGCGCTCGCACTGGAAAAGACCCCGCCGCGCAACTTTCTAATCTCTATCAGAAGACGCGTGACGCAATGGTCGCTTTTGAACTGGCTAAATTTTTCGAGACCGATGGCCAAAATGGCGAAGCGGCGAAATGGTATTCCACCGCCGCCGAGCGTTTTCGCCGCGCGGATTGGAAGACCAAGGCGCAAGAAGCCGCCGTGCGTCTCGGAGGCTCGGGTTCCTCTGCAGAGACAGCAGCGCAAGCTGACGAACTGCAAGTTTCCACGCCTATGCTTTCTGTTCCCGAGCCCGCCTTGCCCTTTGAACAGACTGCAGAAACATTTGAAGCCATTGTCGCTCCCGCGGCCGAACCTTCTGAAGGTACGATCGCCGAAGCGCCGCGACGCGGTACGCGCCGCCGTGGCCGTCGCGGTGGCCGCAATCGCCGGAAAGCCAGCACCACCGCTGAACAGCCTGCGCGTTCCCCTGTCGTGCCGGCGGAAACCCCGGTCGAGCAGGCCCCGCCTCCAGTTGACGAAGCTCCCGAGCCTCGATTTAGCAGGGTTAGCGAATCCGTCTCACCGCGCCGTCCATCGTCTGAACCGGTCTCCGACAGCGCGGCTTCTTTGCGCGGCCGCTACGGTGACCCCGGCCTGTCGTCACGCCTTTCGCTGCTGGAAATGCAATTTCGTCGCCTGCTGACCTGCGCTCCGCTGACCATTAGCGAAGCCGATCGTGCTCCCGTCGGGCCTGGCGTGCTCCTCCTCAGCGATTCCGACCTTTCCACCTACTATTACGTAGAGCCATGCCAGACCCTGCGCATCGCCATCGGCAGTTTTCTGCGCGGTACCGCTAGTCGCCGCGGCTCCGATTCCATCAAGCCGCGTTTGGCGGAACATCTTGGAATTGCCGAAACGCGCGTAGCAAAATATCTTGCCGATCACTGTGTCGTGCGCTATCTGCAACTCGACGACGGTGCTTCCCACTTCGCGCATTTTGTTACCGCCGTCCTGCGTCCTGCGCTAAACGACTGAAGTAGGTTCCGCGCTCGCGCAAAATGGGCTTTCCTCAGCCGACAAAAAGGGGCGTTTTTCCCGTCGTTCGCCCTACAAGTAACCCCACCCGAATTCCCGTTCGACCCCCGTTTTTCCCCGTTCAACCCCTCTTTTTCGCCATTCAATGCAACTGACTGGCTTCCACGCACATAACCGTTAAACTATACAGGTCCAAAGACTTATTGGGCGTTTCTACCCGGCGTGATACGGTATTTAGAAGCCCGGGGGCAATCGCTGCAATCTTTGTAGCGTTTGGCGGGCTTCTTAAAACGCATCAAGAAATTTTAATTACCTGGCGAAAGTGGAGGGTAGAGGTTTATGCCGAATCGAGTAGGCACTCAAGTGATGCGAGCGGTTGACGCTACGGTCTGCAAAGCAGCCAGCGTCACCTTCAATGCGATTCAACATTTCAACAAGCGCAATCCGAATCCATCGTTCACCCCAAAATGGTCGGATAAGCCGCTTCTAAAGTCGTGGGAAAAGACCAAGCCGACCCTCGGCTGGCCACGGCAGACCGATTCGCTCTGTCCCGATTGCGTCAAAGAGGCCCGCGAAGCCATTATTCACGGAAAAAAAGATTGGCGCGACCTGATGAACGAAAAGGTCGGCGAAATTAAGGCACAAATCGTCGAGCGCGACGGCGAAGTTTGGATGATCAAAGACTGCCCCATCCATGGTCACTACGAAGACATGATGGCCATCGACGCAAAGTTCCTCGACCACATCGAAAAGCAGTTCCCGGGCCGCGATATTCCCGCGCACAACGACGAAGATCTCCACAAGCATGGCTCCAGCACGGTTCGTTATGGCCGCGGCTCCGTTCTCACCGTTGACCTCACCAACCGCTGCAACATGATGTGCGACCCTTGCTTCATGGATGCCAACCAGGTTGGCTACGTCCACGAGCTGGGCTGGGATGAAATTCAGGAAATTTTGGACAACGCTCTGCGCATCAAGCCCCGTCGTCAGATGTCCGTCCAGTTCTCCGGCGGCGAGCCGACGATGAGTCCTTATTTCCTCCAGGCTGTCGCCCACGCCCGCAAAATTGGCTACAACAGTGTGCAGGCCGCCACGAACGGCATCGAATTCGCCAAGAGCAAGGAATTTTGCAAGAAGGCCTTTGAGGCCGGCATGCGTTACGCGTACCTGCAGTTCGACGGCATCGGCAACGACGCCAACGGACATCGCCAGGTCGGCAACCTTTTCGACGTGAAGCTCCGCGCCATCGAAAACATGCACGAAGCCGGCATCGAAATCGTGCTGGTCGTAACGATCGTAAACAACGTCAACAACGATCAGGTCGGCGCCATCGTCAAATTCGCGATGGAAAACCCGAAGAAGATCGCCTTCGTCAGCTTCCAGCCCGTTTCTTTCACTGGACGCGACGAAGACATTACTCCGGAACGCCGCCTGCGGCAGCGCTACACGCTTTCGCACCTCGCGCAAGACGTTAGCCAGCAGGTCGGTAAAGTCGAGCCTACCCGCGACTGGTTCCCCATCTCGTTCATCGCCACCTTTGCCGGATTCTCTGATCTCGTGCACGGTCCTGATTCGCAGTGGGGCGCGCTTTCCTGCGGCTGCCATCCCAATTGCGGCGTCGGCACCGCGATCATGATCAACAAAGAGACCAAGGAGTGGGCGCCGGTTCCGCGCTTCCTTGACGCGCAACAGCTCGTCAAGGACGTCACCGCCATTACCGATGCGGCGCGCGGCAAAGCCTTCTCGAACTTCATGATGGCTCTCGCGCTCCTCAAGAATTACAAAGCGTTCCAGGGGCCAAAGGGTCTGACGCTCTACGATCTTTTCAAGAAGTTCGACAAGACTTGGGCGCTCACGAAGGACTCTGAGAAGAAATACGGCAAGACCTCTCCGGACCGCACCTACGAAGACGCCATGAAGCGCCGCCAGACCGATCCATGGAACTTCCTGTTTATCGCCGGCATGTGGTTCCAGGATCTCTTCAACTACGATTTTCGCCGCACAGAAATGTGCATCATTCCGTACGCCACGCAGCAAGGCGAAATTTCCTTCTGCGCGTACAACACCGGCGTAGGCTGGCGCAAAATCATTGAGAACATGCACAAGAACGCGACCGTCGCCGAGTGGTACAAGACGCACGGCAAGCATGAAATCTACGCCAAGGGCAAGAAGGTCGATCTCAACACGTACGAGCACTCTTTGAAGATCGACGCCGATGACGCCGCGCGTGTCCGCCACCTGGAACACGACATTCCGCAGACCGCCGCGGAAGAAGATCGCGCCCGCCGCAAGAAGGCCTACGAAGAACAAGCCAAAGTTCGCGCCATCTACGAAGAATTGGTGCTGAAGAAGGCTCAGCCCACGGTTGTGCAGATCGGCTCCGTAAGCGATATCGCCAAGTCCGTCCCAGCCAATTTCGCCAACGCTGGCAAGCCGGTAAGCATCGCGCCAGCCAACGGCAATGGCAACGGCCACAGCAATGGAAACGGCAACGGCTATTCCAATGACAGAAACGCCACAAAGAAAGAAGAAGCCGCCGAAGCCGTAGCCGGCGACTGAACTCCTAATGTTGTAGGGACAGGCTCAGAACGCCTCCGGTTACCGGAGGCGTTTTCTTTTGCTATAGCGCCGCTTTCTCAAGCGGGCTCTTGGTTGTTCTTGGAAGACCCGTGGGGCCGAACCCCTTGACTCCCGTGTTATCCTAACTCGGGTAGACTTCTACGCTCGATTTTTCCGAGCCGGTTCAATTCCCCTCCCAAAACGGTGTAAGTACATTTAGTTTCAACACTTGTGAGGGTAACAACATACTTGACACACAGGATGTGCTATGCGATACTTTGTCCATGAGCACACCAGTCAAGCTTCCCAAGACGTTGCAGGAAGCGGTTAGTTTTTTCTCTGACCCGCAAAAGACTTTCGATTATGCGGTGTCTCTGCGCTGGCCTACAGGCAAAGTCACTTGCCCGCGCTGCGAATCTACAGAGCACTCCTTCATCTCGACGCGCCGACTTTGGTACTGCAAGGGATGCAAGAAACAGTTCACCGTCAAAGTCGGAACCATCTTTGAGGATTCCGCGCTCGGCATGGATAAGTGGATGATTGCTGTGTGGATGATTGTGAACTGCAAGAACGGAATTAGTTCCTATGAAATCGCCCGCGCTCTGGGCATCACGCAAAAATCCGCTTGGTTTATGATGCATCGCGTTCGCCTTGCAATGCACAATAAGGATTTTGTGAAACTCGGCGGCCCTGGTAGCGAAGTCGAAGTAGACGAAACTTTCATCGGCGGCGCTGCCAGATTCATGCACTCGGAACGGCGCAAGCGTGTGATTACAGAACGCGGAGTGAAAGACAAAATGGCCGTCATCGGTATTCTGGAGCGCGGCGGCAAGGTCCACGCTAACGTCATCCCGACTCGCCGCAAGCATCATCTGCAAGGTGAGATTCGCGCTCACGTCGCAGCCAAGAGCGCGATCTACACCGATGCGCTCATGTCGTATCAGGGACTCAATCCAGACTTCGCCCACAAAACGATTGACCATGCCGAGCGATATGTTGAAGGACAAATCCATACCAACGGACTCGAAAACTTTTGGTGCTTGCTCAAGCGCGGATTGAAAGGCACGTACATTGCAGTAGAGCCGTTCCACCTGTTTCGATACGTAGACGAGCAAGTTTTCCGCTACAACAATCGCGCCACCAAAGACCACTTCATTGGAGACGGCGACCGCTTTCAGATAGCTATGTCTCATATTGCAAACCGTCGAATCACCTACGAGCAACTGACTGGCAAAGGCACCGACGCCGTACATCAAGCCTAGGCAGGGACGCGGCCACCGAAAGGTGGCTTAATCCTTGCCTTTGGGATGCTTTTTGGAGACAGACTTTGGCACGCGGAAAAGAGCCTTCATCGTCTTCTCAAAATTCTCCTGAGCGTCCGAACCTTCTTTACACTCTGTTTTCAGCTTTGGGCGTTTTGTGGTTATTTTCAAAACTTTTCGCTCCACTGGAGAAATCCATACACAGAATAGACCCAAACACACAGCCCGGAGAGAAAAACGAACGTAGCGGCATTCTCACGCCTCTCGGCACACAGCGTTCGCCATCCCCACCAGCTACAGCAGAGACCTGTAAATGCTGCCACCATCAGATGCCACGGTGGAAAGTAGTTCTTGATTGGATGATGTTGGGAGCTACGGCTGGCGCGTTCGGGGCTGCCGCTTACTATGCTCACGTTGCGAGCCAGCAGCATAGACAGATGGTTATACAAAATCAGATTGCCGGAAAGACTCAATGGCTCGATGACCGAGCGTGGGTAACCGTAACTATCGACCCAATTATTACGTTTCACGGCCCTATTTCCGTCCCAATAGTGCTCGACAACTTCGGGAAGACGGAAGCTAAACATTTGGATGGTTTCGCAGCAATCAAGGTGGTGCCGAAAGGTACTACGCCAGATTTCACTGCGAAAAGCTGGAAAACAACTCTCCACGCTTCTGTCCTTGTTCCAAGGTTCCACAGGACACTTACTGTCTATGGCTACAAGGAGCAATTCGGACCAACGCCTCAAGACTTGATGACCAACGATGTTACCCAAGGCTTGACGACTGGCAGCCTCTATTTGGTGGTTTACGGCACGCTGAACTATGTTGACGTGTGGAAAATTCCTCACTGGATTAAATTCTGCCAGCCTATTCCCGGACCCGACCCAAAAGTAAAGGGCCCATGCTCCGACAATTCCGACGACACAGACGAGAACGAGCCGAAACAGTGAAATTCTGCCACTCATAAATTAGGTGATGCTGCCCGGTCGAATTTAGATTCCCGGAAACGGCCTTGTGTGTCAAGTATGTTGTTACCCTTGTAAAAAAGGGGGAGGGGGGGGCCTGGCTCCCACAGCAGCACACTACGTCGAAACGCCTGCTATAATCGCACCGACGCCCCAATAGAGCACAACAGCAAAGGAACGCCACGATGCCCATCTACGAATACCTCTGCGACCAGTGCGAGACCCGCTTTGAGAAGATCGTGATCAACAAGCAGCAAGAAATCGCCTGCCCCAAGTGCGCCAGCAAGAAGGCAAGCATCCAGCTTTCCGTCTTCGCCACAGCCAACGGTGGCGGCAACGGAGCTTCCGCAAAGTCCTCGGCGCCCTCTGGCGGAGGTGGTTCCTGTTGCGGTGGCGGCTGCGGCTGCCACTAAGTGGGACAGCTAGTTCTGGCTGTCCGCAATTTCCGTCCAAGCCCGTTGGAATTCCGCCCATGTCGATAACCACATCCGAGCAACTCGAAAAGCTGCGCGCTTGCGGGCAAATCGTCGCAAAAGCCCTTCGTGCGATGGCTTCCGCCGTACGTCCCGGCATCACTACCGCGGAGCTCTCCGAGATCGGATCGCGCATTCTTGAGGCCAACGCCGCGCGTTCCTCTCCGCCGATGGTCTACGGCTTTCCCGGTGATGTTTGTATCAGCGTCAACGATGAAGTCGTTCACGGAATTCCCGGCGCTCGCGTGCTACAGCCGGGCGACCTGGTCAAGCTGGATCTGACCGCGGAGAAGGACGGCTATCACACCGATTCCGCCGTCAGCATTGAAGTTCAGCCAAGAAATAAAACAGCGCACGAACTCGCGCATTGCGCTGAAAAGTCATTCCGCCAGGCGCTTCCAGCTGCGCGCGCCGGCAACCGAACCAAAGATATTGGCCGAGCAATCGAGCGCGAAGTCCGCCGCCGCGGCTTTCACGTCATTCCGGAGCTGGGCGGTCACGGCGTCGGCCGCACCATTCATGAGTCTCCGTCAGTTCCCAATTACGCCGATCCGCTTGCCCGACACCTTCTGACCGACGGGCTAGTCATCACCATTGAGCCGATTATTGCTGCGACCACCGGCGCCGTGTCGCTCGATCGCGATGGCTGGACGGTACGCACCGCCGACGGCGGCCTATCCGCCCATTACGAACACACCATCGTGATCACGCGCGGTGACCCGATCCTGCTCACCGCCTCCTGATTTTGTTTGCACTTAAATAAAGGAAGTTCCGCTACGCAGGGCGAATCACAAACACAACCCGTTTGCTTCGTGAGAAAAGCGAAAAGAAACCGAGTATCTGTCTCCACGGAAAGTATTTCTTGTTGAGCAGCTGCATGCCGTGCTGCGCTTCCTCGCCGGTGACGATCTCGGCTAGCGCATCGATCCATTCGCCGAGCAACTTTCCGCGTACATCGCATGGCGCAACTCGCACTCGCGGATTGTTGCGGATGCGCTTGGCTTTGCCGGAGTCCGCGGTACTGTAAGCGTACAACTTTTCCGGCACGCCCTGCTCCGGCTCTCCGGCAAACCACACCGGAGTGCGCACGCCTTGCCCATTTTTCCGAAACGTTTCGAGGTTGATGTACTTCTGTCCCTGCAGTGAGGCAAATCGCGCGTCAGCCATAGTCTTTCTCGTGATGCCATTCTAGCGCGGGCACAAGAAAAGGGACGAGCGATTTCGTCGTGCCCCAAGCTGTTCTAGCGTGTGGTTGCTGGTACGCCGGCGGGTGACGCGCCGTAACGCTGCGTGGCGTAGCCAACTATGATTCCGACTAGGCTGCCGGGCAGGATGATCTCGAAATAGTAGCCATGCTGTAAGCGCGCGACAATGAAGGCGAGAACGAAACCAACGGCCAGCCCAAACAAAATTCCGAGCGCCAACGAGTGCACTTTGCGCGCAAAGAATCCGATCGCAATTCCCGCGATGATGCCCTTGACGGTCGATCCAATGACGATGCCCGCCAATTGGGCGCGAACCGCCGGCGTAAACCACGAAGTCAGTCCATCCACCGCTCCGAGAACGGCTCCGAGCAACAAACCCAACAGAACTTTGTTCATGAAGGTTCCTCCAATAGCCGGGATTCTGTACCGGTTCAGTGTTCTTTACAACGATGGATAAAATTTCTTTAGGGTCAGCGATGAGAAAAAATCAGTAGCAGGATGCGCATAGCTAAGTAGGCTACAATCAGTAAGATAGCGATTGTATGGCGTCGGTAGAAACGGGCGGATTTGTCGAAGATTGTTTCTTTCCGTGCGGAAACAGGCAGTCCGTCCAGATAGCGAGAAACGTCCGCGGACAAATCTGAAACCGTAGCGTAGCGATTGATTGGATGGATTTCCGTGGCCTTCGCGCAGATTGCTTCCAACGTTTTGTCCTGCCGCCAAGCTTTGCTCTGCCCAGAGTGCGTGAGCGGATTAACGCAAAGAAAGCGCAGCACCGCGCCAAGCGAAAAGATGTCGCTGCGCTTATCCACTTGCGCAATATCGCCGCGCGCTTGCTCCGGAGACATGTAGCCGGGCGTCCCCAGCACCGTTCCTTGCCCGGTCACCTGCGTCGCTTGCGTGCTGTCTGCGGGACCGTTGCTCGCCTGCTGCGCGTGAAGGATGGCTGCTTCCGGGTCGTCGTCGGATGCTCCGGAAGACTGCTCCCGCAAAATCTTCGCCAAGCCCCAATCCATCACCAGGACTTCGCCGAACGCGCCGACCATCACGTTGGCGGGCTTCAGATCGCGATGCAGAACACCGCGTGCATGGGCGAAGGCAACGGCATCGCAAATGCGGAGAAACAAACGCAGCCGGTCGGGCAGGGAAGTGACAGTCTCGATGTATTTGTCCAGCCGCTGGCCTTCGACGAACTTCATGGTATAAAAAACGCGGCCGTCGCTCAGCGTGCCGACGTCATGAACGGGAACGATGCCGGGATGCTCCAGGAGCGCAAGGGCGCGAGCTTCGCGATTCAGCCGGCGAGCAAGATCGCCATCCGCAATTAGAACGTCGAGGACTTTAAGCGCCACGCGGCGGTCCAACGTTTGGTCGCGGGCGGCGTAAACCGTGCCCATGCCGCCGCACGCCACGCGTTCTAGCAATTGATAGCGGGTTCCGGAGAGATCCGGCAGATTGGCATTCTGCCGCAAGCGATCGACCGTTTTGTCGGACAGAAACTTCATGCCGCATCGGATCCAAAAACGGCATGTGCTTCGCGATGAAATTCCTCGTCACTGCCGCAGAGCTCCCGCAGCCGTTCCAGGGCAATCCTGCGAAACTCGCGGCGCGCCCAGGAAAGCGCATTA
Organism: Candidatus Acidiferrum typicum; assembly: GCA_025463055.1. Lineage (GTDB taxonomy): Bacteria > Acidobacteriota > Terriglobia > Acidiferrales > UBA7541 > Acidiferrum > Acidiferrum typicum_A. The sequence goes on from JAOAPV010000063.1 coordinate 36,044, forward strand.
GTCACATCCGTGACCGGCATCGCATATTCCGCGGCCAATCTCTCGTAGGAAATCTCCTCGTCGTCCGACAAATCGTAGTCGTCAAAGAGGCGGAATGTGCGTTCACGTTCACGCTCGGAACAGAGCTTGCGTAAGTCTTCCACTGCGAGCGCAAATAAGCTCCGCACCCATTCCCTTTCAAAGAATTCTTCCAGCGATTCGGGCGAAGGAATAGATGCGGGGTCGATCGTGGCTCCCGCCAACTCTCCTTCCGCGGCTGGAAAGTCGAGCGCCACATGCGTTGCGTTACCACCGCGTTTTTGTCGACGCGCCGCTTTTTCCTGATTCATGACAAAGCTGTCCACGCACAAACGAAGATACGTACGCAGCCTGCTTTTCGCCGGGTCGTATTTCGCAAGCAAATCGCGCTCCAGCATTTCCGCGAAAAATCCTTGCGTCAAATCCTGCGCATCTTCCGTCGGACGATTCCACCGCAAGCGCACATATTTGTATACAGGCTTCCAGTATGCGGCGAACAAAGTGTCCAGTGCCCGCGTTTGCTCAGCGGGATCTTCACTCTTGACCGCATCGATCACTGACCAACGCGTTATCGGGAATTGATCGCCAGGCATGGATTTCTTCTTTGAGGAGTGTACGCAGCGGCCGGCAGAGTGACAATGCGGATCTATTCGTAGCGAAGGGCTTCGACGGGATCGAGGCGCGCGGCTTTCCAGGCGGGGTACACGCCAAAACCGATTCCGATGAACGCGCACAGGACCAGTGCGGTAACGATCCAGAAGACAGAGAGTGTGGCGGGTACGCTGAGACCGTAGCGCAACAGCAGGGTGAGTCCGGAGCCGAATAGGACGCCGATTATGCCGCCGATGGCGCTGAGCGTAACCGCTTCGATCAGAAATTGCGCGAGGATGCTGTTGCGCCGCGCGCCGATGGCTTTACGTACGCCGATTTCGCGGGTGCGTTCCGTTACGCTCACCAGCATGATGTTCATCACACCGATGCCGCCAACAATGAGTCCTACGGATGCAACCGCGAACATGAGCAGGAAGACGAGGCCGCTGATTTTGTTCCACAGATCGAGAAAATAGTCAGAAGTAAACAGCGCGAAATCATCGGGCTTGTCGCTGCTCAACCGGCGTTTGCGTCGCAGGAGTTCACGCATTTCCTCGACAGCCTCGCTCACCATTGTGGGGTCGGAGGCTTTGGCGAAAATCACGTAGTCCTTTTTGTTCGGGTACAGTTTGCGAAGCGTAGTCACCGGCATAACCGCGATGTTGTCTTCCGGATTTGCGCCGCCGGAGATGCCCTGCTTGCGCTTTTCCATGGTTCCGATGACGGTGAACAATTGCCCGTTCAGGGTCACTTCCTGGCCGATACTTTGGGAAGCGTTCTCCGGAAAAAGAATGCGCGCGGTGTCGTACCCGAGCATGACCACGGGCGTGCGGTGATCGGTATCGTTCTGATCAAACGGGCGCCCGAACTGAATTTTCATGTCGAAGATGCGATTGATGGACGGCGAATTTCCCTGAAGAATTACGTTCTTAGCACGGTACGCGCCGCGACGCACGTCCGCGGTGCCCGACCCGAACTGCGGCATGAAAATCCGCATCGAAGGAGATGCCGCGAGAACATGCGGCAGCTTTTCCATGTCTTCGGCCCATTCGGGCTGGAGCTCCTTGCGTGTGAACCAGGCGCTCGGAGGATGCGAGAGACCAGCCCAGGGAAATCGGTACGCGATGATGGTGTCTGATCCGAGCTCGCGAATGCCTGCAAGCACGTTATCATTCAGGCCGTTGATCATGGCGCTGACGGTGATTACGGTGGTGATTCCAATCACGATGCCAAGAATGGTGAGTGCCGAGCGCAGAGGATTTTTTCGCAGCGTATCCAGCGCCAGTACAAATTCCTCACCCAATGCGGAAGCTCTCGGTTTCCGCACCAGCGAGCGAACGGGCAGCGTGACCGTCTGAGGGAATGTTTTGCCAAGAGTTGCCATGGTTGCGCTTCGTTACTCCGACCTTAGAGCATCCACCGGATCGAGCTTCGCAGCTTTCGATGCGGGATACGTACCGAAGAACAGCCCAACGGTAAGCGCCACAAGCAATCCGCCAAGCACCGACCAGAGCTGCACCGCGCTGGGCAGCGGCGAAACCCACGATACCACCTTGGCCAGCAGCACTCCTAGAAATACGCCGAGCGCGCCGCCGATCACCGCGATGGTGGAAGACTCAATCAGGAATTGCCGCAGAATGTCCCCGCTGCGCGCGCCGATGGCTTTCCGCAATCCTATCTCGCGGGTGCGCTCGGTGACGGATACCAACATGATGTTCATGATCACGATGCCGCCGACGACTAGAGAAATGGAAGCGATGCCGATGGTCACCACAAAAAATGTGCCGCTGATGTTCTTCCACAATTCCAGAAAGGAATCGCTGGTTTCCACCGCGAAGTCGTCTTTCGTGGCGTAGGCGAGATGGTGGCGTCCGCGCATGATTTGGCGCACCTCATCGACGCTCGTTTGAATATGCGCAGCAGCGCCGGCGCGCACGGTCACGCGCAAGGAATCCTGCTGATTGCCGTTTTCCTTGTTGTAGGTGCTCAATGGCAAAATGATCCAATTGTCGAGAGAGGTGCCCAGCGCTGAACCTTCTTTTTTGCCGACGCCGATCACCTGGCACGGCGTGCTGTTCCAGCGGATTTCTTTGCCGATGGGATCGACTCCAGGCATGAGATTTTCCACCAGGTCTTGGCCGATCACGCAAACGGGCGCGGCGGCGCGCAGATCGGTTTCTGTCAGGTGGCGCCCGGCGACGAGATCGACGTCGTAGAGCTCGGCCATTTGTGGCGTCCATGCGCGCAGGTTCGTGTCCTTCAAGGAATTCAGGCCGCTCTTCGTCTCCACTCGCCCGCCCAGTGCGGCGCCTACGTCCTTGCAGGAGTTGCAAAGGTCGCGCACGGCTTCAAAATCTTCATAGGTGATGCGCTTGCGCTTCTGAAATTCCAGGAAATCGTCGACATTGGTGATGATAGAAGGCTGTTTGGATAGGCCGAAAACGTTCGCGCCAAGGCGGAAAACCCGCGTGGCAACGTACTGGTTGGCACCATTGATCAGGCTGACCACGGCGATGACCGAGGTGACGCCAATGACCACGCCGATGAGCGTGAGCACACTACGCAGCTTATGCGCCCAGAGGCTGGACGTAGCAATAGACACGGCCTCGGTGAGATGCATGCTGGATGCGCGTGGCATAGCGGTAGCGTCTTGGCCCTCATCTTACTATACGCACCGCGAGGCCGTGGAATTACAGTGGAAGAGTGGGCCGTACGAAGGGCCCAGGATGCAGTACGCAATAAAAATGGCAGGAAGCAATGCGGCTCCCTGCCATTTTCACAGCCGATCAGTTGAGGTTAGAACGTGACTTTGACGCCGAACTCCATAGAGCGTGGCGCGCCGATGGCGAAGACACCGGAACCGAGACCAATGAGACTAGTCCTGCCCGTGCATTTCGTCGGATCGGCAGGGCAACCTGCCTGGTCGAACTTCGTCGTTCCATTGACGGAGTTTGTTGCGCCATCCAACGTTCCCGCCAGCAGCGCGTCAGGACCGTTGTGGTTTTGGCGGTTAAAGAGATTGTAGAACGCCGCCTGCGGTTCGATGCGGAAGCGCTCCCAGCTATGGATTGGCTTGATGGACCAGCCGAGGCGCACATCAAAGGTAAAGAAGGCGTCGTTGCCCACATTTCCCGGCGGTGCCAAGGTGAACTTCGGTCCGCAGCCCGACGCGGTGTCGAGCGAAGGCGTGACAGCGCAAAGGGAGACAAGCTGGTCCTGCGTAAAAAGTCCCGCAGACACGAGAGCTTGGCCCGCAGGGGTCAGCTTGTTTCCGGAATTGTCGCTTAGCGTCTGCAGGAATTTATTGAGATCTCCGGCTTTGATATCACGGCCAAAGGAACCAATGTTTGAACCCGGCACGGGAGCGAGCGTTGTCTGGCCGTCACCTAGGGTGTCGAACTGGAAGATGTCCTGGCCGTTCCCCGGAGCCGCATATGTAAGGGTCTGGGGCAAAGCTGAGTACCAGTGGCTGATAAAATTCGCGTGAACTCCGCCCGGCAGGTCCATCATCACGCCTGCGGAGAGCTGATGGGTGCGATCGAGCCCGGTCGGGCCAAGGAAGCCAGCTGGATTGTTGTAGTCAACCGCGTTGTTGATGAAATCCCCGTCGCTTGCCGTACCCTTGTAGCGGGATAGTGAGTAGGAAACGGTCGCGTTCATATGCCGAACGAAATGAAACGGGCTCTTCAGGTCAGAGGTGAGCTTCACCTGCATTGCGTTGTACACCGAACGACCAACCGGTTCCAGAAATTGAACCTGGCCAAAGTTGGGGTTCTTGCCCGGGAACGCAATCTGCCCTGCTCCGACCGGAGACCCGCCTGTCCAGAAGTTCCCATCGGTCAGACCATTGTTTGCGTAATCCGAGATCGTTGCTCCAGCGGAGATGGCGCAATTGATGCCCGCAGTGCCAGCCGGGCATACTTGGCCGCCTGACTTAAATTGGGCGTTCGTTGCGTTGATTGCCGCTAAGGCGCCGGTTTTGTCCAGGAACCGTGCATCTCCTACGTGATTTTCGTCGATCGCCAAAAGCGTGTGAGTGCTGATGTTCCGCAGGTAGTCCACCGAAACGACTGTGCCAGGCTTCAGCTCATGTTGAACACCTATGTTCATTTGATACGAGCGAGGAGACTGGTAATTGGGCGAATAGAGGGTTACGCCGTTTACCGCCGCTCCCGCTGCCAGGGCGTTGCCAATGTAGCCTCCGTTCGCCTGCGCTCCGGCCTGCGCCGTGGATTGCTGGTATTGCTGTTGTAGAGCGATTACTTGGCTAACGACATTTCCGATCGGCTGATTGCAGAGCGCGGATGTGTTTACGACGGTCCCGTCGGGCAGGTTGAGTTTACCACCGGGGCAAATATCCTGCGTCAGATTGAATAAACCGGTAGTCAAGCGACCGGGTCTGTCGAACAGAACGTTATTGAAAACTGCGTTCTCGAAGTAAATGCCTGCTCCGGCGCGGATCGAGGTTTTGCCTTTCTTCGTCGGATCCCAAGCAAAGCCCAGCGTCCCGCCAACGTTTCCGTTTGCCTGGTTAACGGCACCTCCAAATCCGGGGCGGACTTGATCGAGCAAGTTACCGGTGCAACCAATCGATGGAGCTGCACTGCAGGGAATCGGTCCCAAGTCCGAGTCGGAGCGTCCAGTGTCGCGGTTGTAGCGAACGCCGTAGACAAGGGTGAAGTTCGGTTTCACCTTCCAGTTGTCACCAACGTAAACCTGGAATCGGGAGTCAAACTGCCCTCCGCAAGTCTGGCCGAATTCTGCGATTTCTGTAAAACAACCCTGGCCGTTGCCCAGGCGAATGCGCGTCACCGGATAATTCAAGGGATTCGAGGCTCCGCCAGGGAATGGCCCGCTGGCGGCAGCCTCTTCGGAACCACCGACACCGGTTGTGAATGCGGCGCGGATGGGTGGATCGATGCCGTAAAAGCTGGCGAAGCCGCCCCCAAGGATTCGATTGAAGCCGACCCCATAGCGGAAAATATGGCTACGATAGATCTTGCTTCCGTCGTACTTAAATTGTTTGTTGGACTGGTAAGTCTTCTGCGGCGCAAGAATGTTTGCGCCGGTGCAGATCAGCGCGGCGCCATCCGTGCAAGCCGTGCCGCCGTTGCCGATGTTGACCATCACGCCCGGCGCTATGTTGGTGATATTGGTTCCAGTCACCGAATCGGTGATGCCGTTGCGGAACTTCATATAACCGACCCGGATACTGTGCGTGAACGTACCAGAGGAGAAGTCCACGCCGCCTCCGAAGGAGGGGGTAAAGTCCACGTTTGCAAATGGACTATAGGTTCCCGGCACAAAGGCACCGACAGCACTGTTCTGCTCGTAGGTGTATTTGAAAAAGATGCGAATGTTTGACGTGGCGTTGTAGTCTAGACGCCCCAGCCACTGCTGGTCCCGGAAGGGGCTGTTGAACGTACCGCTCAAGTCCTGAAAAGGGGCAGACGGTCTGACAGACGCCAGCAGATCCTGTGTTGTCCTCTCACCGGTTCCAAACACGAAAAGCTTGTCCTTGATAATCGGCCCGCCCAGCGATACGCCATATTGCTTGCGGTCAAAAACGGCCGCGGGATTCCCGAACTTGGCCGAGGTTGCATCGCCTCGATAGTTGAAGAAGCCATCGCCGTGAATCTCGTTGGTTCCCGAGCGCGTCGTGATGTTCACTGTGCCGGAGGAGGTGAGCTCGGTGGAGAGATCCAGGCTGGACTGGCTCACCTGAAACTCTTTAATGGAACCTACGGAAATGTTCTGCGTGGTGGTGCCGACGGTCTCGTCGGAGATGTCGAGACCGTCCACTTCGATGCGTGCGGTGCGGCCGAAGCGGCCGCCAAAGGAGATTGAAGAAAAGCCCTTCTTGGTAGGATCGAAGTTGCCTCCATCTTGGATTTGGACGCCGGGCTCAAGTTGAGCTAGATCGAGAAAGTTACGGCCGTTGATCGGCAGATTTTCGATCTGCTGGCTGGTGACGACACCTTGAATCGTGGCCTGCTCGGTGTTTACCGAGACGGCTGTGCCCTCTACGGTGATCACAGTGCTTGCTGAGCCTACTTCTAAGGTTATCGGTGCAGCCGTGATATTGCCGACCTGCACGGTTACAGTCTTTTCGACGGCCTTAAATCCCGCCGCTTCCAGGCGCACGACGTAATCGCCAGGGCTCAATGGGCCGGAATTGTACTCGCCGGATGGTGTTACGACAGGTGCGATTTTCGCACCTGTCGCCTTATTCGTGATGGTGACTTTCGCGCTCGCAACCGTAGCTCCATGTGGGTCCAAGATTGCCCCTTGGATGCTTCCAGTGGAAAGCCCCGCCTGTGCTTGAACCGCTGGTGCTAGAGCGAGACATAGACAGATCGCGATGCATGCACTCGCTATGATCGCGACGAACGGTCGTGACGATTTCGACTTACTGCTCATTGCCCCTCCACTTTCAGTCTTAATTCTTCAGCGAAATGTGTAACGGATGGCTTGGATAGCGCTCACCATCCAACCCCGTGGGCAGGCGCTCCCCAAAACGCGGAACCCGTGGTCGTCCATTTTTCCAGTTAAAACCGAATTAATGACAGGTGAATCGTCAGGAAGTTTTGCACGAAAGAGACCAAGTATTGAGATAAATAAGTCGAACTGCATATTGTGTTTAGGATGCGTTTCCTTATTTTGTTGTGAATCAAGATTCCAGCTTCCGGATGTTTATCCATAATTATGTAGATTTATCGATCCCTCTGCGCGAATTATGCTTTGCCGCCGTGGTGACTGAGGAGTGGATTTAGTGATAGCTGAGGAGAGAGCGGTTCGAGGGAGCTTTTCTAAAGACGTTATCAAGGCGAGGTAGTTTGGCTAGCTTTGGTGGCGGATGCGTTCGGCTAGGTTACGGGCGCGCTGGCGGCCGATTTCTACGAAGCGGGCATCGCCGGCGATTTGGTCCAGGGTGGGGAGGGCGCGCTCGGGCTCGGGTAGCAGCTTGCGGTTCAGGTCGGATTCAAATTGCAGCAAGGCATCATTGATGCCAAGGCGATCATATTTCATGCGGCGCTCGAGGAGCATCAACAATTCCTGCTGCCGGGCCAAGCCTTCGAAGATTTGCAGTAATTGGCTCGCGCTCGAATTCAAGGTGTAATTGAACTTCACCTCGTGCGTTTCCGAGCCCTGCTCCCAGCGGAACGTCTTTTCGCCAAGGTTCGCGATTTTTCGGTGCACGTCCAGGTCTTGTCCCTTGAAGTTATTCAACTGTTGGGCGAGGGCAAACATTTTTGCGCGCAGTGCGGGGCTTACCTGGAATTTGGCCGCGCCGGGATCATCGTCGAGCTGGCGAATTTCGTAGCTGGCGTCATCGGAATCTTCGCGCACGGAAATTTCAATGAACTCCGGAGTGCTGGACTTAAAGACGCGGCGAAATGTCACTTTGGCGCCGGTTGATGCGGGAGCGGACCGCGTTGCCTCGTTAGCGCGGGGCAAAGCGAAGGCTTCGGCGCTGACGAAAGCCGCGGCAACAGCAGCCAGCAAGATCGCACAGGCCAGCAGGATAGAGCGGGTCCAAGAAGTTCTCATCGTGTCGATTCGATGCGCGAGGAGGTTAGTCGCGTTGCGCTTCGCACGGGAGGTACAGCCGGCGGTAACGCGCGGGGCTTCGCGAGCGATTTCGCGTCCGGGAGGTTGTAGCGCAAGCGTGCCTGCTCCGCCTGCAAATGGCAGAGCGCCACAGCCAACGCATCCGCGGCATCGGCAGGCTCGGGTGTCTCGGTCATGGACAGCAAAGCGCGAACCATCAACTGCATCTGCCGCTTGTCGGCATGGCCGTATCCTGCGACGCAGGCCTTCACTTCGCGCGGCGAGTAGCTGTACATCGGGATGCCATGCTGTGCGGCGGCCAGTAGCACCACACCGCGCACCTCCGCGAGTCGCAACGCCGTGCGCATATTCAGAGCGGTAAACACGGATTCGACCGCGAGCGCGGTCGGCGCAAATTCCCGAATTAGCCGGCACATGAGCTCGTGAATGTCTTGCAACGCCGCGCCGGAGGATTCTTTCTGTCGCGCGAGGGGAACGCGTAGCGCACCATAATGCAACATCTGGCAATTTCTTCCATCGCTGTCCACGATTCCGTAGCCAGTCGGGCCCGCGGCCGCTGGATCGACACCGAGCACGCGCATTCGAGAGCCTGCGTTCTTGCCGTCGCTAAGTGCATTCATCGCAACATAGTCTAAGGCGAAGAGCCTAGCCGTGCCACTCATTTCGGCCGTATTCGCGCGAATGCATTGCAAAAGGAAAACGGCCACCGAGGTTCAGTGGCCGTCCGAGAAGTTTGGCGCAGGCAAGCAGGTCAGTTTGCGCCCACCGCCGCCTGAATTTCCGACTCATCAATATCGAAATTCGCGTACACGTGTTGCACGTCATCGTGCTCTTCCAGAGCTTCGACCAGGCGCACCATTTGCGTCGCCTGCGCCCCGGTAAGCTTGATGTAATTCTGAGGAACCATGCCAATTTCCGCGGACGCCGGCGTGACCCCTGCTTTGGTCAACGCTTCTTTCACTTTTTCCAGAGCGTCGGGCGGAGTGACGACGTACCAGCCCGAGCCGTCGTCCTTCAAATCGTCAGCGCCTGCCTCCAGCACAATGTCCAGCATCTTTTCTTCGCTCGCCTGCTCCTTGGGCACGACAATTTCGCCTTTGCGTTGGAACATCCAGCCAACGGCGCCAGCTTCCGCCAAGTTGCCGCCGTTTTTGCTAATCAAATGGCGAAATTCGCCCACAATACGGTTGCGATTTGTGGTGACGGCCTGGATCAACATTCCTACGCCGCCGGGGCCGTAACCCTCGAAGGTCACTTCTTCGTATTGTTCGCCTTCGAGCTGGCCGGTGCCGCGCAGAACCGCGCGCTCGATGTTTTCATTCGGCATATTTTCGTTTTTGCCAGCCAGAATGGCGGCGCGGAGGCGCGGATTGGAGTTCGGATCACCGCCGCCGATGCGTGCGGCGATCGTGATTTCGCGAATGACGCGAGTGAATATGCGGCCGCGCTTGGCGTCCGTGGCCGCTTTCTTGTGCTTGATCGTGGCCCACTTTGAATGCCCAGACATAACAATTCCTCGTTTTGATTTTCGCGCTCAATGCCGCGCGTTAGCTCGTTCGCGATCTGCTGCGGCTTACGCTGCTACCCTTTAGCTGGTAAATGCTCGCCCGTCGCCGCCCTACCCGAGCGCGCGGCCGGTACGCAGATCACGATGCGGAAACGTACGTGAACTGCAAAACCCTGCGGAACCCCAGCAGTTTAGCACAGCGGCTTACGGGGCGAAACGGGTATACTTTTGCTTTGGGTCAATCTATCCATTGCAATGAGCACTCCTATGTCTGAGCGCCGCTTGCGCGTGCTGACAATCGCCTCCCACCCGGTCCAATACTCTTCGCCAATTTTTAGGCTAATGGCGCAACATCCCAGGCTCGATTCCCATGTGGCCTATTGCAGCCTGCGGGGTGCCGAAGCAGGCCACGACCCGGAATTCGGCCGCACCGTAAAGTGGGATGTGCCGCTCCTCGACGGCTACTCTTGGACCCAGGTTCCCAATCAGGGAGCGGGCTCCGAATCCTTCTTCGGCCTTAACAATCCTGGCTTGTGGAAGTTGATACGCACGGGTCATTTCGATGCCGTCATTTGCCACACGGGGTACATCAGGGCCAGCTTTTGGATTTCGTATTTTGCCGCGAAATCGACCGGTGCCTCCGCCTTTTTGTTCGGTACAGACGCCACTACGCTCCTTTCCCGCAGTCATCGCCAATGGAAGCGGCTCGTAAAGCGCATAGTATGGCCGCTACTGTTTCGGTTGGCTGACCAGGTGCTTGTGCCGTCATCAGGCACGCGAGATCTGATCCTGTCCCTCGGCATTGCGCACGAGCGAATTACTCTCACACCTTACGCGGTTGACAATGACTGGTGGGCGGCGCAGTCCGCGATGGTTGATCGCCACGCCGTGCGTTCGTCCTGGGGAGCGACGTCTGCTACTACCGTCATTCTTTTTTGCGCCAAGCTGCAACCCTGGAAACGTCCCGCCGATCTTTTGCGCGCTTTCGCCAAAGCCAATTTACCAGATGCTCTTTTGGTTTTCGCCGGCGAGGGTTCGCTCCGTCAGGATCTTGAGGCACAAGCAGCAAGCCTGGGAATTAGCTCCTATGTTCGCTTCCTCGGTTTTGTCAATCAGTCGCAACTTCCGGCCGTCTATACTTCCGCGGACGTGATGGTTCTCCCGTCCGAATACGAGCCGTTCGCCGTTGTCGTCAATGAAGCAATGTGTTGTGGCTGTCCGGTGATCGTGAGTGATCGTGTTGGCGCGGCACGCGACCTGGTTGCGCCGATCTGTCCTCAATTCATTTTTCCATGTGGCGACACAAACGCTCTGAGCGAAATCCTTATTCGCCTCCGGAATGGCCGCGCGGATCTGAAGGAAGTCGGGCATCAGGCTGCGATGCACCTCCGCACGTGGTCGCCTGAAAGGAACACGGCGATGACCGTCGAAGCCATCGAGCGTGCCACTGCGCGGATGCGCGGACGTTCACTGCACACTTCATCCTCGATATCGTCAAAACCCGCAGCTTCGCCGACGAGACAACAATGAAGTGGCTATTTCAAAACGTTGGCAAGCGGGCGGCATTTGCCTTTAAGAATCCACGCTACGCCGCGGGCAGTATTGTTCGAGAGCTAACGCGGTCGGACGAAAGTTTTATTGGCCGAATCACGAGCGCCAAGGCACAAGAAATTCGCGGTTATCTGAATGAGCCGGTTTCAACCCCTGAATTTGCAGCATTACTAAAGGACGCAGCAGAGGAATTCCGTCATCTGTCCATCGAAAGCGCAGACCTCTTTGCGAAGAAAGTCTTGCTGCAGTATGCCGCGGTGCGGGCTCTCGCCCCGGAGCGCATTGTTGAGACGGGCATCGCGAACGGCGTGTCCTCGGCGTACCTGCTCCTGGCCATTCAGAAGAATGGCAAAGGCCGCCTTCACTCGATCGGTCTTCGCGATCCCGCGTTTTTGCCGGTCGGGAAAGAACCGGGTTGGCTAGTGCCTTCATGGCTGCGTGGCTCTTGGCAGGTGGAAATCGGTGATTCGCGCCAGGTTCTTCCCTCTTCGTTATCGCGATTCGGGACCATCGATATGTTTATCCACGATAGTCTTCACACCTACGAGCACATGCTTTGGGAATTTGAAATCGCTTATCCAGCGCTCCGTCCTGGAGGACTTTTGCTGTCTGATGACGCGCTATGGAATAGCGCCTTCCATGACTTTGCGCGGAAAATGCAAGAGCAAGATGCCAGAATTCTTCGCGGGGTGGGCTTTCTTCGCAAGAGCAAAGCATGAAGATATTGTTCTACTCGCATTTTTTCGCGCCAAGTGTCGGAGGAGTCGAAAATATTACGCGATCTTTGGCCGACGGTCTCAGCAAGCGTCGCAAGCCAGACGGCGAAACGGAATTTGCGTTAACGCTTGTCACGCAAACGGCAGCGGGCGATTTTGATGATGACACACTGCCATTTCGAGTTGTCCGCTCGCCTAATCTAATTGAGCTTTGGCGACTGATCCGTCAGTCAGAGGTCGTTCACCTTGCAGGGCCCGCTCTAGCACCACTTCTTCTCGCCCTGCTTTTGCGCAAGCCGGTAGTCGTGGAGCACCATAACTACCAGGCTATTTGCCCGAACGGCCGCCTAGTTCATCAGCCCGATCACTCCGTGTGCCCTGGGCACTTTCAAGCTCGACACTTTGCGGAATGCGTGCGCTGTCAGGCAAATGAAATATCCTGGATCGCAAGTTTGATGAATCTACTATGGATGTTCCCGCGGTACGTTTTAACTCGCGCTGCCGCTCAAAATATCGCGGTTACACAACACGTTCTTGAGCGGCATGCGCTGCCGCGCTCTTCTGTGATTTATCACGGTATAGAAGGTTCCGGGGATGATTGCAGGGCCGATCGATCCGGGTCGGCCCGCTCTGCGCATGAGACGATTTCGTTCGCCTATGTCGGCCGCTTCATATCGGAAAAAGGAATTCCCATTCTTCTGGCCGCATCGAAAACATTGGCGGACGAGGGGCGCTTCTTTACTGTCAAACTCATCGGCGACGGACCGGAACGGCCGAAAATTGAAGAAATCATCAGGCGTGAACGTCTGGGGCATTATGTTCAAATCACGGGCTATCTCACCGGGGCCGCCTTAGCTGGTGTTTTGTGCAGAGTCGACGCGGTCGTCCTGCCATCCGTCTGCGAGGAGACGGCTGGCCTCTCGTTAATCGAGCAGATGATGCGCGGCCGGGCGGTAATCGCTTCCGATATTGGCGGGCTTGCCGAAGTCGTCGGTGACGCCGGGCTGAAATGTGCGCCTGGAGACGCCCACGCTCTGGCTGCCTGCATGAGAAAAGTGCTGGAGGAGCCATCGTTACTCGACGCGCTCGGTGAGAAGGGACGCCACCGCGCTCGCCTCTATTTCGCAAGGGAGCGCATGATCGAGGAGTACGCCCGCGTTTATCGGCACGTGCTTTCCCGAACAGCATGAGGGGCACTGTAGCTGGAGAATACCTCAGACGTACGTTCCGAATGGCGCTAGCGATTTCGTTGCCGTCCAGCGTAGGATGAAATGCGATGATTTCTTGGCCGCAAACAATTCCTAATCAGTTTCGTCGGAGCCGCTGGCTCACTCTCGCGTTCTTTTTTATAGCCATTATCGTGGCGTACAAGGCGGCCGGTTACATCATCGCAAACGATCTCGCCAGCCTGCTTTACATCGCGCTACTCTTCACCATTTTTGTTTTCGTTCTAGCGTTGCTCCGGGATTGGCGGAACGGCGTCTACCTGTTTTTCGCTTGGGTCCTGTTTGAAGACTTAGCACGAAAATTTCTGGGCAACAATATGGCAATTTATTTTGCCAAGGACTTCCTCGTTCTGCTTGTTTACCTCTCCTTTTTTGCTGCATATCGGCGCAAAGATCCCGATGTGCATACATTCCGGCCGCCGTTCCTTCCGATCCTGCTCATTTTCATCTGGTACGCGGCAATTCAGGTGTTCAATCCTGGTTCGACATCGATTTTTTTTGGTCTGCTCGGGATGAAGATCTACTTCTATTACGTTCCGCTGATGTTCGTCGGTTATTCCATGGTCAATTCCGAAGGCGAGCTTCGCAAATGCTTTTATATCAACCTGGGAATGATGCTTATCATCGCTGTACTCGGCATTGTTCAATCCGTAGCAGGTCCTCGGTTCCTGAATCCAGAGGTCATGGCCGACGATATTCGCTTGTTGAGCGAGACATACCGTGTGTCCGCATCGGGTGGTCGAGCCTATCGGCCCACATCTGTATTTGTCAGCACTGGTCGATTCGGTTGCTGGTCGTCGCTTGGTTTCTAGTTTTTGGCTTTAGTGGCTATCTCCTCTTACGCGTGCGACGTGGACGGCTCTTAGCGTTTTCGGCGCTGGCGGTAACGGCTGCCGCATGCTTGATGAGCACATCTCGCGGCGTTTTCATGTGGTCCCTAGGTAGCAGCATCGTTGGAGGCATCGCTTTCATTTGGGGCGCACCTTGGCGGCAAGGCGAAGCGTTGCGCGTCTTTCGCACACTCCAGCGAGCCACGCTGGGAATAGCCCTCGCTGTTGTGGTGATGCTTTTTGTCTATCCGGAAGCATTTTCGAATAGGCTGGCGATTTATTCCGAGACGCTCGATCCAAGAAGTCCAACAAGCGAGCTAGTCCATCGGACTCGCGATTATCCTTTGAAGAACTTCCTGGATGCATTTGATTACGATCGGTGGCCATACGGCTACGGCATTGGCACGATTTCTCTTGGCGGTCAGTATGTTTCGCGATTTTTCCATGTTCGCCCACCGGTTGCGGTGTGGAAAGCGGTTTTGGAGCACTAATCGTGGAAATGGGAATTCTCGGCCTTATTTTGTGGATCGTCGTGAGCGTTGCGATCCTTCTTTCCGCCTGGAAAGTTGTGCGTGGGCTTAAAGGCTCTGCGTGGTTCCCGCTGGCCTTCATGATTCTCTTGTTCGCATTTGTGCTACTCCTTCCCATGACGTTCGTTTCCATGGGCGGTTATCAGGATTTCATTTTGAATGCTTATCTGTGGCTCTTGCTGGGTATATTGTTTCGCCTGCCAAAGCTTGCCATCTCCGCGCAAGCATCCACCGATATAAGCTCCGTGCCTACGGCGCAACGCTGGGTTCGCTAGTCTTGCGTATCGCCGTGATATCTCCATTCCTGGATCGAAGACATGGCACCGAGCGTGTCATCCTTGAGCAAGTCGAAAGATTTGCCGAGCGGCCGGATACCGAGATTCACATCTATGCGCAGCAGCTTGCGGATCTGGCCGGCGTTTCACGCTTTCCATCGGCGAATGACAAACAGTCTGGGCGCATCTTCTGGCATAAGGTGCCCTCGCTGCCCGGCCCCCACTTGTTTGCCTATGTTTGGTGGTTTTTCGCAAACCATTTTTGTCGATGGCGCGACGCTCGCTTTCGCAAACTAAAGTATGACCTGCTCTACTCTCCCGGCATCAATGCTTTGGATGCGGACGTCATCGCCGTTCACATCGTTTTTCACGAATTTTATCGGCGCATCCGATCGGATTTAAGACTCAACCCTTCCTCAATCGCCAGTTGGCCACGCCTCATGCATCGGCGCCTTTACTACTGGCTGATCATGATGCTCGAACGGCGGGTTTATCCCCGCCGCAAAACGCGTCTTGTTGCCGTCTCGCAATTAGTCTCCCGCCATTTGCAGGACTTCTTCGAGCGCTCCGATGCGTGTGTTGTGCCGAACGCGGTGGACACACACCGCTTTACTTCACAAATTCGCGCGCAGCGCCGCGAACCGGCGCGTGCCGCACTGCATTTGTCATCGGACATCTTCGTATTACTGATCATCGGCAATGATTGGGCGAAGAAGGGCCTCGGAACTCTTCTTAATTCGCTCGCTGCGTGCCACGATCTGCCCATGACGCTTCTCGTAGTTGGAAGCGACGACCGCAATATCTTTCTGTCGTTAATCGATCGACTCGGCCTGCGGGATCGCGTCCAGTTTCATTCTTCGACCGACGATGTGGAGCACTTCTACGCAGCTGCCGATCTTTACGCTGGGCCGTCGCTCGAGGATTCCTTCGCGCTGCCCCCTTTGGAGGCCATGGCGTGCGGTCTTCCCGTCATCACCAGCGTCAACAACGGCGGCTCACAAATAATCACCGAAGGTGTGGACGGTTTCGTGCTCTCCGATCCTCGCGATGCTGTCGCGCTGAGTACCCTGCTACGGCGTCTTTACCAAAATCCTGAATTTTGCGCGCGCGTTGGCGCAAACGCAGCGCAGACTGCGCAAGGCCACACGTGGGATCGCAATGCGCGTGACACTTGGGACGTTCTGACGTCGACCCTGCGCAAGAAGGGCCGGAGTGCGGACACAGATAATGTGTAATTCCAAGGAGTGCTTGCGTCAGGTTATTCTGGTCGAACTTCCTAAGCTTGTATTGCTGCTAGGTGTTCGCAGCTTTGGACTCTGCGGGCTTTTCGTGGTCGGCGATCTCGTTTTTATCGGCAGGCTTGCTAGCGTTTTGGTTTTCACTTGCGGATTTTTGGTGGACGGGCTGTTGCTCCAGCGCTTTCGCGAGCTCGGCCTTGTCGGTATCTCCGACTTTATCCTTTTGTTTGCCTTTTTCTTGGCTTGTTTCCTGCGCCTTTTCTTTATCCTTATTCCCGTCCGTCGTTTCTTTGTGGAGGGGTGTCAGCAAGTACTCCATCCTCTTGCGAGCAGCGAGCCATTTTATGTTGCTGGCCCTGCCGGCTTGTTCTAGGTACGGAGCCAGCTTTTCGCCTGTAGCGATTCCCTGATCCTTCAGAAATTGCAAAACAGCCATGCTATGAGTCTCTTGCGCCTCTAGGAGCGCAAAGAGTTCTCCGAGTATTTCTTTTAATGGTTCCGTTTGCACTTCCATTTTCAGCCCGTGGTTTAGATGCGCAGGAGGGTAGAACGGGCTGACGTCAAGCCCGTCTCTTAACGGACGAAAGCTCAATGAGGTTCGCTTTTATGGTGCTGAGGCGCCCGATCCAAGGGACTTGGGTCTCTATTCAGAAGGGCCAAGCGGGAGGAAGTATTGAGTTCCTTTCACAGGGTCTTGCAAGCGCCGTAGTAGTTGCTGTAAATCGGCGCTGCGCTCTACGAAGTCGATTTCCGAGGTGTTGATAACGAGCAGGTCGGAGGCGGCGTAGCGGAAGAAGAAATGTTCGTAGGCGCGGGCGACTTCTTCGATGTATTCGAGGGCGATTTGCGTCTCTTCGCGCGAGGCTTTTTTTGCGATGCGCGCGCGCAGCACTTCCGGCTTAGCTTGCAGATAAATGACTAGATCGGGCGCGGGGAGCTCCGCGGCCAACGCTTCATAGTAGCGCTCGTACAACTTGAGCTCTTCGTCGTCGAGATTGAGATTAGCGAAGATGCGGTCCTTTTCCATCAGGAAGTCGGAGATGACCGGACCGGGGGCTTCGATGGCCAAAGCCTCACGAAGCCGCCTTTGGCGATCCATCAAAAAATACATCTGTGCCCGCAAGGCGGAGCCAGGTTTTTCCTTGTAAAAGTCGGCGAGGAAGGGATTGTCTTCGCAGTCGTAGACCCTCCGGGCGTGCAGGCGCTCGGCCAGGATCTTGGCTAGCGTGCTCTTTCCAACGCGCAGTGGGCCTTCAATCACTATGAATTGGGGGGCTTGCGGTCCCCTCGTGGGGACGGGTGCGCGCTTTGCCGAGGACGATTCGTTGGGCGACATTCGTTCGTTAGGTGCGACCGATGCGGGGGATTATAGCAAAAGGGCGGCGTCAGGGCGGCGTGGCGTTTCGTGAGCCCAAACGCCGCAGGACCTTGAAGACAAGCGCAGGGATAAGGATAAGAAGGTGCCCGGAAGCGGAAAACCTTTCTCCCGAGCTACTAGTACGGGAGTTTGAAAAATGGCAAACGGAGGGGCCAGAGCGACGTACTAAACCGAATGTGACCAATGGGCCAGTGCCAACTGTACCTTGGGGCAGTATATTCACTCAGTTGCGAATGGGGACCGAGTTGCTCTCGCAACACTGAGGTGAACCATGCTGTTGGCAACCATCGTTTTGCTAGGCGCAATTCCGCAGAGCGGCGACCTGGCAAGGTCGATAGCAAACGTCGCTACCGAGGTCAGCGCTGAGAACCGTAATGACGCGGCCAGCTCGCGAAGTTTGCCGTCCATGCCTATGCCGAAGGTGAAAACCGACGCGGAGCCCGACGGAGTAAATTCAAGCCTTGCCGCCAACCTGGCGGGCGCTGCGGCGGTGCAGACCCCTCGTGTGACGCTATCCATGCAGCCGGTGAAGCAGGCGTATACGCGTCCGCGCGAGATCCGCGGTCAGCGCATCGCGTGGTACACGCTGGCGGTGACGGGCCATGGCGCCGCGGCATTCGATGCGTATTCGACGCGGCGAGCGCTCTCTGGAGGATACGGCACCGAGGGCAATCCGTTCCTTCGGCCGTTCGCGAATTCCAATGCGCTGTATGCGGTTACGCAGATCAGCCCGGCAGTAATGGATTTCTTGGGCAAGCGCATGATGGTCAGCGAGAATCGCTGGGTGCGTCGCATGTGGTGGCTGCCGCAGGCGGCGGGGTCGGGATTTTCGATCGGCGCCGGCGTGCACAATATGGGAGTAGTGAAGTAGCCACCAGGCGCGCAGGGCCCGAAGCGGATTTCTGTCTATTTCTTCGGTATCCAAAAACTTCCCCTGTTTTCCCAGGCCCCAAGGGCGGGTACCCAGACTCGCCCCCAGCCCTCCAGAATCGACAACTTCTAGCCTCTTTTCCTTACTACTTGCGACCGAACACAGGTTCGGAGACGCCGAGTCGGTTCGGTCCATCCGCGTCAGCAAGCGCCGGGGTTAGCAGTCTAGTTCTTCGCGCTGGCCGGTACCGTAGCCTTCAGCACAGCGGTATTTCGCTCGTCGTTAGCAATGATGCGGTATAGCTTCTTCAAATCGTCCATCTTCGCCAGCGGCACGCTGGGTTCTTTCACCTCAAATGTCCGCGCGTAGCGCAATACATTGCCGTTAACCTCCGCTTTGCTGTGATAGCTGGCAAAGCCGAACTCTGCGCTCACCGGCTGTGGCAGATCATCCACCTCGTATCCCGGCGGCATAGTTATCTCGAACACGTCCATGTCACGCGAAGGCCCGTCGAAAACCACGGGAAATTGCCGCGGCTCTTTGGTCTCCAGGAGATCGCTTGACTTCAGGCCCACTACTCGCGGGCGCACCAGAAGCAGGTTTCCCGCCGGCTTGGCGTAGTTGTCCGCCACCAGGGAATAGTCAAAAAGAAACGGCAGTTCCGTCTGGTCGAGGTTCCCGATTGAGGCTTTGGTTACGCGGTAACTCGCCAGGGATTGTGCCAGCAACGACTCGATTGGCTTGATTTTGTCCGTGTCTTTTGTGACCGATTTGAGGGCATAGCGTTGCGAGGACGCGCGGTCCCCCATTCGCACTTCCTTGATTTCCCCTGCCAACGTGCCGCTTGGAGTCAACGTCAATTTCGCTGTCCTTAAGATCCCATTCAGCGATGGTGCGAGTTTCGGCAGTTCCACCAGTTCGCCTCCGTCCGGCGTCACCAGCAATCCGTAATTCGCTTGCAGTGGCCCAGACAGCCGGCCGAACGGCGTCCATTCATCGGTTGGATCAAAAAATAGCAGAGTCCCCAATTTCGAGTGCTCCATCAACGCCACCAGCGATGTGTCCTTGAGCCCCACAGGAAGCTGGATCGCCAATATTGCGTGATCGAATCCGCCCATGTGCGCGGGCATCTCCGGGGTCACCGCCCCCCGCTCTGAATTAATCACTACGTAGAAAGACTCAATTCCAATTTCTTTGAGCATCGAAGCCATCAGCGTCACTTTGTCTTTGCAATCGCCGTATCGATGCGTGAATACATCCACTGCCGGATGCGGTTGGTATCCTCCAATTCCCAGCTCTATTGCCACGTAGCGGACATCCCGCTGCACAAAGCGCGCTAGTGCCTGCATTTTGGCCAATGGCGTTGCAGCCGGCGTCGTTAGCGCCGTCACCTTCAGTCGAATCTCTGGCGAGGCCTCCCGCCGACCGCGCGTCAGGGCCGTATACCAACGCCCCATCTCGCGCCAGCTTACAAACGTGGTGCCCAGGGATCCGCCTGCCGGCATAAACGACACGATCATCTGCCCGGCGACTCCACGGTGCGGCGGCATCTCCAGTTCGTTCTTGATCGCCGGCGCTCCGTTGACCACCCACTGCCATTGATTGTTTCCCGCGCGCGCCGGTGCCACTTCGCTGTGGTTTAGCCAGGACGCTTTGTATTCCCAGCCCGCGGGCAGTTGCAACGTGTAACGCGATTCCCGGGCAGGATGCGAGCCCTGGAAGTACCAGATGTCTTGCAGGACAAACGGGTGATCCTCCTGCTCGTATTCGTACCCGATGAGATTTCCCGGATCGGCTGCGGGAATGTGCAAAACCTTTACTCGCACGTCCGTAATCAATTCGCTGCCCTGCACTGCAGGCATAGCCACTTCCGCGCCGTCCTTTTCTTTCACCTCATAATCTTTTCCCTGTGCTGGGATGCACCAGGCATGCAGGTTCGTAATTCGTGTGGCCATATCAAAAGGGATGGCCACGGTTCCCAAATCACGCCCGCCCGGCCGAATAATCTTGTACGCCTCGCGAACCAGGGTCTTGATTTTGTCCGCCGATTGGACTGTGACAATTCTTTCCGAGTACATTTCCACCGCGTCGGTCTTTTCATCGTGGGACGGAACGGATGCGTTCACCAGCGCGTGCATCCACGCCGGCGCGTCCGCTGCCGCCGAGCGCCCCGGCCACGCTAACGCCAATACGCACAGCACCGTAATCCACGCTGATGCCGTAGTCACCTCAGTTAGCCGCGCGTGCCGCCATCGGTTGCACAATGATCTGTTCTTCATCGCCGGTCCTCACGTTTTGGAAAAAAGCTCGAAGGGCTGGATAAAACTTGGTATCCACCATCAGCAATTGGCTCCGCAATATGCGCGTCAAATGCAGTGTTCCCTTATCGTCTTGCACTTTGCGAACGTACAAAGCGGCCTTCGCGTCTTGGTTCAAGTCTTTCGGCACACTGCTCACCTGCCAACCCAGGGGAAGTTGTATCGTCACTTCGTCGTCTTTCTCAAACGGGAACTCAAAATAGAGCGGGTGCACGCGATTGGTGTGCTCAAAGAGTTGCTTTTCCGTCGCGCTGAACAGTCCGACCGGCAACAGCGCTCGGTGTCCGGCAGCCGAAGCCCAACCGGGCACCTTCAAGTCATACACCGCCACCAAAGTCGGTGACGCCACGTTCCATTCCGGTTTGTTGGTCAACTCCACATCGATTCCCACCGGGATGTATTCCCTTACTTGGTCCTCCAGGAATTTCTTTCGCGCGGTCTCATCCTCGTCTCGCCAATCATTGCGCCGCGACAGAGCCTCCAACCCCGAAAAAGTAATCGTCAGCTTTCCGCTCAGCGAACCGTCTTCCTCATTCAGCTTCAGATCCGCTTTCCGTTCGATCTTCGAGTCCGAACTCTGCGGCAAGGAAGTGTCCACCCAGGCTCCCCCGTCCTTGTCGAGTCGCAATCCTTTGACAAACGTCTCCTCCCATGGCATCAGCCCAAGCGGCGCGAACTTTGATCCAGGGTCGCAATAAAAGTCCTTGCCATTGAGTTTCACCACCACCACGTCGCCGGTCAGTTGCGAAGCATTCATCATCGCCGGCTTGAAGAAGTATTGTCGCCGCGACGATATGTAAACGGAATTCGCCTCGAATCCCGTTGCGCGCGCCAAGCCTACAAAGAACCAGTTGATCTGCCGCGCGTTGCCGCGACCCTGTTTCAGCAAGTCCTCGACATTGTTGATTTCTTTTTCTTTTTCGCGCTTTTGCTCCTGCTCGGTCTTTTCCATCTCAAACGACGTGTTGCGCACTTGCTGCGCGCGTGCGTAAAGCTTCCGCAGCTTCTCTTCCGGCGCGTCGTTCGGGGAAACGGCTTGCGCCACAACCTGTTCCAACGCTTTGCGCTTGCTGATAAAACTCTCCACTCTGCCGTTTAGCTTCTTTCCTTCGTTTTTCCAGAATTTGTCCGGCTCCCGCTCAACATCGTGCTCGCTGTACGTAAAATCCACCCGCATCTTCAGTTCGTTTTCCGGCGGCATGTAATCTTCAATCTGGAATGCTGGAACGTTCTGCGTTTCCATGCGGATAACGCCGTGTTCGTCTTTTGGCGGCGGAGTGCCGGCCGGAAGCCCCGCGGGCCAGCTCCAACGCAGCATGAACTCGGGATAAGCCTTCAGCGAAAACTTGGCGTGCTTGGTGAACAGCTCATCGCTCAGAATCCAATGAGAATCAAATATGAGACCTTCTTGCAGGTCGTATGTGTAGTGGTATTCGATGATGCTGCCAACCTGCACATCCGGCAGCGTGAATGTCTTCGCCAGATATTTCAGCCCTTTGGCTTTCACGATCGTCTTGTCAAAGGCTTTGCCCTCGAAGTTGGCAATCGTTCCGTCCGGCCGAATCGTCCGCGCCTTTAGCCCGTGGATCGTCCCTTGCTCCCGGAAAAATGGAATTTCCACGTCGCCATATTTCCGCCCGTCTTCGGTCAGAATCTTGATTCGCACGTAGTTATATTGATTTCCTGTGCGGGCGCTGTCGTCGCGGTCCACCTGCCGGTACAGGATCACCGCCGGCGCGCCTGGTGCCTCCGGCACGCTTGTCATCTTTAATTCATCCGGCGAGATCGGCTGCCATTCGTCGGCACTGGCCGTTCGCATCTGATAGACGCATGCAAGGAGAACAACGCTGATTGCGAACACAAGAAGAACGCGTCGACGCACAAAAGGCCTCCGGCACCAAACGTGCCCATTTGAAGTCCGGTTTTTGTGGGTGAGGTAACCAGCCCGGACCATAGTAATCTCTGGTTTTTTGGCAACCCTGTTGACAACACAGGAACGTATCGCCGCAAGGTACAGGTCGGCGCCCTCTATGTCAAGAGACCCCTCGTCCCGTCGTTCCCGGCCTGGCCCACTACGGATGCTGCCCGTCGCCTTTTGAACGGTATACCCATGAATAATCTAGTGAGTCTATTTACTTCCGTGCTATCACAAACTGTAAAATCGCTTCCCAGCGGCTCCCCGTCTCTCACCGTTCACACCTCTGTGCGCCTCGTGGCCTTTGCAGTGAATCTCCCCGCCCCTTTAGAATCAAAAGCTTACAAATCCCTTTTCCTGTAACTCCATTGTTTTCACATCCGTACAAAACCCCGCGGGTGTTCCCCTCGGCGCGCTCTGTGCTGCGCCGTTTCGTTGAACTCCTTTGTTCCTAAGAGCTTGCCGCCTCTTGGTTTCTCTTTGCTCTCTTTTTCATTCTCCTGTCCTTTGTTTTCAATTGTTTGCAGCCTCTTTCCCCAAAACATGGGGGTGGGGTACCCCACGCCAAAACAGGCGGCAGCCATTTCTCGCTGTCTCCGACGGTCTCTCATCGATGGAGGAATCCCAGTCCCGGGCGGATCGATGATTTCTGAGCCGCCTCCTCTATATCAGGTATATCAGGCGCCGGTAGCCGTCCCGCTCCTCCAACTCCGAACCTCTATCTCCCCCAGTCCAAAATGGTCCATAATCCCCGCGCCGGATTCGCCCACTCGGCCGCGAGGGAGGTTTGTGTGAGCAAGGCATCTGCTGCTTCTGATCGTCCGTGGAGTTCTACGGCGCCGCCGGGAGAATTTCGCCCCTACATTCCGCCCGAACAAACGCTCGCTGAATTTACGATTCGCGCCGTGATACTTGGCGCGCTCTTTGGATTGCTCTTTGGCGCAGTCACGGTATACGTCGGGCTGCGCGCTGGTCTCACGGTCTCCGCTTCTATTCCGATCTCCGTTCTGTCCATCAGCATTCTGCGTGCGTTCGGCCGCTCGACCATTCTTGAAAATAATATCGTGCAGACCACTGGCTCCGCCGGAGAATCGCTTGCCGCCGGTGTGATGTTTACAATTCCCGCGCTGATCTTTCTCGGCTTTGGTTCTGAATTTACGTTTTGGAGAATTTTCCCGCTTGCGCTGCTTGGCGGATGGCTTGGCGTTCTTTTCATGGTGCCTCTGCGGCGCCAGCTCATCGTTAAAGAACACGGCAACCTGGTGTTTCCCGAAGGTACGGCTTGCGCGGATGTGCTCGTTGCTGGGGAACGTGGTGGGTCGTTCGCGGGACGCGTTTTTTGGGGTCTTGGCCTGGGCGGCGCTTACACCTTCCTAATGAACACGGTACAGGCGTGGACTGCGCAGCCGGAAAGTCGCCCGAGCTGGTTTCCTGGCGCTTCGTTTCGTGTCGCGATCACTTCGGAATATCTTGGGGTTGGTTACATCATCGGTTCCCGCGTAGCCGGCATCCTGTTCGCCGGCGGCATCATCTCCTGGCTCGTTATAATGCCCGCCATAAAGTTTTACGGTCAGCTTGCCGGCAACACCCCGATTTACCCCTCCACAATTCCGATTCCGCAGATGACACCGGACCAGCTCTGGAGCAATTACATTCGGCCAATGGCTGCTGGTGCCGTGGCCGCAGCCGGTTTGATAACGCTGCTGCGCACATTGCCCACGATTATTTCCGCGTTGCGCACTGGGCTAAAAAATGTTCGTGCCGAAGGCACCGGGCAAACTGTTGCCGCCAGCCGCATCGATCGCGAAGTACCTATGCGCTGGGTCATCGTCGGCTCGATCGTGATCATCTTCATGATGTGGGTGCTGCTTACGTTCCACCCCATGCAAGGCGCGCAAACCCAATGGTGGCAAAACATGTTTGCCGGCGTGTTCGTCGCTGTATTTGGCTTTCTCTTTGTGACCGTGGCTGCACGTATCAGCGGCTTGCTCGGCAATTCCTCTAACCCCATCAGTGGGATGAGCATCGCCACGCTGATGGCTACGTGTGCAATCTTTTTCGTTGCCGGCTGGACTGCGCCGAATTATCAAGTGCTCGCTTTGATGATTGGCGGGGTAGTCTGCATCGCTGCCGCCATTGCCGGCGCTACCTCGCAGGATCTGAAGACAGGCTATCTGGTCGGAGCTACGCCTTTTTGGCAGCAAATGGGGCTCTTGATCGGTGTGACGGTTTCGACTTTCGCAATCGGTACCACCCTCAATCTGATGAATAAGGGACTGGAGAAATATCTGCCAACGCAAATTCCGGTCAATATTCAGGCTTTGCCTTCCGGCGTAAAAGTCGAGCGAGACACGTTCACCTATCAAGGCAAGACCTACGTGCTCATCAATTCGCTGGGCTCACACGAAATTCCTGATGGTGAGTATCTTTACGAAGGCGCGACGCACCGAATCGAATATCAGTGGGCGCAGGGCATTGGTAGCGACAAAGCGCCGGCTCCGCAAGCTCGTCTGATGGCTACAGTGATCAGCGGCATTCTGAATCAGCGCCTGCCCTGGCGTTTGGTGTTGATGGGAGTGGCGTTAGTGGTCGCCGTGGAAATCCTTGGCGTGCGCTCTCTGGCGTTCGCCACGGGATCGTATCTTCCGCTTGGCACTACGGCCGCCATGTTCGCCGGAGGCCTCGTACGCATGCTCGTTGACGCGACTACTAAGAAAAAGGACGAAAGCGAAGCCAGTCCCGGCGCGCTCTATTCCAGCGGACTCATTGCTGCCGGGGGCGTCTTCGGCCTGCTCGGCATCATCATCAATCTTCTGCAAGATCCGGAAATATCAAACCGCGTGCCCCAGTGGCTCACTTCGGTGCTGCGCCTGCCCTGGCGCCCTGATCTGTTTTCCTTCGGTCCCAAACTATTCGGCTCGTT
Source organism: Candidatus Acidiferrum typicum (assembly GCA_025463055.1). GTDB lineage: Bacteria > Acidobacteriota > Terriglobia > Acidiferrales > UBA7541 > Acidiferrum > Acidiferrum typicum_A. The sequence continues at coordinate 61,503 of JAOAPV010000063.1, forward strand.
AGCTACCAGCAATTTGTTCGGCATAATCATGTTTGCTCTGTTAGCCACATCGCTGTTTTATTTCGCCCGTAAGAAGTTGGATTAGGAGCAAAAAACCGGCTTTGACTGCTTGGTAGCTGAGCCGTAGACTTGAACAGCCATGGCGTCTCGCTCCGGAATCAGAAATTACCGTTTCAGTTTTAACCTCTTCATCACGCCCGGGGTCCAGTGGCTGCTGATTGCCAACGTAGCCGTATATATTTTCGAGGTTTTGCTGCAAACGTTTTCCGGGCCTTCTGCTTACACCTGGTTTATCGGGCATTTTGGCCTTGTACCTTCCGCCGTTGTTCCCGGCTTGCGCATCTGGCAGCCCTTCACCTATTTATTCCTCCACGAAAACTTCTGGCACATCCTCAGCAATATGTTCGTGCTGTACATGTTTGGGCGTGAACTGGAGCTGGCCTGGGGCCGGAATCGGTTCTTGCAGTATTACTTTCTCACCGGAGTCGGCGCCGGCCTTATCAACGTCATCGTGAAAGTGGTTCTTTTCTGGGACCAGCCAGCCTCGTACATTGCGACGATCGGTGCGTCCGGCGCTATTTTCGGCGTGTTGCTCGCGTGCGCGATCCTTTTTCCGGATCGCCAGGTCGTCATGTTCCCCATCCCGATCAAGATGAGCATGCGCACGTTCGTGATCGTCATAACCGCGCTGGAATTTTTGGGGACGTTCGGACTGGGCGGAGACAATATCAGCCACATCTGCCACCTCGGCGGCATGCTGGTTGGCTACGTTTATTTGCGCCGTGGCTCTTTTTTATACAGCGTGCGCAACAGCGTTTCTGACTGGAAGATACAGCGCAATAAAAAGCGCTTTCAGGTTTACATGAACAAGCACAAAGAGCCGCCCTCGAGGCCGGACCGCTGGGTGAATTGAAAGCGGAAGTTAGCAGGCGAAATTAGAAGGAACCTATTCGACGCCGCCAATCACGTGGAACTTCATAAAATTGGTAGTGCCGCGAATACCCATCGGCGTTCCGGCGACGATGCCGATGACGTCGCCTTTGCGGACCAGTCGCTCTTCCAATAAACGTTTTTCGGCTACAACTGCGAGTCCGTCGACTTTGCGCACGTCTGAAATTTTCTGCGGCTGCACTCCCCAGATCAGCGCCATGCGCCGCCGCGTCTCCTCTTCCGGTGAAAACGCGACGATGGGAACCAGGGGGCGATAGCGCGAGATCAGCCGTGCGGTAAACCCGCTGTGCGTGAACACTGCGATTAATTTCATGTGCAGCTCGCGGGAAGCGTGACACACCAATTCGGCGACAGTCTCGGCTACTTTTAGGCGCTCTTGCGGGGCGGGGCGCGGAAATTCTTCGATGCTGCTTTCCGCTTCTTCGATGATGCGCGCCATTATGCTTACCGCTTCGACTGGGTATTTCCCGGAAGCCGTTTCCGCGGAAAGCATCACGGCGTCGGAGCCGTCAAAAATTGCGTTGGCCACGTCGGAGGCTTCGGCGCGGGTGGGACGCGGATTTTCCGTCATGGATTCGAGCATCTGCGTGGCGGTGATTACCGGACGGCGAAATTCGCGCGCGCGCTTGATAATTGTTTTTTGCACTACGGGGACGCGTTCCGGACTCATCTCCACGCCTAGATCGCCGCGCGCGACCATCACACCGTCGGCGACGCGCAAAATCGCGTCAAGATTTTCTATGGCCTCGGGTTTTTCTAATTTTGCAATTACAGGCGTATCTTTTCCGGCGCGGCGTATCAGTGTTTTTGCCAGCACGACATCTTCGGGGCGGCGGACAAAACTGACGGCGATGTAATTGGCGCCGTGCTTCAGCGCGAAAAGCAAATCTTCGCGGTCTTTTGGCGTGAGCGCGGGAACACGCAGCTTTATTCCCGGCAGATTGATTCCTTTGTGTTCGCCGAGCGCGCCGCCGTTTACGACTTCGCAGATCACTTCGCGGCCGCGCACTTGCAGCACGCGCAATTCGATCAATCCGTCGGAAAGAAGAATGCGATCGCCGCGATGAACTTCGCGAGGGAGCGGCTTGAAAACAGTGCTGACGCGCGTGGAATCGCCGAGCACGCGCGCGGTGGTGATGACAAATTTCTGGCCGGTGCGCAAAAATACGGGCGAGCCACCGGCGAGCGGGCCGGTTCGAATCTTGGGACCTTGCAGGTCGGCGAGAATGGCAATTGGCTTGTGAAGATGAAGCGCGGCGGCGCGCAGCGCAGCGATGTTTTCGGCGTGGTTTGCGTGTGAGCCGTGGGAGAAATTGAGGCGCGCGACGTCCATGCCCGCGCGCAGAAGGCGGTCGATAATTCGCGGCGAGCGGCTGGCTGGCCCGATGGTGCAGACAATTTTGGAGTGGCGGAAGGCCATTTATTTGGTGACCGTGAAATCGCTGACGATATGCAGTAACACTTCTATTCCTTTGTTGAAAGATGCTACGGGGAGGCGTTCATCGTCACCGTGCATACGCTTCAAATCGTCATCGGTAACCGGAAACGGCCAAAGGCCATACGCTTGGACGTTATGCAGGCGCAACTGCGAAGAGTCGGTGGCCCAGGGAGATTGGTAGGGCAGAACGGGAGCGCCGCCGAAATCCTGGGAGGCGACTTTATTGATGACAGCGTAGAAATCGGATTCGAGAGATGAGGTAGGCGCGGCGAGGCCGGCGTTGGGCTGGACTTCGAAGCGCACTTGCTGATCGTTGACCACCTTGGTGAGTGCGCCGAGCAGGACATCGACGGTGTCTCCGGGTAGCAAGCGAATATTTAGGATGGCGCGGGCTTCGCCAGGAATTACGTTTGCGCGAACGCCGCCGGATAGCATGGTGGGCGCGACCGTATCCCGCATCATGGCACCCCACTGGGGATTCGTTTCAGCAATTACGCGCTGTGCGTGCTCGGCGCGGTCGGCGCTTTCGAGAGAACGCATCCACTTGGCGACTTCATCGTCGGAAATAGCGGCGAGCCCTTCGAAATAGCGACGCACGACGGTGGTGAAGTGCACGGGCGCGGAGTATGTGCCGATTTTCGCGACGGCCGCGGCAAGGTGCACGACGGCGTTGTCTTTCGTGGGTATCGAAGCGTGACCCGACGTGCCTTTGGCGACGACAGCGACGTTGACCGAAACTTTCTCACTCGCTTGCACGGCGATGTATTGCACCTTGCCGTTTTTGGCGACGACCTCGCCGCCTTCGTTCAGCGCGAAGCCGGCGGCAAACTTGTCCCAGTTTTTTGCGATCAGCGTTTTGATGCTGGCTTCGCCGCCAGCTTCTTCATCGTCTGTGGCGAGGAAAATCACATCACGATTGAGGCGAGCGTTCGAACGTTTCAGCGCAACGATGGTGGCTAGATTTGCGGCCAGCATGGACTTGTCGTCGAGGGCGCCGCGGCCGTAGATGTAGCCGTCCTTCATCGCCGCGCCGAAAGGGTCCACGCTCCAACGGGCACGTTCGGCGCCAACGACGTCCATGTGCGCGACTAAAAGTAGCGCGCGCGAGGGATCTGAAATGGCGGAACTGCGCAGGCGAGCGACGACGGCGCTGCGGCCCGGGGCGACTTCCAGAACTTCTGGAGTAATTCCTTCTTTTTCCAAAATGCCGACGACGTATTTCGCAGCGGCTTGCTCGTTGCCGGGAGGGTTGGTGGTGTTGATTTGGATGAGCTGTGCTAGCCAGACCAAGGCTTCCCGGGAGAGGGCGGCGGTATCAAGGGCGGAAGAAGAAGCGGCTTGACGTGGCGGTGGGTTCGGAGGGATACCTTGCGCGGCAAGGGGCAGAACTGGTGCCAAGAACATCGCAAGTGCCAGCCAGAGCATACGCGTTCTGCGGTTCAGAATCAGCAAAGCTGTCCTCCACTTTCCAGGTGATGAGTACTTGGCCCATGCGCAATTGATCCATCGGCACTTGGCCCACCAGCAACGCTCTAAGGCAAATGTGCTTCATACTAACATGCGGGGTGTAAGGAACTTGCCGCACGCGGCGACGAGCGGTTGCAATCTCTAACGTTTGAAGCTGCTCTGCCGACGGGCGTTGCCGCCCCAGCGTAAGTCCGTCTATGATTGTAAAATGAGGGACCTAGCATGAAAGCGAATTTTTACCGGGGTTTGTCGATAATTTTTGCAGGCGCGTTGACAGTTTGCGTGGGCGCGCTCGCTGCGCGCGGGCAGGCGCCGGAAGGGCCGCAAGGCGGCCAGCGGCAGGGCGCTCCCCCGGTGGAACCGAAGGCCGCGCCGCCCCAGCAGAAGCCGCAAGAGGCTGGGGCTAGCATCGCGGTGGAAGTGCCGGTGGTCACTATGGACGTGATTGCCGCGACCAATCACGGGGACCTGTTGACTGGCCTGAAGAAAGAAAATTTCCGAATCATAGACGATGGAGTGGCTCAAACGATCAGCAACTTCGGGTCGAGCGAAGCGCCGATCACGATCGTGATGCTGATGGAGTTCAGCAGCCGCGGCTACTACGACTGGTTTGCGTATCAAGCCAAGTATTGGGCGGACGCGTTCTTCCCGAACTTGAAGCAGAAGGATTGGGTGGCGCTGGTCACTTTTGATATGAAGCCGCGCGTGGAAGTGGATTTCACGCAGAACAAGGATGAAGTGCGGAACGCTCTTTACCACCTTTATTTCCCGGGCTTCAGCGAATCGAACGTGTTTGACGCGATTCTGGACACCACGGAGCGCCTGAAGGACGTAAAAGGCAAGAAAGCGATACTCGTGCTGGCTACGGGCGTGGATACGTTTTCAAAGCACACGCTGGATCAGACGATGAAGCAGCTCCGGCAGACGGACACGACGATTTTCTGCGTGGGACTGGACAAGCCGTACACGAACTTTCTGGATTCGCACGGCTCGATGAGCTCGCACATGAATTACTTGCAGGGAGAAAATCAGCTAAAGACATTTGCGCAGATGACGGGCGGCTACTCTTGGTTTCCGCAGTTTGATGGCGAGATTCCGGGGATTTTCCAGACCATCACGGCGTTTTTGCGCAACCAGTACAGCTTGTCCTACACGCCGACTACCGGTGCGAACGATGGAAAGTTTCACAAGGTAAAGATCGAATTGGTGGCACCGGACGGCGGCCCGCTGGATGTGAAGGATCAGAAGGGGAAGAAGCAGAAAGTGGTTGTTTACGCGCGCGAGGGGTACACTGCGGTCAAGGGCGGCGTTGGGGATTGAGAGATATTTTATTACTTGGTCTGTAGGCTTACACCATGAAAGCGGCGGCCAGACCGCCGCACTCCGCGGGAATCAGTAGCCGCGGGAGAAGTCGACTTGGTTGAAGAGCTCGCGGCCGTCGAACCATCTTTCCAATAATTGCACGAGGATGTCTGCTTGCCTGATCCAGAGGCGATCGCTTACGGCGCTGGTGTGCGGGGTGATGAATAAGTTGGAGGCTTTCCACAACGGGCTATCTGGGGGAAGCGGTTCGGTGCCGGTTACGTCCAAAGCTGCGCCCGCCAGGGCACCCGACTGAAGCGCATCTAGCAGGGCTGCTTCATCGAGCAACGAACCGCGACCCACGTTGATGAGGCGAGCGCCGCGCTTCATTTTTGCGATACGCGCGGCGTTCATGAGCTGCGCGGTTTCGTGGGTTTCGGGCGCGGCGATCACAACGTAATCGGCTTGTGGAAGGACTTCGTCCAGCTGCGTGGCGGGAACGATTTTCTCGGCATGAGTGGCGTCGCCTTTTCCGAAGCGCGTGACACCCCAAACGCGGATATCGAAGGCGTAGGCGCGGCGGGCCAGTTCGCGTCCGATCGAACCGTATCCCACAATCAGAAGAAGCTGGCCGTTCAGCTCGGTGAGGCGCTGCGGCTTGTCCCACAAATCTTGCTGACCCCAATGAGAATTGTCTTGATGACGCACGGAATCCGGGAAATTACGGGCGAGCGCGACGAGCAAGCCCATCGTGTGTTCGGCCATTGGTACGGAGAAAATGCCACTGGGATTTGTGACTAGGATTCCTGAATCGCGCAGCTCCGGGTACATGAGTTGCGCCACTCCAGCGGCAGTAGAGTGCAGCCACTTCAGTTGCTTCGCGACCTTGAGCTGCTGCGGGCGCAGGGAATAGCCGACGAAAATGTCTGTATCGGGCAATTCTTCGAGCAAGCGATCGTAGTCTGGCAGATGCACGACGTGCATTTCCGGCCAACGGCGGCGCAATGTTTCGGGAAGGACGGGTTGCGGGCGCCAAAACGTGAATGGATGCCAAACGCAGATGACAAGCTTGGTATGGGCGGGGGCTGTGCGAGTTTTCGGCATGCGAGCTAAATGCTCTCTCCAAGGAGTCGGGCGAGAGAGATTATAGGCTGTGACGCCCAATAGATAAAAAAGGAGCACGCCGAAGGAACAGGCGTGCTCTTTACCGAAGCTAGTTGTGGTTGCGTGCGGGCTGCTTGCCTACTGCGAAGGTGGCAGGAAGACTTCGGAAGGCGTGAGGAACTGTACGTTTGGAACTTCTGTAATGACGCGTACGCGTTCAAACTTGCCTTTCTTTCCGCCGCCCGGGGCTGCGAAGGTCAACAGATACTGATTGTTGAGGTGCTGGTTCAATTCATCAAAATACGGTTTGAGGGTCACCGGCCGGTCGAAGGACAAATAATAGGATTCGGCGCCGGTTTCTTCCGAGAGCCTGCTGAGATTGGATTGCGAATTGAAGACGCGGAAGTAGCCGCGGCCGAGGTGGCCCTCGCCGGGATAATAGATGGTCCATATATTGACGTTTTCTTTTTGTGCGCGCTCGATGGTGGGGTCCAGATCGGGGTCGACGGGTTCAAAGCCGCCGCGGAGATAATCGATGCCTGAAGAGATCAGGAGGATCGAAGAACGATGATCGCCCGCGGAAGATGGCCAACGCTTGAGCCAGTCTTGCAGCGAGAGGTAGGGGCTGGCAAAAGCGCCCAAGTTGCCTAGCGGGATGCGCAAAGCTTTGGCGGCCAACGCGTGATCTTGCGTGAAATCCTGGGCCACCATGGCGGAGCCGTTGCGCGCATAGGCCACGGCAACCAAGGTGTTTTCGGGTTGCTCGTTGATGAAAGCTTTGAGGTCGCTCCACTGGCTGGCGGCCTCAGTGTCCAGTGAATCGTCAATCAGGATAGCCAGGTAGAGAGGTCCGTCGTGGCGCCAATCCGCAACTTGGACATGTTCCTTGCCTTGAAAGACCTGAACGTCTTCCTTTTTGATCGGCGGTGGGGCCCCTTTTTTCGCGACAGCGGTGACAGTGACGGTCACGTCGGCGGCGAGAGCCGGAAGGGTTGTAAACGAGGTGAATGTTAGAAGAGAAGCGACAACAAGCAAACGCACCGGGTTGGGCCGAACGTTGGTGTTCATCGGATTAAGTTTTTTCTCCTTCTACTTAGATGCTTAAAATGGAAAAATCGCATAGCATCGGTGCGCGTGAGGCGCGGCGGGTCGGGGTCGCACAGCTAAGCCATTTATATCCGGCAGCATGCAGACCGGAGTCATGCTGCGCAGTGTCAGCATTTTGACCTGTTACGTGGAGAGGATCGCTAGGTGAGAAGGTATATCGGGGCGATTGACCAAGGCACAACCAGCACGCGATTCATGGTGTTTGATAAAGATGCGCGGGTGGTGGCCAGGGCGCAAAAGGAGCATCAGCAGATTTTTCCTGCGCCGGGTTGGGTGGAGCACAACGCCGAGGAGATTTTGCGATGCACGCACGAAGTCATCACCAGCGCATTGCAACAGCGCGGCTTGCAGCCCACCGATTTGGCGGCGATTGGTATTACCAACCAGCGAGAGACGACCGTCGTTTGGGAGCGCAACACGGGCCGTCCAGTGGCAAACGCGATAGTTTGGCAGGATACGCGGGTCGCGGACGAGGTTGCGCGGTACGCGAAGTCGGGAGGGCAGGACCGATTCCGTGTGCAGACGGGCTTGCCGCTTAGCACGTATTTCAGCGGGCTGAAGCTGCGTTGGATTTTGCAGAATGTGCCGGGCGCCCGGGAAAAAGCTGCCGCTGGGGAGTGGCTGTTCGGAAATATCGATACGTTTTTGGCATGGAACCTGACCGGTGGTCCCCGCGGCGGCGCGCACGTTACGGACGTGACCAATGCCAGCCGCACGCAACTGATGAACCTGAAGACGCTTGATTGGGATGAGGAGATGCTTGCGGCATTCGAGATCCCTCGGGCAATGCTGCCGGAAGTGCGCTCGAGCAGCGAAGAATATGGCGTGGCGAGATTGCCGGTGATATCGGGCGTGCCAGTCGCGGGGATCTTGGGAGACCAGCAGGCGGCGCTGGTCGGGCAAGCGTGCTTTCACACGGGCGAGGTTAAGAACACTTACGGCACCGGCTGCTTCATGCTGATGAATACGGGCGACCGGATGGTGACATCAACGTGCGGACTGCTGACGACCGTTGCATACAAGTTCGGGAAAAAGGGAGCTTGCTACGCGCTAGAAGGGAGCGTGGCGATTACTGGTGCGCTGGTGCAGTGGCTGCGGGACAACCTTGGGATCATTGCGACGAGTTCGGAAGTGGAGACGCTGGCGCGAACTGTGGAAGATAACGGCGACGTTTATTTTGTGCCGGCGTTTTCGGGATTGTATGCGCCCTATTGGAAAGAGGGTGCGCGCGGAGTGATCGCGGGGCTGACGCGGTACGCAACGAAAGGTCACTTGGCGCGAGCGGTTCTTGAAGCTACTGCGTTTCAGACGCGCGAAATCGTGGAGGCAATGGAGAAAGACGCGCAGATTTCGCTAGCTTCGCTGCGCGTGGACGGCGGGATGGTGGTCAACGAGCTACTGATGCAGTTCCAGGCGGATATCCTTAACCGCGAAGTGGTGCGTCCGGTAATTCAGGAGACAACCGCGCTGGGCGCGGCTTATGCGGCAGGGCTGGCGGTCGATTTCTTTCCGGGGCTGGAGCAGTTGCGGGCAAATTGGGCGATGGACCGCAAATGGGAGCCAAGGATGGAAGAAGGGCGACGCGAACGCTTGTACCGGCAATGGAATAAAGCGGTCGAGCGCTCGTTTGATTGGATGGATGCGTGATCGGCCGTGAGAGAGGAAACGACGGATGACATCGCCATTCCTAGGTGAATTCCTGGGCACGATGATCTTGATATTGCTGGGAGATGGGGTCGTAGCGGGGGTGCTGCTAAAGCGCACGAAGAGCGAGGGCAGCGGATGGATGGTCATCACGGCGGGATGGGCGTTTGCGGTGATGGCGGGCGTATTCACGGCGATCGCTTGCGGAAGCAGCGACGCGCACCTGAATCCGGCGGTGACGCTGGGGTTTGCGGTGCGCGCAGGATCGTTTAGCAAGTGCCTTCCGTATATTGCGGCGCAGCTTCTGGGGGCGATCGCCGGGGCGGCGCTGGTTTGGGCGCACTACTTCCCTCATTGGAAAGAAACAGCGGACCCGGGGCTAAAACTTGCTTGTTTCTGCACCGCGCCCGCGATACGAAATGCCTTGGCGAATTTGGTCAGCGAAATTATAGCGACCTTTGCCCTTGTGTTTGTGGTCGGAGCGATCTTTTCCAAGGCCATTGCGGCGAGCGGGCCGGGGGCGCTAGGGCCTTACCTGGTCGGGAGCCTGGTTTGGGGAATTGGTCTATCGCTGGGCGGCACTACTGGCTATGCGATAAACCCGGCGCGCGACTTAGGTCCACGTGTGGCGCATGCTCTGCTGCCAGTGGCGGGGAAAGGCGGCTCCCATTGGAGCTATGCTCCGATACCGGTGATTGGGCCACTCTTGGGCGGCGCGCTGGCAGGATGGTTACTTAATTTCTTGGCAGTGGCCTAGACCGCTCTGAGGCTTAGCTTTGCGCGGTACTGGTTAACCTGTCTACAGGAAACCCCGTATGGACGCCGGGTTGGCGTGAAACTACCCTACATCCTACTGTCTTTCCACGAGGGAATAGTACGTAAACACTAGAATTCATGGGGCTTAGGAATTCGCGCAGATTCATCTGGCGCCGAGTAAGGGCCGTATCTTGTCGAAGGGACCTAACGAATGAGAGCTGAAACTGCTGCCAAGAGTGTAGACACGACCGAGCTGCTGAACGCGCTTATTGCATTCAAGAACGGCGACTTTTCCGTGCGCTTGCCCGCAGACCGCACCGGGGTCGGCGGAAAAGTTTACGATGCGCTGAACGAAATTTTTGAGCAGAACGAGCAGATGACCGAAGAGTTTGCGCGCATCAGCAACGCGGTTGGCAAAGAAGGAAGGATTACGCAGCGCGCAGGGAGTACCGCGAAGGGAGGTTATGCGGCTTGCGTGGAGTCCGTGAATAGTCTGATTACGGATCTGGTGCAGCCGTCGACTGAGGTTGCTCGCGTTATCGGCGCGGTGGCTAAAGGCGACTTGACGCAGAAAATGGCGCTGGAAGTGGAAGGGCGGTCGCTGAAGGGCGAATTCCTGCACACGGCGCGCGTTGTGAACACGATGGTGGATCAGCTTAATTCGTTCGCGTCGGAAGTGACGCGCGTGGCTAAGGAAGTCGGAACCGAAGGCAAATTGGGCGGGCAGGCCGAGGTGCTGAGCGTCGCGGGAACCTGGAAGGACTTGACGGATTCCGTGAACTACATGGCCAGCAACCTGACGAACCAGGTGCGCAACATCGCTGGCGTGACCACGGCGGTGGCCAAGGGCGACTTAACCACGAAGATCACGGTGGATGCACGCGGCGAGATTTTGGAGTTGAAGAACACGATTAACACGATGGTGGATCAGCTTTCGTCGTTTGCGTCGGAAGTTACTCGCGTGGCGCGCGAAGTCGGAACCGAAGGTGAGTTGGGCGGTCAGGCGGATGTGAAGGGCGTCGGCGGCGTTTGGAAGGACCTGACGGATTCTGTGAACTCGATGGCCGGGAACTTGACGGCGCAGGTGAGAAACATTGCGGAAGTTACGACCGCGGTGGCGAACGGGGACTTGAGCCGCAAGATTACGGTGGATGTGCGCGGTGAGATTTTGGAGTTGAAGAACACCATTAACGTCATGGTGGACCAGCTGAACGCGTTTGCGGGCGAAGTGACGCGCGTGGCACGCGAAGTGGGCACGGAAGGGAAACTTGGCGGTCAGGCGGAAGTGAAGGGCGTTGGCGGTGTGTGGAAGGATCTCACTGAGTCTGTGAACTCGATGGCCGGCAACCTTACGGCCCAGGTGAGAAACATCGCGGAAGTTACGACCGCGGTCGCGAATGGGGACTTGAGCCGCAAGATTACGGTGGACGTACGCGGTGAGATCTTGGAGTTGAAGAACACCATTAACGTCATGGTGGACCAGCTGAACGCGTTTGCGGGCGAAGTGACGCGCGTGGCACGCGAAGTGGGCACGGAAGGGAAGCTTGGCGGTCAGGCGGAAGTGAAGGGTGTTGGCGGCGTGTGGAAGGACCTCACGGAGTCTGTGAACTCCATGGCCGGCAACCTCACCGCGCAGGTACGCAACATTGCGGAAGTTACGACGGCGGTGGCGAAGGGTGATCTCGGACGAAAGATTACGGTGGATGTGCGCGGAGAGATTTTGGAGTTGAAGAACACCATTAACGTCATGGTGGACCAGTTGAACGCGTTTGCGGGCGAAGTGACGCGCGTGGCACGCGAAGTGGGCACGGAAGGGAAGCTTGGCGGTCAGGCGGAAGTGAAGGGTGTTGGCGGCGT
>JAOAPV010000132.1 GCA_025463055.1 Candidatus Acidiferrum typicum
AAATGGATGGGCTGGCCCGTGGTTCGCGGCATCATGACCCTCGGCCACGCGATGACACTCGGCTTCCGCGCGCTCAAGTTTTCCGCCAACGTCCAATTAGATGAGCTTCAAAAGGACGACGCCGGCAAAGCCCCCGAAAAGAAATTCGAAATCAGCGGCTGGATCGCCACCGTAAACATTGTGCTGTCGGTCGGCTTTTTCATCTTCATGTATAAGTATCTGCCGCTGCTGGCCACGACCGAGCTAAAAAAATCTCACCCTGCGTTGAATGGCCAGATCTCGTTCAATTTGATCGACGGCCTCATCCGGCTGGCGCTCTTTCTCCTCTTCATTTGCGCGACGTCCCTGCTCGGGGACATTCGCCGGGTTTACCAATATCACGGCGCCGAGCATAAGACCGTATTCGCATTCGAGAACGGTGATCCCCTCGAAACTGGAGCCGTGCAGAAGTATCCGACTTTCCATCCCCGTTGCGGCACCAGCTTCCTGATGACGGTGATGATCATCTCGATCTTCATTTACATGCTGGTCCCAGTCACAACGTTCTGGGCACGTTTCGGGGTTCGCATCGCGCTGCTGCCAGTGATCACGGGAGTCTCGTACGAAATCATCCGATTCGCCGCCAGACGCCGTAAGTCACTGTTCGCAATCATGACCGCTCCCGGCCTCTGGCTGCAGCGAGTCACCACACAACCACCTTCCGACGCACAGGCCGAATGCGCGATTTCCGCGCTTGAGCACTCCATGAGTCTCGAAAAGGAACACGGCGGGGAACTAGTGATCGCCTAGCGGTCCCACCGCACAATTCCCTCGCGCTTCCTTCACACTTACAGCACAATCTATGAAAGAGGTTGGCCACTAGCAACTGGCCACTGACTACTATGTTCGAAAGACTCGACCAAATCGAAGCCCGTTACGAGGAGCTGACTCAGGCCCTCGCTTCGCCGGAAATCGTCACTGATTCGGCGAAATACCAGAAGACTGCTAAAGCGCACAGCGAAGTTGCGCCCATCGTCGACAAGTATCGCGAGTTCAAAGACTTGAAAAAAGGCATTGCCGAAAGCAAAGCTGTCCTCGCCGACGAAAAAGACCCCGAGATGCGCGCTTACGCTCAGGAAGAACTCGACAAGTTAGAAGCCCGTGTCGGGGCCGTCGAAGAAGAGCTTAAGTTCTTGCTGCTGCCCAAAGATCCGAACGACGAAAAGAATGTCATCCTTGAAATTCGCGCCGGCACCGGCGGAGACGAAGCCACTCTCTTTGCCGCCGAACTTTTCCGCATGTACGACCGCTACGCAGAATCGAAGCGCTGGAAAGTGGAGGTTCTTTCCACATCAGAGTCGGGCGTGCGTGGGCTCAAAGAAGTGATCGCGATGATAGAAGGCGATCGTGTTTACTCGCAGCTCAAGTACGAAAGCGGCGTGCATCGCGTCCAACGCGTTCCGGAAACCGAGCAGCAGGGCCGCGTCCATACCTCAGCGGTTACAGTTGCCGTGTTGCCCGAAGCCGAAGAAGTGGACATCAAGATCGAGGCCAAAGACCTTCGCATCGATACCTTCTGCTCATCCGGTCCCGGGGGCCAGTCGGTTAACACGACTTACTCTGCCGTGCGCATGACTCATATTCCAACTAACACCGTCGTCAGTTGCCAGGACGAAAAATCGCAAATCAAGAACCGCGAAAAAGCCCTGCGCGTCCTGCGTTCCCGTCTCTACGAAATGGAAATGCAGAAGCAGCAGGACACGCTGGCCAAAGAACGCAAGCAGATGGTGGGCAGCGGCGACCGCAGCGAAAAAATCCGCACTTACAATTTCCCCCAGAACCGCGTAACCGATCACCGTATCGGCTTCACCCTTCACCAACTCCCGGAAGCAATGGACGGCAAACTCCAGCCGCTCATTGACGCGTTAATCACGCACTTCCAGGCCGAGCGCCTGAAGGCCGACAGCGCAGTCGTCGCCTAAGACCTTCCTCGCCTGATAAGTCACCATGCCTTGAAGCGTTTCCGTTGGCGCGATTTGTAGGTTTTATTCCGTGATGTCATCCCGAACTCGCCTTCTCAGTGCGAGGGAGGGACCTTACGATACGACTGGATCATCAGCGTCGTATGCGGGATCACTATTGACCGCCAAGTTGCCAATGTTTCGCAAACAGACTTCTCCGTGTCTCCGTGGTGAAAAGATTTAGTACCCAAATAAAAAGGGCGGCTCGCGCCGCCCCGATCTGCTAAATGCCAAGTGCTAAATGCTAAGTACCTTCCGACCACCCAGCCAGATACTCTTCCTGTTCCGGAGTCAGCTTGTCGATCTTAATTCCCATAGACTCCAGCTTTAACTTCGCGACCCGCTTATCCAGTTCTTCTGGCACGCGGTAGACCTTCTTTTCCAGCGTCGAGTGGTTCTTCACCATATAGTCGACCGAGAGCGCCTGGTCGGCGAAGCTCATGTCCATCACCGACGGCGGATGGCCTTCCGCAGCAGCCAGGTTAATAAGTCTGCCTTCGCCCAGCAAGTTGATCTTCCGCCCATCTTTCAGCGAGTACTCTTCAACGAAATTGCGCGTCGTGCGCTTCGAAGATGACATTTTTTCGAGCGCCGGAATATCAATCTCCACATTGAAGTGTCCGGAATTTGAAATGATTGCCCCGTTTTTCATCACTTCAACGTGCTCCCTGGTGATCACGCTTTTGTTTCCGGTCACAGTGCAGAACACGTCACCGAGTTTCGCAGCTTCAGCCATCGCCATTACGCGGAACCCGTCCATTGCGGCCTCAAGCGCCTTCGTCGGATCGACTTCAGTGATGATGACCTCGGCGCCGGCTCCGCGTGCCCGGCTGGCAAGACCGCGTCCGCACCAGCCATATCCGGCGATGACGAACTTCGACCCTGCAAGCAGAAAGT
>JAOAPV010000085.1 GCA_025463055.1 Candidatus Acidiferrum typicum
TCCGCGGGATAGGGCACCGAGGGCTCCAACACGCCCACGATCGTCGCCGAGCGCTCACCGAGCCGAATCTGCTTGCCGATCACCGAGGGATCGCTCTTGAGTGTAGTGCTCCAGAAACGATGAGTGAGGACTGCAGCACCCGCTGCGTTGGGGCCGTCATCCCGCATGTCGAGGAGCCGGCCGAGGACCGGGTGCAAACCCATCACATCGAAATAGGAACCGCCTACAACTCCGGCGCGAACTTCGCGGGGGTCGCCCAGGCCAACCATGGTGAAGCCGATGGTCGAGAAATCGCCAATGGAGCTAACAGATCTCACGCCTGCGCGCAGATCCTGAATTTCGGGTACTGAGAAATTGGCGTTGTCGATGCCGATGCCAGGCGCGCTCTGGCGGATGTAGATCAGCCGATCCTCGTCCTGATTGACTAGCGGGCGGAGCAACACGCCGCGAACTAGAGTAAAGATAGCCGCGTTGGCTCCGATGCCGAGCGCCAGGGTGAGCACGACGGTGATCGCCAAGCCCTTTGCGCGCGTCAGGGACCTGAGTGCGACTGTCAAGTCCTGAAGAAACAATTCTGGCTTCGGAATCATCTTCAATCTCCTTGCAATTTAGTGCTTCCCCGTCGCCTATCTTTGAAGTGCTGTTAGCTCCGCAAAGGAATCAGCGCCCGCAACCGGCTATCCCGCAAGTACAGCCCAAGCCAGAGCAGCACATCCAAATACGTTGGAAACAAAATATGGCTGAAGAGCGGATCGCCAACACGTAAATGCGTCGCTACTGCCCCGCCAAAATACCCGGTCAGCAAAATCGCACCAAGTACAGACGTACGTGGAATCGCGTAGAGCGCAGTGCAGGCAAGCAAAAGGATCCCCAGTGTGACGGCGTTGCTCAGCGGCAATCCCAAGTGCGCGAATGTGTCGACCACCGGCGCCGGCTTTATGAATTTGATGATCGCGTCAGGAATCAGTAAAAGCACAACCAATCCGCTGAGCGCCCGCCCAACCCACACGCCCTTCTTTGACGAGGAAACGCGAGCGGCGGACTGTTCAATTTCGGAAACTTGGCTAGTAGACGACATTCTCCCCCTGTGTTGTTCTAACGAGATTTAGACGCGAGCGTTTCCGTTTTGCAGGAAATTCGACTCAATTTGTTAACCGCCCGCGATCGCCCCAACAATCAGCAACGGTTCTTTCCCCGAGACGACCGCTTCCGGCAGCGGCGTATCGATAGATTCATGCGAAAGGTCCTCCTCGCACGCAAAGAACCGCAAAAATGGCCGCCGCTGCTGGGTAACATGGTCACGTATGGTGCCGCGCAGCATCGGATAACTCGCCTCGATCGCGTCCACCACGGAGCGCTGTGTGACCGGTCCCGTAATATCGACCTGCACTTCCCCGGTGACGTGCGCGAGTCCCCGCAAGTGTGGCGGGAGCACAACCCGGATCATGGCAGCGTCTGTACCTCGACAGAAAGTACCGCCGGAAGATCCCGCACGATCGGCGCCCACGTGTCTCCAGCATCCGCCGAGCCGTACACCTGCCCTCCGGTCGTCCCGAAATACACGCCGCATTTATCCAGCGAATCCACCGCCATGGCGTCGCGCAGCACGTTAACGTAGCAATCCCGTTGCGGCAAACCTTTCGTGAGCGCTTCCCATTCGTTTCCACCCGTGCGGCTGCGGTACACGCGCAGCTTTCCATCTGGGGGAAAATGCTCCGAATCGCTCTTGATTGGCACCACGTAGACGGTCTCGGGCTCGTGCGCGTGAACGTCGATAGGAAATCCGAAGTCCGTTGGCAAATTCCCGCTGACTTCGTGCCACGAGTCACCCGCGTTATCGCTGCGCATCACGTCCCAGTGCTTCTGCATGAACAGCACTCCCGGCTTCGACGGGTGCATCGCAATGCGGTGAACGCAGTGACCTACTTCCGCTTCAGGACTGGGAATATATTGTGATTTCAGGCCGCGGTTTATCGGCTTCCATGTTTCTCCGGCATCGTCGCTGCGAAACGCGCCCGCCGCAGAAATGGCAACAAAAATCCGCTGCGGATTGCTCGGATCCAGAAGGACTGTGTGCAGGCACATGCCTCCGGCTCCTGGCTGCCACTTGGGGCCGGTGCCATGACCACGCAATCCGGAGAGTTCCTTCCAGTTTTTGCCGCCATCCGTCGAGCGGAACAACGCGGCATCCTCCACCCCGGCATACACAGTATCCGGATCACTCAGCGATGGCTCCACATGCCACACGCGTTTGAACTCCCAGGGATACTGTGTGCCGTCGTAAAACTGATGAGTGGTTAGCGGTTTGCCGGTTTCCGCAGACGTGTCGTACTGGAACTTGTTGCTCTCGGCCTTCGGCGTTCCCTCGGGCGTGGTTCGTTCACCTGGTGGCGTTCCCGGCTGCGTCCAGGTTTTGCCGCCATCGTCCGAGCGCTGAATGATCTGCCCGAACCAGCCGCTGGTCTGTGACGCATACAATCGGTTCGGGTCCGCAGGCGATCCCTTGACGTGGTAAACCTCCCAGCCCGCGAAATGCGGACCGCTCACGTCCCATTTCTCGCGCTTTCCATCCGAGGTCAGCACGAACGCGCCTTTGCGTGTGCCAACCAGTAGCCGTACTCCGCTCATCGATAGCTCCTTGTGTTCCGCTCGCATCCATATATACAGCTACAGCTCGGCAATCACGCCGCCGGTTGTTCGCAGTTAATCATCCACGGTATGCCGAATCGATCGACAAGCATCCCGAATCTTACCGCCCAGAACGTCTGCTGCAGCGGCATCTGCACTTTCCCGCCTGCCGCCAATTCGTTGAACATCCGCTCCGCTTCCGCCGGGTCCTTAGTACCCACTGAAAGCGAAAAGCCTTTGGGTTCTTCATAACGGTCGGGCGGAGCATCCGAGCCCATCAGCACCGTGTTCCCCACCGTCATGCGCGTATGCATTATCTTCTTGCGCCATTCTGGCGGCACCTTATCCGACATCGGCGAATCCCCGTGGGTCATAGCCATCTCGATCTTTCCGCCCAGGCATTTCTCATAAAATTTGAAAGCAGCTTCGCACTCTCCGTTGAACAACAGATAAGCATTCACCTCTGTCTTACTCCCCGCTATGGGTGTTTGTTTCATTCCGGCTTGGCTCATGTTCTTCCTCCTCTAAAACTCTGAAATTACCGTCTGACAAAACGCCAGTCTGCCAACCTCACTTGCTAATTGCAAGTGATAAATGCTACGATGCCCTGTGCGTGTTAAGAAGTCTGTCCCCAACCGCCGCTCCGGTTGCCCCCTCAACGCCTCCGTCGAAATGCTTGGCGACCGCTGGTCTCTCCTGATCCTCCGCGACATGATGTTGCGCGGTTTCCGCACCTTTAAGGAATTCCTCACCTCGTACGAAGGAATCGCCACCAATATCCTGTCCGATCGCCTGAAGAGACTGGTCACCCATGGCATCGTCACGACGCAAGAAGATCCCTCCGATGGACGAAAGCTGATTTATCTTCTGACTCCCAAGGGCCTCGATCTCGCTCCCGTCCTCACCGATATGGTTCTTTGGGCGGCAAAGCACGAAGAAACCGGCAATCAGCCCCTCGTCCGCCAAATGCAAAAGGACAAAGAGCAGTTCGTGGAGACGGTTCGAGAGCGCTACCTGAAAAACACACGTTCATCGGGCTAGTGACGTTGCTTATGGCCACGTCTCTTCTCCTCGGCTTCCGTTGCGCGCAGATATGCGTCCAAACGGTTCAACGCCTGCTCCCAGAAAATTCGATAGTGCTCAACCAAATCAGCAACTTCCTTGAACGGGGCCGGGCGTAGCGTACATACGTGCCGACGTCCTTGACGACGCTTCTCGATTAGACGCGCCCGCTCCAGATATGCGAGGTGTTTGGAAACAGCCTGCTGAGACATCCGAAAGGGTCCAGCCAATTGGCCGACGGTTGCAGGGCCGGCTGCGAGTCGGCTAAGTATCGACCGCCGAGTCGGGTCGGAGAGAGCGGAAAGTGTTGCGCTGAGGCATCCACAACCACATGGTTGTGTATTCCGCCCGCAAAGTCAACGAGTTTTTAATCATGAACTCTGCAGGTCCATTTAATGGCCCGTCTCGGAGTACGGCGGTCGAGGCTGGAAATTGCGGCAACCCTGGGCGGTGGTACGGCAAAAGAAAAGCGCCGCATTGCTGCGGCGCTTCCCTTCTTTCCTGTTGTTTCTGTTTCTTTCCTAAAGGTGGCTCAGTCGGACCGACTCCGCTCCCATCAGCGGAAGCGCCGAGCCCCGGTGTTGTCATCATAATCGCTGATAGCCGCAATCGCGGTCTCCCCAGTCCCTTGAACCCGGAAGAACTTGCCCTCCCCGGTATGCGGCCGAATGCCGGTCATCTCTGGCATGAAGCCGCTCGCGGCCGCGACTCCATAGTCCAGAATCCCGTGGACCTTGAAAGGATAAAGACGGAACACGCCGCCCGGATAATCCGTCATCAGCGCGTTCCCCAGCACCGCGGCCCCTAAAGCGAACGCGCCTTTTGCGGCCCTGCGCCGGTTGCGTTTCCAAAACATGGCGGCTACGGCAAAATTCGTGGCCGCATGAATGTAATCAATCACTGCATGAGTTCGCGCCGAGATAATTTTCGGTCCGCCCTTCAGTATTCCAGCCATTATTTTCTCCTTAGCTTTCCTTTTAGTTGCGCCAGGGGACCAGCTTTACGCTGCTCTCGCCCCGTCGGCCCATGGATCGAGGACCACTTTGATGCAGCGATCCTCTTTGTCGCGGAAGACGCGGTACATCTCCGGCGCGCGATCAAGTGGCACGCGATGACTGATCACAAAGCTCGGATCGATCTCTCCGCGCTCAATGCGCTCGAGCAGCGGTCGCATGTAACGCATCATGTGTGTCTGCCCCGTCTTGAACGTGAGCGCCTTATTCATGCCCCCGCCAATAGGGACGTTATCGACAAAGCCCGCATACACGCCCGGAATCGAGACCGTTCCACCCTTGCGGCACGCGCGTATGCATTGCCGCAGCACTTCCGCGCGGTCCATCTTGATTCGCAACGCCTGCTTGGCGCGGTCCGTCGCATAGAAAAGCGAATGCCCGCTCGCTTCCATGCCGACTGCGTCCATGCAAGAGTCTGGCCCCCGATTTCCGGTCATATCCTTCAATACATCGAGAACGCTGTCGACTTCCTCGAAGTTAATGGTCTCCGCTCCGCCGTCCCGCGCCATTTGTAGCCGCTCCGGAACGCGGTCAATCGCAATTACGCGCTCCGCTCCCAGCATGAACGCGCTCCGAATCGCAAACTGCGCGACCGGTCCGCATCCCCAAATTGCGACCGTATCTCCCTGTTGAATGTTGCAATTTTCCGCCGCCATATACCCGGTCGGGAAAATGTCAGATAGAAAAACAACTTTCTCGTCCGGCAATCCTCCCGGAATTTTCAGCGGACCCACATCGGCGCAAGGCACCCGCGCATATTGCGCCTGACCTCCCGCGTAGCCGCCCATCATGTGCGTGTAGCCAAATAATCCCGATGGCGAATAGCCCATCATCTTTTCCGCGATCCACGCGTTTGGATTCGTGTTGTCGCAGCATGACCACAGTTGGTTCTGGCAGAAAAAGCAGTTCCCGCACGCGATGGTGAACGGCACGACCACGTGGTCTCCCACTCTCAGCTTCCCTTGGTCCACCCCCGAGCCCACTTCCATTACTTCGCCCATAAACTCGTGGCCCATAATGTCGCCCTGTTCCATGGTCGGTATGTAGCCATCATATAAATGTAGATCCGACCCGCAGATGCATGTGCTCGTGATGCGCACGATCGCATCCCGGGGATTCAATATCCTCGGGTCCGGCACAGTTTCGACACTCATCTTCTCCGTGCCCATCCAACAGACTGCCTTCATGACGCTCTCCTTTGTGCGGCCATTCGTTCGCCGGCGTAATATTCCGAGGGTTTGCGATGCTCTGGATATATTTGGTGAACTGTCGATATGATCGCCGAGCGCGGCCCGTGCGGCTGCCCTTCGGTCGTTGGGATTTCGTGCATTTCAATCAGCGCCTTGAACCGCCTCACGTCCTCGCGCATCGTGAACTCCGGATCTTTCCCGAAAATTGCCGCGGCCGCTTTGCCCAGCACGCCGCCCGGTGGCACGTATTCCATTTCCGCCGTCACAATCGTGCCGCGATTCCCCGGCGCACGCCGGAACTCCACCGAGCCCCAAGTCTGAAAATCAGAATTCTGCGTTGACCTCCACGCCAGAAATTCGTTCTCCCGATCCTCGGTAATCTCCGCGTTCCATCGAATCCGCGTGTTCAGCGGGCCAATCGCCGTCCACTCAGACTTCCCGTCTCCTCTTTCCCGCACCGATTCCAAGTGCCGCATGAAAATCGGCAGGTTCTCAAGCATTCGCCACATTCGATAAGCCGTTTCCGGCGGGCAATTGATGGCAAAGCTAGCCCTCGCACGAAACTTCCCTGTCCCCATCGTGGCTCCGCGGTACGCGAGCAAGCCTCCCGCTGCCGCCAGCGCGATGCCTGGTTTACGGCGCGTCAACGCATACACCGTCAATGCGCCGCCGCCGAGCAACATTCCCCAGCGTTGCAGCACCTGCGCTTGCGTCCCGCCGTCGCGAGCGTTGCGCCTCATTTCTGATTCGCTAGACATATCTGCACTCCTATTTCTCGTGATTCGGCAAAAAAATATTCGCCTCGTTCGAGTTTGCACAGGAATGCTCTCATCGTGATAAGGCCGTTAGGGTATTTGAGTGCAGGCTTTGCCTGACCGCGCCTCAAGCACGTTTTTTTGCGCAGTTTACCGAGCGCTTCGCAAGATCACGCGATTGGACGTGCTACTGGGAATGTCTTGTTGAGGATGATGCTAAGCCGATGCCACGCGCGCTTTGCGTTTCGCGTTTTTTTCAGCGGCGTCGGGAATCCCCTCACTGGCTTTCGCCCAAGTGAGCTGGATCTCCGCGCGCAAAGCTTCCGACACTGCGTCGGAATTGCGCTCGCCGCGCGCCACGCGGCTCACATAAGATGGATCGCACCCCACCTTCAGAGCCACGCGATTGTAAATACCTCGGCACAAAGAGGGAAGACACCTTAAATCGGGAAGTTGATTATTGTCGAAGACGCCGTTCATGGAAGTTCTCGGTGGTGGAGTGCCGCCATGAAGCGTTTTGCTTGCCTCAGAAGCGACTAACATGGATGTTACATCCACCGCGTTACCCTTGCAACGCCAAGTTTCCTCTCTTCTCACTTTTTTTCCTTTTTTTCCTCAATCAATATCTGTGGACACTTCCCTTTCATTGTGCTTACACTGTGTCCTAGGGGTCGCAGCAGGTGAAACGTGCGGCGTCGTCCCCCATCTCGCGGTTTTTCCTCCCCCAGACGGGCTTTTGCACCCGTTAGCGCGGCATCCGGCGCAATCACGGATTCGCTCACGCTTTTTTTTGACATGTTTGCGGCCGGAGCAGCCTACTGCAGTGCTGGCGCAGGCTCCCGGGACAGTGCGAAAGACACTGAAGAGACGCGCTGCCGCGCTCTGCAAGACGCGATCGATCAAGTCACACGAAAGTTTGAAGAAGCGCAGCAGGAATGCCAGGGCGTCATCGCCAACTCGGCGGTCTGGCACAAGTGGAAAGGTGAGATGATCGCGTACGCCAATGTCGTCGCAGTCCTCGAAGATTTGAAGTCGCGCGCCGCCGTGATATATTAGATTGATACACTAAATTAGTAGGTTAAACTGGTCACGCAGTAAAGGAAACGAATGCCCAAAAGGAAACGAAAAGAGCACGCACCCACCGAGTGGGCCGAGCAAATCCGAAGTCTTCGTCAAAAATTGGGAATCTCTCAGGGAGAACTGGCCAGGAAGCTGGACTGTTCCGCCATGACCGTTTCCCGTTGGGAGAATGGACAGCTCGCACCTACCGCCCGTTATTATGTCGAACTCGGTAAACTTGCCGGTAAACAAGACTGCTGGTTTTATTGGGGTCGTGCCGGTCTGCAGAGCAGCGATGACATGCCCGATCTCAACGAGCGCGAACGAAAGCAGGTCCCCGCGCGTCCCGAAGAGAACATGGAA
>JAOAPV010000086.1 GCA_025463055.1 Candidatus Acidiferrum typicum
CTGGGCGGAATCCATGGAAGGATGTCCTTGATCTCATCGTGCGGCAGAGGCGTACGCTCGGGTCCGCGCAGGACAGCGAGTACGTCCGCAGCCGCTCTCCAACTCTCCTGATGCCCAATCAGAGCGAAATCGACCTCGGTAGTCCGCCCTCGCCTGGCTATACCGGCAACTGCGTCACCCATGTAAGTGTGACCTCCCCGGGTACGCCCAGCATGTCTAGCGTCTTCAGATACTGCTGCAGCGACGCTCCGCGAAGCTCGGCTGCGGACAAGCTGACCTCGAACAGTGAGGGCTTCACACAGCTGGCGTGGCACACTTCGCAATTTCCATCCTTGCATTCCTTCGCCAGCATCTGCGCGAGGGTGGTCATCACATCCAGATGCAGCCGGTAGACCTTGTCGTCGAAGCGCTGCGTGTCGCGGGCTCGTTCCGCTCGGAGAATCGACATGGCGTGATCGACGTGATCTTCTTCCTCTGCTGCGATGCGGGCGAAGGTTTTTCCAAGGCTGCCCGGAGCTACCTTACCTACGCGTGAATAGCTTGCGACGGCGAACGATTCCAGCATGATTTCCTGCACGATCAGGCAGGCGATGAAGTCGCGTTCGGCGATGCAACGCAGGAATGCTTCGCGGAGCCGCTTCCAATGCTTGGCGTCGACGTTATCTGTGACATTCACTCCAATCTTGTGGCCCTCGGCGGCGAAAGCGGCAGCATGGCCGCGTTCTCCCTGCGCATGCTCCAACGCGTCAGCTACTTCCGCGGGATCGTCACAAATCTCAGATAAGGAGGCGTAGTTCATCGCGGCGAGTATTTCGCCGGTCATGGCCTGCGCCAGGATGTCCTGCCAAATCGGAGCATTGGGTGAGAGAGAAGTGCATTGTGTCGGTGAGCTGTTAACACTAATCATGGGTTCCATGTTTCCTCCTAATCATCGAATTCGACATTGCAACTGCGTTTCTACTCGGTTCTCGCTAGGCGAAGCATTGAATCCTTACCCACAGGAATCAGATCGGCTCGCTGGAGCGGCGCAGGCGGACCGCTGCGGCGAGGAATATCGCCGCGAATATCAGTCCGATCCACAAACCCGGTGTGCTCAGGAACCTTCCCGGAGTGAGTAGCGAGACTGGAATAAAATGCAGATCTACCGCGGAGCCATCCGGGGTCGTGAAATTGAAAGCGTCCCAGGCGAATCCCAGCAAGCGGTTATGCAGCAGGTTGGCGAAATGCCATGTATGGAACACAATCCATTCGAGAACGCCTATCGCGAGCAGAGGTAAGACGGCCCATAAAAATGTAGCGCGGCGCGCCCAGGCGGAGACTAGCAGCAGCCACGCGTAGAGTGGCGCATGCCAGAGGGCACTCACGACCAAGCCGTAGAGGAGCACCAATTCCAGCTGGAACAGCGGCAAGTGTGCCCACAGCGTCGCGACGCCTCCGGTCAGCAGCAGGACAGCGGTGCTCAGCAGCAGCATCATCAGATGGAGGACTACGGCGATGGCAAAAACGAGGAGCGGCAAAATTACAAGAGGAATGCTGGCCTTGGAGAGCACGGTCGTAAGATCAGAAACGGGCAGTGACTTCCAGAACAAGATGCTGCGATCGCGACGCTCGCCGTGCAGCGCGTCAAGCGAGTAGAAGAAACCGACGATAAAGGCGGTAGGGAGAAGCAGCCAGGCAAGGTGGCCGTACGGCATGGCTATCATCATCTGCTGATGGCCCGGGTCCATGCCCGGAACTGCACGCAGGGTGCGCGGCAGATAAAACAGATTGATGTAGAAGGCAAGCATTCCCAGGACGCCGGCGACCAGCGGGGCTACATAGATGGAACGGTTCTCCCAAAGTTCGCGGCGGATCGACCAGTACAGGGGCCGAGTCGGGGACAGGGGCGCGAGCGCAATGCGCTGCGAGTCGATTCCCTGGGATTCCAATGGGGAGCCGGGCATGGCGTTTGATGGAGTAGTCATCGAGCCGCTCCTTGAGCCGCGGCGTTTTGATTGCCCAGCACGGCGACAAACAAGTCGGCGATGCTGGGCTTACGCAGGTCGCCGAGGGCGGCGAGTTGCTGACGATCGGCACGATCGAACAGCAGGATGGTGCGACCGAATACCTGGCGCTCGTGAATCGGCTTGAGGGCCCGCGCTGCGGCGAGATGGTCCGGATGCACGGTCACCTCCACATAGCGCGATTCGAATTCTTCCATGCTGCAACTGAGTACGATGCGGCCGCGATCGATGAACATGAGATCGGTGAGCACGTCCTGGATTTCTTCCACTTGATGTGTGGTCACCACGATGGTGCGGGTGCGATCGAAGTAGTCGTTCAGCAGAGAATCGTAGAACTGCTTGCGATAGAGAATGTCGAGGCCGAGCGTCGGCTCATCCAGCACCAACAATCTGGCGTCAATAGCCATAACCAGGGCGAGATGCAGTTGGGCCACCATGCCTTTCGACAGTTCGCGGACCTTGCTGGTGCGCTTGATGGTGGTCCTGGCGAGAAAACCTTCGGCTTTGGCGCGATCGAATCGCGGATGCACGCCGGCGACGTAATCGAGCGCCTGCGAAACGCGGATCCAGCGCGGCAGAACCGCGACATCCGCAATGAAGCACACATCGCGCATGAGCTGATCGCGGTTGGCCCAGGGGTCGCGTCCGAGCACTTTTAGTTCGCCCTGGTATGGGGTGAGGCCGAGAATCGCGTTTAGCGCGGTGGTCTTGCCTGCGCCGTTGGGACCGATGAGTCCGAGAATGCGGCCTTCTTCGACGCGCAGATCGACGCCGTCGACCGCGACGGTTGTGCCAAAGGCTTTGCGGAGGCCCCGTGCTTCTATGCATGTCATGGCTTCAACGCTCCTCCTCTGTAGCCTTCGATGACGACCGGCGGGATGCGCCGGCATCCAAAAGTTCTTTCGGCTTCAAGCCGAGCCGCTGGATCGTTGCGTAGACTCTGGGCCATTCTTCGGCAAGAAATTTCTGGCGTTCGCCTTGCAGCAGCAAATTGCGTGCGCCGGAATTGATGAACATGCCGCGGCCTCGTCTGGTCTCCACAAGTCCCTCGTCCACCAATTGTTGATAACCCTTCAGAACCGTAAGCGGATTGACTCGGGATTCGGCCGCGACATTGCGCACCGATGGCAGCGGATCGCCTTCTTTGAGCACGCCGTCGAGTATCATCGCGACGACGCGGTCGCGAAGCTGGCGGTAGATCGGCTGACTGTCATTCCATTCACGGTCCATCAGGTTTTCCGGCTAGGCCTGCCACAGATACGTTCCGTCATTTTGTGCGCTGCAGGTCGAAGTGCGCGTGGACCGGTTTGTCCCCGGGCGTCATGTAGGTCCAGTCCTCGATGTGATGGTTCGCGTCGACGAAGGTGAACACGGCATGGTGCATGTGTCCGTACTCCGTGCTCCCGGCCACGTCGATGAAATCAAATTCCACTGTCTTTCCGTCCGGTGACGTCCTGGCGACCATGCGCGGGCGATTCCCCGCGTCACAATAATGCGTCAGGAGCAAGCGATCTCCATCTAGATAAAACATGGTGACCGGATGGTCGTAATGAGCCGGATCGTCCGGCGTTCCCAGTTGCTTCATCTCATGTACCAGGGCGTTTCCCCGGGAAGTCACGCGCAGTGAGAGCTGCATGAGCGTACCGTCCCCCATCTTGGGTTGCGGCGGCACGACGGTCACGTGAGCTTCCCATGAACCCGCCAAAGTTTTCAGTTTGTCGAAGGACTTTTGCGGGTCGGACTGTGCGAGAGCCACGGTGGATAGCGACATCAGAAAAAGGACGGATAGCATTAAACGAAGGGATTTCATGTTTCTTCTCCTTATGCTTCTTTACTTTTGGGTTACCGTTTTCGTTCGGGTGGTTGAGGGGTGATCATTTTTGCTCAACCCTAGTGTTATAGTTAACTACAACACTGCATCAGATGCAAGTTCTTTTTTTGCTTTCTTTGCCCGCCGTTGCCGCCGCCATCCGCATAGGACAAAGGGCTCTCGTGGCCAGTCGGGAAAAGACGGGACATTTCACGGCTTGGGACTCTGGTGGGAGCTATTCGGTATTGGAACTAAGCGAGAGCGATAGATTATGGCCAGCTTTACGCCTAAAGAGCTTTTGACCAGCTAGGCTTGATCAATGGCTTCGGCGACTTGGAGCGGTTCCGGTAATTCAGGTTTCGCAGGCCAGTAGCGAAACAGAATCCATCCCAACACGGCCCACAGACCAACGCACAACAAATTCTTTCCAGGAAAGGGTGGTCCCCAGCTCTGAAAAGAACAGAACGTTATAGAAGGTATGCGCCAGGGCTGCAGCCAGCACGGAACCCGTTTCCAACGTAAGCCAACCCAATACGAAACTCAGCGCAATGCAGATGAAAAGACGAAAGCACACGCTCCGTATCGCGGCCCAAAAACCGAAATGCGAAAAAGATATGTCGGACGGAAAGTGGAACGCCGCCCAAACGATTCCCACCAGGAATACTCCCCGGAGCAGGCCATATCGTTGGACAAATCGTGGCTGCAAGAATCCGCGAAAAATAATCTCCTCGAAGAGTGCCGGGAAAAACAAGAGAAGAGCCCAAGCTTCTGGAAAATGGAAATAAGTACCTGGCTCCCAGACGACCGTACCGACGTCATGCCGCACCAATTGCGCACGCTCCCACAGATATTGCCCCAGGGTTATGAGCGAAGGAATCCCAATTGAAAAGAGGACCGCCAAGACAGCGTATTTTTCGCTTGGAAGCCGCAGAGCACTTCGCAACATTGTCGCTGCGGATTTCCCGATGAGACATGTGGCAACCGCAAGAAACAGCAGCATCTGTACGGGGATACCTAATCTGGAAAACCAGACACTTTGAACATATTGCAGAAAATGCGGAGAAAGCGTCAGCGGTACGGCGATGAAGGCGGTGGTCAGAAAAAGAGGACCGATCAGCACCCAAATCAAAATCTGCGTGCGGCGCCATGTTCCGGGGTCGTCATCGCGCAAAAGTGATGCGCGGGGCAATGCCAAAGGAAGTGAAGATCGCCTAACCATCAGCCTTCCCGTGAAAATCCCGATCAGGAGCAGGCCTGTCAGGCAAAATTGAAGGCCGGGTACTCTCAACAGCGGAAACTCAGGCCAAGGGCGGGTATGAGGCCCGACGGCTTCAAGGACCGAACGGTGCGGCCTGACAAGGTGAACAAATCGCAAGCAGAGGATCGCCAAGATAGGAACCGTGGGCAAATAGACGCAGGACAAAATCCGCCGCACCGGTTGCGGGCCCGGCCAGAAGGCAATGAAATATCCGGCGATTCCGGCAAAGAGGATGGGAAAGAAAATGACGCCGCCAAGGGCCCCAATCTGACGGTTCAGCCAATCGCCCTGATGCTCCGGGGCAAGCTGAAACCCGGCAGGCCACCAGCTCAAGCGGGGCGCAATAACCAGGCATACCGTACCCGCGAGAAATAGCAACTGCGCTGGGTCCTCCGGCATCACCGATCTCAGAAAATCCGCGAGGCGTTTCATCGAAAAAGCCTGGAGCAGCCGACGGATTATGCCGCAGGAATGTACGTTAAGCTAGTAATCCCGTCGACAAACAGATCGCTACTTTAACCCTAGGAGCTTTTCGAATTCGGGTTCGGTTAGGACTGGGACGCCTAGCTCTTTGGCTTTGTCGTACTTGGAGCCGGGATCGGTGCCTACTACTACGTAGTCGGTTTTCTTGCTTACGGAGCCGGACACCTTTGCACCGTGCTGCATTACTAGCTGGCCAGCTTCTTCCCGGGAGCGATGGGCTAGGCCGCCGGTGAAGACGAAGGATTTGCCGGCGAATTTCTGGCTTTTGATTACGCGCTTTTCGGCTGTGGGGCGGACCCCGGCTTTGTCTAGCTTCTTGATTATTTTTTGGTTGGCGGATTCAGAAAAGAATTCGGCTATGGCGGCGGCTACTTTCGGGCCGACTTCGGTTACCTCGAAAAGCTGCTCCTCGTTGGCTACCGCCAACTCGTCGAGAGAGGAAAAATGCTCGGCCAATAGCTGGCCGGTGCGCTCGCCTACCATGCGGATGCCTAGCGCGTAGATCAGGCGGGCTAGCGTGTGCTTCTTGCTGGCGGCGATCTGGTCTATAAGATTTTGCGCGGATT
This sequence comes from Candidatus Acidiferrum typicum, assembly GCA_025463055.1. GTDB lineage: Bacteria > Acidobacteriota > Terriglobia > Acidiferrales > UBA7541 > Acidiferrum > Acidiferrum typicum_A. The sequence continues at coordinate 6,121 of JAOAPV010000086.1, forward strand.
TTTCTCCCATTCGCTCGAGTTCCGCTACATCGTCCAGCTTCAGTGTGTACAGGTCGGCGATGTCCTTGACCATGCCTTTGTCCACTAGCTGGTCGACGATTTTGTCGCCTAGACCGTTAATGTCCATGGCGTGGCGGCTGGCGAAATGCAGGAGCGACTCTTTGCGCTTCGCTGGGCAGGCCGCGTTCACGCAGCGATAGGCGACTTCGTCTTCTGCGCGGTGGACGGCGCCGCCGCATTCCGGACAATTTTTGGGCATGCGGAAGGGGCGGCGATTCTCGCCTTCCTTCGTCACCTTCAGGACGTGTGGGATCACTTCGCCGGCACGCTCGATCAGGACCGTGTCGCCAATCTGCAATCCCAAACGGTCGATTTCGTCCATGTTGTGCAGGGTGGAACGGCTGACAGTGACGCCTCCGACTTGCACTGGCTCGAGTACCGCGACCGGCGTCAGCGTGCCGGTGCGGCCGACCTGCACGCGAATGTCGTTCACCACCGTGGTCTCTTGGCGCGCGGGATATTTGTAGGCGATCGCCCAACGCGGGGCTTTTGCGGTGTAGCCCAATTCGCGCTGAATCCCCAGGGAATTCACCTTGATCACCACGCCATCGATTTCGTACGGCAACTCCTCGCGCTTCGGCTCCCACGCATCGCAATACTTGAAAACTTCCTCGACGCCGTCGCACAACTTCCAATGTTCCGAAGCGCGGAAGCGCAATTGCTTCAATGCTTCGAGGGAATCGGAATGTTTCGCGAAGGGAACCTCGCCATCGACCAGCAAGTAGTACGCAAAGAACTCCAGGCGCCGCCGCGCGGTAATCGAAGGATCGAGCACGCGCACCGAACCTGCCGCCGCATTTCGCGGATTCACGAAAATTTTCTTGCCGCTCTCCTCCTGCTGCCGGTTCATGGCTTCAAACGCCTTGCGAGTCATCAGGACTTCGCCGCGCACTTCAAACCTAGGTGGCAGCTTCAGCTTTTTCAATGCGGCCAACTCCACACGCAGCGGTATCGAGCGAATCGTTTTCACGTTCGGCGTGACGTCTTCTCCCGTTCGCCCGTCGCCGCGCGTAACACCTCGCGCCAGACCGCCATTTTCGTACTGCAGCGAAATGCTCAGCCCATCGAATTTATGCTCCGCAATGTACTCGATCTTTTCGCGCCCGATTCCCTGCCGCACGCGGCGGTCAAAATCTGCCAATGTCTCGTAGGAAAACGCGTTGTCCAGGCTCAGCATGGGCCGGGCGTGCTGCACGGTCTGAAATCCCGCGCGCGGCGTGCCCCCAACGCGCACAGTGGGAGAATCCGGCGTGATCAGCTCCGGGTGCGCGGCCTCCAATTCCGCGAGCCGCTTCATCAAGCGGTCGTAGGCGGCGTCGGAAATCTCCGGCTGATCCAAAACGTAATAGAGATACTCGTGATGGCGCAGCTTGTCGCGCAGCTCTTCGACCTCGTGTTTGGCGGCTACCGCCTTGGCCATGAAACCCTCGGAAGAACGTTCACTGGAATCCGCATCATATTATATAGAATGGAGTTTTCGCGCCGCCGCTAGAGGCGGCCCGGGACGGTCGATGCAGCCAAACCTTCGCAATGCTTTGCTGATTCATAACCCGAACGCCGGGAATGGCGGGAGCGGGCGACGGCGCATGCTCGACGAGGCGCGTCGCATTCTCTCGCGGGGCGGCATTGACGCCGACCTGCAGGAAACGACCGCCCCCGGCGATGCTACGGCCATGGCTGAGCGGGCGACCATCGAAGGACGTCAGCTGGTGATTGCCTGCGGTGGCGATGGCACGCTGAACGAAGTCGTGAACGGACTCGCCGGCCAGCAAAACGGCCACCGCGTTCCGATGGCTTTGCTTCCAGGCGGGACCGCAAACGTTCTGGCAAAAGAACTTGGTCTGCCGTGGGACATTCCCAGCGCGGCCGCAAAATTGGTGGATGGAGAAATACGAGACATTGCGCTGGGCCTTGCTACACCTCTGAACGAGCCGAACAAGAAGCGCTACTTTTTGAGCGTAGCCGGGGCTGGTCCTGACGGCATGATTGTTTACGCGATCGACCTCGATCTAAAAGCGCGGGTCGGCATTCTGGCTTACTGGTGGCAAGGGGCTCGCGAAGTGTTCCGCTACAAATATCCGCATTTCCGCGTTGTGACTGGCGACGAACAATTGGACGTGACGCTGCTGGTCGTTGGTAGGACCAAGCATTACGGCGGTCCCTTCCGGATCACTACAGAAGCGGATCTCTACTCCGACCAGTTCGAGCTGATGGGGCTGACCACGAGGAGCGGCTTGAAGTACCTCAGCTATATTCCGACTTTGTGGTTCGGCAAGCTGCGCGGCACTGACGGCGTACATTTTTGGAAGACGCACAGCATCGTGTGCGAGCCGCTTGATTCGAATCCCGTTTACGCGCAAATCGACGGCGAACCCTTGGCGCGTCTTCCCGTGGAATTCAAAATTGTGCCGCGCGCGCTGAGGCTTCTTGTGCCCAGAGATTCCGCCGCTACAAAGATCCCTGTGCAATCGAAAAATTAGATGGACGCTTTCACGCACGGGTTGGCGTCGTACTCCATAACCCGCGCGCTGTTCCCGAGAGCATCGTGGGGCACAGTGACGGCGGCTATCCTCGCGGGTTCCGCCGCGAACATCGACTCCATCAGCGCCGCCGTTAGCCCATCGGCGTTTTTGAATTGGCACCGCACGGCTACGCACTCCGTGGTTGGAACACTCGTTCTCATTGTTGTGTTCGCAATCGGAGTTGCGCTGGCCACGCGTCGCAAAGCAAAGCCGGAGAGCTTTCGCAAAATTCTTCTTGCTGTATTAGCCGCATGCGTGCTTCACGTCGCAATGGACGTGACGCAAAACGAAAGCGTCCAGCTGCTCTGGCCTTTCCGCGCGCAGCGCTATTCTGCGAACTGGGTTGCTCACTTCGATTTATGGATTCTGGTAATCCTTCTGGCCGGCGCGCTTCTGCCGCAACTGCTTGCCCTCGTAACCGAAGAGATTGGCGCAAAATCAAAAGCGCCGCGCGGACGAATCGGCGCGCTGATCGCTCTGTTGGCCGTCTTTGGTTACATCGGCGCGCGATCTGTTCTGCACGGCAACACCGTCGCCATGATGGAGGCGCGCACGTATCGGGGAGAGTTGCCGCGCCGAGTCGCAGCGTTCGCTGAATCCGACTCGCCTTTTCACTGGCGCGGTTTGGTGGAAACCGAGCGCGCATTTTACGATCTCGACCTGAGCGTGGCACCCGGTTCCTCGTTCAATCCCGATGCCGCGGTCGTTTCCTATAAGCCGGAATCTTCGGCTCCGCTGGATGCCGCGCGCACAACGGTATCCGTCCGCCGCTTCCTCGAAGTTGCGAAATTCCCCAAAGCCTCCGTGGAAAAAATCAGCACCGGCTACCGCGTCCAGCTTCGCGACCTCGCCGAACAACGCGAGGGACGCTCCGGCCCGCATGTCATCGCGATTGTCGAAAGCGATGCTAACGCAAAAGTTTTGTCGGATGAACTGGCGTGGGACAAGCAGATGTGACGCTGGGTTCGCTCACTTTCGTACTTCTTCGCTCTTTGGATCTTTCGTCGCATGTTCCGCTCGCTCTTTCAGAATCACGCGCGAGGCCAGATAACTGACCGCGACAACCACAATTAGCGCCAGGGCTACTTGCCACTTATGGCCGCTCAAATAAGGCAAAGCATTCGCGCCGTACCGCACCGCTAGATACCCGACCCCAAAATACCGAATCACCCGCGCCAACCCGACCGCCGAAACAAAACTCCTCAGCGGCACCTCAAACACACCAGCGGCCAGCACAAAAAATTTGAACGGTGTCGGTGGCGGCAGCATTGCCGCTACTAGCATGCCGCCAAATCCGTTGCGCTCCACCCAATGCCGGATGGCCGCGCCGCGTGCACCCACTCTCTTATGGAACGCGGCTTCTTCCACTTTGCGTGCCAGTAAAAAGAGCAAAACACACCCAAGCAACGAGCCCAGCGTCGCCATACTCGCGTACAACGGCATACGCGCGGGCCGGCGCATGGAGAGCTCAATCAGCAACAAATCGTTGATGACGGGAAAAGTTAGAAAAGACGAATCGAGGAAGGAAATCAGGAACAGCCCCGGCGCACCCAACGTCCCCGCAAACGCTACGATCCTTTGCTTCCAAACGCCAAGCTGTGCGGGCAATGAAACCTGCTCCTCCTGCTTCCTTTACTGGGAAAACGCCCCGCGATCAAAATGACTCATGAACACTTGCATCAACGCTGTACGATGCAAATTTGGCAATCTTGGGATCTCGCCGATCACGCGCACGTGGCCAAAGCGCTCAATGGTCTCGCGATTTTCGCGATTCTGGTCGCCGATCAATACCACGCCGTGCACCGGCAACTCCGCCGCGTGCAGTGCGGCCAGCGTCAAGAGCGTGTGATTCACGGTTCCGATGCTGCTGCGCGCTGCCAAAATCACGGGCAGCTTGAATTTAACCATCATGTCCAGCATGAACTGCTTTTGATTGATCGGCACCAAAACGCCGCCAACGCCCTCAATCACTACCCAATCATTGTTCAAGCTACCCGGAAGATTGATCCGACCGAGATCAATTTCAGTGCCCGCCCAACGCGCGGCCAAGTCCGGCGACACTGGCGGCACAAATTTGTACACCTCATCGATCGTGCGATCCGTGCCGATTCCCGCCAGGCGCATCACGGTCACGCGATCGGACCCCTCGAGTGTGCCCGTCTGAATCGGCTTCCAGTACACCGCGTCCAACGCCGCGCACAGCAGCGCCGAGAGCGTTGTCTTGCCCACTCCAGCATCCGTTCCCGTGATAAAGAAATGATTCCTCAACCGCGCCCCTCCTGAAATGTGCGCGAGCAGACCACAATTCTCCGACCAGCGGCCTCTCCGAGCGCGTATCTGACTTCATGTACATTGACCAAATGAGATGCCATGCGATTCGACGAACCTGCGCTAAAAGATTCCCGCCAGATCGCCTCCATTTTTGGCGATTTTCTGTCCGTCGCGCAGTGCAAGCGAAGCGATTTTCCCCAGCGTCACAACGTACTTGGCGTGTCTTCTCATTTCCCCGTGGAACCTGTTCTAGCCGTCCTGGAACGATGCCGCATGTTACCACCGCTGGCAATCCTATGTCGCACGTGCTGCGCGCAGCGATTCGTGTCGGTTAGCGCAGTTTCGCCCCGACTTGACGCTAAGCGCGGCAAATCATATCGCCTCGTTTGACCCGCCATTAGCGAAATGTTATAAATCAACGACTTCGTGTGCCGAGCATCCAGGGTCCCTGCCCCAGCAATGAAAAACGAAGCTCGGCGCCTGTGGTTTCAAGTTCCGGTCCCATTACAAAATGGGGCTTTCTTGTAGTTTGGCAAGCTCCTTCCGGCGCGGTGAAAAAATCACCAGACATACTGGTGTGCCGGAAAAGGGCCCAGGGAATTACGCAGTTAATTCGAAATCTTTCTTTTTTCACGGAGGAGTGTTGATGCGCACCTGGCTTACACCTGCCTGGGCACTAGCTCGTAAATTCTCGATATTCAGCATCGCTGCCGCAATTGCTTCCCTGCTCACTGCCGCGAGCACTTTCGCTCAATCCACCGAGAAAGCCGGCGGCGAAGCTGCACTGAAACTTCCTGATTTGAGCCAGGTGCAATTCCTCGGCATTGATGGCCACAAGCTTCTGCTCTACGGCATTCTCTTCTGCATCTTCGGCCTGGTTTTCGGCCTCGTAATCTATAGTCGGCTGAAAAATCTTCCGGTGCATCGCTCGATGCGCGACATCTCCGAGCTAATCTACGAAACCTGCAAAACGTACCTCATCACGCAAGGCAAATTCCTTATCGTTCTGTGGCTCTTCATCGCCGTTGTCATCGTGCTCTACTTCGGCGTTCTTGCTCCGGTGCCCGGCAAATCCATCGCCGTCACGCTACCCATCATTCTGGGCTTCAGCCTAGTCGGCATCGCGGGAAGCTACGGAGTAGCGTGGTTCGGTATCCGCGTCAACACGTTCGCGAACTCGCGCACCGCCTTCGCCAGCCTGCGCGGCAAACCCTACCCGATTTACCACACGCCTCTCGAAGCCGGCATGAGCATCGGCATGATGCTCATCTCTGTCGAGCTGCTCATGATGCTGCTTATCCTTCTTTTCGTTCCTGGCGATTATGCCGGACCCTGCTTCATCGGCTTCGCTATCGGTGAATCCCTAGGCGCGGCCGCGCTGCGCATCGCGGGCGGCATCTTCACCAAAATCGCCGATATCGGCTCCGACCTGATGAAAATCGTCTTCAAGATCAAGGAAGACGACGCACGCAATCCCGGCGTAATCGCAGATTGCACCGGGGACAATGCCGGCGATTCCGTCGGCCCCAGTGCCGATGGTTTCGAAACGTACGGCGTCACCGGAGTTGCGCTCATCACCTTCATTCTTCTCGGCGTGAAGAGTCCCACGGTGCAAGTCCAGCTCCTGGTCTGGATCTTCGTCATGCGCATCGTCATGCTCGTCGCCAGCGCGGCCGCTTACTTCATCAACGGCCTCATTGCCAAAGCGCGCTACGGCAATGTCGACGAGATGAACTATGAATCTCCGCTCACTTCGCTCGTCTGGATCACCTCGCTCGTCTCCATCGCTTTCACCTTTGTCGTCTCATCGCTCATCATCCCAACGCTGGGCGGCGACTCCTCGCAATGGTGGAAGCTGGCCACAATTATTTCGTGCGGCACGCTAGCCGGCGCCATCATCCCGGAGTTGGTAAAAGTCTTCACCTCCACGGAATCGCGCCACGTAAGAGAAGTGGTCAGATCCGCCGAAGAAGGCGGTGCCTCCCTCGGCATCCTCTCCGGCTTCGTTGCCGGAAATTTCTCCGCCTACTACATCGGCTTGGCCATGGTCGCGCTCATGTCCGTCGGCTACATCATTAGCAACCTTGGCTTGGGCGGGATCATGATCGCCGCTCCCGTCTTTGCCTTCGGCCTTGTGGCGTTTGGCTTCCTCGGCATGGGCCCAGTCACGATTGCGGTCGACTCTTATGGCCCGGTGACTGACAACGCGCAGTCCGTCTATGAACTCTCCCTCATCGAGCAAATTCCCGGTATTCACGGCGAGCTGAAAAAAGACTACGGGATCGACGTAAACTTCGAGCGCGCCAAGACTCTCCTCGAAGCGAACGACGGTGCCGGCAATACGTTCAAAGCTACTGCGAAACCCGTGCTAATCGGCACCGCGGTAGTCGGCGCCACCACAATGATCTTCTCGATCATCATGGCGTTGACTCACGGCCTGACCGTAAACGTCGAAAAACTTTCGCTCCTGCACGCGCCATTCGTCCTCGGCCTGATCACGGGCGGCGCGATGATCTACTGGTTCACCGGCGCTTCCACACAAGCCGTCACCACCGGCGCTTATCGTGCCGTTGAATTCATCAAGGCCCACATCAAGCTGGACGGCGCCGCAGCAGCCAGCGTGGCCGACAGCAAGCGCGTGGTCGAAATCTGCACCCAGTACGCGCAGAAGGGCATGCTCAACATCTTCATCGCCGTGTTCTTCGCGACCCTCTCGTTCTCTTTCATCGAGCCTTTTTTCTTCATCGGCTACCTGATGTCCATCGCGACCTTCGGCTTGTACCAAGCCATCTTCATGGCTAACGCCGGCGGCGCCTGGGACAACGCAAAAAAAATCGTCGAGGTCGAGCTAAAGCAAAAAGGCACGCCGCTCCACGACGCCACCGTAATCGGCGACACTGTTGGCGATCCCTTCAAGGACACCTCGTCAGTCGCACTAAATCCTGTAATCAAGTTCACAACTCTCTTCGGCCTGCTAGCCGTGGAATTGGCCGTACAACTAACCGCCTCACAAGGTGAAGGGCTGGCCCACATTCTCGCCGCCGCCTTCTTTGCCGTGTCCTTCTTCTTCGTCTACCGCTCCTTCTACGGCATGCGCATCCGTGCCGGCGCTTAGCTGGATCGATGATTAAAAGGTGGATTCGTTTATAAAGGTATGCCAATGAAAAAAACCGCCGTCGTTTCTTGCTTACTGTTGTTTGTGGCCGCGAGCGCGTTAGCGCAAACCCAGGTCGACCCGAAATATCAAATCCACGACCGCAACCGGCCGCTCCCGCCGGTAATCGACGCCGGCACCTCCAGCACGCAGGAGACTCCCGGCCGCCCGCCCTCGGATGCCACGGTTCTTTTCGACGGCAAAGATCTCTCCAAGTGGCAGCATAAAGACGGCAATACCGCGAAATGGAAAGTGGAAAATGGCTACTTCGAGGTAGTCCCCAAGGCCGGCCAGCTCTACACTCGCGACTCCTTCGGCGACTGCCAACTCCACGTAGAATTTGCTGAACCGAGTCCCGCGAAAGGGCAAGACCAGGACCGCGGCAACAGCGGCGTTTTCCTCCACGGTGTTTACGAAGTCCAGGTGCTCGACTCGTACCAAAGCAAGACCTACGCCGACGGCCAAGCCTCCGCCGTCTACGGCCAATTCCCTCCCCAGGTAAACGCCTCGCGCCCGCCCGGACAGTGGCAGATCTACGACATCATCTTCCACGGCCCGCGCTTCGACTCCGCCGGTAAACTCCTTCGTCCCGCCCGCATCACCGCGTTTCACAACGGCGTCCTGGTGCAAGACAATGTGGAGCTAACCGGACCCACCGGACATCAGCAGCGTCCGCCGTACGCCGCAACACCGGAAAAACTCCCGTTGTCGCTTCAAGACCACAATCACCCAGTGCGCTACCGCAACATCTGGATACGCGAACTAAACTAGCTTGCACTACAAGAATCTAAATTTTTGCTACGCCTCACTCGAATCTTGTAGTATGTCCCCCGGTAAAAGGGGGCCTATGCGCAATTTGTTTTTTCTAGTTCTCACCGCAGCCGCGGTGCTCGCCATTCCCGGCTACTCGCAAACTGAAAAACCCTGGCAGCAACTGTTCAACGGAAAAGATCTTACTGGCTGGAAACACGTCGGCCCCGGCAACATGACCGTCGAGAACGGTCTGATTCAAACGCACGGCGGCATGGGCTTGCTCTACTGGAGCGCCGGCAAGCTCGGCAACTGCCGCATTCGCGTGGTCTTCAAGATGCGCGATCACAACGACAATTCCGGCGTCTACATCCGCATTCCTGTCGAGCCGCGCGAGCCCTGGATGCCCGTCCACTACGGTTACGAAGTCCAAATCGACAATCAGCCCGAAGATTCAAAGGAAGACGATTACCATGTAACCGGCACGCTTTATTCGCTAACCAAGCCGCTCGCTCGCCCTGGCAAGCCCGGCCCCGAGTGGAACACTATGCTCATCACGCTTGACGGTCCGCACACCGTGGTCGTCCTCAACGACATCAAGGTCACCGACTACACGGAGGGCCAGCCCGTTCCCGAGAAAAAATTCGACTTCGAGCCCGAGCGGGGTCGACGCCCCAACGAGGGCTACATGGGCCTGCAAAATCACAGCGACAACGACATTATCTTTTTCAAGGAAGTAGCGCTGCAGCCACTCCATTAACGGGGGCGCAAGTACATTGCGCCGCTTTCAAGCAACAAGTAAGCAGTTCAGCCCTATTTTCGAATTTCGATTTTCGTTTTGATTTTTTACCAGGAGCCCCAATGAAAAAAGATCTGTCACGCCGCAAATTCCTAAAGAAAACCGCCGGCGCAGCCAGCGCTCTCGCGGCCGCGAACACATTTTTCCTGCGTGACACGCGCCTCGAAGCCGCTAGCTATCCCCGCGTCGCTCCCAGTGATCGTCTGCGCTTTGGCATCATCGGTATCGGCATGCAGGGTTCCGGGTTACTCACCGCCGCCGTCGCGCTCCCCGGCGCCGAGTGCATCGCCGCCGCCGATCTTTACGACGGCCGGCACACGCTCGCGCGCGAAATTACCGGCAATCCCAATCTGTTTGTTACGCGCCGCTACAAGGATCTCCTCGACAACAAAGAAATCGATTGCCTGATCGCCGCCGTTCCCGACCATTGGCACAAGCAAGTCGTCGTCGACGCCGTCCACGCCGGAAAAGACATCTATTGCGAAAAACCAATGTCCCATTCTCCCTCCGACGGTCTCGAGATGGTCAAAGCCGGAAAAGCTACCGGCCGCGTAATCCAAATCGGCTCGCAGCGCGTTAGCTCGGTCCTCTGCGCCAAAGCCAAGGAACTGATCGCGCAAGGCACGATCGGCGACCTCATGATGGTCGAAGGCTCCTTGGGCCGCAACGATCCCACTGGCGCGTGGGAATATCCGCCGCCCTTCGATCTCTCTCCGCAAACGCTCGATTGGGAAACCTGGCAAGGCACTGTGCCGCATAAACCTTGGGATCCGGACATGTCTCCGAAGCATTTCGCGCGCTGGCGCTGCTGGAAGGAATATGGCACCGGAGTCGCCGGCGACCTTCTCGTTCATCTCGTCAGCGGCATGATGTTCATGCTCGGCATCAACGAGCCGCCCAAGCGCGTCCTCTCCAGCGGTGGCATCCTGCGCTGGAAAGACGGGCGGAACATGCCGGACGTTCACGCCACTCTCTTCGAGTACGGCGAAATCCCCATCTACTTCCGCCTCAACCTCGGCACCGAGTCGCCGGAAATCTATCGCTTCAGCGGCTCGAAGGGCATTCTCGAAGTCACCGAGTTCGCGCTCACCTACTATCCGCAAACCGGAAAGGACGAGTCTCCCAGCTACTACTCCTCCGGCTTCCCGCGCGCGATGCGCGAGGAGTACTTAGAAAAGTGGCACAAGGAGCACGACCCCGCTCCCGCCAAGGAACCCGGCCTGCAGGGCCTAACGTTCCACAGCGTTTCCTGGGACGAACAGAAACCGCACATGTGGACTTATTTCGAAGCGGTCCGCACGCGCAAGCCCAACGTCGAGGACGTAGTCTTCGGCCATAACGCCGCGCTGGCCTGCCACCTGGCCAACGAATCCTACTTCCGAAAAGCCGCCACCACCTGGGACGGCGAAAAAATCAAAACCTAACGACCTGCGGAGGCGGTCGCGGTGTCCCGAGACATAGTCAGTCTGGCCCTCGACCGCTCTCTACCGCAAAGCCGCCTTCAACCGCTTCGTCGTCTTCTGCAATTGGCGCTTTAGAGCTTCTACCTGCTTGGCAATATCCTCCAGCTCTTGTTTCGCGACCAAGCCGGCCGCGGCCACCTGATGCGCCTTACGATCCGCCTTCCCCATCGCCGTCCCAATCCCGACCGCCACCCGCGTCAACCTATCTTTCCGAGCCATCATGCCCTCCACAAAAATCGCCGCCATCGTATCCTCAAACCCAGCCGCCGCCAAGCCACACGCGAGCGTTCCCCTAGTGCCTTCACCAACTCCGCCGTGAAGTCGTTTGTTCTCTGCCGCGTATAAAATCCCGTCGAGCCCTCACCTGCATCAAACTTACGCCGCACACCTCCTTCAAATGCCAACTCGCCCCCTCGCTAGCCTCTCCCCAGTCTCGCCTCACAATGTTATGGCTTGGGTGCTGCATCTTGGCGGCATTGGCTTGATTCCGCTTGGTCTTCTCGACAATTCCGTAGTGCCTCTCCCCGGCAGCATGGATGTCGCCACTATCCTCCTCGCCGCCCGCGACAAGCAGCTCTGGTTCTACTACGCCGCCATGGCCACCCTGGGCTCCGTAATCGGCGGCTATGTCACCTACCGCATTGCGCGCAAGGGTGGCGAAGAGGCGCTCAGAAAACGCTTCTCGAAGCGAAAAGTCCAAAAAGTTCTGAAAACTTTTGAACGCTGGGGATTCCTCGCCATCGTTGTCCCCGCGATGCTCCCGCCACCTCTCCCGATAGTTCCCTTCTTGATTGCCGCCGGCGCCATGCAGTATTCCCGCACGAAATTCCTGACCGCCCTGACCATAGGCCGCCTAATTCGCTACACCATCTTCGCGTTCCTCGGCGCCACCTACGGCCGCGAAATCATCTCGCTGTTCACTCGCCATGGATACGCGGTGCTATTCGTGGCTCTCGGAGCCAGCGTCGCTGCGGTAATCATCGTCCTGCTCGTACGTAAATATCGTAAGTGAAGTGCCTTCCGCGCTCTTAACCCACCGGCATACCAGAGTCTGCACACGTCCACCTCATGCTATAATCCCCGCCAGCAACATCGCCCGCTGATCGACATCCCACTCTCGATCTGACGCTCAGCCCTTCGCACCAGCGAGCACGAAAGTCCAAACACAAAAATGAAACGCCTGCTCTGCGCATTCATCGCTCTTTTTTGTGCGATAGCGCTTGTTATCCACATGTTCGTCCCCACCGTGGACGCACAATCTGCGGGCTGCACCGACCAAGCTCTGGCCCTCGCGGAAGGCCAGCTAACCGACACCCTCGCCTACACCAACACGTCCCAGTTTCCTGAAGAAACCAATCCAGCCAACTCCAACAAGTGGAACCTCGATGCCTCAACCCATTGGACCAGCGGATTCTTTCCCGGCGAACTTTGGTTCATGTACGAAAAAGGTCTGAGCGACTCGTGGCTTACCCGTGCGCAAGCCCAGACCGCCACCATGCAAGCCCAGGACGCGAACGCCCCAGACCACGACATTGGATTCAAAATCCTCGGCAGCTACGGAAATGCTTATCGAATCACCCGCGATCCTGCCGCCATGAGTGTCATCCAGACTGCAGCGAACGCGATGGCCACAAACCTCTGGCGCCCCGGCGCTGGCGTCATCGAATCCTGGCCCAATTTCGACAGCCACATCACCGTCATCATCGACAACATGATGAATCTCGAGCTCCTCCTCTACGCCGCGCAAAATGGCGGCAATCCCGCCTGGCGCGACATGGCCATCAGCCACGCCCTGCAAACCGGGCAGAATCATGTCCGCCCACTGGATGGAAGCACCTATCACGTCGTGGACTACAACCCTGACGGCACCGTTTCCAGTAAGTTCACGCACCAGGGCGCAGGCACCGAGACCACTTGGTCACGCGGACAAGCCTGGGGACTCTACGGCTTCACCATGGTCTACCGCTACACCAAGGATTCCCGCTTCCTCACGACCGCGCAGCAACTAGCCGACTACTTCATCCTCCATCTCCCGACCGACTTCGTTCCCTACTGGGATTTCTCTCAGAGCGGCACCGCCCCACGCGATTCCTCCGCCGCGGCGATTGCCGCCGCCGGCCTCCTCGAGCTGAGCAGTTATGCCGCAGCGCAAGCCGACAAAGACCGCTACCGCACCGCAGCGCTCAATATTCTGTCCTCGCTTTCTTCTCCCGCATACCTCGGTGATCGCCTTGCTACCGATGGCATCCTCCTGCATGGAACTTCCAACGCTCCTGGAGGCGACACGGACAAGTCTTTAATCTACGGCGACTACTATTTCGTTCAGGGCTGCTATCGCGCGCGCACCGCGCCCACCGCGCCGCTCAACGTAACCGCGACTCCCACCTCCGGTGGTCAGGTCAATCTCACTTGGGACGCCGAGACCGGACCCATCCGCTACAGCGTCAAGCGCAGCACCACGTCCGCCGGCCCTTACACAACAATAGCGCCGCCGCCAATCCTCACCGCGAATACCTTCACTGACATCAACGCAGCGTCCGGCACAAACTATTACGTCGTCAGCGCCATCAACGCGTCCGGCGAAAGCCCCGATTCCGCCCAAGCCTCCGCCACCATTTCTTCGGCGCCCACTTCCACGTCGCTCGTCGCGTCCGCGAATCCGTCCGCGTTCGGCCAGTCAGTGACTTTCACCGCCGCCGTTCACCCCTCCACCTCGGGAACTCCTACCGGCACGATCACCTTTAAAGACGGCACTGTAACGCTGGGCACCGTCGCGCTCGCGAGCAACACCGCATCCTTCACCACCGCAACGCTCACCGCACAATCGCACTCCATCACCGCCGTATATAGCGGGGACGCGAATTTCGCCACGAGCACGTCGCCGATTTTCACTCAGTCGATCGCGAAAGCGGCAACCTCCATCATCCTTACGGCCTCGCCGTCCGCTTCGAGATTCGGCCAACCGGTTGCCTTCTACGCCGCGGTGAAATCCGCGACCTCTGGCACTCCCACCGGCACGGTCACGTTCAAAGATGGCGCCACAATCATAGGCACCGGCACGCTCAGCCTCGGCCACGCAAAGATCAGCACTCTAAAACTTACGGTAGGCTCGCATCCCCTCACCGCCGTCTACAACGGCGACGCCAACTTCACCGGCAGCACCTCCGCCGTGCTAAATTTTGTGACCAGCAAGGCCGCTAGCTCCACCACGGTTGTTTCCTCACTGAACCCCTCGAAAAGCGGCAGCGCTGTAACATTCACCGCCACCGTAAAGTCCTCCACCACCGGCACGCCCACAGGCTCCGCAACTTTCAAAGATGGCGCCACAATATTGGCCACCGTAACCCTGACCAGCGGCAAAGCCGCCTTCACCACTTCAACCCTAGCCGTAGGCTCACACGCCATAACCGCCGTCTACAACGGCAGCACCAGCTTCAACACCAGCACCTCCGCAACTCTCACCCAATCCGTCAACTAACAGCTCGCCTCGAAATCCCGGGCGCAGTCCGCCTGTGGCAGGCACTGCTGCGCCCCAAGCGAGCGGCGTTACTCTATTTCGCGTGGTTTGTCTTTTTTTACTCGAGGTAATGTCGGCCGTCCGAGGCCGGCTCTTGCGTCTTCAGCTCAACCTGCCGCGCTGCAGCCCTTTGATACTCCGCCATCGGCCCATCCACCTTCTTCAGCGCCAGCGCGGGAAAGATATACGCCTTGGCGTTGGCGTCCCAACGATAGCCCATACGGAATCGCCACAACCTTTGCGACCGCGCGGGCCATTCCATCAACAGGTGCGGATGCTTAGGGTCAATTTTCACCGAAAATTTCAATACGTGAAAAGACCAAATCGTTCGCGGAGGCCGCGCGCGTTCAATCGTCATCTTCCGCTGGATCTGACAACCAACATGACCAAGCAACCGGTGGTCGGCGCCTTCGTGGGGACACCCCTGCCCAATCGCTGGAAGAGCAAACAATAAAACAATCATTGAAATCATTCGGGCCCCAAAAGATAAGTCCCAAAAGCGGACGCCCGAACGTTAGGGCGAACCCCAAAACACTTCGATAGACCAACAGCACCAAAATCCCTGGTACCCAAGTCGTAGCAGTACCAACGCGAGCCTTCGCCCGGCCATTTAGGATGCCCGGTTGTTTGGGACCTGTTGCTTAGGAGGCGGCGCCTTCAGCCGCGGTCGGTGGCAGAGAGAATTCGACAAGCTCTCGAACTAAGATCGGAGCGCAGCAGTAATGTAGGGTGCCGCACCCTTCGCTGTTAAGGGTGCGGGGTTTGACTTTTTTGCCTCGCGCTTAGACTTTTCCTGCTTTGTTGTTTTAAGTGTCTACCGTTTTCATCTTCGAGAC
This sequence comes from Candidatus Acidiferrum typicum, assembly GCA_025463055.1. Lineage (GTDB taxonomy): Bacteria > Acidobacteriota > Terriglobia > Acidiferrales > UBA7541 > Acidiferrum > Acidiferrum typicum_A. Next base: position 21,493 of record JAOAPV010000086.1, read on the forward strand.
GATCAATGCGTACCAGTCCCCTCTCTCCTCTTGCGTAATACGACCAGCTGCTCCAAGGCCAGTCTTTGGGATGCGAGACGAGTTTGCGCTGCACCGGATTCCTATGCATATAGTCCAATTTTTCCCCTATTTTCTTCCCGCTCCATACATTGAAATCATAAAAGCGGCGCTGCCAGAAAGGTGAAGGCAGTTCTGTAGAGGAAAACGGTAGTGGCAACTGGGATGAAGATCCCTTGCGTTTCACGCGCAGCGCCGAGGAAACATTTTGCTTCAGCACCTGCAGAACCTTGGAGGGATTGCCGGTTTGGGGTTCGCTGATGAGCAAGTGCACGTGCTCAGGCATCACCACGTAACCGATCAGAAGGAATTTGTGACGCGAGCGAACGACATCAAGAACTTTGGTGAAACGGTGCCGAGCGCGGACCGAGCCGAGGAATGGCCTCCGCCGATAACAGCTGAAAGTGATGAAATGTAGGTCACCACGTCCGTAATAGCGCCGCAAAGGATTGCGCATAACAGATCGAGCACGAAGAAAAGTCAACCCCCGCACCCTTAACAGCGAAGGGTGCGGCACCCCGCTTACACCAGATACGATTAGGAGTAATGCGCGAGTGGTATACTCCAGCGACGCTCGTCAGACAAGAGGGGAATCATGGCTGCGCCACCCGTCCTCACAAACCTTCACCGCGTGGGGGAGGGACTCATATGGGAATCCGAATGAGTTCTACGGTGGTCAATGGAGCACAGGGAACTTCGGGACGATCGCGTCAGTCGACAACGGAGGCAACGTTACAGGCGTGAGTCCTGGATCGGACGGAGTTAACGTGGAACTTTTCGGCGTCGAACTATGGCAGGGTCAGATGTGTGTCAGCGACAACATGACTCCCAACTGCAATCCACAAAATGTATTCATCAATGGGGGAGTGACTGTCAATCCCACGGGCTTTACAATCAGCGTGAGTTCTACTCCAGTCCAAGGTGAAACTACCATCCGACTACGTTTATACAAACTCTGATGCTGGCAATCACACGTTCAACGTGACGCTCAAGAGCGTTTCAGTGAACGGAACCGGTGTAATGGGTCGCAGTGGCTCCGCCGCCGCCCAGCGCGGTGACTTTTACCTGTGCTGACTGCCTGACACTACGCTGTTAGTCGCCCGCTAACCCCTTTATCTACCGCATTTACCAAAAAATGCCGGGGTGTGGCATCCCGGACGATTCTGCGGGACACGCCGGGTGGGGGGCTCCGTACCGAATTTCGTCCAAGTCATTGATCCTGCAGCACCGAACACGGGTCACAGGTTACGGAACACGGATCACGAGCCACGCCTGTATCCCTTTCTTCACAAGTCACAGATCACGGTTATCAATTACCCTGCTTCCTTCCCGTGCTACTATCGCCTCAAGTTCGGCCCCGGTCGGTCAAAGTTCGCTCCTTCCACAAGCGGCTCAGACCTATGTCCCAAGACGGCACACGTCGCAGCGGACGCATTCCCAAGCAAATCGCTATCACTCTCATCGGAAGCGACATGGAAGGCCGCGTCTTTTCCGAGCGCACCAAAACGGTTGTGCTCAGCCGCCATGGCGCGGGAATTATCTCTTCCTACAAGCTTTCCCCCGAGCAGGAACTCGTCATTCGCAGCGAAGAGTCGCGCAAAGAAATCGAGGCCCGCGTCGTCGGCCAGATCGGCTCGGACCGCGACACCTACATCTATGGCATCGCGTTTCTGGACCGCGGCACGAATTTTTGGGGCATCGACTTCCCCGACTTGTCGGAGACGGAAAAGCGCGCCAGCCAAACGCTCCTGGAGTGCAGCAGTTGCCACGCACGCGAAACCGCCGATCACAGCGACCTCGCAGGGGACGTGATGGCCATCAACGAAAGCATCGTGCGCTACTGCCAAAAATGCGGCTCGTCAACGCTGTGGAGGCAACCCGTCCCAGGCAGCCTGCCCTCATTGGCGGGCTTGCCCGCTGGGGCGGGTCTGCCCGGCGCAACGGGCCTGCCAACTGCGGCTGGCTTGCCGGCCAGCAACACTCAGCCGCCCAAGAACACGCCGGCAGAATACGTTGGGCGGTCTGGAGTTGGATTTGGAGAAGACACCCTCGATTTATCGCTCCGCGCCGAGGCGCCACTGGCACCGGGCTCGTGGCGCGACGGCAAACGGCCGAGCGTCGCTGCGGAACGGCCGTCTGCATTCGGGGGCGCCGCCTGGACGAAACCGGAAGACACGGTGCCTACGCTCGACCCGGTCACGCCCGCCACAGCCGACCGCAAGGCCGATGTCGAGCCGGCGAGCGATCCCGCCGATAAGCCAACAGCGAAGCCACCCGCTGCTGCCGTACCGAATGCCCGCGCTGCTGCCGTCTTAAAGGAGCAGGAGAATCGCCGAAAACATGGGCGCACCCGCGTTACCTTAAAAGCCTGCGTGCGCCGCCCGGGCTCGCCCGACGATGTGGTCGCGTGCGAAGACATCTCGCGCGGCGGCTTGCGCTTCAAGAGCGCAAGGAAGTATGTTGAGAAAATGCTGATCGACGTGGCTGTGCCGTATTCGCCGGGAGACCAGGCCCTCTTTGTGCCCGCCCAGATCGCGTACGTGCAAGAGCTACCGGAGCAAAAGATGTACCGCTGCGGCGTATCCTATCTCCGCAGCGGAAAATGAAAGCGAAGCGTGAGAAATTCCAGAACCCGCGCACCCGGACGGCAAGGCCAAAGCTGCTGGCGGCGCTCTTCGCTGTCGGCTATCCGCCACAGTGACAGCGGGATGAACACAGCATGAAAACCGGATTGTCGATACAGGATTGCGCGCTTGGCGGTAATCGTTTTTTCACTGAACCATCTGGCGCTTGGCCGAATCTAAGCTATAAGCGCCATGGGTCGACGCCTGGAAATCGATGCAGTCCGCGGACTAATGCTGGTCTGGATGGTGCTTACGCACCTGCCCACCTTTTTGCCGACGTATACGAACCAGCCGTTCGGCTTTGTCTCCGCGTCCGAAGGATTCATTTTTTTGTCCGCGCTGTTCACCGGCCGCATCTATTTTCGCCTCGCTGAACGCGAGGGCTACCCCGCAATGCAGCGCAAGATGCTGCTGCGCACCCTGCGTTTGTACGGATATCACGCGCTGCTGCTCGCATTCGCGTTTTTGGTAGCCGTGCCGATTGCCGCGCGCGGAAACCGGCCGCAACTTCACAATCTTCTCGATTATTATTTTGCCGTCGGCCCGAAGCACGCCATTCCCGAAGCGTTTCTGCTGATTTATCGGCCGCCGCTTCTGGATATTCTCCCGATGTACATTTTGTTTCTGCTGTTCACGCCGCTGGCCCTCACAATTTCGCGCCGCGTAGGCTGGAGCTCAATACTCTCGGGGAGCGCCACGCTGTGGTTTTTAGCGCACCTGGGCCTGCGCCAAGCAGAACATGCATTCGTGAGCCATGTCCTGCGCGTGCCTATTCCGCTGAATGAAATGGGATCTTTTGATTTATGGGCCTGGCAATTTTTGTGGATTTTGGGTTTGTGGTTTGGAGTGCGCTGGGCGCAGGGAAATTTGCCAGTGGAAACCTGGGCACGGCGCGTTTTCGTTCCTGCCGCCGTAACTTGCGCGATACTTTTGCCTTTCCGGTACGCGGTGGGGCGCGGCATCGAATTGGGCGCGTTCGAACCGATGTTCGACAAATGGCACTTCGGCGTTGTGCGCCTAATTAATTTTGCGGCTGTGGCGGCGCTGCTGATTCGCTTTCAGTCGATACTAAAGCCACTGGCGGTGCGGCCACTGGTGATGCTGGGGCAGGCTTCGCTGCAAGTTTTCTGCGTGCATTTGCTTTTCACGTTTGCCGGGCTGACTTTGCTGGGACATGCGACGATGCTGAGCCCTTGGCAGCAGATCGCATTGTTGGCGGCGACTCTTGGTGCAATGCTGCTTACGGCGAAAATATTCTCGAAATCGGAGTCCAAGGTGGAGAGGAAAGGCGACATCCCCCCTGGCCAGGAGCCAGCGGATGCGCCGCAATTCGGGACCGCATCGATGCTACCGGTCCACGCGGAATCCCGTGTCCAGCGCACTGATAAAGAGGTACGTGCGGCACTGTGGCGGCATAGCAACTAAGCCTGCATATAACGTCCCCGTCTTGTTCCACAAACTTCTGCCCAATTATTGGACCTGTCCGCGAGTACCCCCCCCAGCGCAGTACCCCTGCTCTATGGATCGTTCGAAGGCCTAACGGCGACAATACTAGCTCGTGAGACCGCGGCCGGGTCTCGCACAGAGGCTCGTCCAAACCCATGTCCGAACATTGGAATGCCGTAGTGTCGACACAATCTGCGCCAGGCCCGCAGACACGAAGCGAGCGCCGGCAGATGAGGCGAGCGGAAATCTCGTTGCAAGCGCGAATTCGCAGCGCGGATTTTACGGACGGGAATTTCGATGAAGTGCGGATTACGCAAAACGCTTCCCGCAAGGCAATCTACTTTTTCACCGAGCTGAACCGCTACTACCAAGGAATGCGTGTTCACGTAACCTCGCCGTACGACCCGCGGCCCGGGGCGGTGAATCTGGAACAAATGGGAGAAGTGGCGCGCGTGCACGCGCGGGAAGATGGGTACGGAGTGGCTGTAATCCTATTTGCGGGTGCACAGCCGTCGCAGAGGCAATCTGCCAACTCGAGCCCAACGGCGTCGCCTGCGAACTCGCGAGTAAGAGGAGAAGCGAGTACGGCGCCTAGCGAGCGGCGCTGCGCAACGCGATCGCCGTTTATCGCGCCGGTGGAGCTCGTGGAGATGGACACCGGGTCGCGCATTCGGGCGCGCACATCGGATTTGAGCCCGCAAGGCTGCTATGTGGATACGCTAAACCCGCTGGCGGTGGGGGCGGCCGTGCGCCTGCAGATTCAGCGAGCCGGCTTCGTTCTCAACGTGCTGGCCAACGTTACCTCGCGGCACATAGGTTCGGGAATGGGTGTGGAGTTCAACGAAATTACGGAAGGGCAAAAGGCTATATTGCAAAGTTGGCTTGGCGAACTGGGCTTTGCACCGACTGGGGTCTGTGAAAACCCGGCCTCCGCTGCGTCCTCAGCTGCCAATCCGGCACGCTCCATCGATGGTGACTGCGTGCTTCGGCTGGTGCAGGTATTATTGCGCAAAGGCTTGCTGACCCAGAGTGAAGCAAAGGAAATCGTGGGCGACGCTAAGAGTAGCGGCGCCCTGCGGCTCCAACTTCAAGATGTGGAGTTGTAGCCCGGCACTAACAGCCAGGCTTGTCTTCTTCCTTCCCCCCTAAATGTTGGCCACCGTTTGCGAAAACGACCGGCCGCGGATCTTTTAGAAGCGAAGCACAATGCCCGCGGAGATGCGCGGCTGATTTTGCGTTTTGGAGTTGAAGTGCGTAAGTAAATAGTCAAACTGGATTGCGCGCAAAGAGATAAAGGGGAACACTTTCAGGTCGATCCCACCGCCGATGGCGGTAGCAAACGCGTTCTGCGTGGGACCTGTGGTAATTAGCGGGCCGGCGCCCGTGCCGATTGACTCATGAGCCGCGCCGACGAGAAAATGCGCGAAGGGAGAAATCGGTCCGGGAAAACGAAGCTGCGGGCCGGCAAGATAGGTTTGCAAGTGCGTATGAGCGCCCTGAAATGAGCCGAACGTTCCGCTGAAGTCTGCAGCGAGAGCAAGCGGGCCGAAGACTTTAAAGGCGCCGCCAGCTTCCCAACCATTTAAGTTTAAATTTTGAGTGTTGCTGGTGACCGGGCAACCAGCAATGGGACAGGCGCTTGCGGTTTGTGTAAAAGTGACGGGCACGCGCACAAACGAATACCCGCCAAAGAGTTCAATGCTTTGGCCTTGCGACGGTGCAGCGAACAGGAGTGTGGCGAAAACAAGAGTGCAGATTGGCGCAAAGATGCGCATGGACTCCCCCTTTTTTTGAGAACACCAGCCAGGTTGGAGATAGGATGCGAGGGCTTTCCGAGCCGGTTGTGCCGCAGTGCGGCCGCTTGTGCCTTATTCGTAACGCAAGGCGACGATAGGATCGACGCGCATGGCGCGCCGCGCTGGCACGTAACAAGCCAGCAGCGCAATAGCGAGCAGCAGAATCACCACGAAGGAAAACGTGACCGGATCGGTCGCGCTGACGTCATAAAGGAGGCCAGCCATCAATCGTGTAAGCGCCAATGCGGCTGCCACACCGAACGCGGCGCCCACTCCCGCCAAACGCACTCCTCGTCGCAGAACAAGGTACAGAACATTCCTTGGCTGCGCCCCCAGCGCCAGCCGGATGCCGATTTCTTGTGTCTGCTGCGTGGTCGCATATGCCATGACGCCATAAATTCCAATCGCCGCGAGGAACAGGGCCACTGCAGCAAAAACGCCTAGAAGAAGCGTGTTGAACCTGGGTCCGGCAACGGAAGAACTGATGACTTGCGCCATCGTGCGGATGTGCGCCACAGTCAGATCGGGATCGAGCGAGTGAATTTGGCCGATGACTGCGGAAGTCAGCGAAGCCGGATCCGTCTGCGATCGCACAGCAAGATTCATCGAGCGCACTTCACCGAATCTGCTGTCTTCGAAGAATAGATCGGCCATTTGCAAATACGGTCTGTAGACGTGGAGTTGGGCCGGATGCCCGAGCGGCTCGTCGTTCACATCGCCGACGATTCCAACAATCGTTTGCCAAGGACTGTAAACACCCCAACGTATGCGCTTTCCGATGGGATCTTGGCCCGGCCAAAACTGCCGCCCCGCCGTCTCGCTTACGATTGCGACGGGTTGCGCATCAATGCGGTCTTCAAGGGTAAAATAGCGCCCCTTACGCAGCGGGATGCCGAGCGTCTGAAAATAGTTCCCTACTTGCCACGTCTGACAAATTGCCTGTGGCGTCTCGCCTCCAGCGTTTCCCCCACCTTCGATCTGAATCGCAATCGTGCCACAACCGTTCAGAGGCAAGTCACTCGTCAGTCCAACCGCTTTCACGCCGGGTATGTTCCCGGTGCGATCAAGCAATTGCTCGTAGAACTGGCGGACTTTTGGGGCTTGCGTGTATCGCTCAGAGGCAATAGGAATTTTCAGCGTGAGCACATGGTCGGGACGGAACCCAGGATCGGTTTCCACGAGTTTCGCAAAGCTCCGAATAAGCAATCCGGACCCGATCAGCAAGACCAGCGCCAGTGCAAATTCAACGGTAACGAAAAAACCTTGGAGGCGATGCCGTAACCGGCCGGGAGTGCCACTGCGCCCGCCCTCCTGAAGTGGGCCATGAAGAGCCATCGCAGACACCTGGAACGCCGGGACCAATCCGCAGAGAACAGTCGTCACGAAAGAGGCAGCGAGCACAAAAACGATCACGCTGCCGTCAGTGGGGATGTCATGCGGCAGCGGGACGCTTTCAGGCACGAGCGAGAGCAGGTAGGTCTTGACCCAGGAGGCGAACGCGAGCCCTAAGGAACCGCCGATGAGCGCGAGCAAAAGGCTTTCGGTGAGCATCTGCCGCAACAACCGGACGCGTGTGGCGCCGAGCGTAGTACGCAACGCAACCTCTTTCTGCCGCGATCCAGCGCGTGAAACCAAGAGTGTCGCGACGTTGACGCAGGCAATCAGCAATACCAGGACCACAGCCGCCATCAGAATAAGAAGCAGAGTCCGCACTGACTTCACAACTTCTTCGTGATAGGAATTCATGCCAACTTTGAGTTCTGCACCCTGGAAAGCCTTCGTCAGCTCCGGCGGATAATTCGATCCGATTGAGTGCGAAAGTGACTCGGCCTCGGCAGACGCTTGCTCAAACGCCAAGCCGGGGCGCAGCCGCGCCAGGACGCCGTTCATGTAATTCGTGCCCCAACCTTCTAATTCCGTGGCCGTAAAAGCCATGGGCACCCAAAGCTCCGCTGGCTCGCTGCCTTGGGGACCACGCAACGGAAAATTGAAAGCTTTCGGCATCACGCCAATGACGGTGTAAGGTGTCCGATTGAGTTCAAGGCTGCGTCCGATAATGCCGGGGTCAGAGCCAAAGCGGCTTTGCCAAAGCCCATAGCTGAGGATTACGACGTTCTGTCCCGGAGCGTCCTCTCCGCTCGTGAACGTGCGGCCTAGCATAGGCTCAGCGCCCAGCATGGGGAAAACTGAAGACGAGACGCGTGCCGCCATCAACCGCTCAGGTTCTCTGTCGCCAGAAATGTTGAAATATTTGTTCTGATACGCACCGACGCTCTCAAACGATTTCTGCGCGCGCACAAAGACCATAAAGTCCGGCGCCGAAAACCCCATCTTCGAAAAACCCAGCTTCGGGATGCCCTCGAAGAGCATCATGAGCCGTGACGGCTGTTTAAAAGGCAGTGGGCGGAGCAGCACGGCGTTCACGACACCGAAGATGGCGGTGTTGGCGCCGATACCGAGGGCGAGTGTCAGGACGGCGACGAGGGTGAAGCCGGGATTCTTGCCCAGCATGCGGGTGGCGTAGCGCAGATCTTGGAGGAATTCGTCGAGCCACCGCCAGGGCCATTGATCGCGCGTTACCTGCTCGACGAGCGCGACATTGCCGAACTCGCGGCGGGCAGCTTGCTGCGCGTGCTCTGCTATTTCGCCGCGCTCGATGCGATCGCTCGCCTCCATTTGCAGGTGAGATTGCAGCTCTTGTCGCAGGTCTTCCTGCTTGCGCTGCCACGGAAATTTCATGCTTGCCCCTCACGCTTGGCTGGGCTCAAGACTCCGGCGATGGCGTCCGACAGTTGCTCCCAACGCGAGCGCTCGGATAAAAGCTGCTTCTTGCCGGTGGCAGTGAGGCGATAGACCCGCACGCGCTGCTTGTTTTCGGAAAGTTTCCAGTCTGCCGAGATCCATTTTTGGCGCTCGAGGCGATGCAGCGCAGGGTAAAGCGAACCCGTATCGACCTGGAGGATTTCACCGGAATTGGCGCGGATGTGCTGGCTGATGCCGTAGCCGTGCTGCGGTCCCCATTGAAGGGTCTGCAGGATCAAGAGGTCCAGCGTGCCTTGCAGGAGCTCAATGCGGTTCTGGTAGCGCGGTGCCATTTCCACCTCGAGTTAGGGAGTAGGGCCTCTACTCCCTGGCATGTAGGACGTCTACAGCCTAAAAACGTCTGCATGTGGACCGCCGATTTTTCAATTTGGCGTAAGCATCTGTCTAAAAACCTTTTAGCCTCACGCCTGGGTTATCGCGCAGGCCCAAGACTGACCGGTTTTGGGAAACGCCCTAGCGGAACCGGACATGGCCCGCAGTCCCTGGCTACTTTCCACTTGCTTACCGAGGGAAACGGCGATAGGTTGTCTCGGTAACCGAGAGGTGCGAGTGAGCAAACCATCTGACCTGGTCCAGGGAACTCTCGACTTGCTGCTGCTGAAAATCCTAGCGCTGGAGTCCATGAACGGCTGGTCCGTCAGCCAGCGACTGCGCCAGATTTCAGGAGAAGTGCTGCAGGTCAGCGACGGCTCGCTCTACCCGGCGCTCCACAAGCTGGAGCAGGAGGGCTGGATCACCGCCGAATGGCGGGCAAGCGAGAACAACCGGCGCGCTAAGTTTTATGCGCTGACACGGCTTGGGCGGAAGCAATTGGAGAAGGAAGCAGCCAACTGGGACCGGCTCTCTGGCGCGATCACGCAAATCATAAAACTTAAAGAGGCCTAGCATGAGTTGGCAAAGATGGATTTACATCGCGCCGCTGCGCCTGCGGTCACTTTTCCGGCGTGAGCAGGTCGAGCGAGAGCTGGACGAAGAGCTGCGCTATCACCTTGAACGCAAAATCGAGGAGTTCGCTGCGGCAGGATTGTCTTCCGAGGAGGCGCGCCACGCGGCCATGCGGGCCATGGACGGAATCGAGCGGCACAAAGAGGAGTGCCGGGACATGCGCAAAGTGAACTGGCTGGAAGACTTTTGGCAGGACCTGAAATTTGCAGTGAGGATGCTGCGTCGCACACCCGGCTTTGCGGCGGTGGTCGTGTTGACGCTGGCGCTCGGCATCGGCGCAAATTCCGCTATTTTTTCGGTGATCGACGGAATTCTGCTGCAGCCTCTCCCGTACGGCGATTCCGATCGCCTGGTAATCGTGTGGGAGAACAATCTGCGGCGTTCGAACCTATACAACGTGGTCAGTCCGCCGAATTTTCTGGACTGGCAGGCGCAAAACCAGGTGTTCTCCGGAATGTCGTACATTTCGGATCTGCGTGGAAACTTAACCGGCGGCGGCGAGCCGGAACAAATCGTGGCGGAATATGTTTCCGCGAATTTCTTTTCTGTTCTGGGCGTGAACCCCCTACTCGGGCCGGGTTTCACACCGGAAAACGGCGAGGACGGCAAAGACAAAGTTGTGGCGCTGAGCTATGGGCTCTGGAAAAGACGATTCGGAGGTGACCCAGGGATCGTTGGGAAAACGATTGAGTTGAACGGAAAAGTGCTGACGATCGTTGGTGTCATGCCGCAGAATTTCAATTTCTTCATCAAGCAAGGAACCCTATCCGGAGAAAAGCCGGAAGTGTGGTCCCCGTGGGTGCTGCCGCCGGCATATCACCATCGCAAAGACATTGGGCGCTTCATGACCGTGGTGGCGCGTCTTCAGCCTGGAATCACCAAAGCAAGGGCGCAAACGGAAATGACTGCGATCTCGGCACGGCTCGCGAAGGAATATCCCGACTTTGACGGGAATTGGGGAGCAACCGTAATTGGCTTGCGCGAACAAATCTCCGGAGACCTCCGGCCTGCGCTGATGCTACTGCTCGGTGCGGTTGGGTTCGTGCTCCTGATTGCCTGCGCCAACGTCTCGAGCTTGCTGCTGGCGCGAGCGGCGGGCCGGGAAAGAGAAATCGGCATTCGAACCGCCATCGGCGCAAGCCGTTGGAGACTGGCGCGGCAATTACTGACGGAAAGCCTTCTGCTGGCCCTGATCGGAGGCAGCGCCGGAATCGCGCTAGCGGTTTGGGGAACGAACCTATTGCTAGCCGCAAGCCCCTCGAACCTTTTGGACATGCAAAAGGTTCCGCTGGATTGGCGCATTCTCTCATTCGCCTGCGGCATCACGATGTTCGCCGGACTGCTGTTCGGATTTTTGCCGTCGTACATGTCCGCGCGTGGGGCCATTGCGGAAACGTTGAAAGAGGGAGGCCGTAGCGCTTCGGCCGGACGGCATAGGAGAACCATACGAAGCGCTTTCGTCGTGGCGCAAATCGGCATGGCGCTAGTTTTGCTGGCAGGTTCGGGCCTGTTACTTCGAAGTTTCAACTTGCTCCTGCGCGTGGACCCAGGATTTGACGCCAGAAATTTGCTGACGTTCACTGTGACTTTGCCCAGCGCAAAATACGGCTCTGATCCGGCAGTCTTGGCGTTTTTCCGGCACCTTGTGGAGCGCGTGTCCAAAATTCCTGGCGTGCGCTCTGCCACGACGGAGAGCTATCCGCCGATGTCCGGACTGGGCGCCGCTACATCTGTTCACATCTTGAGCCAGCCGGCGCAAGCGGCTTCTGAGTTGCCGACTGCCGCGGTTCGCGTAGTTGGACCGGACTACTTGCGGACGATGAGCATCCCGCTGTACACCGGCCGCGAGTTTAACGACCGGGAACTCGCAGAGATGCGGCACGTCGCGCTCGTCAATCAGTCATTCGTCGATAAGTATTTTTTCGGAGTCAATCCGCTTGGCCAAAAACTCGCGGTACACATGAAAAGCGAAGAGGAAAGCGAGGGTAAGCCCTCTGAAATTATCGGTGTTGTGGGGGATGTGCGGATGATTGGCCTCGATACCCCGGCGGAACCCACGGTGTATTGGCCCCATCCAGAGCTCGTTTATTCGCGTATGACGATTCTTGCGCGCACGTCCGGCGATCCGATGGCCATCGTTTCGTCGGCACGCAACGAATTGCACCAGATGGATGCAGACGAACCGATGGCGAGCATTGTGACCGCGGAACAACTTCTGTCTGATTCGTTTTCGCGCTCGAGGTTCACGACGATTGTTCTCGGCGTCTTCGCGGGAGCAGCGCTAGTGCTCGCGGCCGTGGGGATTTACGGCGTGGTGGCTTACACCGTGGCGCAGCGGACGAGCGAGATCGGCATTCGCGTAGCCATGGGAGCGCAGCGCCGCGATGTGCTGCGGCTGATTCTGGCTCAGGGAGGCAGGCTCATAGTTTCCGGAGTCGCTCTGGGAATAGCCGCGGGATTGTTGATCACAAGGCTCATGGCCGGACTGCTGTACGGCGTCAGTGCCACCGACCCGCTGACATTTGCAGGTGTCGCACTATTGCTGATGGCGGTCGCTCTGTTGGCGTGCTTTGTGCCGGCGAGACGCGCGATGCGCGTAGATCCGCTGACAGCCTTGCGCTATGAATGAAGCGCAAGCGCGCTTAGTTATTTTTGCTTTAGCCAAACGATGTCGTAGGCGCGATCGAAGGTCACAAACATCAGGCATTTGCTCGATTCTGGGAGGAGGTGCACTTCTGGCTTTGTTTTTGCGCGCTTTGCCCTATTGCCGTGTAGCCGAAGGCGGTTGACCTGGCGTTTTGCCTTCCCAGGCACTCCTGCGCGCCGCCACAGCCCATCCTGCGGGGCTAGGCGGTGCGCAGCTGGGTCTCGCGCGTCATGTTCAGCGCACGCTGCACGGCGCGCCCTTCGCTCTGGGCTAGCGATCGGCGAAATTGTTCTTCGGTGATGCTGCTGCCGCGCGCATCGATCTGGTAAGTGATGTTCACGCCGGCGCCGGCCGCTGACGCTCCGTTCGGGATCACATAGCCCGATGTTGATGGCGTGAAGAGCTCCGGACCTTCCTCGCCGACCATAACCGTTTGGCCGGCCGAGACCGGTCCGCCGCTCGCCAATCCGAAAATACTTTTGAGCCCTCCGAAGATCGAGCCGAAAATCCCGCCATTGCCTTTATCGCTGGGGCTTCCGAAGAGTGCCCACTTGATGGCCATCTCCCCGAGCTGCTTCACGAGATCCTTGAAGACATCGCCGAGGCTTTTCCCGCTGAAGATGAGTTCGTCGAGCGTGCGAGTCGAGATGTTCTCGAATTCCTTCCAGGCCGCAGTCACGTTCTGCATGTGGGCCAGCTTGTCTTGCAATGCGATTACGTTATTCGCGAACCCGGCCGCGCTTGTGCTGCTATCGAGCAGCGCCATGTTGTAGCGCGTCACTTGGTCGGCCGTCATGCCCCAGGTGGCGATGGAATGCTCGAGCTCGCTCATTTGCTGCTGGTAGGCCTGCGTGAAGGCTTCCGTTTGCTGCACGGCGCCGATCGAGGACGTCGGCGCGAACTGCGACACGTCTATCTGCATCGCCAGGTCGGCTCGTTGCTTCAGGACATCGAGGTCCTGCAGGTCGAGCGCGAGGCGGGCGGCCAGGAAATTCTTTTTCTGTTCGTCCCGCGTTTGATTGTCGATCTCCGCTATTTTTTGCAAGACGGTCAGGCGAGTGTTCTGCGCGCGGTATACCGCAATTTCAGCTTCTGCCCATTTGTCCATTCCGAGTTTGTGGGCATCTACGCGGATCTTATATTCCTGAACGGCTTCCGCAGTTTTTCCGATTGTTGCGAGTTGTGTCTGCTGACTCGTGATCAGCGACTCGATAGATTTCTTCAGCGCGTCAACAGCTTTCTGATGCCCAGCGAAGTCGGCTGTTAGGGCCGTCACCTTCGCGCGCATCTTTTCCTGTTGGGCGATGATCGCTTCGCCCTGGGATTTGTAAGCCCCGTAGGCGGTCATGCCCTGCGTCAGAATCGCGGCTATTCCGCCGACCCCCTCCCAGAAACCTGTCTTTTTCCCGCCATCGGTCCACGCAGCTACCAGGTCGTTCATCGCCGGCAAGGTTTTGTTTGTGATCTCGACCCAAAGTCCTTTCAGGGATTGCTGCATGCGCGTGACGTTCTGCTCGAAACGTTCCGCCGCCTCGGCCTGATCCTTCGTGATCACCAGGCCCATGGCTTTCGCCTGGTTCATGAAGTCCTGCAGGCCTTGCCGGCCGAGGTTCAAAAGCGGGACCATCGCGGCGCCCGACTTTCCGAACGCCATCATGGCCTCGCCGCTTTTCACCGCGCCGTCGGGAAGCTTTGCAAAGTGGTCCGCGAGCTGCAGCAGCGCGTCATCGCTGGTTTTGATTTGAGAGGGATCGAGCCCGAGCAGGCTCAGATTCTGTTGCGCTTTGGCATTGCCAAGTTGCGCTTGCAGGAGCTGCTTATCGAATTTCGTCAGCGCCGATGCGACCTGGTCGATCTCGAGGCCCATCATTTTGGCGGCGAGCGACAATCCGCTTATCGCCTCTGTGCTGGTCCCAGCCGATTGCGCCAGGTGCAGGATGTGAGTTTCCCATTCGACGGTCTTAGTCACACCTTCGGCAAACGCGCCGGCGGCGACGCCGATCATGCCCACTGCGGCCGTACCGAGGATGCTGAAGGAGCGCTGAACTTGCGCTGCGGTGTCGAAGGAAAGATTTTTGACGCGCTCGAGCTCCGTCACGAACGCCGCGGTCGATGCGTTGAGGTTGATGATCAGTTCGCCGATAGTTGCCATGGCTTACCTTTTCGACTTTCCGCGTTTGCCGGTGAGTTCCTCGAAGAGACTAGGTTTTGCCTCCGCCGCGGGATCCGGTTCGTTCGTCGCTTCGACCGCCGGCGCGTCGACCGCAATATCCGATATCTCCGATTCGTCGATCTGTGATTCGTCAGCCGCGAGCTTTTGCTCACGCTCAATTTTCGCGTGCGCGTCGGGGAGTCCCTGCGCGGTCCAGGGAAGTTTTTCAGACGCCGGCAACCATCCGGTTCGGATCTGAGGCGTCGCGGCCGCAGGAGGAGGATCGGGCGGGCGCGGCGCCTCAACTGGTGGGGAAACAAATTCTAAAAATTTTGAATAATTGCAGCAATGCCGGCACGGCGGAGCTGGCACGCCTTCCGCGAGAGAAAGATCCTCGACGAATTCGCATCCCGGCCGCGAACATACATTTCGCCAGATGCCGGCAACCGGCACAGCCTCACTTGTGCGAATTTGTCGGGCGTCTTCCATTTGTTAGCCGGCAACGTTCGGCCGAATCGCTTGAGCACGATGCGGCCGACGTTTGCCATTTTTTCGCGAGAGCCGATGCCCGACCGGCGACATTGGCGATTATGTGAAAAAGCCGGAAGGTCTCCGCGAAAAAAACTCTTTTTATTTACGGTGTCGGTGCTTTCGCCGGGGCCCCCAAAACAGCGAGCGCAGCGATCAAAGCGGCCGCGGCGTTGCTCGTGGTCGTAATCGTCAGCCTCACATATCTCTTGCCGCCGATGTAGCCGAGCCGGAATTGACTGTTCGGCGAAGAAAATGTGAAAGAAGCGCCGGCAAGAGTGCCGAGCAACAGCGAGCTCGGGTCAGTGATTGCGGACGTGTCTGCAAGAGTCGCGCTGTCGCCATGTTCGAGAGTCGCCGTGAAAACGGCCGTTCCGGAAGCGATCGGGCCGCTGGTGATGAGGAACTCGCACGTTTCGTAACCAGCGCGGTCGATGATCTGACTCACGATCGCGGTGTTTGTCGAAACGCTCTGCGGATCGATGCATCTGCGGACCGCAATATTGTTGTGAAGGTCTCGGGCCATTTGTTTTCTTCCTCCGCTTCCAGGTCTTGAAACCGCCAACGTTTATGCGGCTGTTAGAGAATACCGTCAATCAAAACGAAATGTTCCGGCCGAGCCAGCTGAACGTCGGCGCGCATGTACGCTCTGATCCACACTTGAGCACTGCGAAATGCGCTCCCAGAGCTATCTCCCGAGACTCGCGACACCTCCACGGTCAAGCCGGTTCGAATTCCTACCAGCATCTGCTGAAAATCGCCGACGTAGGCCTCCGATGAAGTCGTCGCTGCGCCCTTTGTTGAATTTATGGGAATCTGGTTTGTGACCAACTTCTGAAGATTATTCCAACTGTCTGGGGGTTCGATCGCATCGTTGATTGTGTTGGTCAGCAAATCCTCTTCGGACCACGTCCGAGGAGCAACGACGGTCGTCCGCGGAATCCCATTTTTCTGAAGGATGAGTTGGCAAGCTTGCGACCATTTTGGAAAAAACGTCGTAGACGTCAGCGTTAATCCGTTCGCGCCGAGATCTATGAGTTGGACTCCGTTGATGACCTGGTTACGTATGCCGAGTGGTTGAGCCGCGGTGCCGTCCCCGCGAAGGGCCGCGCGGTCGAGCTCGAGCGCGATCCCCATGGCGAGGGAGTGTTCGACCACCTGGTCGATATCGCAATCTTCCACGACCTCGATGCTCGCACTGCACGTTCCCATGAGCATGCGCGCACTGAGTGTGACTTTTCCGAATTGGGGATCAGATAGCGGAGCTGGTTGATTTTCAACTTTCCAAGCGACGGCGCCGGCCTCGGCTGTCAGTTTGGCAATCGCTAAGGTGCTGGTCTCCATGGGAACCGTGACTGCGCCGGCATTGAAAACTACAGCCTTGTTTCTTGCCAAATCGATAATATTTTCGCTTAGCGCGAATGGAACTAAGAAGCCTCCGCCGATGTCAGACGACCCTCCCAGGGATCGCTGCTCCGCGCGCGCCTTAGACCAATCGCCAGTTACGGCGGCTCGAATCATTCTCCCAATTGAAAGTTCGTCTTTTCTTATGCCATCCGGCAATTCATGCTCATGCTCGATGTAGGTGGCTATGGATTGATCCGGCCGAAGACCGCGCACTTCCTTACCGTCGCTGGTCGTGAAGCGAAGTTCCGATCCTCGGGCCTTCGCTGCTTCGGAGCCGATGACCTGTTCGGGAGGAACTTGCCGGCCGCCGCGGGTCTCGAGCTCTTTGGTGTGATCGGCGAGGCGCTTGCTCCGATCGCCGGCCTTGCCGCTCGTTCCGTCAATGTTGCTTTTCAGGGAATCAGCCTCATCCAGATACTTCTCGAAGTCGGCGCTCTCCTGGACGGTCAGATCGCGAGCTTCACGTTGGCCGCGCTCCTGGATCTCGCGGGCCTTGGCGATGACCGCGGCTCGCTTCTGCTGCAGCTCTAGGCGATTCATTTTTCAAACTCCTGGGAAACTTTAATTTGGCGGCCAAAAAAAAGCCGCTGGCTAAAAATCACCAGCGGGCGCGCGTCGGGCGGTCGCTTTGATTGTTTTTCCGCTAGCTGGTCAGCATCGGCTCCGGTCCGCGTTCGGGGCTAGCAGAAAAATAAAAACTGTGCGCGATCAGCTTGTCGCGCATTTGCGGGAAAGTCCATAGAACGCCGCGGCCGCTGTCCCAAACACTGGCCGGCGGAACAGGGATTCACATCAGCCCGGGCGGAATCGGTTTCCCTAGCGCTTCTAGGAACGCGCGGTGCTTGTGCATTTCAAAAGCGTGCGCGTGCATCGCGATATAGACGCGAAGCTGGGTTCGAAAGCAAGTTAGAGGAAGGACGTCGGCGCCGCGGTTGAAAATTGCGCATCCAATTCCATGCATCGAGGCATGCATGAGCGGCGAAACGCGCGCGAGCCATTTCATGTATTCCGAATCGCCTCCGTGCATGGCATTCAACTCTTCGGCCGCTTCGTCCATCAGCTTTGTGTAGTCTTCCGCTTTCGCCGATTCCATTTTCCACCCCCCCTATCAAAACCCTCGGGCGCGCGCGCGCGGCTGCCCTGGCGGTATCCAGGCAAAATGCTGGAGCTTTTTTGGCCCCTACCCCATCCCGCGCGAGCTGGCGATCGCGGGGACGCGTCCAGCAACCCCGCGCAGGTCGAGCTGCGATGACCTCGCCGGAAGCGAGAGCGGAATGGTTTTGAAGTGCTCGACGTAGTAGTTCGAATTGCCCCAGATCGACAATCCCGCTTCGCGCGCCTTACGACAGAAAAACAAATCTTCGCACTCGCAAACGCGGCCGTCCTCGTCGTAGACGAATCGGAAAAATGGCTTCGTCATTCGTTCAAAAGCATTGCGCCGCACGAACATCAATCCACTCGATGCCAGACTCAGCTCGTTCCATTCGCCTGCGTCCGCGTTTGCGTTCAGCCGCTGCCAGCCGACTCCAACGTCGGTGCGAATGGTTTCCCGCTGAACGACATTCAGCGTGACGTGGAATTTCGGAACCAGAACGTCCATGTGCTCGGCCGCGCGATCCAGCAACTCAAGGAGATTCGGTGGCGGCGTCATGTCGTTGTCGATCATGCAAAGCCACTCACAGTCTGAAGCCAAAAAGTTTTTCGCAATGGTGTTGCGCGCCGCATCTACTGGGTGAACGTTGTACATAAGTTCGACGCTAATCTCGCGCCGGGGCCCGCCGCTCTTGCCTAATCCCATCACGAAGCCCAGGAGCCCGGGCGCCAGCCATCCGTCCCGCTCCGAAGTCGATAAAACTGTCATGAACACAGAATTGTTTTTCAAAAAAGTCCTCCTCACTTAATTTGGCCGGCGACGCCGCCGATCGGGCTCATCGCAACCTGCCACGCCGCGGAGTCCGCAACTCCCTGGCGATAGGAATCAACCGCCGCCTGCAGATCATTCACCGTCAACACCGATCCGCCGCCCATGGCACCGATCGTGTGGCGTTCGGTGTAAGAGTGGTCGCCGATCGTCGCAGTGACCTCGTAAACGATCGGATTCATGTCTATTTGCGTTGTCGAGACGAGAATGTTCGTCCCGGGAAGGTTTTTCGATTGGAGGGTCTGGTCGGGCAGTTTGAATGGATCCATTTTTTAGACTCGAGTGAGGCGGCCGGCGAGCTCGCGGGCGTACGCCTCGAGGTGAGAGTTTGTGTATCTGAGCTGCGGACGCAACGGCGGCGGGTTCTCCGCGAATTCGCAGTAGTCATCGACGATCGATTGAACGGCGCCAAGTGGAAGCCGGTCGCGCATCAAAACGTAGAGGAACTTCGTCAGCTTCGCTGTTTCCACGAACCCTCGCGATCGATGCCCTAAGCCAGCTCTCCATCGCCGGGTTGAGGAAAATTTCTCCCGCCGGCAGTCGCAGAATTGGCACGTCGAGATCGGCGCCGTGTTCCAAAGCTTCTAAAAAGTGTTTGCGGCATAGATGGTAACCCCGGAGTGAGCGAAACGTGTCCGCGGTGCAGAAGTAGCAGTGTTTCATTTGAGGGAGGACTTCGCGCGCTCAATCTCGCGCGCTCGGCCGTCCCCTGGCAATGGAGACCGCGGACAGGGTTGCTCATCATGCAACCGCCGATTTCTGTGCTTCGGGCGAAGCGCGCGCCGGCGGCTTCTTGCCGATCGGAGGTGCTTCGCCGAAAATCTTTTCGTACAAATCCGGATAGCGCCTTTTCAGTTCGGCAAGCTCTTCCGCAGTGGGGCTCTTCATTTCGCGATTCGCATCAAATTGCCCGACCCGGGCCTCCGATCGGACTGACGCCTGCTTTTCGAGCCTATCCTGGCGGCATGCCTGATTCTTAAGCCATCGATCATGGTGGGCCTTGTTATCCAGTGCTCTCTCCTCGATGGCAAAACGGTCCCTGGTTTCCTTGACGGAGGGGGCGAGGCGCGGCACAGCCGCGGAATTTGCATTTTGAGCTATAGCAGTTTCTTTCTTAAGAGAATTAGGGAGCCCTGTTTTAGAGCGGCTCTGCGGAAGGGCCGCTGTAGAAATGCACGCCTGCTTGGCGATTTGCGGTACTGCAAAAATCTGGAAGGTGCGCTCGCTCTTGACCTTCCGGCGCCGGAGTACACCGTCACGGCCACGGACCATTCGGACGCGCATTGGCTGCTCGATCTTTGCCAGTCCCAGGATGACCAGCTCACGTTCAAGCGCCTTCCGCTGATTCTTGCCAATATGGAACTTACTTTCGATCCAACGCGGCGTTGCGTGGGCGGGAAGCATCCCGGTTCCCCAATCTATTTTGATGCGCAGCCAGGAGAAGTACTCGAACAGGCGGCGCTTGGGATAGTCCGTTAAGAGTCGTGCAGTAGATAGGGGCACGCCCCCGACGATCGGATCGATCCGGCGCGTCGCGCGGACCTCCGGCGAAGGGGCGGAAAAAGTCGAGCCGTTCGCTGTAGAGGACTTCGGCGTCGCCAAATTTTATCCCTCTCCGCGAAACTAGGCTGTTTTGGCGGCTTTAGCGATCGGAGTGTCGTTCTTCGTACGGGAGGGAGGTTTTATGCATCGCGGAGCCGCTGCGCTCGCCTCGAGGAATTTGATGATGTCGTCCTCGCGATACCGAACGCTGCGGCCAAGTCGTATGAATCGCAGTGGGCAGCTGGGCAAGTAGCGCCAGGCGGAGAGTGTGTCCTCTGAGATCCTGAGCGCTTGCGCTGCTTCCTCGGGCTTCAGTAGGCGCGGAATCAGCCCGAGGCGATGAGTCGATTCGAAATTCCCTTTCGGCATTTCCCCCTCCTGGCGGCCGGAAAACATTCCGCCCGCAATTTAGAGAGAATAAGCCGGGAAAAGCGAAGAGTTTAAAAAATAGGACGTGCCGTGCCGCGCCGCGCCGCACCGCGCTAGATTTCCCGCTTGACCGGTTTTCAGGCTACTTTCAATTTGCGCGACGCGCCGGCGAGTCCGTCCGCGCTGCGCTTCAGGATCTCCGCCAAGCCGCGCGCGGCATTGCCCTCGAGCGGCCGGTTGCCGGCATCAGTGCATGACTCAAGTAGGAACGCGACGGCGCGGATCTGTTTCGCAGCGATAACCGAAGTCTCTTCGTCTGGCCGATACTCTAGGGATTCCATTGTTTCCTCCATTTTTGATTTAGGCGACCTTCACAACATCGGGAGTCGCGATGCGGACGCGCGAAGGCGGCCGCTTCGCCGGCGCCGAAGGCATCGTTGCCGCGCGAGCGCGGACCGGCGGCTTCTTCGCGGTCTCCGTCGCGTTCACCGGCGGCGCGACTAGTTTCTCTACCGCCGACTGCAAATGGTGAGGCGACAGATGAACGTAAATCATTGTGGTCTCTACGTCGCTATGTCCCAGGAGCTCCTGAACGGAGGCCAAATTCTCGCCGGCCATAACCAAGCGCGATGCAAATGTGTGACGCAACGTGTGGGGAGTCACCTTAATCACCCCCGCTTTCGCGGCTGCTTGCCCGACCCACCGCGCCAAATATCTCTTTCCGCGCTTGGAACGCGCCTGTGGAACGACGAATTCACTTCCGCGCGAATTCGCATGCAACTCGGCGATCGCGGAACGCGCAGTCGAATTCAAAGGGATATCGCGCCATCCCGTCTTCCCTTCTTTGGGAGCTTCGATGATTCCGCGGTCTGGATGCACTCTTTCCCAGGACAAATGCCAGAGTTCTCCTACGCGCATACCAGTGTGCAAAAGCAGGTCGAATTCTGGCACTCGTTCGGGCCATCGCTCGCACAGTTGCTTCCGGATTGCCTCTTCTTCATCCGCGGAGAGGAAACGGACGCGGTCCTTCGGCTGCTTTGGAGGATGCGTCTTCAGCACTGGATTCGATTCGATTCGATCGAGGGATACCGCATGGGCAAGGACCGCGCCCGCGAGGCTGCGATATCCGATGATGGTGTTTGGGCCCAGCTCGTCCGCGTATAGCGCAGAGAGGAATAGGTCGATGTGTTCTCTTCGGATCTTGTGGACCGGCATCTCTCTGAGAACGTCGAAATATTTCGTGCCGAATTTGTACTTGTAGTTCTTTAGCGTCCCCTGGGAGAGCTTGCCCTGCATCGCCTGCAGCCGGCGCCAGAAAACTTCCTTGAAGGTGAACCCCTCCCGCTTGTGCCTTTCGGTGTGCTGCGATTCGATCTTCTGCCGTCTGCGCTCCGCAGGCGGTACGAGCGTACCGTCTCGGATCTGCCGGCGTCGGTCGACGAGCGTTTCTTCAGCCACATCTTTTCGGCCAATGTGCTCGCGGTGACGCTTACCATCCTGATCTGTATATTCGATCAGCCAATCGTCGCTTCCCTTTTTGGTTTGGTGAACGCCCCTCATGATCGCGCCTTCATCTTCAGCAGAGAGGCCAGCTCGCCCACGTCGGCATACTGATCGCATGCCCATCGAAATAGCCGCCGAACGAACTCGGCTTCGGTGCAATCCTCGGCCGCGCACCACTTTTCTATTTTCCGCTTAAGAGATTTTTCAAAGCGGACGCCGACGCGCGTGGTTTTGGTCTCGGTCTTGATCATGGGGCGCGGAGTATCGCACTTTGCGGGAATGGATACAATCTGTTTCCATCTCGCCGGATTGTGGAAATTCAGAAGGCGTTTCGGATGGCGGTTCGGAGTGTCGCGCCGCTCTTCGCCGCGTCGACGTGGCGAGCGTCGCCATTCAGAGCAAAGGGTTTAACCTACGCCGCGCCGCGCCGCTCCTGGCGGATGCAAATATCAGGCATTCTTCCTTCCCGCTGCAGGTGAACCAGTGCGGCTGCTTGCTGGGCATCATCGCGAAGCCGCCGGGGCCGAGCACGCTATCCTGCATGCCTTCCATTCCGGTCGAGACATTTCCCTTCACGATGATCAACTGCTCTTCCGCCGAGTGATAGTGCGGCGGAACGACACAATTGGGCTTAGCCTTCATGATTGCCGTTGATGGGCCCGTTTTCATGTCGCCATTTTCCAGGAAAAACTGAAGGCAGTCAGGTCCCTCGCCGGCCGGAAACCGTACTTCCGAGAGTTGGCGGACAATGCCGGATTTGGCGCCAGTGTTCGGAGCCTGCGCGGTTAGCGTAACCACGAATAGCAGGCTCACAATTGTCGAGCACAAACAGATCGTGCGTGCACAACGAATGCCCACATGGAATCTTGTCATCGTTGCTCCTCTGGTCGCTCAAGCGTGCGATGTCTAAGCGGTGACATTCTATCTACGTACGGAATGCGAGTAACGAACATCTTATCTGGTCACCCCTACTTGGGAGACTATAGCGATGAAGCGTTGGGAAACTCGGCCCCGCAGGTATAATGCCTCGCGATGATCGCATCCGCGGCCCTCTCCAAGCGCGCGCTGAGCATGTTCGGGCGAGTATTTCCCCGTTGCAGCATGATTTCGCAGGCCATTGCGTTCAATCTTTTCCTCGCATTCTTCCCTACTCTGCTGATTGCCGTGGGCCTGGCCACCAGCCCAATCGGGGGGCGCACCGCGCTGTTCGACTTGGTCTCGGACTTGACCAGCTTCCTGCCGCCGGGAAGCGAGCAAATTGTTTCGGAGTTCCTGGTGAAGCGCGGCCCGGAAGCATGGAAGTGGGCATTAGTAGGTTTAGGCGGAATGTTGCTGGCGGGCACGCAGGTGATGAGATTGCTCATGGAAGGAATCCAGACAATTTACGGCGATCGCGAGCGGCCGGGATTCTTTGCACGGCAACTGCGTGCGGTGGCATTGCTGATTCTCACGTTTGCACCGCTACTTATCGCTGCAATTTTGGGCGTGTTCGGGCGGCCGCTGCGACGGTGGCTGGGTTCGGAATTTGGCAAGGGCGCATCCGTGCAAACTTGGTGGGCGGTCTTCTTTCATGGGACTTCGATTTTTCTAGCCTTGATCGCGGTCACGGTCATTTATAGATGGGGTCGTCCACGTCAACGCAATCTGCGAAGCGTTCTGCCCGGAGCACTGATCGCGACGCTGCTATGGTGGGTGGCGGACCTGGGATTTGGATTTTATGTGCGCAAGGTGCCGTATGGAATTATTTACGGCGGGCTGGCGGCGGTGATCGGATTAATGATTTGGATGGAGCTCTCCATCGTGATTATTTTTTTGGGCGCAGCCTGGAACGCGGAGCTCGCGGAAAGCCGCAGGAGCGCGCGAGCGACCGGGTGATCTATTTGTGCGCGTGGAATGCTATTCCGGGTACAAAGGCGACGAGCGTCCGGTAAAGCTAGAGATCGGCGACCAGATGGTGGATGTCGCCGAAATCGAAGACCGCTGGTACTCACCTGGCGCGACCTTTTTTCGCGTGCTGCTCGCCAACGGCGAACGCTACGTCCTGCGCCGCGAAGAAGCGCAGGACGTGTGGACCCTCGAAGCGTTCCGCTCGCCCAGATAGCGGAACCCTCGCCGATGAACTACGCGACGCGTGCATGGCTATGGCCCTCAAGCTCGGAAGCTGGGATAAGCCAAATCGTAAGTCGAATTGATCGGCCCACGGTCAATTTCGGATTGCGTCGTCAACAGCAAGCAGCTTCATTCTTCATCGTGGCTCAGCCTGGGCTGGGCTCTGCGCAGGTTCGAGCGCGGCCGAGTAGGAATTCGCGTTCGCGTGCGTTGCGTGTGAGCGTTGCGGCGCGCTCGAACTCCGATTGTGCGTCGGCGAAGCGGCCGAGCTTGAAGAGGAAATCGCCGCGTACGCTGGGCAAGAGATGATAGGCCTTAAGAGACGGCTCCGACATGAGCGCGTCGATGAGCTCCAGACCTGCTGCCGGACCGAACGCCATGGCGACGGCGACCGCACGATTCAGCTCCACGATAGGCGACGGCGTGAGCTGGGCAAGAGCTTCGTAGAGCGCGGCGATCCGCTCCCAATCTGTCTCCGCAGCCGTACGCGCCCGAGCGTGACATGCAGCGATGGCGGCCTGCAGCGCATACGGACCGAGGCCGCCTCCAAGCTGTTCGGCGCGCTCCAGGGCGGCAAGACCACGATGGATCAGGAGTTGATCCCAGCGCCCGCGGTCTTGATCCAACAGCAGGATTGGCTCGCCCGTGGGGCCGACCCGCGCACGTGAGCGTGAAGCCTGAATCTCCATGAGCGCAACGAGGCCGTGGACCTCCGGCTCCTGCGGAACGAGTTCGGCCAAGATTCTACCGAGCCGCAGCGCATCTTCGCACAGAGCAGGACGCATCCAGTCCTCGCCGGACGTCGCCGAATAGCCTTCGTTGAAGACAAGGTAGATCACTTCCAAGACCGACGACAAGCGCGAGGCAAGATCGCGCCCGCGAGGAACCTCGAAAGGAACGCGCGCTTCGCTGAGCGTCCGCTTGGCGCGGACAATGCGTTGCGCGATGGTCGGCTCCGGAGCCAGAAAAGCCCGCGCGATTTCCTGCGTAGTCAAGCCACCAAGCAAACGAAGCGTGAGCGCGACGCGAGCTTCGGTGGAAAGAACCGGATGGCAGGAGACGAAAACGAGACGAAGCAGATCGTCTCCGATGTCATCATCATTCGCGATGTCGAAATTCGCCATGGCCACGTCTTGCTGTGTCTTAAGCTCGCGACCCAGTTCTTCATGCTTTCGCTCGAGGAGCTTGTTGCGACGAAAATAATCGATGGCGCGATGTTTCGCGGTGGCCATCAGCCAGGCGCCAGGATTGTCCGGAACGCCCGACTCCGGCCACCGCTCCAGAGCAACAACGAGAGCATCCTGCGCAAGCTCTTCGGCCACACCGACGTCCCGGACGATGCGAGCCAGCCCAGCAATGAGCCGGGCAGACTCGATCCTCCAAACTGCGTCGATGGCGCGGTGGGTATCGGCGGCCGTCACAGCCACCCATCACACCATCTTCAAATCGTACGCGCAAGCCGACCGTTACGTGCCGTGAATACTCGTTTGTTTTACTCGCTATCTGAAAAGAGAAACCGCTGCTACGGTTTGCAACGAGTGAAGTCTTCCGGCCCGAACATCTGCCGCACCTCCGTCTCACCTTCCCAGCCCGGCCAGTATTTCTTGTGCAGTTCCATAAAACGCACCGCGCTCTTGACCGCCTCTTCCTTCGATTTCAATTCAAATTGCGCGTATCCGCCGATAATCTCCTTGGCCTCCGTGAAAGGTCCGTCGATCACCGCTACCTTCCCACCCGAAAGCCGGACACGGGCTCCCAGGGCGGTCGGGCCAAGTCCACCTCCGCCAATCATTTTGTCACCCGCCTCTTTACCGAGCTTGTCTATCTCCTCCATCAGCGCCTGAGGTGGATACCCCGATTTCTCACTCGATTTAACAATCATCATGAATTTCATCGTCACATCTCCTCTATTTTTGGTTGAGAGCTTGGTCTCCGCACAGCCTTGGCCGACAGAAAAACCTGACTCTTTTAATCGCGCTTCTCGAACAAAGTTTTGCGAAATCGGTAGTTCGCGTTTGCCATGCCTCAATCTTTATCCGCAGCAATCCGTTCGCGGAGGTCAGGTCGATGCACGGAGGGGGCGCCGACTATCGTCCCGCAGCCGCGTCTTGGCCGGCTTCGTATATCTGGCGAAGCTCACATTCACCATCACCGACCACCTGCAGGAAATCCTTCGCCAACTGGATTGCCTCTTCCTTGGAGTTCGCCCGGAGGATGGCGAAGCCGCCGACCACCTCTTTGGACTCGGTGAAGGGTCCATCCGTCACGCTCACTTTCCCGCTAGCGGAGCGAACGCGCGCGCCGAGCGCGCTTGGCAGGCAGCCCTCAGTGGCAACCAGCCAACCGGCCTTCATCCCCTCCTCGACCAGCTTGCCCATCTTGTTCATTTCCTCTTGTGACGGGGGAGCGTTTCTTTCCACCGATTTGTACATGCTCAGAAATTTCATCGCTATCTCCTTGTATTCGCACTTCAATTCAAAAATTAGTTTGCATGTTCACCGAACGGGCTTGAATTCCACGTAACGACGAACGTCGCTCCGCGAAATCGACACGACCGACACTTTTTTTGTAGCACACTGTATAAGCCGACCATGCATCACGATCACCGCTTTGCGGATTTTCTCTGCAGCTCATCGCGCAGCGATTGCTCTCGCGCTGCATCCTCAGGAGGAAAGATCTCAGCGGGGAAATCGGAGGCCTCGAACACCTGGCGAATCTCGATCTCGGATTCACCTTCAAATGGCGCAGGGCTGCGCTTGATCCATTCGATCGCCTCTTCCTTTGACTTCACCTGAAGCAGCCAGAACCCGCCGATCAGCTCCTTGGACTCAGCAAATGGTCCGTCAACCACGGTGCGCTTCGTCCCAGAGAACTTGACCCGCGCACCCTTGGAGCTCGCCTGCAGCCCCTCAGCCGCAAGCAGAACGCCAGCCTTCACCATCTCTTCGCTAAACTTGCCCATTGCGGCAAGCAGCTCTTTGCTGGGAAGAACGCCCGCCTCCGAGTCCTTATTCGCCTTGACGATTGCCATGAATCGCATCGCAGTTCTCCTTTTATTTGAGTCTGAGCTGGGTTTCCTTCCACCCGGCTGAATCGGGGCTTCATTGATACGTCGAACGAAGGTTGGCTATATCGACAGGAAACTAAACCTTTTTCGATGGCTAGCCAGCCACGCCGCAAAGCAGCGACCCGAAGGACGCCACGATCTGTGGCAAATGCTGCAAACATCCTGCATTCTCAGAGAGATACGCCTGCACAGTCTGCCACCCAAACAGGAGTACCGGGCGCAATATCCGCAACACAACCCATGCCGCCCCCTTGAGAAGGTCGCACCCGTACCCCGCCCCGCCATCGAGCTTATAAAACAAAGCCGCAACCGCAAACCCCACGATCGCCACTAACGCGACCCGTTTCAGGTTCCCAGAGTATGTATTCTGCCTTTCCATGTCAGCCTCCAGCGCCATTTCCTGGCTCTACCTACATGTCGAACGAGGGCCGGCCAAATCGACAGATTCAGTCGAGAAACTAAATACCCGCGCGATATTTCCGGCATTATTTGCAAAACGTTCGGTAGAGGGACTACGAAGAAGGGTAGGATGGAGAACCCATTGCGATTCCCGGCGGCACGCGGGTCGAAATCAAGGTGATCCCGACCCCTTAACTTTTTTGGGGCGAACCGTTAGTAAATCAGTTCACGCTGCGCAACCGTTTTGTAAAACTGTGCTCCTATGGAGTTTTGAACCATACACGCGTTCTGACGTATGGAAACACTCCCATTCATGTTAGACATCGGAGCCGAAAAGCTACCGCCCACGATGATCGCTCCGTGAATGAGTGGATTTACAGGACTCGATGAAGACGAACGGATGGTCAGATTGCCTTGGACCACGATCAATCCGTAGTAGTCAATTGTGGGCGATGCGTCCAGTACGAGGTTACCCCGTACGATCAGAACTCCGTAACCGGTTACTCCTCCTTTGGCGCCTCCCAGGGTTAGGGTGTTGTACACGGCAGGACTCGAACCTGGAACGTATAGATCCGGGGTGACATAGGTTATCGGGGTGCCGTTGTTACCGCTGGGCACCGTACCCAAACTGGCAGTCGGTATCGTGTAATTCGGGGGAGTGCTACTGTCTTTTGTGGTTCCCGGTGTGGTGGTGATATCCGTTGCGCCGGAAACTAGACCGTTAATGAGGGCAGGCACGTTAATAGACCAACCGTAGTTATTGACGGTGCCCGCCGGCGAGCCGGTGACGTTTCCCCCTCCGGGAGTAGTCACGGTAGAGGTTCCCGACGCCGCTCCGTAAGTGGAGTTGGCGCTGCACCCAGCTTCGGTATTCCCGGTTACGTTAAGAGCCTGTCCCGTGTCGATTCCGTTCTTCGCGTAGATAGCAGCAACTACCGGGACATTTACGTTAAGCGTCTCTTCGTATTCCACCATTCGGCGCGCGCCGCTCGGAGTAACCGCCAGCGCCGTGATCTGGTACACCGGCGCATCAGCGCCGCAAGTTGCCGCAGCGGTCACAACTTCATTTATGCCGTTCCAGCAAACGCGGTTGGCATTAGTGGTGCCATCTACTGAAGCGATTCCCGCCGGGCCAGTCGCTGCAGCGTTCGCTTTCACCATGATACGAACCCACTTCCAGGCGAGGGGCTGCTTAGCAGCGTAACTGGTGCTTGCCGAGCCATTCGTAGAATAGCCGGCATTGGGGCATTTCTTGAGATGCTTGCAAATTTCGTCGTCTGAATGAGTCTTCTTGTTCTTCTTGCCGGTAGTATTCGCCGGTGAGACAGTCTCTCCGGGCAGGGGGTTGGTGACATAGAGAACGCTGCTGGGGGCGCCTGGCAAAGCTGTAGGTAGGCTGGCGTTCAAACTGTCTGTCGCGGTCTTCCTCATCCGATCGCGCGTCTCTTCCAGCCCGGCCCGTGCTGCAAAGAAAGCCGTCTGCTCATCGCGGAAATTAGCGCTGATGCTGGTTTCCGTCGTGGACATGACCATCATGCCCGCCACTACGGTGCTGAGAAGAAGGAGCGCAAGTAAGGCAACGACCATAGCCATACCTTGCTCCGAAGTACTGCGTTTCTTTTTCTGATGTACGAACATCATAACTCGCTCCTATTCGCACCCCATGGGTGCGAGCGTCGATGAGTAAGCAGCCGCCATCGAGCAGTTGTTCAGAGAAACTTCTCCTTCAAAGCTAGTTTCAATAGGCAATCTCGTCTTGAGATCTCTCACATTAATGTTACGAATGATGAGGCTGATCTGGATGGTTTTGATGGACGCAAGAGTCTGTGCGCCCGCTAGCGTACTGATGTCCACAGGCAAGGTCGTGACTGGAGTTCCATCAGCCTTGAAATAAGAGAAGATCGGATTGCTGACCACGTCGTTGACTTCCGTTCCCCAGTTCGGCGTTTGTCCGTTAAGCGGATCGTTGCTGACCTTGTCAACCTGACTTCGCTGCAGGCACAGCGTGCAGCTTCCCGACCCGTTCACCGTATAAATAATGCTCTGAACGTTGCCGTCCCCGTTGGTGTCTGCCTCAAAGCGTATTTCGTTGGCGTCTATCTTCACCAAGCCAATCGCCAATCGATTGTCGTTGATGTACGGAGATGCCCAGACGTATGTGTTTTGCTTCACCAGTGCCGGCGACCATCCGAGGCTGCTGGTGTCCGTGATCCGCGAGTTCGGATAGCCGATCTGGTTGATGTCACGAAAGAACTGGTCGACAAAGTCCCGGGCTTCCTGGAAGTTGTCGAGTTTTACTTGCTCGGTGGCGGTACGCTGTACAGCTAGGTCCATCTGGGAAAATACTCCACCAGTGACGATGCCGAGAATGGCCACGGTGACCAACACTTCCAACAACGAAAACCCACGTTGGCGATGGCGGACGCTTTTGCTTTTCTCCATATTAACTCCCTTGCCCGGCCATCGAGCTGATCGTCACGGGCGCCGAAAACATTGCCGCATTTCCCGTCGAACTCTTAAACTTGACGGACACAGTTACGAGCTTGACGAAGCTAGATGGAGTCTGGATGTTCCATCGCACGTCGTAGACAGTTTGCCTTCCGTTGGTACCGCATGTCGTATAGTTCATCGAATAGTTCGCTACCTGAGCTTGCGAAAAATCCACACCACCAGAAGCCAGCAAACTGGACCCCGATCCGGCTCCGCCCGATCCCCCTGTGTTGACGTTATGGGCGCTGGGGGCGCAGTCCGTGATGGTTAGCGTTGTGGCAGTCGCGGCGGGCACACTCATTATCTTTTCCAGAACCATCTGGGCCATGACTGTCGAATTGCCCTGTTGCCGATTGGCGAAATTCCTCCCGATCGCTATGGGAATCACAACCGCGCACCCGCCGATGCCCACGGTGAGCACGAACATAGCAATCACTAGCTCAAGCAAAGACATCCCGCGCTGCGTTTTGGACCGAGTTGTTTTCATTTTTAGTGCCATGACGTGCCGTCCCACATTAAGGCTTTCGTTCTTCCGCCTTTTGTCACACTGACCGTCGCCCAGCCTGGCGCGCCCATTCGCGTGTCCGTCAGGTAATAACCGAAAGGCTTGACCGCAGGGGTTGTGCAGGTGGCTGGAGTCGTGCTCGAGTCATAGTTGCAGGGCAGGCCTCTAGCCGAGAAACCTAGGACACTGGTGTTGTTGTAAGATCCGCTTCCAGTGTCTCCCGGAAGGACGTACGCTGCGGGTTGCACGCCGCTACCGGATGGAGCCCCGCCGGCTACTACTACCGTGCCGCTGAATTGCACCAGCGGTTCACCTGCTGCGTAGGTCCCGTCCAGGTTGAGGTCTACATACGCGATGTTCGAGCTGCCCAACGTCGTATACCTAATCGCATAGGGGGTGTTGTCCTTCGCGGCCATAATTCTTGCTTGTTGCATCAAACCCGCGAGGTCGCTTGCCGCCGAACGTAACCGCATGTTGTAGATGACTTGCATGATATTCGGGCTAGCCAACGCCGACATCACGAGCGTTATGAATACCACGACCATGATTTCAATCATGGACATGCCGCGCTGCCTGTTGTTCTTGCTAAATTCAGCTGCCATTTTCGCCTTCCCAATCCATGGCTAGTTGGTCCGGTTGAAAGCCATTGCTGCTTCGAGAACTAGAATCACGCACTTAGCTACTTCTCAATGCAGAATTTCATCAGTTCTAGTAGTAATAGTAAATGGTACAGGGGTCCTGGAGCGACCTGCCTACACACCCAACACAGCTAAGTCATTGATAAATAATCGCTTAACATAAGCACAGCGGCTGACAATCTCCCATTGGGGCTGCCTTACGCTGTGTCAGCAAAATGTTACAGAATCGTCGCAAATCACTATGCGGTTGTTTAGTTCGATTGGTCGTTCCAGTACCGGGCGGCAAACACGATGCAAGCCACGACTTCGATGGGCAACCTAATATTCACTCCCGAGCCGGATTGGGGATCATGAACAACTCGCTGCACCTGTGGATTCATTGAACTAAAATTAACCGGGGCGTATAGTCGAGCTACTGGTCGGTGTCGAGTGACCCTCCTGGGTGTGTGCTTTCGCGAGAAAGTAAAAGGAGAATGCAAAGAAGGGAAGGATGGAGAACCCCTTGCGATTCCCGCTCGCTCGACGTACGTCTTTCCGTATATTGAAGGTTCTGCTGGCGGTGAGCTGGGTGGTTTGTCCAGTGCAGGCGCAGGATGCGCCAACTAAGAGCGAAGCGCAGACTCCGCAGGCTCCCGCGACGCAGGGTCCCGCTAACGACAGTTCCGAAGTTTCTACCCGCGACACTCCACCGACGTTTCGAGTACGCGTGAATTTAGTCCTGGTTCGCGCCGTGGTCCGCGATGCTGCCGGAAAAGTGGTTACCAACCTGAAGAAAGAAGACTTCCAGCTTTCCGACAATCGCAAGCCGCAGGTTATCTCCACGTTCAGTATAGAAACGCCCGAATCGCACAAGCTTGCTTCTACTACGAAGCCGGCTGAGCCGAGCGGAGATGCAAACTCGTCAGGAGACCCAACGGCGGCGATCGCCGCGCTGCCGCAGCGATTTGTCGCCGTCGTGTTCGACGACACGGACATGCTGAGCGAAGACGTTGTCTGGGTGCGGAGCGCGGCAACCCGGCTATTTAACTCGCTGCAGGCCTCCGATCGCGTTGGAATTTATTCGACGTCGGGGCAGGTCACACAGGAGTTCACTCAAGAACACGAATTGCTGCAAAAATCGCTGCTAGGAGTCGTCCCGCGCCCCGTGGCGGGCAACGGATTCCATGAATGTCCGGACATCAGCTACTACCAGGCGGACCGGATTCAGAACTTTCAGGACACGCAAGCAATGGCGGTGGCGACGGAAGACGCGTTGCAGTGCGCATTCGGCGGCGACACGCGATTTATGACCCAAGCGCAAGCGCTGGCGGCAGCGACGAGCCAACGAGCGGTGAGCAGCGGTGACGCCCAGACAGAGTACGTCTACCGGCATCTTGAGCAAATCATGCGACGCCTGGCGGGAATGCCGGGGCAGCGAGTGATGGTCTTTGTGTCACCGGGTTTTGTGATCACGACGTCCTTAAATCTGGAATCATCCTCATTGGTGGACCAAGCGAATCGCTCGAACATCGTAATTAACACCATCGACGCGCGCGGCCTGTATACGCCGGACCTGATGGGCGACATAAGCGATCCGCCGCACGATTCGCAGCGGACGATAGGCATCAAGAGTTCGTACCGGGTTGCGGCGCAGTCGGCACAATCGGATATTTTGGCGCAACTCGCGGACGGCACCGGCGGAACGTTCTTTCACAATCGCAACGACATCGATGAAGGATTGCGCGAGGCTACGGCAGCGCCTGCAATGTCGTACTTGCTGGGATTTTCTCCCCAGAACATGAAGATCAACGGCGCATATCACACGCTGAAGGTCTCGTTGACCGGCAAGCAGAAGTTCAGCATCCAGGCGCGGCACGGATATTATGCTCCGCGAAGCATTGCCGATCCGGCGGAGGCGGCGAAGGAAGAAATTCAGGAAGCGTTGTTCTCGCAGGACGAAATCCACGATTTACCCGTAGAGCTGCAAACACAGTTCTTCAAAAAAGATCCGTCGCAGGCGCGTCTCGCTGTGCTGACCCACGTGGATGTGACAGGCATGCGCTTTCGCAAAGCGGAAGGGCGCAACCGCGATAGCCTGACGGTGGCAACGGCGATTTTTGATGAGAACGGCAACTTTGTTACCGGTGGAGAGAAAATTGTCGAGATGAAGTTGTTCGATAAGACGGTCGAGCGGCTGAGTCACTCCGGATTCACTTTGAAATCGAGTTTCGATATCAAGCCGGGAACGTACCTGGTGCGGTTGGTAGTACGAGACGCAGAAGGCGCGCAGATGGCGGCGCGCAATGGCGCGGTAAGCATTCCGTTTTAGTTTGTTTCGTTGGGGGAATATATGAAAACACATAGGACTTCGACGGTTGCATGGCTGGGATTCAGCGCGATGTTATTAGCTTTTTCTGGCGCACAGCGTTCGGCGGCACAAGCACCGCCGCAAGAGCAGGCTACGCCGGCACCGGCGCCCGCACAAGCAACAGCCGCCGAGCCCCAGACCTCGCCGGTAACGATCAAGAAGGAATCGCGATTGGTGTTGGTGGATGCAGTGGTCACGGACAAAAAAGGAAATTACGTCAAGGATCTGAGCGATAAGGACTTTAAGATTTACGAAGACAATAAAGAGCAGCATGTCGCTAGTTTTTCTTCCGGCGCCGATATTTCGGTGCAAGCGAAAGGTCAAAAGCATTATTTGATTTTGTTTTTTGATAATTCGTCGATGGCAGCTCCGGACCAGATACAGGCGCGCGGTGCGGCGGCAAAATTTGTGCAGGCCAATGCCGCACCGGATCGCATGATGGCGGTCGTGGATTTCGGCGGCAAGCTGCGCGTCGTGCAGAATTTTACGGCGAATTCGGACATGCTGACCGCTGCGGTAAAGGGCGTGAAATATTCGTCGGTGGACTCCAACCCTACGGACGCGTCGAATTCAATTGCTCCGGTCACGGTCGCATCCGCAGGACTTTCGTCGCTCAATAATGCGGAAGCGGATTTTGGCGCGCGGACAATGTTGCTGGCGGTGCGCAGCCTGGCCAAAAATTTGCGCACGGTGCCCGGTCGAAAAATGCTTGTGCTTTTTTCGGCGGGATTTGCGCTAACGCCGGAGAATGAATCGGAATTGACGGCCACGATTGATGCCTGCAACAAGGCAAATGTCGCGATCTATTCGCTGGATGTGCGCGGGCTGGTGGCCACGGCACCCGGAGGTCGCTCGAAAAACGAAGCAGATAGCCAAGGGCGCGAGTTTGCCCAGCACGCGGTAGCTCCTGATGGGCGCGTTCGAATGGTTCTGACTTCGTATTCGTTTGGTGATCCGCAGCGGCCTGGAGGCGGAGGCGGTGCGGGTGGAGGCGCAGGCGGCGCTGGCGGAGGGCGCGGTGGCGGTGGCACCGGAGGCGGCGCGGGCGGCGGAACTGGAGGCGGCGGGCGCGGCGGCGGCGGAACCGGTGGCACTGGTGGCACTGGCGGGACCGGGGGCAAAGGTGGAACAGGCGGAACCGGAGGCACTGGCGGGACCGGGGGCAAAGGCGGAACAGGTGGAACGGGAGGCGGTGGAACGCGCGGGACAGGCGGTGGCTATAACAATCCTTATGCGAATGCGCTGAACAATCCGTACAACCAATCGCGGACGATCGTGCCGCAGTTTCCGCCGTCGGTGGCGACGAACCAGCAGATACTTGCGGCGCTGGCGGATGGGACCGGCGGATTTTCCATTTTCAATACGAACGATTTGCTTGGCGGCCTCGAGAAGATCGGGCGCGAGCAGAGCGACTTTTATATTTTGGGTTATGTGCCGCCGGAAAGCGCGGAAGGCAGTTGCCACACGCTGAAAGTGAAATTGAATCGCGGCGGAATGAATGTGCGTTCACGCAGCGGATACTGCAACGCGCGAACGATGAATCCGCTGGACGGCAAACCGCTGGAGAAGCAGCTGGAGCTGCACGCGACGGGAACAAACGTAGGTTCGATTCGTGGCGCGCTGGAAGCTCCTTACTTTTACACTGCGCCGAATGTGGCGCGCGTGAATCTGGCGATGGAGATTCCGCCGGAGTCGCTGAATTTCAATAAGGACAAAGGGAAATACCACGCCAACGTGAACGTCCTCGGAATCGCGTACAAACCGGATGGCTCGGTGGGAGCGAGATTTAATGATACGGTGAATCTGGATTTGGAAAAAGACGACTGGAAAGCGTTCACAAAGACGCCGTACAAATATCAAAACCAATTTGATGCGGCCCCTGGCACTTACAAGCTGACCGTGGTGCTTAGCGGAGGCGGAGACACGTTCGGGAAATTTGAAGCGCCGTTGCAAATTGACGCTTACGATGGGCAGCATTTCAGCCTCGGCGGCGTCGTGCTGACAAATTCGATGACGCGGATATCGGATATTCCGAGCGGGCTCGATTCTGCGTTGCTCGAAGATCGCACGCCGCTGGTGCTGAAGGGTATGCAGGTGCTGCCTTCGGCGAGCAACCGATTCAAGCGGTCGGACAATGTGATTTTGTACACGGAGATTTACGAGCCGGGGCTGACGTCTGCGACGCCGCCGCGGGTTGGGTTCGCGTATCACATTTATGAACGCGCGAGTAACAAGGACATGTTTTTTAGCGGACTGGCGCCGGCGGATGATTTTATTCAAAAAGGAAATCCGGTGATTCCTGGCGGGTTGAACGTGAAAGTGAAAGATTTGGCGCCGGGAAGTTATCGCTTGGTGGTGCAGGCGGTGGACAGCGAAAAGCATCAGGCGCCGAATCGGTCGGTGGATTTCGACATTACCGACTAGCCGCACACAATTTGCGATTTGCGGTGTTCTGCTCCTCAACTCGGCCTTACGGCCTCGCTGGGATGCGCTGAAGCGCACCCTTACAACGTCGTGGTGGGCGCTTAATTTGAGCCGCGACAAAAACAAGTTGTCCAATTCCCTTCCAATGCGAGATCAGGCCGCGCGGGCGCTGGGCGTTTGCTGGCCGGATTCGGCTAGTAGGCTGCGGAGGACGAACCAGCAATTGGCTGGGCGTTCTGAGAGGCGGCGCATGAAGTAGGGGCACCAGTCGGTGCCGAACGGTACGTACACTTGCAGGGTGTGACCTGCGGCGTGGACTTCCTGCTGCAAATCGCGGCGAATTCCGTAAATCATCTGAAACTCGTAGCGGTCTTTCGGGAGCTTTAGGCGAGAGACCTCGGATTGCGCGTGCGCGACCATGAAGGGATCGTGCGAGGCGATCGCCGGCAGGAAAATTCCCTGGGCTGCGCCTTCCAGCAGCAGCGTGGTCAGGCGCTTGAAGTTTGCGTCGACTGCAGGTTTGCCTTGCACCGCTATTTTTGCCGGTTCGCGATAGGCGCCTTTCACGAGTCGGATTTTTGGCTTTAGCGGCGCGAGTCGCTGCAAATCTTTTTCCGTGCGGTGGAGATAGGCCTGGACGGCCAGGCCGGTGTTGCCGGACTCGCGCTGCACGGCCTCAAAGATTTCGAGCGTGATATCGGTGTAGGCGCTGCCTTCCATATCCATTTCGATGGTGCGGCCGAGGTCGCGAGCGCGACGAGCGATGGAGCTGGCGAGCGACGCGCAGAGATCTTTGCCGAGATCGAGGCCGAGCTGGGTGAGCTTGATGGAAATGTTGCCGGCGAGATTCTTGGCGTGTATCTCTTCGATCATTTGAATGTAGCTGGCGCAGACTGCGCGGGCGGCGGCTTCGGTGGTGACGTTTTCGCCGAGATGGTTGAGGCTTACGTTTCGGCCCTGGTCACAGAGTTCGCGGCTGGCGGTGAGGGCTTCGGCGAGCGTTTCACCGGCGACGAAGCGGCGCGCGAAGCCGTGTTTCATGCCGCGGCGGGCGATGGCGTTGGTGACGCCGCGCTTGGTGGAAAGCCAAAAGATAAAGTTGCGGACCAGCATGGATGCTCCTGGGATACGAGGCCAGAGCATAAGGTGGCTGGGCATAGGCGTCAAATCGCTACGCACGGAGGGCACCCCCTCCCCCCGGTTTTCTCACAAGTGTTCATTCTAAAGGGAGTTAAAGTCCTTTGTTTTGATACACTTTTGCAAGTGTTCATTCTAAAGGTAGTTATGGGTAGGCGAGTTTTTGCGCGTTGGAACGGGCGAAACATTTGGAAGTTGAGCGTTGCGGAAAATAACAGGGAGCAACGCAGATGGTTGTGAAAGCAAAGGAGTTGCGAAAAGGGCAAATCAGAAGATGCTGAAAACAAAGGAGTAAAAAATCGATCGTTTGCGGGGTGCGTGGAGAGGGCGTTATTTGTGACCCGTGACTCGTGACCAGTCAGAGTGGAGGGTGCAGTTACCCCACCCCCGGTGTTTTGCGCAAAAGCGGTAGATAAAGGACTTAGCGAGCGATTCGGCGTAAAAGCGGTAGATGAAGGACTTAGCGCTTGAGGCGAACGCGGAAAGGGATCGAGTTGGGGGCGAAAGGAGGGAGGAAACGGGGACACTGTCAGCAGAACCTTAAACCGGAGATTACCTCATCCGTTACTATTTGTCAAGTGAGAAATTAAAAGCTGTGGATTGAATGGGTTACGGAGTAAAAGCGAACCACCTTCCCCATTTTTCATGATCGGGGCATGCCAAGGAATGTCTCACCTTAACCAGAGTAGTTCAAGGGCGCCAGCCAACTCTACTGCGTCGAAATCACCATGATCAACTGTGACCAGAGGACATGCGTATTCCTCGGCTGTAGCGGCTGCGAACGCATCTGCTATCCCTAACTTGTGTCCTGCGCAGACATGACCGACCTTCCACCGAGCAACGCGTTTCAGGAAGCCGTCGCCAGTGTCCTTCACGACCGTCAGTACCGCAGTAAGCGTGCCGTGAGCAATGTCGGCAGCTGCTTGTCCATCCGAACGCAAGAAATCATAATAGACCTCGCAGAGATTCACCGCATGCATTGCAGCTGAATTGCGCCCGTCCGTAAGAATATTTGTTAACAGCGCGTGACCCGCTTCGGCTTTGAGATAGGCGATGCCAGCGCATGCATCCACGATGTGCGTAGGCCGAGCGGCCATTAGCGTTCACGATTCCCTTCACTCTTTTTCCAATCAATGTGTAAATCGCTACTAAGCTTGGCATCTTTCAAAACGCCCGCGGATCTTGTAATCAAATCTGTGCGAAGTGATGACGGAGCGGCCTGCTTGCCGAGCGCCGGATAGATTTTGTGTCCGCAGCGGCAAGCGATTTGCCCTAATGGTGTGGATGACGGGGCTACAAACCTGCGGCATTCGGGGCAGAATAGGAGTTCAAAAAGGCTGATGACTGCCTGCGCGAACTCTCGTGCAACGTTTCTGGGAACATTAAGCGCCCAGCGGTTAAAGTGAGCACCAACCCAGTTCCGTAGAGGCCAGCTAACATCCAATGCGTCAAAGATCGGCTTCCCTTCAGAATACAGGCGAGAAAAGTTCCTAGCCATTTCCTTGTAGAAGGGAGGCCATAGTTCACCTATCTCGTAAAGTTCGCCCGGTTTTGCGGGCACGGGCAAACGCAGGGAATAGCGCATCTCTTGAAGAATGTGCTCAAGCAAGCGCCCTGCCAAAGAAGCCATCTCGTACGTTTGGCCGTCAGAGAGGAGCTCCCTGAGCCGGCGTTCTTCATCTGCCGGCTCTCGCAGATCAGGCCCCTCTTCAATCGTCCACTTGTAAATGGTTTTGTTGACGAAGTTCTGAGCCACGCCGCATCGTGCCTGAATGTCGCGAAGGTGTTCAAACCAGATCCTATCGTGGGTCGTGAGGAGAATTTGGAAGTCCGCGAACTCCCTTAAAAGTAGCTCTGCAAGTTGGACCGCATGTCCCGAATCTACGCTGCTAATCACATCGTCCAGGACCATCAGATTAAAGGACGGGTGCTGTCGTCTATACCAAAGGCGAAGTGCAAGAAAGATGCTTATACCTAAGGTATCCAGATGGGCGTCGCTATAATAAGCTCTTGGATCTATATCCGAGGCCTCGTAAAAATCGCCTCTGAGATTTACGCTCCTTTGGACGGCCTCTCGAAGTTCGAGGCGCAGATTGCGGTGAGTGGCATGACGTCTCTCTCCAGAGTCGTGGTGCTCATGTAGCTCGTGATAGAGCCGATCGACGTCGTCGCTAATTTCTTCAAATAGCTCTGAAATGATCTCCTTGCGTGCTTGTTGGAACGTGTCGTAGACGACTCGCGCTTGGCTACTTAAGCTCTCCGCGCTAAGGAGTGCAGCTTCTGCAGGAATAAATGCGGACCAGTCGGAACTTGCTCGCGTCAGGAGCTCGCGCGACTCAAGGAGGTTCTGTGCAATCGCAAGGGAAGGCATCGCGTCTAATGCTTCTTGGGCGGATTCAATGGTGCCGCGAATAGCATCGGTAAATTGGTGGTCGGCCTGAAGTTGAGCGATGGAAGACTGGAGCGCGTCGACGGTAAGTTCCGCAACTGGTTTCCGCAGTTCGGCCTCCATCGCATTCAACCGAAGCAGAAGGGCAGCCAGTACATGGTCGGCTCGATCTCGAAGACCATCAGGAAGCTTTGCTACAAGGTTCCGCGCCCGCTCTGTGTTGTTGATATGTGAAGCGATGGAAGCCATGAGCGAAGTTAGTTGAGCCCTTAGTTGCTGCCGCAAGCTCAAGAGTTCCTTCTTCTCTTCTACGCGTGCACGGGCACGACGAACCACCTCGTCCGGAGCGAATCGCTGCATCGCCTGCTCGCATAGTGGACATTCAGTCCGTTTTTCCCTTTCAATCCACTCGGCACCTTCTTCTAGAACTTTTTCGTAGATCACCTGTGTTTCGATCGCCTCGCGAGCCCGTAGTTTGGATATGGACGAGAGTAGGGGTCCGAAGTCCAGGGACTTAACCGCCTCTTCAATCTCAGTGAGAGCCGATCGAAAAGTGCTGAGGGCCACAGGCTTCGAAATATCCCCGAACTGTGACAACTCCTCGTTCAGTGTGGCAATGGTGACGGGGATCTCGCCTAAACCGCTTAGTATCGGTCGCCCCGCAGTCCGCAGCCGACGGTTTAGGGCCTGTAGAATTACGTTTTCAGACAGTGGTTCAGTGCTCCCCCTCAAGTCCAACATGCGGCGCAATTCGTCGGAGCGGTGAAGTACCGTTCTCTTGGCCGCTTCCGATTGGAGACCAGACTGGTTGAGCGCTTCGGCAAACTCTGCCTCCACTTTCTCGACCTCCTCAAGTGACAGATAGGGCCGGAGCAAATCATAACGGTCCCGGGCTTGAGACTCGATAAAGGCTAATAATTGTCCTCGTCTGAGTATGTACACGGGTTGTCGAGCGGCCTGGGCATAGTCCCGCGCGGCCGAGGACAGAGTGGAGTCGGAAGTCTTGAGATCGAGAGTTGTAGTGTCGCTGAGCAAGACAGCTATCTCACAATCCCCTGAGCGTGATCGGAGATGCGGGCCGTACGTTTGTGAGGATATTCCTTGGCCGCGTGCGTCGAGAGTAGATACTCGGCCCGTCAGCACTTTCTCAAGTGCGTCGATAAATGAACTCTTACCGGTTCCGTTCTCTCCAAAGAGAAGGATCGACTTGCCTCCGAACAGCAAGCTCTTCGGAAAGGAAATTCCGCGATAGTTTCGGACGTCGAGACGCTGAATACGAAGCTCAGCCATCCTGGG
Source organism: Candidatus Acidiferrum typicum (assembly GCA_025463055.1). GTDB lineage: Bacteria > Acidobacteriota > Terriglobia > Acidiferrales > UBA7541 > Acidiferrum > Acidiferrum typicum_A. The sequence continues at coordinate 62,054 of JAOAPV010000086.1, forward strand.
CCATGCCTTCTCTCAATGCAGAGAGTATTTCGGCGCCTGAGCGAAGGGATTTCTCATCGCGGAGCCTTTGGAGACGCTCCAAAATCTGAGGTGGAAGATCCTCGCGCCTGGTTAATAGATAGAAAAAGCGATCTAGGATCGCTTCCTCGAGGTTGCTATCGCTGGTCATCGGAATCCAGTCAGTAAAAGTTATGTTGAATATTACATCATGCCACGGTAGTAGGTAATCTATCGCGCCTGAGAGCGCGGACACGCATTCGGCATAGCGCAGGGACGGTCGGGGCTTCCACCGCTAGAAAAAACCGCCCGCAACGGTCCGCGGCCGCTGCATAGTTCAAATTCAGATTGGCCATTTCTTTGTGAGGTATTTCATTCCGGTGTCGACCATTACGGTTACTACTGTTGCGTTGGGGCCTAGTTGTTGGGCGAGGCGGAGGGCGGCGATTACGTTGGCGCCGGTCGAGGTGCCGGCGAAGAGGCCTTCTTCGCGGGCGAGCCTCAGGGCTAAAGCGGTGGCGTCTTCGGTGGAGACTTGTTCGATGTGGTCGGCGATTTCTTTTTGCCAGAGCGGGACTACATAGCCGGCGCCGATGCCGTCAATTTTGTGGGAGCCGGGTTTGCCGCCGGAGAGGACCGAGGATTCGGCGGGTTCCACGGCTACGATCTTGATCTGTTTATTGTGGCGGCGCAGGCCTTCGGCGTTGCCGCGCAGGGAGCCTCCGGTGCCTACGCTCTGCACGAAGCCATCGACTTGGCCGCCAGCCTGCGTCCAGATTTCGTCGGCCATTTTGTGATAGGCGGGAAGGACATCTTTATTGTTCATCTGATCGGTCCAGAGACATCCGGATTTGGCGGCGATGGTGCGGGCGGCTTCGATCATGTCGCGAGTTAGTTTCTCGGTCATGCCTCCGGTTTCGCTGTGCAGGATTTGCAGCTTGGCGCCCAGAATTTTCATGTGGTCGAGTTTTTCTTTGGCGAAGGCATCCGAACTCACAATGTGCAACGGATATCGCTTTACCGCGCAGACCAGGGAGAGTGAGACGCCGGTGCTGCCGGCCGTGGCTTCGACTACGCCACCACCGGCGGTGAGACGGCCGTCGGCTTCGGCGGCTTCGATCATGGCAAGGGCCATACGGTCTTTCATGCTGCCGGTGGGATTCTCGTTTTCCAGCTTCAGCAGGATGCGGGAGCCGTTGCCGGGCGCGACGTTGCGCAGCGGCAGCAGAGTGGTGTTGCCGATGCGCTGCAGAATGTCCCGCGGCAATTCGTTCATGATGGCTCCCTTTCCTGGCGTGGCGTGATGAAAACGGGTCTCGATTATTTCGGAAGCTTAGCACCAAGCACGTCTATCTGTTCGATCACGCGTGGATTAGCGCGCGTTGTGGCGGTCACGCGTGGGCGGGTGTCTGAATTCATCACGAATCGTTTACCTAAAAACTGACGGTGGTTGCGAACGGTTCTTCTCGCATTACGAGCCAGCGAGGGCTTTGTGTTGGGCGCTGGTTAGCGGAACTACCGAGAGGCGGCCTTGGCGGACTAGCGGAGAGTCGGCGAAGAGCTTGTTTGCTTTGATTTGGGCGAGGGAGACCGGTTTGGGGAGAGGCTTGCCGGCTTTTATTTTTATTTGGGGACTTTTGGGATCGGAGGCATCCACGGAAACTACCGTGGCGCTGCCGATGGCGCTCTTATCGTCGCCGGTGTGATAGATGATGAGGCGATCGCCGGATTGCATTTTGCCGAGATTGCGGAGGGCTACGGGATTGGATACGCCGTCCCAGATGGTCGCGCCGTCTTTTTGCAGGTCGGCGAAAGAGTATGCGGAGGGTTCGGTCTTCAGGAGATAGTCTGACATTGCGGGGCTCCATTTAGCGCTTTCCAATAGACAAGAACTTAACACAGAGACCACGGAGAGCACAGCGAGCCATCGAGGAATGCAGGCTTGATTTGCTAGAATCGCTGGCGATATGGGTGAAGGCGAGCGGTTGCGATTTGCGGTGGAAGATGCGGGTGAGGTGTCCGCGATTCTTGTGCGCCCAGCGGAGGCGCGATGGCTTCTAGTTCTGGCGCACGGGGCGGGTGCGGGGATGACGCATCCGTTTTTGGAGAAGCTGGCGGGCGAATTGGCGGACGCTGGCGTGGCAAGCTTTCGCTATCAGTTTCCATATATGGAGGAGCGGCGGAGAGTGCCGGATTCACCGTCGGTGGCAACCGCGACCGTCGCTGCGGCGGTGCGCGCGGCTGCGAACGCGGCTCCGGGCGTGCCGGTGCTCGCTGGAGGGAAATCCTTCGGGGGTAGAATGACTTCGCAAGCTGCTTCGCAGCAATTGCTGGAAGGCGTGCGCGGGCTGGTCTTTTTTGGGTTTCCGCTGCATCCACCTAATAAGCTGGGAACCAAACGGGCCGAACACTTGGCGAAGGTACAGATCCCTATGCTTTTCTTGCAGGGCACGCGAGACACGTTGGCAGACTTAAATCTGCTACGGCCAATTTGCAAAAACATGGGTAAGCTAGCGACCTTGCATGTCATCGAAACCGCGGATCATTCGTTCCACGTGCTGAAGAGCTGTGGCAAGAGTGACGCAGAGGTGCTTCGCGAACTGGTGCGGACCACGGCTTCGTGGGCTGAGAAGTTGAAGATGGACGTCGCGAGGGTTTCAACGTCAGACTGAGGACAGAGTTGGAAAGGAGCTCACAAATGGAAAACGCAGCGAAGCAGGCAGTTTCATCCGGTGCATCGAAGCAAGCCGGGACGACGTCCAGCGGGTTTGACACCATTGCGCCGTACATCATTGTGCCGCGGGCCGGCGAGTTCGTCGAATTTCTGAAGAACGCGTTCGGCGGAACGGAGCGCTTTCGAGCCGGGCGAGAGCCGGGTTCGGAGCTCATCATGCACGCGGAGGTGGCGATCGGAAATTCAGTCATCGAGTTGGCTGACGCGAATGCGCAGATCCCTGCTGCCCCGACGGCGATTCACTTGTATGTGGACGATGCGGACTCGGTCTTCGCGCGGGCGATCGAGGCAGGTGCGACTTCCATTTACGCGGTCGGGGATCACGTCTCGGGCGACCGGCAGGGAGCGGTGCGAGATCCGTTCGGGAATCTGTGGTACGTCGCGATGATACAAGGATGGACTCCGGGTCCCGAGGGAGTGCCAAGCGTGCAGCCGTATCTGCATCTGCATGCTTCGGAAAAAATGATCCCATTTTTGGAGAGCGCGTTTGGTGGAGTTGTGCAAGGACACGTGCCTACGTCACCGGAAGGACATGTATTGCACGCGACGGTGCAGATTGGAGACAACACACTCGAACTGGATGAGGCGCATGGGGAATTTCAGCCGATGCCGTGCCATCTGCATTTGCACGTAGATGATGCGGATGCGATGTATGCGCGGGCACTGCGCGCTGGCGCTACTTCGATCGATGCGCCATCGGACAAACCTTACGGGCGGAGCGGTGGGGTGAAGGACCCGTTTGGGAATAGCTGGTATATGACTTCGCCGCTGCCCGGAAAAAGCTGAACGCAGAGAACGCAGAGGCTGAGGCAAGAGTTCACAGAGAAGAAAATGTTACGGAGCTTTGGGGGCGATGACACCGATGTTGGCGATGTTGTCGCCCTTTTTCATTGAAGGGACGGCGCAAATGTGAAGGATGATGCCGGAGACGGGAGAGCGAGGTTCAAAAATGACTTTGCCGAAATAATCGGTGACATCGCCGAGTTTTCTGCCGGCTTCGACGTAAGTATCGCGCTTGACGAGCGGATAGAAAATGCCGTCTGCGGGACTCGTGACCTCGCCTAGCGCTTTTATCCAGACTGGATGATCGATCGCGTGCGGAGTGCCGGGAAGCATTTTTAAGAGGCGCATGACGCTGCGCGTTCCTTGAACGAGAGCGGCGACATCGTCGGTCTCCACTGTACCGGCGTAACCTGCTTCGACAGTGATGGTGGGCTTACCGCGCATGGTCGCGGTGTTGTCCAAATATTTTGTTGCATTGCGATCTTTCGGGCGATCATCCGAGATGATGATGTGGTCGAGCCCGAAAGCGAGGACCATCGCTTTGGAGACGGCGTCCTGTTTCTTGTTTCCGCTCACAACCCAGTAGGAGTAAGGGCGAAGGCTTTCGTCAAGGTCGCCGCCGTGAAAATCGATGAGGTAGTCGGATTTGTCGACTACTTCCCTGGTGATCAGGAAGGAGGCGCGCTCCGTTTGCGTGCCGCCTTCTTTTCCCGGGTAGAAGCGATTCATGCTTTTGCTGTCAACGGGATTGACGTGCGGGACTTTTTGTTGGAAGGAAGGGATGTTGACGAGCGGAACAATAATGACGGTGCCGGAGATTTGGGTCGGGTCGAGGCTGCCGATTAGACCTTCGAGGGCGATGATGGAGGCGTATTCGGTGCCGTGAGCGCCGGAGACGAGCGCCAGGGTCGGTCCCGGATTGCTGCCGCGGATGACGACGACGGGAATTTGCGTGCCAGCGTCGGAACCGGCAGGCACGTCGATCGTGCCTGTGAGTTTTTGGCCGGGCTGGGCCGTGGCAGTGCCGACGGTGAATGAAGGCGACTCCTGAGCGAGTGAGGAAATTGGAAGAATGCAGAAGATTATCGCGATTGCGATGCAAAATGAGCGTTGCATGAAGCCTCCGGCGAAAGGAGAATAGCGCGCCTGCAGTGGCAGGGCAACGATCGAGACCAAGGTCCAAAATCGCGAGGCCTGCCATTACCCATTTGCGACGCACCCATAAGAAAAAGTACACTCAATTCCCCTTGATTCCCGACGCGCTCAAAGCACTGAACCGCGACGCCTGGCTGCTGTTTCTGACACGTTTTACGCGGCTGTTCGCGTACGGACTGATTTCGGTCGTTCTGGTCTTCTACCTGGTTGGAATTGGCCTCAGCGAATCGCAAACCGGTTTGCTTCTTACCCTGACGTTGATCGGGGATACCGCGATCTCGCTCTTTCTGACCACGCGGGCGGATCGCGTCGGCAGGCGGCGCATGCTCATCATCGGCGCTTTGCTGATGGCGGCCGCCGGCCTGGTATTCGCCATAACTAGAAATTTCTTTTGGCTAGTCGTTGCCGGAACAATCGGAGTGATAAGTCCGAGCGGCAATGAGGTGGGTCCGTTCCTTTCGATTGAACAGGCGGCGCTGTCTCACATTGTGAGTGACCGAGCACGGACGGAAGTCTTCGCCTGGTACACGCTCACGGGGTCGTTTGCCACGGCACTGGGCGCGTTAGTTGGCGGCACGCTTTCGCAAGCTCTGCAAAAGACGGCAATGTCGCCGGTTAGCGGCTATCGTGCGGTCGTTGTGTTGTACGGCGTGCTGGGCGTTGTGCTGGCATTGCTGTTCACGCGTGTTTCGCGCGACGCCGAGGTAAGCCCTTCGGAGCCGGGCGCGGCATCAGGATTTGCGCGACTGTTTGGAATCCATAAGTCACGCGGCGTGGTGGCGAAGCTCTCGGCCTTATTCGCCGTGGACGCGTTTGCGGGCGGATTCGTCGTGCAGAGTTTTGCGGCGTATTGGTTTTATTTGCGATTTGGAGTGAACCCGGCAACGCTGGGCGTAATTTTCTTCTGGGCCAACATTTTGTCGGGGATTTCGGCGCTTTTGGCGTCAAGGCTGGCGGCGAGATTTGGATTGATACGGACGATGGTGCTGACGCACTTGCCGTCCAATATTCTGTTGCTGCTCGTGCCGCTGATGCCAAATCTACGGCTCGCGGTGTTGGTGTTGCTTGCGCGCTTCAGCATCAGCCAAATGGACGTCCCGACGCGGCAGTCGTACACGATGGCCGTGGTCAGTCCGGAAGAACGGTCGGCAGCAGCAGGGATTACAGGAGTCGCGCGAACGACGGGCGCGGCAATCAGCCCACTATTCGTGGGATTTTTGTTTGCGCATCCGGCGCTGATCAACATTCCTTTCTACATTGCAGGGGCGCTCAAGATTTTGTACGACGTCGTTTTATACAAGGAATTTGTTTCGACGAAGCCGCCAGAGGAGAAGGCGTAGCATTGGGGGTTGCGCCAGTCGCCCTCGCAAGCATTTCCGAGAGCACTCAGGCAGTGGCTTTTGCATCGACGGTTTTCATCAAATCCAAAATCATGTGAACTACGGCTTCATCGCCCATAGCGGTATTGATCATGCTGTGGTAGACGGCACGATCAGGCCATTCGACGCGAAAATACTTCTGGATGAAATCGGCACGCTCGCGGTCAACGGTATCCACGAGCTGCTGCGCTTCCGTCTCACTCTTGCCGCGAGCCAACAGGCGCCGCACTTTGTTTTCTCTCGGAGCGTAAAGAAACACACGCAGGGTGTCTGGGCGATTCCTCAGAAAGTGCTGCGCCCCCCTTCCAACGATGACAGAGTTTCCAGTCTTAGCGGCGTGCTGAACGACGCGTTCTGTAATCTTCAGAATGCTTTCGCTGTCAACAACATTAAGCTTGTGCGCGTTGAGGCTGCCTTCATAACTTCCGCGCAAAAAAGATTTGAAGAGCCGGTAGTAAAGTGGATCGGTGCGTTCCTCTCGTACCTCGACGACGGCCTTGGGACAGTTCGCAAGCCTGGCGATCTCCTCGGTGAGCAACTGATCCCAAAGCTTCCAGCCTTGTTGGGTCGCGAGCAGTTTGGCAATTTCTCCACCGCCGCTTCCATACTCCCGTTCCACCGTGACGATTTTGATCATTAAGGTCCCTACGTCCACAAATCGCTGAACACCTTCCATTACATATCATTCCACTTCCCTTATTCCACCGCCACTCTCCCGCCACCACCGGGGTCATTCCTCTTCAAAACAATGGTGAAAAAGAACATGATCGCTGCGCCGACAGCAAGGACCATGAAGGTATCGATGTACGCCAGAGTTCCCGACTGCGCTTGCACGTTTTGGTAGATCACAGCATAAGCCCGGCCGTGCGCCTCAACCGTGCCCAATCCCGAGTGAGAAAAGCGATCGGCAAGGCCATTAACCGTATTCTGGAAATTAGGATTGTCCGGCCTGGCGTGCTCGACCAATCTTGCCTGATGGAATTGCGAGCGACGGGCAATCAACGTCGTGACCATGGAGGTTCCCACGCTGCTTCCGATATTGCGCATAAAATTGACGATTCCGGCGACCGCGTTATTCTTCTCCGGCGCAATTCCGATATAAGCCACAAGCGAAATGGGCACGAACAGGAACCCCAAACCAATAACCTGAGCGATGCGCAGCAAAGCCGCGGAAGTGAAGCTCATCTGCAAGTCAATCCGCTTCGTGGAGTAGTACATGGCGATAGACAAAGCTAGCCAGCCGAAGGCGATGAGGTAACGAGCCTGAATCTTCGTCGTCAATTTGCCCATGATGGGCATCTCAAAGAGCAAAACAAGGCCTCCAGCGGAAAGCGCAAGCCCAGCCAGTTCGGAGGTGTACCCCAGAAGCGTCTGGAGGAACTGCGGCATCAGGACGAGGCTGCTGAACAACAAGATTCCCAGCGTGAACATCATCAAATTTGAAACGGCGAAGTTAAAGCTTTTGAACATGCGAACGTCAATGATTGGGGTCTTGTAAAACCACTCCCAAATGACCAGCGAAATCAGGCATACGGTCGCCACGATGACTAAGGTCGTTATGAAGCGCGATCCAAACCAATCATCTTCCTGGCCCTTGTCGAGCAGCACTTGCAACGCCCCGACACCCAGCGTCAGAAGAGCGATGCCAATGTAGTCCAACTTAACCCCAGCCGCCTTGATCCGGCTCAAATATGGCGGATCTTCGACAAAGCGTCTTATAAGAAACCATGTGGCTATTCCGACTGGCAGATTGATGAAAAAAATCCATCGCCAGGAATAGTTGAAGGTGATCCAGCCGCCCAGCGTGGGCCCGATTGTGGGCGCCATGATGGCCGTGATCCCGTAAAGAGCAAACGCCAAGCCTCGCTGTTGCGGCGGAAAGGTGTCCGCAAGAATGGCTTGAGCCATCGGCTGAAGTCCGCCGCCGCCCGCGCCTTGCAGAACGCGGAAGAAAAGAAGAAGGCCGAGACTCGGCGCCAAGCCGCAAAGCAACGAACTCACGGTAAAAATACCCAAACAGGTCATGAAAAAGCGCTTCCGCCCGAAAGCGCCCGCGAGCCAGCCGCTGATTGGCAGGATGATGGCATTCGAGACCAGGTAAGAGGTCAGGACCCAAGTGCTCTGGTCGTTGCTCGCGCCCAGATTCCCGGCCATGTATGGCAGGGCCACGTTGGCGATGCTGGTGTCGAGCACTTCCATGAAGGCTGCCAGCGCCACAACAACAGCAATTAGCCAAGGATTGTATTTAGGCCGCCAAACGTCCTGGTCGATAGTGAGAGCCGCGGAACTCATTGGAGGTATACGTCGGGCACCACGTTCATGCCCGGTCGAAGCCGACGATCCCGATTTTCGCCCGACTCGAGAATGATCTTTACTGGAATTCTTTGCACAATTTTCACGTAATTACCGGTGGCGTTCTCCGGTGGAAGCAAACTGAAGAGAGGGCCTGTCGCACCCGCGATGCTGTCCACTTGACCCCTTAAGTCCTGGCCGGTCGAATCCACGTGGATCTTGGCCTTCTGTCCGACTCGCATGTACTTCAGCTGCGTCTCTTTGAAATTGGCGGTGACCCACACTTGATCGAGAGGCACAACGGTGAGCATTTGCTGCCCCGGTTGAACGTTCCATCCAACGACTACCGTTTTATTCACTTCACCGGTGACGGGGGCAACGACTTTGGTGTATTGGAGGTTTAGCACGGCTTGCTCGAGCAGCGCGCGCCGTTGCTGTACATCCGCGATAGCCGCACGCGCGCGAGCGCGAGTCGACGACACCTGCTGCGGCCCAGTCGCCGCGGATTCGTGGTTCGCCACCGCTTGCACCAGACGGCTCCGCGCCTGTTGCACAAATTGCTGCGCGGCGGACTCATTGGCACTGGCCGCCGCTACCGCCGCGGTACTGGACCTGGCAGCCGCCAGTGCTTGATCGTAAACTTGCTCGGCCACTTCCCGTTTGTCCACCAGCAGCTTGTAGCGGTGGAGATCGTCTTGCGCCCTCACATCGTTCGCCTGAGCCTGTTCCAGCTGGGCGTGAGCGGCAAGGAGTTGCTTTTCGGCGGCAGAGACGCCTGCGGTCGCGTTTTCGATGTCCGACGAAGTGGACGTGAGCTGGCTCACGGTACTCACCGAAGTAATCGGCACCGTGATGTTCAGCGATTGCGCCGTCGCTTCGGCGCTGGCGAGATTGGCTTGCGCCTGCGCGACCGCAACTTCATAGTCCTTCGGGTCAATCTCCACTAACACGGTGCCTTGCTGCACCCACTGGTTGTCATCCACATTGACCTTGATCACATGCCCGGAAATACGCGCGCTGACAGGGTACAGGTGAACGTCCGCCTGGGCGTCGTCGGTTGATTCGTAGCTGCTGAAGTAACGCCATAAGAAAACCCCGCCAACAATCACGACCAAGACGACGACCAGAATGAGAATATTTCTGCGCCGCTTGGAACGGCGCGGCGGCGGTGGTGGCGGCACATACGTTGTGTCCGTCAAGGGTGACGGCTCGATCCGGGATTCTTTGTCTGCATCAGACGCCGAATGGGGTGGGTTCTCGTCCGCCATGTTCATTTTCCTTTGAAATATTCTTTGACAGCTTCTTCAGCGACACCTAGAGCACGGGCCAGGGAAATTTTTGCAAAATTGTAGCTATAGAGACTTGAGATGTACTGTTCATGGGCGCTGGCTACTGCCTCTTGCGATTGCACCACTTCCACGGTATCGGTGACGCCGGCGATGAAGCGATCGCGCGACTGAACCAGCGTCTCCTCGGCCAAATCAATGTTGCTGCGCGCCACGTTGACCTGGTCCGCCGACGACTGCAGGTTCAGCAGCGCCGTCCGTACGTCGGAGTCGATCTGCGCGCGGAGATTGTCCAGGCGCTCGCGGCTTTGTTCCAGCCTCGCATCCGCCTGCAAAACTTCGCCGTGAACGCTGCCGCCCTGAAAGATCGGAATGGTCAGCGTGCCGCGCGCATCGTATACCTGGAGCCCTGTGGAGAGGTGCTTTCCGCCCGCCCCATAGTCGCCACTGAAGGAGAGGGACGGATAATAGCCGGCGACCGCAGCCTTCCGGGAAAATTCCGCAGCGCGGACATCGGTCATGGCCGCCTGATAATCGGAACGTGTAGCGTAGGCGCGCTTCAGAGCCTCTTCCACGCTGATGCCCTCGAACGGCTGATAGGGCGACTTGTCCGTCAGTTCGAATTCCTGCCCGGGAGCCAAACCGATTACGCGCGCTACCGTCAGCTTCTGGATGGCGAAGTTGTTCTTCGCTTGAATCAATTGCTGCTGCCTGGTCTGGAGCTCGACCTTGGCGCGCAGAGCGTCGATGGCTGGCGAGGTGCCCGCGTTCACGCGGTCCGTTGCTTGATCGAAGAGTGCTTGCCCCGTCCTGACTTGCGCTTCCGCCGTTTGGATGCGGGCTTCGTCGGCGATGGCCTGCAGATAGGTATAGCCCACGGCGAGCACAACGAGGTCGCGCGCGTCCTTGTAAGTGTATTCAGCCGACTTCAAGCTCTGGCTGGCCGCGCGAGTAGCGTTGATCGACTTCCAGTCAAACAGGGACTGGTCTACGCTTACGCGCGCATCATAATAGGAAAAACGAACGGACGGCGGGAAATTGATTCCCGGAATACGTAACGAAATGCCCAGCTCGTTGAGATTTATTTGCGACACGTCCGCGTAAGGCGCCGCAGTTACGTGCGGCAAGAGCGCACTCAGTTGCTGCCATCGCTGTCCGCGGGCTGCGCGAATGTCGGCGTTGGAGAGCAGCAGTCCGAGATTTTGCTTCAATCCACGGTCTATCGCTTCCCGCAGCGAGATGGGCATAACGCCGGGAACGGCCTTCGCCGGCACGCTACCCGCGAACGGGCTCACTCCCTGGGTGCCAGATATGGCCTGACCAGGAGTGCTCGAACTGGGTGTTGTCTGGGTTTGCGCAGGGGACGTGGCTGCTCCGCACAACAAGACTCCGGCAAGCAGCAAGGTACGGCTGGGTCCGTAACAGAGCCTCAAAAGAGCCTCCTTGACCGCGAATTCTTGCGGCGGGCGCCGAGGGGGGCATTATCCTAGACTGGTGGTTTATTCCGGGCAACCAGTATCTGTCGGGCGGAAGTTGGATGCCTCAGTGAGCGAAAGAGACCAAGTCTTTCTTCGACGATTTATGCGAATTGCTTCTCACTGCCCATAGAGTCACTCACCCATAAAGAATTAGAGCGGGGCGGAGTTACCCGCTAAGTGAAGGAAAAAGGATTGGTCGGGGCGCCCGGATTCGAACCGGGGGCCTCCTGCGCCCAAGCCAGCCGGGCTATCTCCTGGAAGTCCTTCCTTTTCAATCTTTGTATTGAACACAAAAGAGTTAGAAAAATATTTGGTAGTGGCACCATGTGCGGAAATGTGTCTCCACATGCATGGAGTCCCCCGAATTTTCCCCATAGCGAAATAACAGCGAAAGTGCTCCGATAGGTTCCAACTTCTTGATAAGAACCCACCCTTCGGTTTGGGACATAGCGCTTTCTGAAAATCGTCACGATAAAGAATTTTCTGAGCACCCGTCGCATCGATGATCCGGCTGCCATGTTTAGCCCAGATCGTCCCTCCATTCTTCGTGCGCGCCTCATGCAATAGGCCGCACCTGACGCTTATGTAGAAGTCGCGAGCCTGGTCCTCGTTGAATTCGTCCTTGAAGGGCATTCGGTTCGTGAGAAATGAAATAAAGATGTCGCTGCTGCTTGAATCCGGAATTGTTGATCCCCGTAGGCGCGGTACCTGTAGCGCCGGCGAACGGGACA
>JAOAPV010000088.1 GCA_025463055.1 Candidatus Acidiferrum typicum
CACTTTCGTGATGTGACGGGCGGTGTGTACAAGGCCCGGGAACGTATTCACGGCGTCGATCTGATACGCCATTACTAGCGATTCCGGCTTCATGCAGTCGAGTTGCAGACTGCAATCCGAACTGAGCAGAGTTTTTTCCGATTAGCTCCCCCTCGCGGGTTGGCAACGGTTTGTACCCTGCATTGTAACACGTGTGTAGCCCTGGACATAAAGGCCATGCGGACTTGACGTCATCCCCACCTTCCTCTCCGTTATCCGGAGCAGTCCACGTAGAGTTCCCTCCTTGCGGAGTGGCAACTACGTGCAGGGGTTGCGCTCGTTGCGGGACTTAACCCAACACCTCACGGCACGAGCTGACGACAGCCATGCAGCGCCTATACTAGTGTCCCTTGCGGGAAGGCGATATTTCTAAAGCTGGTCACTAGCATTTCGAGCCCAGGTAAGGTTCCTCGCGTAGCGTCGAATTGAACCACATGTTCCACCGCTTGTGCGGGCCCCCGTCAATTCCTTTGAGTTTCAGTCTTGCGACCGTACTCCCCAGGTGCAGGACTTAACGCGTTAGCTCCGGGACGACACCCGAACGGGTGGCACCCCAAGTCCTGATCGTTTAGGGCTAGGACTACCAGGGTATCTAATCCTGTTTGCTCCCCTAGCTTTCGTTCCTCAGCGTCAGTTGTGGTCCAGCGCGCCGCTTTCGCCACGGGTGTTCCTGCAGATATCTACGCATTTCACCGCTACACCTGCAATTCCACGCGCCTCTCCCACACTCTAGCACAGCAGTTTCGGAAGCAGCCCCTGGGTTGAGCCCAGGGATTTCACTCCCGACTTGCCACACCGCCTACGAACCCTTTACACCCAGTAATTCCGAGCAACGCTGGCCCCCTACGTCTTACCGCGGCTGCTGGCACGTAGTTAGCCGGGGCTTCTTATACCGGTACCGTCACCCCTCTTGCGAGGTATTCGTCCCGGTCGAAAGGGGTTTACACTCCGAAAAGCTTCATCCCCCACGCGGCGTCGCTGCATCAGGCTTTCGCCCATTGTGCAAGATTCCCCACTGCTGCCTCCCGTAGGAGTCTGGACCGTGTCTCAGTTCCAGTGTGGCTGGCCATCCTCTCAGACCAGCTAACGATCATAGCCTTGGTGAGCCATTACCTCACCAACTAGCTAATCGTGCGCGGGCTCCACCTCCGACGACTTACGCCTTTGAATCCTCGGACCGGAGTCCAAGGAATGTTATGCGGAATTAGCTCGCCTTTCGGCGAGTTATTCCCCATCAGAGGGCAGATTACCCACGTGTTACGCACCCGTGCGCCGTGCGCCATTTCCGTATTGCTACGGAAACGCGCACTCGACTTGCATGTGTTAAGCACGCCGCCAGCGTTCGCTCTGAGCCAGGATCAAACTCTCGTTTGAAGCCTGTCGCTTGGCGAAAAAAAATGCTCCGATTTTCATCGGAGCCAGCCTACCAAGCAAATTATTGTCGCTCGATTTACTCAAACCGCCTGCGCTCGAAAAGGGCAGACGGTACGAACGGATTCTGGCACATCGTATCGATTGTCAAAGAGCGATAAGCCCCCCTGTCCAGCAGAAAGGCAACTAAGCAACTAAAGGAGTATACGGACGGGCCTACTGGATGTCAACGATGGATTTTACGATTTCCACAGTTGTCCTCAGGTGACCTTCGCACCCCATCAGTGATCCGATGACAGTAGGTCCGGTTCGATTCAAGAAATCCCCGCAACATTTTGGTTTAAATCGCGGGGCTCCGCGGACTCGCCCCGCGCCACAGGTATGGGTATGGCGGCCTACTCTTAAGCACTTTGGGGCTGTTACCATTGGCAATTCATGGGAAGTCTTTTCAGTAGGGTACGCGACGCCATCAAGACGCGAGAGTTGTTGTGCGCGGGGGAGCGCGTTGGCGTGGCGGTGTCGGGTGGCGCCGATTCGGTGGCGCTACTGCTGCTCCTTATCGATTTACGAAAACAGCTTGGAGTGGTGTTCAGCGTTGCGCATTTCAATCACAAATTGCGCGGCAAAGATTCGGACAAAGATGAAAGATTCGTTGCGAAGCTGGCGGCGAAATATGGATTGGTCTTTCATTCGGAACAACTCGATGTGGCGGCCAAAGCGAAACGCGATAAGGCGAATCTGGAGGATACGGCGCGCCGGGCACGCTACGGATTTTTCGAGGCACTGGTGCAAAACGGGCATGTAGATAAGGTAGTCGTGGCGCATACGGCGGACGACCAGGCAGAGACGGTGCTCGCGCATATTCTGCGGGGGACGGGCTTGGCGGGGCTGGGAGGAATCCATCCCGAGGTCGGGCATGTGGTGCGGCCACTGCTGTGCGTGCGAAGAGCAGAGTTGCGCGCTTATCTCCGATTGAAGAAACAAAGGTGGTGCGAGGATGCGACGAATCGGGACACGACGAGGATGCGCGCGCGAATTCGGAAGAAGTTGATGCCGCTTTTGGAGAAACAGTTTCAGCCTGCAGTGGTGCAGCATTTAGCGACTTTGGCCGAGTTGGCCCGCGAGGACGAAGCATTTCTGGATGCGTGGGCTACCTCGCGACTACGGGAGCATGTTGATCTGAAATCGGGCTGGGCGCGTATTTCGGTTGCAGAGCTGCTTGAATGCGGGAAGACCAACGGTTGCACCACGGAGACCGCAGGTGGCGTGGACAAGAGAAATCTTGGTATGGCGAGACGAATTGTACGGCGCATCGTTAAACACGTAAGGCCAAGCGGCGGGCAGCTGAATGCGGAACACGTGCGAGTGATATTGGAGCTAGCGGCGAGTGGCCAGAATGGCAAGAGTTTGGAATTGCCTGGAGGGCTCCGGGTGCGACGGGAGCATGATGCTCTGGTATTTGGAGTCGCGAGCAACCTCGCTGAATCGAAGCAGCGCAAACCGCTGGAATTCGAGCGCGTAATCAAAATGGATGGTCTTGAAGGCGGCGTTCACGTGCCGGAAATAAGTTGCGTGTTCCGCTTCAGGGTGATTGACTGGCCCGCGAAGAGAGGCGACACTATCGATACGGGGTTTGTGCTGGATTGCGACGCCCTGCAATCTCCGCTCATGCTGCGGAATTGGCGTCCGGGCGATAAATTCCGACCTTGTGGTCACCGAAGCGAGCACAAGCTGAAACGATTGTTGAGTAGGAAGAACGTAAGCCGTTGGGAGCGCGACGGCTGGCCGGTACTGACGAGTGGCGGGACTCTGGTATGGACGCGCGGCTTTCCCGTGGCAGCGGAATTCGCCGTGACTGAGAAAACCCGGACTGCGCTGGTGATCACCGAGGAACCAATTCAGTGAGGGGCAGCGGAGGAGATAGGGACAACGGCCAACGCGGCGCGACGTTTTCTCCCGCACGGATTGCTACGAGAGTTGCGGAGTTGGGCCGACAGATCTCGAGAGCGTGCGATGGTAAACGGCTGGATGTAGTGATTACGTTGGACCGGGGCTTTGTATTTGCGGCGGACCTGATACGACATATCGATGCGCCGACGGTATGCCATTTTATTCGCGAGGACGTACGTGACGTCGAGCACGAAGGCCACGCGCGTCGCGAAGTAGCTTTCGGTAGGGGGCCCGACGTAAAAGGCCGGGATGTGCTGTTGGTGGACGCAGTGCTGGAGAGCGGCGTGACACAAGAATTTCTGCTGCGAAGGATCGGCGAAAGCCAGCCAAGGTCTTTGCGCATGGCGGTCTTGCTGGACAAGCCGGAACAGCGTCGCGTGGGCTTGGAGCCCGATTACTTTGGGTTCCGGACTGCATCTAATGGGTTATGGGTAGGCTACGGCCTAGCGGCGTCTAATGGAATGGGCCGCAACCAAAAAGGTTTGTCGATGAAACCGCTTTCAGGGAAGCGGAGAGGTCGGAAGAGATAAGAGGCGATCCGGCGCTGCCAGGGGCAAAACCCTCGGGGCTCGGAACAAAGGTGAGGATGACGTGAATTCTAGTTCTACAGCGAAGACGATTCTGTTCTGGATATCGATCGTGTTCCTGGGCGTGATGCTCTGGCGATTGGTGTCCGCGAACGGACAAACGGCGCGCGAGGATGACCCCAGTTACAGCGAGTTCATGGCGAAGGTGGACAATGGCGACGTGAAGGAAGTCACGATGTATTTGTCGCCCAACAGCTATGAACTGCAGGGCGAATACGTGCGTCCCGCGAACCACAAGTTTCACGTCACCATTTTCAAGGAAGCGGCCCCGGACCTGACTAAGGTGCTGAAGGACAAGGCTGTCCAGATCAAGGTCAAGGAAGTGCGTAGCGGCGATTGGGTTTTGATCCTGCTAAACGCTGCGCCACTGATCTTACTGGTGGGATTCTGCTTGTTCTTGATGAGGCAGATGCAGGCCGGCGGAAACAAAGCCTTGAGCTTTGGGAAGTCGCGTGCGCGGCTGCTTTCGGCACAGCAGAAGAAAGCGACATTTAAAGATGTTGCGGGAACGGATGAAGCGAAGGAAGAGCTGCAGGAAATTATTGAATTCTTGAAGGATCCTCAGAAATTTCAAAAACTTGGCGGGCGCATCCCGAAAGGTGTGCTGCTAGTCGGACCTCCGGGAACGGGCAAGACGTTGTTGGCTCGTGCGATTGCAGGAGAGGCGAACGTACCGTTCTTCTCGATTTCCGGTTCGGACTTTGTCGAAATGTTCGTGGGTGTCGGCGCGAGCCGTGTTCGCGACCTTTTCGAGCAAGGTAAGAAGAATGCACCTTGCATTATCTTCATCGATGAGATCGATGCCGTCGGCCGCCATCGCGGCGCAGGTCTAGGCGGCGGTCACGACGAGCGCGAGCAGACGCTGAATGCGTTGCTTGTGGAGATGGATGGTTTCGAGTCGAACGAAGGCGTGATTTTGATCGCGGCGACGAACAGGCCGGATGTACTCGATCCGGCGCTGCTACGGCCGGGACGATTTGACCGCCGCGTGGTGGTTGCACGTCCGGACGTAAAGGGCCGCGAGGAAATTCTTCGCGTGCACACGCGCAAGGTGCCCATTGCTGACGATGTGGATTTGTCCATCATCGCGCGAGGCACGCCGGGATTCTCTGGCGCGGACCTGGCGAACCTGGTGAATGAGGCTGCCTTATGGGCGGCGCGCCAGAACCGCAAGTTTGTGATGATGTCGGACTTCGAGATGTCCAAAGACAAGGTGTTGATGGGCGTCGAGCGCAAGTCCATG
Source organism: Candidatus Acidiferrum typicum (assembly GCA_025463055.1). Taxonomy (GTDB): domain Bacteria; phylum Acidobacteriota; class Terriglobia; order Acidiferrales; family UBA7541; genus Acidiferrum; species Acidiferrum typicum_A. The sequence goes on from JAOAPV010000088.1 coordinate 5,191, forward strand.
ATTTTGTCGGACGAGGAAAAGAAGAACACGGCCTATCACGAGGCTGGACACGCGCTGGTCGCGGCGATGACTCCCGGCGCCGACCCCGTGCACAAAGTCACGATTATTCCGCGCGGCATGGCGCTGGGCTTGACCATGCAGTTGCCGGAAGATGACAAGCACACTTACACGCGGGGATATCTGGAGACGATGCTGGCTGTGCTGATGGGTGGGCGCTCGGCGGAAGAGATTTTCCTCGGGCATATCACCACCGGCGCGGGTAATGACATCGAACGCGCTACGGACATTGCTCGCAATATGGTCTGCGAATGGGGCATGAGCGAACTGGGTCCATTGGCATACGGCAAGAAAGACGAAGCCATTTTCCTGGGCCGCGAGATTGCGCAGCATCGGGACTATTCCGAAGACACCGCGATCCAAATTGATAAGGAAGTGAAGCGGATCGTCAACAGTGGGTACGAGAACGCCAAGAAGCTCTTGTCGAACAATAAAGAGACGCTCGAGCGCATTGCGCAAGCATTGCTGGAGCGGGAAGTAATCGACGCCAACGAAGTGAAACTGCTGATGGAAGGGAAGCCGCTGCCAGAAAAGCCGCGGACGCCTCCCACAACGCCGCAGGCGGCGCCGAGCGCGGACCCGAAGGTGGTGCGGCCGGAATTGCGGCCTGCACCCGGATTTACGCGCGGTGAGAACCCGGCCAAAGCATAAACGATACGGCGGGTGAAGAAATTGAGGCGCGGAGAGATCCGCGCCTTTATTTTTTGAAGGCCGGGGATTCTTTTGCGGTGAGAAGGATTAGAATAGAGCCATGGGGAAGAATCAAGAGCCACTCAAGGTGACGTGCCCGTGCTGCCAGGCGAAATTGTCGGTGGATGCGGCGCTGGGCGTGGTGCTCTCGCACGAGGAACCGCCCCACAAGGGGCCTGATGTGGACCTGACGAATGCGGCGGGAATATTGAGCGAGCAGCAGCGCCGGCGCGAAGATAAATTTGCGGATTCCTGGTTTCAAGAGACGAACAAGGAAGACATCCTGGCGAAGAAGTTCGAAGAAGCGATGAAAAAAGCCAAGGATGCGCCAGTAGGAAAGCCGATCCGCGATTTCGACCTCGACTAACTTCTAATCCCTCTCTGCTAGCGCTGGCCCGCAACTTTTGCTCCTCTGCGTTACGTTTTCTTTGCCTCCCAAGATAAACTGCTACGTCGGCCCATGCTCAAACGCCGTAAATTCCACCTGCGCCTTCCTTCGGGCACGCTCGCTCTGGGCGAGCGTACGCTCGTAATGGGCGTGCTGAACGTTACGCCCGACAGTTTTTCGGATGGTGGCAACTTTCTCGATCCACAACGCGCGGTCGAGTACGCGTTGAAGATGGAACAGGCGGGGGCCGATCTGCTCGATATCGGCGGGGAATCGACGCGACCGGGTTCGACGGGGACAGCGGCGGACACGGAACTCGCGCGCATTTTGCCGGTCTTGGAAGGCCTGCGCGGGGAGCTGAAGATTCCCATCTCCATAGACACGCGAAAATCGCAGGTAGCAGACGCCGCCATCAGTGCGGGCGCCCAAATCATCAACGACGTCTCTGGGCTGCGTAGCGATCCGCGCATTGCTGAAGTGGCGCGTCGCCGCCGTGTACCTTTGATCCTGATGCACATGCGCGGCGAGCCACAGACTATGCAGAAGAAGCCATTTGCGCGGGACGTGATGAAGGACGTTACGCAGGGTTTGCGCGCGTCAATTTCCATAGCTCGGAAAGCCCGCATCGCGAAATCGCAAATCATCATCGACCCGGGCATTGGATTCGGCAAAAGTTTCGAGCAGAACTATGAGTTGCTAAGGAAGCTGCCGGAAATGGCGAAGCTCGGCTATCCGCTGCTGGTGGGTACGTCGCGCAAGGGATTTCTTGGGGCGACGCTAGCTCGCGATGGTAAATCAGCACCCTCCGAGGAGCGGCTCTGGGCCACGGCCGCAAGCGTGACCGCCAGCATTCTGGGCGGTGCGCACATCGTGCGCGTCCACGATGTGGCAGAAATGGCGCAAGTGGCGCGTGTCGCCGACTGCCTGCTCGACCCCGCCAATTGCCGCAATTTTCGCTAGCCAAAGCGCCGCTGCGCAAGCTAGAATCTTCGGCATCGGAGTTTCCCAGGAAAAGAAGATGTTCATGCCTCGTTACATCTCATTCGTCGCTGTCGCGTAACCGCCGCTTAGGCGGACCGTTCCCTCTCCCGTTTCTTCACATTTATTGCCGTAACCGCGTAAGCCGGTATGAACTACGCTTTCGCAGAAATGTATAGGCCTATATGGAAACGCAAGAACTAACGACCGCACCTCAAACTATTCCTCTCTGGAGCTCCATACGCGAGGCGCTGCGCGGTTCGCATCAGGATTTCACGACGGGCAGTCTCAATCGAGCCATTTTGCTGCTCGCGATCCCCATGGTTCTGGAGATGGTGCTCGAGTCGCTATTCGCGGTGGTGGACGTGTTCTGGGTTGGCCGCCTTGGTGCGGATGCCGTGGCAACAGTCGGCCTCACCGAGTCGCTACTAAGCCTGGTTTTCGCGGTTGGGCTCGGGTTGAGCCTCTCCACCACAGCGATGGTCGCGCGCCGAATTGGCGAGAAAGATCCCGCGGGCGCCGCGGTGGCGGGCGTGCAAGCAATCATCATCGGTATTGCTATCTCTCTGCTGATCGGCGTTCCATGCATGTTCCTGGGGCCGCGCTTGCTCAGCTTGATGGGCGCGTCTCCGCAGATTGTCGCGGTCGGTGGCGGCTATGCACGGATTGCGCTGGGTGGCAGCGGCGCGATCATGTTGCTATTTCTTAACAATGCAATTTTTCGCGGTGCGGGCGACGCTGCGATTGCCATGCGCTTGCTCTGGGTCTCGAACATCATCAACCTTGTGCTCGATCCTTGCCTTATTTTCGGCTGGGGACCTTTCCCCAAGCTCGGCGTAACTGGCGCAGCTCTGGCGACGCTTACCGGCCGCAGCATCGGCGTGCTCTATCAGTTTTACCGGCTGCTGCGCGGCACGGAACGGATCCGCATATTGCGCCAGCAACTTCGCTTGGAGCTGGGCGTTTTGTGGAGGCTAGTGCGCGTGTCGCTGACGGGCATCTTGCAATTTGCGATTGCGCACACAAGTTGGATCGGCCTCGTGCGCATTGTCAGCCTGTTCGGATCCGCGGCACTTGCCGGCTACACAATAGCGATCCGCATCCTAATTTTCATCATCCTGCCGAGTTGGGGGCTCAGCAACGCCGCCGCTACTTTGGTCGGCCAAAACCTGGGCGCAAAACAGCCCGAGCGAGCGGCAACCTCAGTATGGCGCACCGGCTTCTACAACATGCTGTTTCTCGGCGTGATCGGCGTGTTCTTCATTTTTTTCGCAGAGCCGGCGGTGCGGCTGTTCACGAACGATCCGGAAGTCGTGCCTCTGGCGGCGTCCTGCCTGCGCATCTTGAGCTACGGCAACATTGGCTACGCGTACGGCATGGTGATGCTGCAAGCGTTTAACGGCGCGGGCGATACGGTGACGCCGACAATCGTAAACTTTTTCGGCTTCTGGCTGCTGGAAATTCCACTGGCGTATGCGTTGGCGATTCCGCTTCACATGCGGTCAAAAGGAGTGTTCCTGTCTATCGTGGTGGCGGAAGCTGCGATTGCGGCGGCCGGCATTGTGCTGTTCAAGAGAGGCCGCTGGAAGCGCCAACAAATTTAGAAATGGGCGAGGCCGATAAGCGCGTGTCAGCAAGCAAACAAAGGGTACTAAGGTGAATCCCCGCTTGCGGAGGGGCATAGCCCGTGACTAAATGTGGTCTGGCGGCGCGCTGCGAAACTACCGCGGCGTGCGCCGCAGGAGCTTTTTGGCATCCGTACTCATCGTCGATGATCATCCAGCGGTCCGCCGGGCCCTTCGTGCGGCGTTTGAGCGCCAGCCTGGCTTTACTGTGTGCGGCGAGGCCGAAGATGGTTTTGAGGCCATCAGCAAGGCCAAGAGACTTGCGCCCGATCTGATTGTGCTAGATCTGCGTATGCCGGTTATGGACGGGTTGGAAGCTGCGCGCGAGCTCAAGCGGCTATTCCCTCGAGTTCCCCTGATGATGCTGACGTGTTATCACAGCAGTGCGGCGGAAAAACAGGCGCTTGCTTCCGGTGTGACCGCGGTTTTCTCGAAGCCAGACGGCATGCAGAATCTGATCTGGCAGGCCCGCGCAGTGCTGATGCCTTCCTAGATCCATCGTGCTCTTACATTCTCAGGCGGAAGTGTTTCGCGATTTGTACGTATGGCTAGACGCGGACGCTCGGAGCACTGAAGCTTGCAACGATCCTTTGCGCGCGCTGATCGAAAATTACATACTCTCCGCTAACCTTGTCAGCTAATTCCTTCACTCGAGACTTTGCGGTCTCAAGATCAAATGCGGCTTCAAGCCATATCAATTCGGCAGCGTCTTTTTTTAGGATGTCGTACGCGGCAGATAACATTCTCTGTGTGTTCCTCGTAAAAACTAGGGCCTATCTCGACTGGGTGGGGTTCGCAAGCGAATTCGATTTCCGGGCGGAGGCGGGTGCGCCTGCGTTTCTGATTGCAGCTTACTGGCACAGCTACCAATCACAAGCAGGTGAATCCTCGCATTCGCCCGCAGGAAATTCACTAGTTGCTTGGCGTACGAGGTTTGCTGTAGGTCCTCTGTAGGCACGCAATAAGCAGCAATAGTGTGGCGATTTATGCGGGGAGTAATTCAAAGACGGGATAGCTCGATGCAATCTGGCGGAAGCTTTCAGAGGGTGAACCCGCGCGCACAGGAAAAAACCGCTGCACTGCGGACTTGTAGCTATCCAAGTACAATTTCAATATCTCTGGCTTGTCGGCGTCGGGGACCGGGCGCAGCCGGTACTTGCGCTGAGTGCTTCCCCTTTTGAGCAGAATTTCGCTAGTCACTTCGCTGTTGCGTACCCATTGCGTCCGGCCGCGCGGCGCGACCAAATAGGACTTGCCTCTGAACTGAAGCAGATTCACAGGTGACGAATAAACGCGCCCGGTTTTCCGTCCCCGCACCTGCAAGAGCTGCATGTATCCCGGACCGATCCCGAGCCCGACCAAGAATCCGAAAACACGATTGAAAAGCCCTGCGACTGCGCTGGGTTTCTGTAGCACGGGCAATTGCGCGCTATCGCTCATGGCCAGATTGTACGGTTTTTCGCTTCCCAGCGTCTCGACTACACCTTTCTTAGGCCCCAGAGCGTCTTATTTAGGAATTCTAATGTGGTGCACAACACGGAGGAAGATCTCTATCAATTTACGACGGCAAAAAAGGCGGCTCGTTGTCGCTGCATTTTTCACTGTACTCGTCGCGTTTTCGACATCGCTTGCGGAAGATATGCCGGCGTTGAACCGCGACGCCGTTCTCGGACATTTAAACGCAGTCATCACCTGGTATCGTGATGCCACAACCAGGGTGCAGGCGACGGGTCTGCCAAGCGATGCGATTTATGAGGACACCACACGAAACCTGGCGGCCGAAGCGGTGCGCCTGGCTTTTCAGTCCGCGCGAGCGGAAGCAGCATTGATTGAAGCGAACGAAAAAACTCCGAACGCGAACCAAGCACCCAAGCCGCCTGCGCAGAAGCAAAATCTATCGCAGGTTGCGGCACAAATCGCTGCGGAGATCGACGACATACAAACCAGACTCGACCAGGTGAATAAACAGCTTGCCTCCGCCCCGGCAAGCAAGAGAAAAGCTTTGCTCGCACAACGCGAGAGGCTGCAAGGGGAATTATCGCTGGATAAAGCTGTACAAGATGCGGTGCAAAAAATGGCGGCGTTTGCGGAAGACAGCACGGATACAGGCGAGGGCTTGGAAGGCAGCATTAACCAACTGGCTCGATCGGTGCCGGAAGTGTTCGCGGACAAAGCCGTATCCAAAGCAACTGCGAAGCCTACTTCTGCTCCTTCTCCGCTAGCTAATTCTTCCGGTTTGATTGGCCAGGCGCTCACGTTGCTGGGGCGCATGCGCAGCGTGCACGACATCGATCAAATGATTAAGGAGACTGAGCATTTGCGGCAAGACGCGGAGAACTTGAGAAAGCCGCTTCGCGACACTTTACTTGCGATCGTTCAACGCGGGCGCGATCTGGCCAATCAGTCGGACACTCCCGAAAACACGGGAGCAGCAGGTCCACGCCGGCAATATCAGGACCTCATCACCAAGTTCAAGCAACTATCGAGCGCTTCCATGCCTCTCAGCCAGGAAACCTTGCTTCTCGAGCAGAGCCGCGCGACATACATAGAGTGGCGACGATCGATTGTGCGCGAATCCACGGACACGCTGCGCTCAGTGCTGGTACGTGTGATCGGTATCGCTCTGGCCCTTGGAATCGTCGCGATTCTATCCGAGGTGTGGCGCAAGCTGACGTTCCGCTACATTCGCGAGCCGCGGCGACGGCGCCAGTTTCTGCTGTTGCGCCGGTTTGTGATGTATTTCCTGGTTGGGGTTGTGCTGATCACGGGCTTCGTGAGTGAGTTCAGTTCGCTAGCCACCTTCGCCGGCTTTGTCACTGCGGGCATTGCTGTGGGTTTGCAAGCCGTTCTTCTCTCCGTGGCGGCATATTTTTTCGTGGTCGGGCGATACGGAATCCGTGTCGGCGATCGCATCAGCATCGCAGGCGTGACCGGCGACGTCGTCGATATCGGTCTGGTGCGTTTATACATTATGGAGCTGGCGGGTGTCGGTGTGGATCTCGATCCTACCGGCCGGATCGTCGTATTCTCAAATTCCGTGTTGTTTCAGGCGGGCACGCCGCTCTTCAAGCAGATTCCCGGCACGGAGTACGCCTGGCATGAACTCGCCGCCACGCTGGCTCCCGGCGGCAACTACAAGCTGGTGCAAGACAAAATCTCCAACGCGGTGAATTTCGTTTACGAACAATATCGCGAGAGAATTGAGCGCCAGCTGGCCGGCATCGAGCGCCAGACCGAAATACAATTGAAATCACCAAAACCGGAATCCAAACTCCAGCTTTCGGACACGGGGGTGGAATTCGTCGTCCGCTATCCGGTGGATATCCGCACGGCATCCGAAATCGATGACCACCTCACACGGGCGGTTGTTGAGCTGGTGAACAGCGATCCGGAGCTGAAGAACGCTATTGCGGGCACGCCTAAGATTCGTGCGGCTGTTAGAGGTTAGGTTTTGCGTCTCGGTGAATGTTAGATATTCGGGGGGACGGGCGCAATTTCGACGAGAGAATTAGGTATGCTCTCTAATTTGCAGATGGCAGAATGAGATGTAACTGTTTGTAACCAGCTTTGTCGCCCCGCTCTTCCATCCGGCCTCGCGCTTAGCAGTTATGAGGTAGTTTTATGGAACACGCGCTCGGAGTGCATCGCCTGCACTTCGCCTTCACAATCACCTTTCACTACATTTTCCCCCAGTTGACCATGGGCTTGGCCCTGCTCATCGTTTATTTGAAAACGAAAGCGTTGCGCACCAACGACGAACACTACAACCGGGCTACGCGCTTTTGGGCGCGCATCTTCGGCATCAATTTCGCTGTCGGTGTGGTGACAGGAATCCCTATGGAATTTCAGTTCGGCACGAACTGGGCGGCCTTTTCCAGGGCCGCTGGCGGCGTTATTGGACAGACGCTGGCCATGGAAGGAGTGTTTTCGTTTTTTCTGGAGTCCACTTTTCTGGGCTTACTTTTGTTTGGCGATAAAAAGCTCGGGCGCATTGGCCATTGGTGGGCCGCCTTTCTCGTTTGGCTGGGCTCATGGCTCTCCGGGTATTTCATTGTGGCGACCAATGCTTGGATGCAATACCCGACCGGCCATCGGGTTGATTCTCACGGCCAAATAGAACTCGCCAACTTTTGGCAACTCGTTTTGAACAAGTGGGTCATGTGGGAGTATGCGCACACCATGCTTGGCGCCGTGCAAACCGGTTGCTTCGTGATGGCCGCGGTCGGCGCATTCTATTTGCTCACCCAGCGTCACGAGTCTTACGGAAGAACCTTTGTGAAGAGCGGTGTGCTGGTTGGCGTAGTGGCAGCAATCCTGCAACTTTTCCCCACTGGCGATGAGCAAGGAAAGTTGATCGCCGATCACCAGCCGGTCACGCTGGCGGCCATGGAAGGACTGTTTGAATCTCAAAAAGGCGCGCCTGTGGTCCTTATCGGACAGCCCGATCTTCAAAAACGGCGGCTTGATAATCCGATTCAAATTCCGGACATGCTGAGCTTTCTGACCTATCGGGAATGGAAGGCCAACGTCCGGGGACTCGATGCGTTTCCGCAGGACCAATGGCCCGACATGATCCTGCTTCTCTATTACAGCTATCACGTTATGGTTGGGCTCGGCACAATTTTCATTGCCGTGATGCTGTTAGCCGCGCTAATGCTGTGGCGCGGGAAACTCTACGTTTCGCGCGGGATGCTTTGGGCGCTCATGGTTTGCGTGCCGCTGCCGTACATTGCGAATACCGCAGGATGGATGACCGCGGAACTCGGCCGGCAGCCCTGGCTTATTTACGGGCTGATGCGCACCGCGCACGGCGTCTCGCCGCAGGTCGGCGCCGGAAATGCTTGGTTCACGCTGATTGGTTTCATGGGCTTGTATACCGTGCTGGGTATTCTGTGGTTGTTTCTCGTTTATCGCGAAATCGAGGACGGACCCGAGTCTGAGGAAGTCGTGCATAGCGAGCCTGCGGTGGTCGAGGCCGCGGACTGAGGATCGCAAGATGGGAACTCTCTGGTTTTGCCTTGTCGCTATGATGCTCATCGTATACGTCCTGCTGGATGGCTTCGATCTTGGGGCAGGCGCAATTCACCTGCTGGTCGCAAAGACAGACGAAGAGCGCCGCCAAGTTCTGGCAAGTGTCGGTCCCGTCTGGGACGGCAATGAAGTGTGGCTAATCGCGGCTGGCGGCACGCTCTTTTTTGGCTTTCCTGCACTCTACGCCAGCGGCTTTAGTGGATTCTATTTGCCGCTGATGATTGTTCTGTGGCTGCTGATTTTCCGCGGAATCTCCATCGAATTTCGCAATCACGTGACCAGCCGAGTGTGGCACCCTTTCTGGGATTTTCTGTTTTCCGCATCGAGCTTCCTCTTGGCCGTTTTCTTTGGCGCAGCACTGGCTAATGTTGTTCGCGGTGTTCCGCTCGACTCCACCGGCTATTTCTTCGAGCCGCTGTGGACGGACTTCCGCCTCGGGGAACAAACGGGAATTCTGGATTGGTACACAATCTTAGTCGGAGTGTTGGCGCTCCTCGTCTTGGTAATGCATGGGGCTTTGTGGGTCCAAATGAAGACTACGGGCGCGGTGAATCAGCGCTCCGCAAAGATCGCCTCTAACGTATGGTGGGGCGTACTCATCCTCACTGCGGTGGTGACCGTGATTACTTTCAAGGTTCAGCCGCAAGTGAAAGAAAATTTCGTCACTTGGCCATTGGGATTGCTCTTTCCATTTTTGGCCATCGCGGGGATTGTCGGCGTGCGCTTTGAGCTGGTGAAGCGCGACGAACGCAAAGCGTTTTTCGCCTCTTGCGGGTATTTGGCTGGAATGCTGGCCAGCGTCGTCTTTGGCCTGTATCCGCTGGTTCTACCCGCGCGCAATCCTATTTATTCGCTGACTGTCTCCAGCGCGAAAGCGGGAGACTATGGCCTTAAGGTTGGCATAGTGTGGTGGACGTTCGGGATCCTGCTCGTGGCCGGATACTTCATATATACGTACCGGTCTCTCGCCGGCAAGGTCGTGGTCGCGAAGAATCAAACTCATCTTTAAGTCTTTAAGCAGTAACTGCGTGAAACCGGTTGGGGCGTGCGTGTTGACTCCGAGAATGCCTCGGCGTAGCTTGGACATTGCTATGAACTTGCGGCGAATCGCCAATTTTCAGCGCCAAGCCATCGCGAGTGTCATTCTGCTTGCGATGCTGATTGCGCCGCTTTGCGCGCCGCTTTGTGGCTCGCGCGTGTGTGCCAACTCATCGACGGAGACAGAAGATTGCCACGGCTCCGTCGCCGCAAACGCCGAGACGCAAGAGATGGACATAGGCGCCGCTCGCGCCTGCGCCTTGAGCGAGTTGCCCACGGCGGCGCTCAATAGGACGACAAGCTCGCCTGAGCGACTAAAGCAAGTTTTCGCGGCGCACGCATCCGCAAATGTTTTGTTCGTCGCGCGAGCTGCTCTGATTGTGGTGAATAGCGGCGTTCACCGCCCTGATAGCGAACCTCATCTCAAAAACAGCTACGTCCAAGCAGCCGTCCTCCGAATCTGATTCTTTCCCCAGTTTCTCTTCATCGAAACCATTTGACGAAAACATGTCCTGGGCGCCTCTGCGTCCGCGTAACCCTTACGTCGAACACAGGAGAACGAAATGAGCGGAACACGAAGGAGATTCTTCCACGATGCTGCGATATTTGGGGCTGGTCTATTCGGGTTTAGTTCGCAGCTTCGAGCAGAGCAGACGCCGGGAGCCCGCATTTCACGTAGCCACCCGCGCAATGAAGCCTCACCCAGTCTGCCGGCCGCCGCATCGCCCCCGATTGTGACGCCGGATATACCCGACCTTCCATTTCGTATGGATGGCAACGTCAAGGAATTTCATCTCATCGCCGAGCCCGTAAAACAGGAAGTTGTCCCCGGCCGAACCGTTGATTTGTGGGGTTACAACGGAAGCGCTCCGGGACCCACGATTCAAGTTACCAGCGGTGATCGCGTCCGCATCATCGTAGATAACCACCTTCCCGAGGCGACCTCGATGCACTGGCACGGCTTCGAGGTTCCCGTCGAAATGGACGGTGCGCCGGGCGCAAGCCAAGACCCGATCGCGCCTGGCGGCAGATTCGTCTACGAGTTCACTCTCCACCAGGAAGGCACCTACTTCTACCACTCGCATATGGCCATGCAGGAAATGATGGGAATGATCGGTGCGTTCGTGATGCACCCAAAGAATGCTTACAAGCCGCGTGTCGACAGAGACTTCCTGATCATTCTCCAGGAATACGCCATCTTGCCAAATATCACCGTTCCCAACTCGATGAATATGGAATTCAACTGGCTCACATTCAACGGTAAATCGGGGCCTGCGACGACTCCCTTGATCGTCCGGCACGGTGAACGCGTACGGATTCGCCTGATTAACCTCGGCATGGACCACCATCCGATCCACCTCCACGGCCATCAATTTGTTGTCACGGGAACAGAAGGAGGACGACAGCCAGAATCGACCTGGGGGCCGGGAAACACCGTGCTCGTGGGCGTGGCGCAATCGCGCGATGTCGAGTTTGTCGCAAACAATCCCGGCGACTGGATGCTGCACTGCCATCTCCCTCACCACATGATGAACCAGATGGCGTCGATGGTCGGCCCGATGTCACGCCGAAATGGAATGCCCGCGGGCCTCGACATGGAACGCGGTATGGGGATGCTGCGGCAAGGAAGCGCCACGTCTGAGGAAAACGGTCCAAGCCTGGGTCGCGGACTGGGCGTCGGTTCGACTTTCGAACAGCGCGTATCGAACTCCCCGCTCAAAGCCGGAAGTCCGATGCAGCGCCAAGATATGCCGGGCATGCAGCGCCAGGGAATGCAAATGGGCCAACCCGAAGTTAGCAAGGATGCGAATTCCGTGCCGGGCTTTCCGCAGGATGCATTCATGGAAGGTCCCATGATGACGATGGATCAAATGGTTGACAAACCTGAAAACTTCGGGCTCCGCCCCGGATGGAGCGGCTTCATGGCGGGAATGATGACGTTCGTACGAGTCCTGCCTCCCGACAAGTACGACCACATCATGGAACTTCGAAAAAAGCAGGAAGGCAAAAAGCCAATAGAGATGGACATGCCGGGGATGGAGCACAAACATGAATAATCTCACTACGCCCGTGAAGTTTATGGAACTAACGCGACCCCTACTCTGCTTTTCCTGCGCTCTGTTGCTGGTCACCTTGCCGGGCCGGGCGCAAGCTCCACGTTCCGAGCAGAAGACGATCACACTCGAAGAACTGCAACAGATGGCCTTACAGAACAACCCGACGTTCGCGCAATCGGCCGCCAACATCCAAGCGGCGGAAGGCAGGAAGAAGCAGGCGGGACTCTACCCGAACCCAACCGTGGGCTACCAGGGCGAACAAATTAGAGGGGGCGCGTTTCACGGGGGCGAGCAGGGATTTTTCGTTCAGCAGGACATCGTGCTGGGTGGAAAGCTGGGCCTGAACCGAAAGATTTTTGACCAGGAGCTCAAACAGGCAGAAACAGAGGCCGACGAGCAGAAACTGCGCGTAGTCACCAACGTGCGGATGGCCTACATCCAAGCGTTGGCTGCCCAGCAGACCGTGGAGTTGCGGCAAAACCTTAGCAAGCTTGCGGACAACGCTGTCGAAACTTCCCATCAGCTCGCGAATGTCGGCCAAGCGGATGCTCCAGACGTCCTCGCGTCGGAAGTGGAGGCGGAGCAGGCCGAGCTCAGCGTCACCATGGCCCAACAGAACCAGCAGCGCGTTTGGAAAGCCATGGCCGCTGTCGTGGGGAATCCGCGGCTTCCCTTGATGAAGCTCGAAGGAAAACTCGAGGACACGCCGCCGGTCAACGCGGAAGAACTGGTCGAGGAAATCATCAATGAAAGTCCTGCGGTTAGAATCGCTGAACTCGGTGTCAAACGAGCGGAAGCTGCGTTGGCCCGGGAAGAACGGGAACCCATTCCCAACCTGCAACTCCGCGGTGGCCTGCAGCAGAATGGCGAATTGTTGTCCGGGCCTAACGGAGGATCTGTCGGACTGCAGAGCTTCGCTAGCGTAGGGGTGAGCATTCCAATTTTTAACCGCAACCAGGGAAACATTGCTACCGCGAAGGCCGATGCCGAGAGGGCAAGGCGCGAAGTGGAGCGCGTGAAGCTCCTTTTGCGCGAACGAGCGGCGAGCGTCGTCCAAAACTATACCTACTCGCAGACTGCGGTCGACCGTTACAAGAACCAGATGATACCCAGGGCGCAGAAGGCCTACGAGATGTACAGCAAAAAATACCAACAGATGGCTGCGGCTTATCCGCAGGTCCTCATCGCTCAGAGAACCCTGATGCAGCTCGAGGTCTCCTACGTCACTGTGTTGGAGAGTTTCGCGACGAGCTCATTGTCTCTGCAGTCCTACTTGCTCACGGACGGCCTCGAAGCTCCTGCGCAGCCAGGCGGCATGGACAAGCCAGTGCGTGAGGTCAACGTCCCTCTCCCGATGGGTGCCAGCCCCCAGTAAGAGGTGAGCACAGGGGCCCGACTACCCGGGTGCCTGACTGCTACGGGTGGCGAGTGCGAAACACTAGTACCCCGGTCACGTTGACCTACTTAAAATTTGCCCGGTACTGTCAAAGTAGGGCGTATCCGTGTGCGCGGCCGCACCTGTGGGGAGCCGTCTCCGCGCTACGTATAGCCAGCTAAAAGAAAAGGGCGTTTCCCCTTCCATGTCTGACGTACCGATGACAACGCTTGCGAAGGCCGGACGTTACGAAATTGTCGGCGAACTCGGCCGCGGCGCTATGGGTGTCGTTTACAAGGCGACTGACCCGGTCATCGGCCGCACTGTCGCGGTAAAAACTATTAAACTCAGCGCCGAAGGCACCGGCCTGACTCGCCCGGAGCTTCTGATTCGCTTTCAAACCGAAGCTCGCGCCGCCGGCCTCCTGACCCACCCAAACATTGTCGTGGTTTTCGACGCCGGCGAAGAAGACGGCCTGTACTACATCATCATGGAACTCGTCGAGGGCCGTAGTCTGCAGGCCCTACTCGACGACGGCCACTCGTTTCCGCTACCCCGCGTCCTCCGCATCATGGAACAAGCCTGCAGTGGCCTGCAATTTGCCCACGAGCGCAACGTCGTGCATCGCGACATCAAGCCGGCCAACCTGATGCTCACTGGCGACGACACCGTCAAGGTCACTGACTTCGGTACCGCGAAAATCTTGCAATTCGGCACCGTGCAACAAACCGCGCACGTCATGGGCACGCCTAGCTACATGTCGCCGGAACAAGTGAAGGGCCGCGCGGTCGACGGACGCAGCGACATTTTCTCGCTCGGCGTCATGCTGTATGAGATGGTCGCGGGTGAAAAGCCCTTCCCTGGTCAAAATATCACGACCGTCATTTACAAGATCGTGAACGAAGAGCCGGTTCCACCTAAGCAAGTAAACCCTACCGTTCACCCTGGAATCAGCGCGGTGGTGATGCGGGCGCTGGCAAAAGACCCCGATACGCGCTACCAGAGTTGCCGCGAGATGCTCGAAGACCTGCGCAACTATCGCTCGCTCACCGCAACGCCCGGCAATCCTCAGTCGACGATGGCCATGAACTCCGAGGTGGTCAATTCCACCGTGGCACTGAACCCCGCGGGCCTGCGTGGAGTACAGAACGACGATACCGCTGGGATCAGTCGCTCTTTATCTGCCCGTGCCGTGCATCCGGGCCAGACGCCCGCTCTTCGCCGCACCGGAACCTTGCAGCCTGTTCCGGAGCCTAAGCCGAAGAAAAGTATCTTCGGCACTATCTTCGTCGCGCTTCTTCTGCTCGGCGTTATCGGCTACTGCGCCAACAAGCTTCGTCCCATTTATGACGACGTGCTCCAACATCGGAAGAGCGCTGCGTCGGCAAGCACAGTTGTTGCGCCGCCTGTAACGGACCCTGCGTCTGCGCCGAACCCTGCGTCTGCGCCGAACCCTGCAGCAAGCACTGAAGGCAGTGATTCGCCCGCGAACAATGCGGACTCTGCATCCGCCGATCCGAAGCCGAACGAAGCAGTCGCGCCGGTTACGCCTCCCGTGGTCGACGTTAAGTCCACCCGCGCGGAAAGAGCTCCGATTAGGAAGCCCGAGCCCGTTCTCACCGCGAAAGCCGCCGAATACAAGGGACGCATCGAAGAAGCCATTTCCGAGCGTGGGCTGGACTCTCGCGCCAAAGTACAAGGGGTTGGCAATACGCTGACGCTTTCCGGAAAGCTGCGTCCTCCGGAACACGGTGCATTGCTCAAATTTCTCCGTGACGCACCTCCGGCCATCCACCTGATCGACCACATCGAATACGACGATGCGCCCGACACGTCGCCCAAAAGCGCAACTGCCAGCCCAAGCACCGGCGGCCATCCGGTTCCGGCCCAAGGGTTCGGCGCCATTCACGTCGTGACCGATGTTATTGGCGCCGCCGCAATGCTGCACGGGCCTTCGGGCCGCGTGGTCAGCCAGTGCCTGACACCGTGCAGCTTCAACAATCTCACTCCAGATCGCTACAGCCTGGAAGTAAAGAAGGATGGTTACCAGCCCATCCAGACTGCACTACAGGTGAAGCAAGGCGACGTCGCGGACCAAAAACTCTCGCTGGAATCCTTGGCCAAGGGCCTATACGTCGCCAGCGACCCACCGGGTGCCGACGTATTCATCAACGGAGCGAAGCAGTCCGGCCAAACTCCCGTAAACCTTCCTCTCGCCGCCGGACAATACAATCTCGTCCTGCGCTTACAGGGCTATGATCTTTACGTTGGTAGCGTGCAGGTCAAAGAAAACGTCCAGACTCAGTTCCGCACCAAGCTCAACGAGCGCTCCATGACTCACGTTGCCTGGGCACAGGTAACAAGCGATCCCCGCAACGCTGAAATCTTCGTCGACGGAACTTCTACCGGCCGATTCACCCCTGCCCGCATCGAGGTCTCCGCAGGAACTCATATCATTACGCTCAAGCTGACCGGCTATCGGCCAACCAAGCGTACCGTCTCTGCCAGCGAGGGTGGCACGGTGCCTGTCAACGAATCCCTGAGCAAGTAACGGATCTCCCGGGCCCAGGCTACCCGTTTGGTTACGTTTTGTAACCGGCCTGACTCGTAGGTTTTAGTACTATAGATGGATCCCGTTGCAAACAAACGGCTTGGCAGAGGCGTCAGTGGGCAGAGAGCGTGCTCGTATTTCTTAGACCTAGCTTGCCTTTTTTCGGTCCAGTGATGGCAGGCCGCCACGACCAAGGAAAGAAGCACCGGCAACAAAGGAGACTTTTGGCTTTACGCGCTGTACTTCCGGTCCCAAGCCCAAGGCGTGATTCGCGCCTCGAACTCGGTACGCCGATTCAACAAATTCAAGAGGTCGCTGCCCAACCCGCGAATTTTTTCCCGCCAGTCCCGCAAATGGAGCCGGTGTTCTTGGAGCTCACCCGCTCCCTCCGCGCGTTCCATCTGTTGCTTCGTTCCGCACGCCTTTACGACCGGCAGCATCCTCGCCTTCTGCAGAGCCTTGATGGCGCCTATGAATCCCTGCGCTCCGTGGTTCACAACATGAACGGTCTCGAAATTCGCATGGAACGAAGCGGGCTTGTCGCTCCGAAACTCAGCGAAGCACCCCTCCCTGACGCGCGCGGCGATCTGTACGCCCTTACCAAGGACTTGCAGCGCGCGGGTGTCTACAATTTCGCTTTTGCTCCTAAATTCCATGTAGGCGAACTGGACACGCTGGCGCAACTTGCCAAAGCGTCATTGTCAAAATCAGGGCAACCTACCAAGCAAGCAGCGCTGGCTTGGTGGCCGGCGAAGCTCAGGGAGCATCGCGTGGAAGGCATTGCCGTAAATGCGGAGGCCGAGCGTAAGGTCGATACCGTACTGGCCAGCCTAATTGCTGCCTTGGTAGCTTACGGCGGACACTCGCCACGCGAGGCCCTCGATGCGCCGATCCAGATCCCGGAAATCGACGATCTGATCGCAACCCTGCGGCTGCTCGCCCGCCTGACCCCACCCCTCGAATCGGCCCGAAACATCTCCCCCGAAGAAGGCGCTCGCGCTATCCATGGCGCCATGGAAGAAGCCAGCCGCGAAACCGTTCGCTTATTGCTGAGTTCCGTCACGCAATATCCTCCGCGCGATGGCGAGCGCCCGCAGCCCTATTTGCTTCGCTTGTCGGAAGCCTTACTATTCGAGTTTCTCGGCTCTGAGTTTTCCGCCGGAAAGCTTACCGCTCCCGGCGTACGTCCCATGTTCCAACGCCTCGCGGAAGTGCTTGTCACGTCGGGCGGTTACACCGGACCGCACGCCTCCGCGCACTTATCGTCGTTTGCCTCCACGTGGGCCACCGAAACGCATCGCGAAAAACTGATTGAGAAATTCTGGCTCGAGCTTCCGCCGCGCGAAAAATCCGCTGTATTGCGCGGCTCGGACGTTTGGTGCGTGCCGATCGTTGCCCTCAAGCAAAGCCTCGGCCAGCTCGCAGCTTCTGGCGCTGATGCGCCGCGCCGCGAAGCCCGCAACATTCTGCTGAATTACGCCCGCCGCGTCGACAGTGAGGATGCTGCCGTCAGGCGCATAATCTCTGCTGGCCTTAACGAACTTGCCGCCATCATAGAATCACTCTGGTCCAATCAGGTTCCCGGCGATCTGAGCCGAGGCACGCTCAAGGCTCTCGAGAAGGAGACCAAGCCGGAAACAGCCGCTCTGCTCGCCGCTTTCCTGGAAAATTTGGGGCGCGTCGCGGTTATTCGCGGCGACTACGCAGGCTTTGAATCCATTCTCAACGCCCTAGAAAAAGAACCCCATGATGTCGCCCACGATCATATTTCCGCGCTGGCGCATCGGCTCGTAGCGCAAGACCGTTGGCTTCTCCTGGTGGACGCATCGCTCTCCAATCGCGCTCTCGATCCTGTTCTCCCGCGACTTCTGCAACGCGATCCGGAGCGCCTCCTCGATCGTTTGACTTTGCTTCTCACGGAGCCGCGCGGCTCCGAGTTTCTGCCCGCTATGTCCCGCCTCGTACGCACCATCGGAGTGCCGGTTCTGAATTTGCTGGAGACGCGTTTGTACGAAGCGCGCCGCCAGCGTGTCAGCGCGGCCATCAAGATTCTTGCTGCCGCCGATGCTGATCGTCTGCTACGCGGCCTCGCACGTGCTCTGGCCAGTTGGGAGTGGAACCTTCAGGACCTCGCAGTCAGCGAGCTAGCTCGCCCAGCCAATGCGGCATGCGCGCAAAGCGCTGCCTTCGTTTTCTCCGCCATCCTTGCCGACGCGCACCCTCTCGTTGTGCCCATGATGATCGACCACATCGGCCTTGCTCAGGAAACCGCCGCCGTTCCGCAACTCATGGAAATCGCAGCAGGTGAACACGACGTCGTTCGCGAACAATTCGTTCGCATCAAGGCCATTGAAGCCCTCGGCCGCATGCGTGCTAAAGACGCTGCCGAGCTCCTTCGCACCCTGGCCAGCCGCCGCGACGGCCTTACCTATGTCGAGCCCTCGGGCCTCCGCGCAGCTGCGGAAGATGCGCTCGCGATGCTTGAGGACCGGCCCACATCTGCTCGTGCTCGCGCCGCATTCGGCGCGGTCGGCAACTCCAATTTCGTCGTCCCGCGCCGTTACGCCCGCGTTCCGCTTGAATCTCCTCTTCGAGCGCAAATCGATGGAGCCCAAGCGGGCTTGGCGCGCGTGAGGACCATCAGTCTTGGTGGCGCATATCTCGAATCCCCCAAAAAACTGAACGTGGGTGACTCCATTAAGCTGGAAGTCCGCTCGGGCATGCGCAAGATCCATTTCACGGCCGTCGTCCGCAACATCGGTGCGGAAGGGAATGGCGTCGAATTCGTGCACATGAAAGACGAAGACCGCGAAAAACTCCGCAAATTAGTCCAGCGCCACCTTCAACTGTAATCGCTTGCCACCGTCGCTCCCGCCACCGGTCGGCCCAGCCGAGCGGCAAGATTACTCACCCGTCTCAGCAGCCAAGTTTTCGATTGAAAGCATTTGTTTATTGCAGTAAAAGCCCTATATCCAATTATTTTGGTCGACGAGTATGGCGGGAAACTCCGCCACCGCTAGGGGTAGCGGAAAGTGCTTCGAAGACTCACCGGGTTTCAACTAGGAGGCAACATGCGACGCAGGCTGGGTGTGTGCGCGATTATCTTTTGTGTGCTGGTTCTGACCTTCGCTGTCGGCGGCGCCGCGCAGGTCAATACTGCCACGCTGTCCGGGACCGTTACCGACCCGCAAGGCTTGGCCGTACGCGGAGCCAAAGTCACGGTGACTAACGCGGCCACCGGCGCCGCACGCAGCATCGTGGTCGACGATGAAGGCCGCTACAGCTTGATTGGCCTTCCTCCCGGCGAGTACAAAATGTCTGTCGATGGTGGCGCCAACTTCGGCGTCTTCCAAAACGACTCAATTGTTGTGACCGTCGGCGAAGAAGCCACCTTTAATCCTCGCCTCGATCTGAAAGGCATGACGCAAACCGTTACAGTCACCTCAGAAATCGCCCCCATCGAGACTTCCAAAACCGAAGTCTCGCAAACCGTCGACCAGCGCCGCATCGAAAATCTTCCCATCAACGGGCGTGGCTATATCAATTTCACTCTGACTAACTCGCAGACCACCCGCGACGTCTCCCCCACAATCGGTCCCGCTCCCAACAGTGGCCTCAACATTAACGGCGCTCGCGCCCGCTCCAACATGGTTAGTGTCGACGGTGCCGATGCCGTGGACAACTCGGTCAATGGCATACGGGCCACCGTTTCCCAGGAAGCCGTGCAGGAATTTCAATTGATCCTTAGCAATTACAACGCGGAGTACGGCCGCGCCACCGGTGGCGTCATCAACATCGTCACCAAGAGCGGCGCCAACGAGATCCATGGCGATATATTCGGCTACTTCCGCAACAAAGCCTTCCAGGCCCGCAATGCTTTCTCTGGTCAGATCGATCCCAACACCGGCGTTCTCAATCCCGTGAAGCAAGCCTACACGCGAACGCAGTCCGGCTTCACCCTTGGCGGCCCGCTCAAGAAAGACAAAACCTTTTACTTCCTCTCCTATGAATATACGCAACGCGAAGAAAGCGGCTTCTCCAGCATCGGCGTCAACAATTTCGGCCTCGTCAATGTCAACGTTCCCACATCCGCTGGCCCACTCACTGTTCAATTGACCGGTCCGCAAGCAACGGCCGTCAACAGCTTGTTCGCTACCGGTAGCCCCGCTTTGCAACAGCTCGCCGGTCAATACGCCGTTTTTATGGGCTCGGCCTCCAACGTGGCTCTCAATAAAGTGGATTTCGGTGCAGTTGCGAACTCGTTGTCCGGGGGAACGCTCAATCCGGGCCCCGGTGCGCAGTTCCCGGTCCCGGTCGCGTGCCCACTTGGCCAGACGGTGAACGCCGTGGTCTGCAACGGATTCGCTGGCATCGGACCTGGACGTTCTGTTGTTCCCGCGGGGATAGCGCCATTGCCTGCATCCTTCGTCGGGCTGAATTCGATACGCGGCAATTATCCAATCTCCGAAAAGACCAGCTTGTGGTCCGCTCGAATCGACCAGCGCTGGAGTGATCGCAACAACTCCTTCCTTCGCGTAGGGATTTCGCCATCGCTCGTCACTGGCCAGCCTTCCACGTCCCAAAACCAGGTCTTCGGCCAAAACGCCGGTTCGCGCACCGGCCTCACCCAATCCCGCGACCTCAACGCCACGTTTCAGCACGACACGATCGTCACCCCGCGCGATTTCAACGAATTTCGTTTCCAGTTCGCGCGCCGCGGTCTGCACTTCGGCTTCTCGGAACTTCCCGGCGGCAGCAACATTGGCGTGAACATTCCCGGTTACGCCTACTTCGGTCGCGAGCCTTATTCCACTGTGGATCGCATCGAGCGCCGCACGGAATTCACCGACCAGGTCACCATCATCCGCGGCAAACACACCTTTAAGTTTGGAGGAGACTACAACCTCGTGCAGCTCCGCTCCTCCAAAGCGCAAATTTTCGAGCTCGATTTCGGCGGCGACGTAAACTTCGGCGGCTTGGCCGCTTCGACGTTTGGTTTCCCCAATGTGGTACCGGGCACGGGCATCGCTCTTCCCGGCACCACCGGCTTGCAATCCTATGGCTTGGGCATTCCCACTACCTACATCCAGGGCATCGGCAATTCCAATCAGCCCTTCGACAACATTCCGATCGGCTTTTTCGGGCAGGATAGTTGGAAGGTCAACCGCAAACTCACTCTGAACTATGGCCTGCGCTACGACGTGGAAATCAGCCCGCTCTTCTCTCCAGCAACGGCCATCAACGCCGCAGCCGAACAAGCTCTCGGCGTCGTCGAAGGCATTCCCCGGGACTACAATAACGTCGCGCCACGATTCGGCCTGGCCTTCGATCCTTTCGGTAACGGCAAGACTGTAATTCGCGCCGGCTACGGCCTTTTCTACGATCACCCGCTGCTTGCCACTGCCTTTGACTCCGTCACTGCGGACGGCGGCCGTTCCGTGCAGCTTCTCAGTGCCGGTGGAGTCGCCTCTGCCTGCGGACTCGTTCCCGCGGCAGGCGCGCCTCCGGGGTACGCCACCTGCGGCGCTGGAAAGGACGCACCCACCAACCTCAACGGCTCTGCAATTTTTCAGGGCGTTCTCAACGCACTGCCCAACATGTTCTATCTTCCCAGTCAGCAGCGCTTCGATCCGCTCGCTTCCGGTTCGCTCTTCGCCAACCAAAACTATCTGACTGCCGGTTTTCCGCTGCCCATTCTGCCCTTTACGCTTCCCATCGCCCGCAATTTCCAATACGGGTATGCCGAGCAGGGCAATCTCACTGTCGAACGTGAAATCGCCGGCTCCTGGAAATTCAGCCTCGGCTATCAATATACCCGCGGACTGCACCTGCATCGGCCGGTCGACGTCAATTCCACCAATCCCCAGCTTCTTGCGCAAAACGCTTTCAATGCCGGTGCCGCTGGAATCAGCGTCTCGAATCCCGTGACCGTCGCCGTTCCCTCCAGCGACATCGCTCCCGGCCCAGGAAACTGCGGACTGCATTTGATTGCTCCGCAAGCGTTAGGCGTCCTTAACACCTGCCCAGGCCCGCTCGCCGCGCTCAACGGCCAGTTCGTAGGCACGCCTGCTTTCTTCAACTTCTTCCGCCCCTCTGGCCCCAATCCTTCGTTCGCAGGATTAGCTGGCGGCTACGCGAATCAAGTAGCTCTCGCCAAAATCGCTGGCTATCCCGCCGGCTTTGGTGTCCCCGTTCCTTTCAACAGCGTCGACGCTCAGAGCTCTGACGGCAACTCCTGGTACAACGCCCTGACCTTCAATCTCACTAAGCGCTTCTCGCATTCTTTCGAGATGCTTTCCAGCTACACTTACTCCCACTCGATCGACGACTCCACCGACTTGCAATCGCCCCTCGAGCCGCAGGACTCTCGCTTCCCATTCCTCGAGCGCTCCAATTCCGTCAATGACCAGCGCCATCGTTGGGTGACCAGCGCCGTCTTCCAGAGCCCGCAAGGCAAAGGCGGCGACGGCTTAGCAAAGCGTTTCCTGGGCGGTTTCACCGTAGCGCCCATAATCGAGCTTGCTTCCGGTCGCCCCTACAACGTAATCACTGGCACGGACACTCGCCTCGACCTTGGCGCTTCGCAAGCGCGCCCGTCAGTCGGTGGCGCCACTACTTCGCCGTTCATTCCCGGGGTCACCTTCGGCGTAGCCGGCACCTGCCTCGCCAACAACGGCTCCGTGTTCACGGTTCCCGGCGTGAGTCCGCCAGCAGGCTGCGACGGCAATCTCGGCCGCAACGCCTTCAGGTCGCCTGGCTTCTTTCAGGTCGACCTCCGCGTCTCCAAAGCGATTCCGATCGGCGAGCGTCTGCACTTCGACCTGATCGCCGACGGCTTCAACCTTTTCAATCGCCTCAACGTACTCTCCGTCAACCAACTCTGCGACCCCACAGCCGGCACCACCTGCTCAGCAGGCCAACCCAGCGCGTCCTATGACGCCCGCCAATTCCAATTCGCCCTAAAACTAGCCTGGTAATTTCCAGCACCGTAGGGGCGCAGCACTGCTACGCCCCAGCTAGCCAAGACGTCAGCCTTGAATTCTCTTTCCCGTCTTCTTTTTTCCTGCCGGCGTCCCCCGGTCAATTCTTTGCGCGCGAATCTGTAGCGCAGGGCAGAGTCCGCGCAGCCCTGCGGCTTTTGACTTTTCCATCCCCCTACGTGTGTGGTGAATTCGCTACCGTCCGAGTAAAGTAGTAACCCATGAATTCAGTCCTGCTAATCGTCGCCATGATTTTGGCGGTGCTAATCCTCTGGCTCTTAACCCAAATCTCCCAATCCCAAAAGAAAAGCTCCGCCCTGGAAACCCAACTCACCGAGCTTCGCCGCGACCTACTCTCTATCGCGCAGACGCAATCGCAAAGCGCCGGCCAAATCCAATCCATTGGTCAATCCGTCTCGCAGCGTCTGGAAAGCGTCACCAAGGCCCTCACCGACGGCGTCACCAACTCCGCCCACATTGCCACGCAAGGCCAAACCGCTATCGCCGCCGAGTTGAAGAACACTCGCGAACAAATTCTTCAGCTTCAGGAACAGATCGGCGCAGTTCACGAACAAAGTCGCGGCTTATCTCTGGCAACGCAATCCATCGAAAACATTCTAGGCGGCACCAAGACCCGCGGCCTCCTCGGCGAAGTCACCCTCCAGCGCCTCCTCGAAGACTCCCTTCCGTCTTCGCAGTTCTCGTTGCAATATCGCTTCTCCACAGGAGAAGCCGCCGATGCCGTAGTCTTCCTCCGCGACAAACAGTTAATGGTCATAGACTCCAAGTTTCCCCTCGACGCCTTTCGCCGCATCGAATCCGACGGCGACGAGGCCCGCCGCGCCTTCGCCACCGCCGTGAAAGGCCATGCCGACTCCATCGCGAAAAAATACATCGTCCCCAACGAAGGAACGCTCGACGTCGCCCTCATGTTCGTCCCATCCGAAAATGTTTATTGTGAAATGCTCAATACGCTGGACAACAAAGGCCAGGCCATCGACGCGTACTGCCGCGATAAAAAAATCGTCGCCGTCTCTCCCAACACGCTCTACGCTAATCTCTGCGTTATCGCCATGGGGATGCGCGGCATGCAAATCGAAGAAAACGCCCGCCGCATTCTCGGCAGCCTCGACGGCATGAAGAAGCAGATGGAAACCTTCTCCGACGTCTTCGAAAAACTAGGCAACCACTTGAAAAACGCCCAGCAAAGCTACGCCGAGGCCGACAAGCGCTTCGAAAAGGCTCAGGACACCCTAGGCGGCCTGCTAGGCCAAGCCCCCGCCCAAGCCACTCTGCCCCTTCCCGACCTGAAATAGCCTTTGAGAATTCGCGCTGGCGGGCAGCGAACCCCATCCAGTTCCAGTACTTACCTCTTACTCTCTCGAAACTACCTGTGGAAAAATCTTGCACAAGTCAGTCACACACTTAGCTACCATGCACTGCTAGAGCGAACTAACCGGACTGTAAATCCAATAGTTCTAAGCTCTTTACCATCCGGCGAAATGGCAACCTTCGTGCTCCAGCCCGACATCACGCGGAAGCTTTGCAAGTATTCGCAAACTATAGGGGCACGTACGCTCGCTCCATTGAGGAAAATCTCGTGAAATCTCTCATCCCAGCGATCGTTGCGGTAAGCGTGGGCCTGGTGGCTTTGCCGTCGTACGCGAACGCTCCGGACCCAACCTACGATCAGACACGCGATTGGGTCGTCAGCACGATAAGCGAGTCCGCCGGCTACACCCGAGGCGCCACCACCGTAACCTATAAAGATGTGTCCATGGACGGCTGCCAGTTGCGCTTCACAGCCGCAACCTCCGCAGCGGGGTATACTGAATCCGATACCCTCACCGTTCCCCTCAACTCTGTTAAGAGCATCATTTGGGGCACGGCAAGTGACCCGCTACGAGGCTATGTTCTCTTTACGATGGAAGCTCCAATCAGTTTCAACAGACAACTCGTCTCGCGCGTGGTCGACGGTCAAGTGCAAAACACACGCGCGGCCACGACAATTGCCTATATTGAATTCGGAAAACCAGGCGCGAATTATGCCGATCTGGCCAGCCACATGAAGGCCGCCATCCTCCGCGCTGCCGATGTCTGCGAGATCCGCCTCGCCGCGAAGTAAACCTGTTTCTTTGTCATGCCGCCCTGTCGTGTCTTGCTGGCGGCGTCAGAACTCTACTCGATCTACCGTACGTATCTTCAGACCATACACATTTTATGCGTTAATGGGTGCATACTCCCATTATGAGCCGGACGAACATCGAACTTGACGATGCCTTGGTCCCTAAAGCGCGTAGACTCACACGCCTCAAGACTAAGCGAGAGATCGTCGATCTCGCTCTCGAACTCCTCGTGCGCTCGGAAACTCGCAAAGGCATCCTCCGTTATTACAGAAGTGGCATGTGGAGCGGAGATTTGAATCGAGCGCGGAGAAACCGTTTTTGATATCGACTTACGTCGCGCGCTGCACAAAAATCCCTGCCAGATATTGCTTGTAGCGCACCGCAAGAATCAGCCAGAGCACCACCACGACAATCGCCAGCGGAAGCCCTTCCGGCGCCATCAATGCGTGAAAGAAAAAGATATTCACGATCACTGGTCCAAGCAGCACCAGTGCGAGCACTACATATCGATTCACCAAAAGTAGCACGCCACCGATGACCTGAATGCTGAAGACAACTACCCAGTAGCGAGATGCGAAGATCGCGCCCCCGAACTGGGCCGCCAGCGCCCCCTTAGGGGGCGGCATTGGAATAAAGTGAAGGAAGCCGTTCAACCCAAACACGAGAAAAATCAGCCCCAGCAAATACCGCGCAATTACCGATGCAATTTTCATCTCCGTCTCCTGTGCATGAATTCGTTTTCTTACAGACTGGCCTGTGCGTGCACTCTCTCAAGGGAAGGCGCCAGGAAAGTTTGCGGATCGACTTCCCCGGTCATCAATTTCTGGGTCCCTCCGGCGGCGATGAAGTGTACGTCGGTAATGCCCATGAATCCAAAGATCGTGCGCAAATACGGCGTGACGAAGTTGAAGGCTTCCCGGCCGCTTCCTTGCTCGTAGACTCCCCCGCTCGCCAGCAGCAACGTCGCTTTCTTTCCCTTCAGCAAGCCTTCCGCGCCGGTCGCACTATACGCGATGGTCTTACCAATCCGCACTATCTGATCTATCCACAGCTTCAATGTGGAAGGAATGCTGAAGTTGTGCATCGGGATGCCAAGTACGTACTCGTCCGCTTTCTGCAACTCGGCAATCAGCAAGTCGGACACGGCCAGCACTTTCTTCTGCTCCGCTGTGCGAGCGTCTTCGGGTGTGTATGCCGCAGCCACCCAGTCGCCGTTAATGACGGGAATATTCAGCGTTGTGAGGTCGCGCGAGATCACGGTCCCGTTGGGATGGGCTTTAATCCAGGTCTTTGCAAATTCAGCGGTCAATTTCCGGGAGACGGACGTCTCTCCCATCGGGCTCGAATCAATCTTCAACAAAGTAGGCATCATAGCACTCCTTATACGTCATTCGACGCTTAAGCATCGTATGTCGTAGACAGCCTAGCACGACATGTGACGCTAAATCAACATATGTTGTTTAGAATGGCTAAGTGGGAATTCGTTGACTATCCAACGAGCGTCGCAATTTGCTATACTTCCAGCAGAGAGATCGAATGCTTCAAGAGCAATGTGATCGTTTGGATCCCAGGGTCCGAAGGACCCGCCAGCTTCTGCAAGAGGCTTTTCGTAAGCTATTGGACCAAAAGCGTTTCGACGATATAACCGTACAGGACATAACTGAGGTCGCGACTCTAAACCGGGCGACCTTCTATGCCCATTACCAGGATAAGTTCGCCCTGCTGGGAGAGTTAATTCGCGTTACTTTCCTTCAACTTCTGACCCAGCGAAATGTGCATTTCGACGGAACCTGCTCTTCGGCGTTCGGGGCCATCATCCTTGGCCTCTGCGACTATCTGCTCGAGGTGCAGAAGTCCCACTCCTCCGATCGCTTGCAGTTTGAGCCCTTCGTAGAGGCAACGGTAATCGATCAGATTCGCCTAGTTTTACTGGAAGGCTTCCGTAAGCACCCGCAAGAGTGTCGCATCTCTCCAGAGATGATCGCCGCAACCGCAAGCTGGGCGATCTACGGCGCAGTAAAGCAGTGGGTCAACACACCAGACCGCGCCCCCGCGGAAGAATTCGTCTCCGAAGCCATACAACTAGTCAAGCCAATCCTAACGGCCGGCTCAGTGCCAGTCCCAGGCCACCCCTGATCTCCGCCGCCGTTCAAAGCTGTGGATTCCCATTCAATCCCGAATTTCGACCGTTCGCTGCAAATTCCTTTACTAATCCGTATACATCGAGCTACCCTGGCGCATGCAATCTTGGTCCCAGCCTCGTTTGCGCTCGTTCAAGCAGACATCTGCCGCCTCTTTAGTTTTTCGGCGCTCCTCTTTTCAGATTCGTTCCGAGTCGACGTTGCATCGCAAGAATTCCGCCGTCTGTTTTCATAACCTTACGAACTGCTTTTCCCGCAAGTCCCGTGTTTTGATAACCATCCGAATTGCCCGGGGGTGTGGGGGCGGTTCCCTCGGCACCGGACGGAGTCGCACTGCCCCACCGCTGCAAGTGACGCCGTTTCAAACTGTTGCAAGCTCTTGGCTCTGTTTTTCGACACCGATTCCTTTGTTTTCAGCAACTTGCAGCCTCTTAGTTGCAAAACAGAGGGGTATAAGGGGGTACGCCGCGTAGTGCCGGTCCTCAGTCCGCACCTCTCGCCAGAAATCCTATCCAGTGGCTGCTACAGTCTGCGGTGGCACGGCGTAGTGGACGCCGGCGATACCCCCGTATTCTGCCAGCAGGTCTTGCCGCTGCTTGATGATTAGCACCTCAACGCCGTGGAGGCGCGCCACTTCGACGACTTCGTCCACCACGTTCTCGGCTGCGAGCAACTTGCTGTTGTCGAAGGGGCAATTGCCCGCTTCGAGCGAGAGGTAGTGATGCTCCTTGCAAGCGAAGCCTTTCTGATGAAGGTTTTCGCTCACCAATAGTTTGCGAATAAGGAAGAGATTGAGAATGTTGATTACGTTGCGCAGCGAAGTTACCAACTCTTCCGGTTTGTGATTCTGCAGGGCTTCAATAGCTTTTGTCTCCTTTTCAGCGCGGTGCTCGCGCAATGCGTTCTCGATCAGTTCCTTGCGGTTGCGCATATCCGCGTCGGGTGAATCGAGAACGCGAGCGATGATTTTCGGCTTTAGCGATTCGTGGAGGTATTCATCGAGAAGCGCGGCGACCCTGTTTTCGGCCATCAAGACCAGCAAGTCGCAGGTGCCTTGATCGTAAAGTTGATAGACCTCGCCCGCCACTTGCCTTAAATGCCCGCGCAGGTGCTCCAGTCGGTGCTGTTGCGCATGATGCGGAATCGATTTATCGACCGTATCGGTGGGCACAAAAGCTTTGGAGCGGTCGATCTGCTGGCAACTGCCAAGCTGGTATAGCAGAAACTTCGTGTCTTGCTTCGCGCACTCGACGAACAAAACTTTTTCGTCGTCCTCAAGCACGGCCTCCAGCGGCGTGATGTACGGATCGGGATCAATTTTCATCCCATCGTTCACCGGGACAAGCAGGCCAATTACTTCGTTGAGCCTTTCGCCGGAACGAAAGATGACCAGGGAGCGCAGATGCTGGGGAACGAAATAGTCGGCAAGGAACGCGTCGATCTCCTGAATGTCGTGTTCCAGCGTGGCCCTTTGCGATTTCGAGAGCGAATCAACGAAATCTTTATGCTCGTCCAGCGCGTGCGTTTTCATGGAATGGAAAGAGCGCAGCAAGCCCTTCGGTTCAGGCGCTACTTTTTCAGGGCCGAGCCCCAGGTACAGGCTGATTACCGGATCGGTGTATTCAGTTTCGACCAAAGCTCGGAGCTTGTCTTCGGAGACGCCATCCTGCGAGCCCATAGCGCGTAGCAGCGAGCGCGGATGAAGCTCGCGCCATTTCTTGCCGTGTTTTTTACGCTGAGGCTGTGGAGTCGCGCTTTGTTGTTCAGTTTGTTGGATTTGTTCGGCACTGTTGTTTTCTTGCATCTTTTCGGACTGCCTTTCCGCTAGGCGCGAGAGGGGACTGAGGGGGAATTACGAGAATACCTTGGGGCCCGCAAGCGGCTGAGTACGGCAGTCAGGGTATGTGGGCCGGTAATTTCAAGCAGGCGCGCTTGAGCCGTCAAATATGATGGGACGCTTCGCGATACGTATGTCTGCAAAGGCGATGCGCAATTTATTGGGTGTCCTGCACAGATATTCAGTAACTGGCAGGGCACGCGAGCCCCAAATTTCGTAGTTCTTCTAGTCTCCGGGGTGAGAATTGAAGCAGGCAATAACTTGTCCGAATCTGTAAAGAATCAATGAGTTCGGCAAGGCAGAAGTAGTGCGCTTGCCTACTGTTACGGAGAGCGGCACAGATGGAACAAGAGCGAAGACGCATGCCGCGGGTGCCGTTTGTGGCTTCCGCGGAGTTACTGGAAGTTGACACTGGGACGCGCATGAATGCGCAGGTGAGCGAGCTAAGCCTGCACGGCTGCTACGTTGACACGCTGAATCCGTTGCCCAAGGGCACCAGTGTGTACGTGAAAATTTTTACGGAAGAATATTTCTTCGAGACTCCCGCCATTGTGGTGTATTCCCACGCCCATCTGGGTATGGGCTTGGCATTCCATGACGTTAAGCCGCATTTTGTGAACGTGTTGCAGAATTGGGTGATGGCGGGAGCCGGCAAAAAGGGGTAGGGGTACTAAACAAGAGATTTTTTAGGAAGGTTCTTGTTCCGCACTTGCGAGATCCGCGAGCACGCGCTTTTTGTTCTCAGCGGAAAGAGTATTGTAGATTTCCACAATCGCTTTCATCCCGTTTTGCGCGGCAGGGGATCCTCCGATCTTGTCTTTAGCGTGCGCCAGGCGCTTCTGCGAATTCCCCTGACGCGAATGAAGAGTTTGCCGCAGACATTGCATCGAACCGGCTCTGGCATGGTGCACCTCGCTGAGAAGCTCCGAAGAAAACACAAATCAAAAAGAGGAAAGCAATCACTTTGCTGGTTGCCTGGGTGTGAAATATAGGTCTTGGTAGTCGAAGCTGAAGTCGGCAAGCGGAGACACGGCCACCATAGTGAAGTGATTAACGGACGCGTCCGGGTTAAGGGCAAAGCTGACAAAAGCGTCTTCAATCGTGCGATCGCGAAAATGGGCTTTGAAGGTGTCGTATTGCCAATGCTGGAGGTCGGCAACCGCGTTCGGCGTGTGATCCATGGCAAAAATAAGTTTCTCATTTTCAATTCGAATGGTGACGGGTCCATACCATGGGTCGGTGTAGGTACCGGCATATTTCTCGGCAGACAGGGAAGGCTTGCTGTCCGCGGCACGGCCGGTATTTTGCTTTTGTGTGACTTCTTCGGCTTCGTTCTGCTGCTCTGCGTCCGCAGCTTTGAAGGCGGCGATCCAATCGGTTGGCGGTAGCGCAAAAGAATAATCGAGAATGTGGAACAGAATCGAATCAAACGCGCCGGCCGATTCTGCGTTGGTGAGAATGACCACTCCGAGATTTTCTTCCGGAACGAGCATGACACGAGAAACAAAGCCGGCCACTCCGCCGGTGTGACCGACTAGCTTGCGTCCATGGTAGTCGCGCAATCCCCAGCCCAGCCCGTAGGCAGCAAATTTGGCGCTAAGGGCCGCAAGCGGTCCCGGGCGCTCGCCGGCAGGAAGAATGGTCTGCGCAGACCACATTTCGCGGGATTGTGCTTCGCTGAAGAGGCGGGTGCCGCTGATGGGAAATTTCCGCGATTGAGCTGGAGCGTGATCCACTTAGCCATTTCCGCGGCGGAGGAGTTGATGGAGCCGGCGGGTCCGGCGTTGTCCAGATTGACGAAGTCGATGACTTGGAGCTTCCCTTCAATTTTGGAATGGGGAAAGGCGTAATCGTCGCTGGGTTTGAAGGCAGCGTTACTGAGACTAGTGGTGTTCATGCCCAAAGGGAGCAAGATTTTTTCGCGGATGTAGTCTTCCCAGGATTTGCCGGTGACGGCGGGGATGATCTGGCCGGCAGCGATGTACATGAGATTGTCATATGCGAAGTGGCTACGGAAACTGGACGCGGGCTTCATGAGTCGGAGGCGGTAGATGATGTCGTCGCGAGTGAAGGTGGTGTGGGGCCAAAACAGAAGATCACCTTCGCCGAGTCCCATGCCGCTGCGATGCGTGAGGAGATCGCGAATGGTCATTTCGTGGGAGACGTAAGGGTCGTACATCTGGAACCCGGGGAGGCGCTGATAGACGGGGTCGTCCCAGGAAATTTCGTGGTCGTCGACCAGAGAAGCCAAAGCAGCGGAGGTGAACGCTTTGGTGTTGGAGCCAATGCCGAAGAGCGTATTTTCGTCCACGGGAGTGGACGCTCCCAGCTTTCGGATGCCGTAGCCTTTGACGAGGACGGTCTTGCCGTCTTTGACGATGGCTATGGACAGACCGGGAACGTCAAACGTCTTAAGAGCGCGAGCGGCATAGGAATCGAGGTCCGGCGGCACGGCGGTTTGGGCCGGAGATGAATGCAGGAATAAATGGGTGAGTAGGACAGTGGTGCACAAAGTTCTGGTGACACTTTTCAAGAGGAACGGCCTCCTCAATTTTGGATTGCCGTGGATTAAACCACATTGCCTGTGGGGACAATCAAGAGAATTCACCACAAGGGCACAGAGAGTGCAGAGAAGGGCAGCAGAGCGCCTTGACCATGCGAGTCTTATCACTTAGTGTCTTTTGACTGCTATGAAAGGACAAATTGCATTATTGGCGTGCGCTGCGGGCTTGGCGGTGTTGGCATTTTTCGCAAGCCCAGAGGTTACACGCGGGCAGGCCGCGGCAGAGTATCGAACGCGTGCCGCGGTGGCGAAAGCCTGGCCGCGGGAGGCGGTGCGCGGGGCTAAGGTGATGGTCGCTACCGACGAGGAGTTGGGTTCGAAAGCCGGCGTGGAAATCCTGAAGCGCGGCGGCAACGCGGTGGATGCGGCGGTAGGGGTGGCGTTTGCACTGGCGGTGGTGGAACCCGCGGCCGGGAATATTGGCGGCGGCGGATTTATGTTGGTGCGATTGGCGAATGGACGTACGACTTTTCTGGATTACCGCGAGGTGGCTCCAGGTGCGGCGACACGCAACATGTACATCAAGCCGGACGGAAAACTGGACGAAGACGCGTCGGTGATCGGGTACAAGTCCGTGGCCGTGCCTGGAACTGTCGCGGGACTCGAGTTGGCGGTGAAAACGTTTGGGACGATGAAGTTGGCGGAAGTGATGGAGCCCGCGATTCGGTTGGCGGAGAACGGATTCGCGGTTAGTGACAAGTTGGCGGGACAGCTACAAGAGGAAAAGGCTGGATTGGAGCGTTTTCCGGTAAGCCGCCGAATTTTCCTGAATGACGGAAAAATGCTGAAAGCGGGAGATACGTTGAAGCAGCCAGAACTGGCGGCCACGCTGAAACGGATCGCGAAAAACGGTGCGGAAGACTTTTACGCCGGCGAGACGGCCCGGATGATTGTGGCGGATATGGCGAAATCCGGCGGGTTGATTATGCTACGGGATTTGGTGGCGTATAAACCGCGAGTGCGCGAGGCCCTACGAGCGAACTATGAGAGCGGCGGGCACGAATGGGAAGTAGTGACTTCGCCGCCGCCCAGTTCGGGGGGTGTTGCGATTATTGAAGCACTGAATATGTTGAAGGATGTCCCACTGAAGAATTGGGATGACGTGGAAAGCGTGCACATGGTAGCGGAAACGATGCGGCGTGTGTTTGCGGACCGCGCGGCGTATTTGGCCGATCCCGATTATTCGAATGTGCCCGTGGCTGGGCTCACGGCTTCGTGTTATGCGAAGGAGTTGGCGGGCACGATTGATGCGCAGCGGGCGTCTTCCAGCAAAGAGGTGCGGGCAGGGAAGCCGCATGCTTGCGGCGTGGCGGCGAAGGGTGCCGCACCGGAGACGCTGGTGAGTTTGGGCGAAGGGCCGCACACGACACATTTCTCGGTCGTGGATGGTGACGGGAATGCAGTGGCCAGCACCTATACGCTGAACGATAGCTACGGGTCGCACGTGACGAGCACGGCAGGATTTTTGCTGAAAGATGAGATGGATGATTTTACGACGCAACCGGGAGTGCCGAATGCGCTCTTTGGTTTGATTCAGTCCGATGCGAATGCGATTGCGCCAGGACACCGGCCGCTGAGCTCGATGACGCCGACGATTTTGCTGCGCGACGGAAAATTGAGTTTTGTAACGGGATCGCCCGGTGGCCCGGCCATTATTTCGGCGACGCTGCTGAGCGTCATCAATTGGATGCGATTGGGGATGGATGCGCAGTCGGCCATCAATGCGCCGCGGTTTCATCACCAATGGTTGCCAGACCAGGTTTTGATGGAAGAGAATTTCCCGGAGAGCACGCAAAAGGCGCTGGAGGTGCGCGGATTTTCCGTGAAGCGCAGGGGACATATCGGATTAGTGAACGCGATTGGGATTGATGCCAAAACAGGGGAGCGGATGGGTGCGGCCGACCCGCGTGATAACGGTTCCGCAGTCGGCTACTGAAGAAAGAAATTCACGACAGAGATAAGAGGCACAGGGACGACAGTGCAGAGACTGCTATCAACGTACCTTTTTGTTTCGCGGAAGCTGACTCGGGAGCTGTTGGGGCAAATTGCCGACGCGGGCTTTTCGGGCGTCGAGATTTTTTGCTCGCGCGCGCATTTTGATTACACATCACGGACGGAAGCGCGGGACGTCGGCGCGATGCTCGATAGTTTAGGGCTAACACTAACTTCGCTGCACGCGCCGACTAGCCGGGACTTGAGCGCGACTCGAGAAGGCGGGCAGCCGCTTTCTATTTGCGAGGTCGAGCGGGTGCGCCGGATTGAGGCGATGGATGAGCTGAAGCGGGCCATTGATATCGCAGAGGATTTGCCATTTCCACGCATGATATTTCACATGGGAGGGACGCGTGAAACGGCCGACCCGCGAAAGCGCGATGCAGCGTTCAGTTCGCTGGAGCATTTGATTTTGCACGCGCGCCATGTGGGTGTGACGATTTGCGTGGAGAACACGACGAGCGAGATGGGCGATCCGGCGTATTTGCGGTCTTTTTATGACGAGACGCGACTGACGGGCTTGCGGTTTAATTTTGACATCGGGCACGCGCATCTGGCGGACGGGCCGGAGGAGGAGCGAGTGGAGAAAGGATTTGCTCCGTTGCGGGATTTGGTGGTGGGCGCGCACATTCACGACAATCATGGGGAGAAGGACGAGCATCTGCCGCCTTATGACGGGACGATTGACTGGGAGAACGCGATCAAAGTTTTGAAGACGGCGCCGGTAAGCGACTTGCCGTTGCTGCTGGAGCTGAAGGAGAAGACGGGGCCGGATGCGCCAGGAGCGCAAGAGCAACTGGCAGCAGCGAGCAAGGCTTGGGACCGATTTGAAGAGGAGTGGGGGTAGATGCAAACGCGGGCGGGGGAAGAATTTACCATAGAGGACGCAGAAAAACATTATTTTGGTGAGTGGAACCCGATTTCGCGATACACGGGAATCGGCTGGCTGTGCTTCTATTTATTTTTTCTCATATATGCCGCGAGAGACCGCTCAGGTTTCCTTTTTCTCGACTACGCGAATTTGATGATCCATGAATGCGGGCACCCGCTTTTCAGCGTATTTGGCTATACGCCCATGATTTTGGGCGGGACGCTGGCGGAGCTGATCGTTCCGTTGCTGTGCACCGGCTATTTCTTTTGGAAACGGGAGATCGCCGGCACGGCCTTTTGCGCGTTCTGGTTTTTTGAAAATTGTCCGTACATCGGGACGTACATGGCGGATGCGCGGACGCAGGATTTGCCGCTGGTGGGCTCGGGGGACCACGACTGGGGAATATTGTTCGGGCAATGGGGATTGCTGGCGCAGGACCAAAAAATCGGCGGCGCGACGCGAGCGATCGGATGGATCGGAATGCTCGCGGTAGTTGGGTGGTTGGTTTGGCGAACGTACCGGAGCTCGCGAGCAGAAGAGACCGCAGGTGCGGAAGAGATTGCTCGCTTTTAACTCGTACGCCTTGAAATTACAAGCTTATCGATTGCTGATACGCTATCGAACGGTCGTCGCGCGAGAAATTCGTAAATTCTGAGCGCGGGCCGTTTCGCGCGATAATCCTTTATGCCCGACGAATCTTTGCACCTGGATGTGAACGAACAAATTGAGTGCGCGCACACACTGGCGTCGCGCTTTTACATTGACCCAACGATTCTGGAGATTGAAAGAAGCAAGATTTTCCGCCGCACCTGGCAACTTGTTGGAACGCTGCAGCAAGCTTGCGGGGAAGTGAACGGCATAAAACGCACCATCGCGGACGCCGAGACATTTTTCACTACCGAGCTTGCGGGCGAGCCGATCGTGGTCGTCCGCGACAAGCATGGAATGCTGCGGGCGTTCAGTAACGTGTGCCGGCATCGCGCGGGGCCAATTGCGCAGGGCAGCGGCTGCAAGAATGTCCTGCGCTGTGGGTATCACGGCTGGACGTACGCGCTGGACGGTAGGCTGATTGGTACACCGGACGTGGAAGGGGTGGAATTTTTCGATCGCAGCACGATGGGCATGGTGCCGCTGCGGGTGGAAACCTGGGAGCAGTTCATTTTTGTTAATTTCGACGCGCAGGCGGAACCGCTTACGGCTTTTCTGGGAAACATTCCCCAGCAAGCGCGTGGGTTCCAGTTCGAAGGATTGCAGTCAGCGGAACGCCGCAACTACGTGATCGAGTGCAACTGGAAGGTGTACGTCGACAACTACCTTGAGGGCTACCACATCCCGATTGCGCATCCGGGACTGATGCGGGAGATCAATTACGCGGAATACCGGACGGAAACATTTCGCTATTATTCACAGCAGTTCGCGCCAATTCGGGCCATGAAGAGCGGGGACGGCGAGCGGCTTTATGCACCGGGACCTGGATTGCAAGAGGCGCTTTACTTTTGGATATTTCCGAATTTGATGGTGAATATCTATCCGGATAATGTGTCCACGAATCTAATTCTGCCCATTTCACAAGAAAAGACTCTGACGGTGTTTGAGTGGTTCTTCCATGACGCGGCATCGAGCCAATCGAAAGAGCGCATCCGAAAGGCCGTGGAGTTCAGCGACGAAGTGCAGCAGGAAGACATCGGGTTGTGCGAAAGCGTGCAGCGGGGGCTGCGTTCCGCGACCTATGATCGCGGACGATATTCCGTGCGGCGGGAAAACGGCGTGCACCACTTTCACATGCTTCTACGCGAATTCCTTGAGCGCGCCGCAGGCGTTTAGAAGTGTCAACTAATGAACACGTACGCTAAACCATATTCGTTTTCAAAAAATTGCATAACCCCAAATAAATCCCCAGATCGCGCTCCCATAAACCTCTCTGACTCAATAGCTTAATTTTTCCTGCGAAATGGTTAACGATGTGCAATCCACGCGATGCGTGTTATTGCACACTGAGGAGTTGTCTCGTTTAGGAAAATTCGGATCGCAGCGAGGGCCGAAGCAGTTTCTTCTGAACAGTCCCAGTAAGCTTTGATGCTATCCCGGCCGACGAGAACGTAGCGTAGCCGCCCCACCCGGTTACAACTTTTTAGAGTCCCAGCGTTGTCGTGAAACCTCACATCGATCGATGAATGCTGCGTTCTCGGCAAATGTCTGAAGTTGTGCGCGTACGAAGTGCCGCAATAAATCAACGATTTTTGCGAAATATACGTAAGAGATGCAGAAAGGAAAACGGGCGATGAAACTCCTATTCAAAACAGTGTTGCTGCTACTGACGTTTGCCCTGGTGATCGCGCCGGTACGGGGGCAAGTGGAGACGGGAACGATTACAGGCACAGTGCGAGACGCGTCGGGAGCTGCCGTAGCGGGAGCGACGGTGACGGCGCGCAATACAGCTACTTCGGTGGAACGCTCCGCGACGACCGGAAACAGCGGTCAATACACTATTCCTGCGCTGACGCCTGGGATTTATGAACTTACGGTGACGAGCGCAGGTTTCGCAAAATTTACAGCGCAGGTGGAGGTTACCGTTGGGGCGGTGGTCACGGTTGAGCCGCAACTATCGGTTTCGAACCAGACGACGACGATCGAAGTGGTGGCGGCGGGCGGCGTGGAAGTGAACACGCAGACCCAGGAGCTCTCGCAGATCGTCAACACGCAGCAGATGGCGGAACTGCCGAGCCTGACGCGCAATCCTTACGACTTCGTACAGATTGCGGGAAACGTCAGCGGCGGCGATCGCACAGCCAGCGGCGCCGACCAGAACAATACGGGTCGCGGGGTCGGTTTTTCGATAAACGGTCAGCGTTCGTCCGGCACGGAAGTGCTGCTTGACGGCGTGGAAAATTTAGACCTGTTCACCGCAAGCTTGGGAGAGCAGATTCCATTGGACTCGGTGCAGGAATTCCGCGTGATAACCAACGACTTTGACTCACAGTACGGAAGAGCATCGGGCGGGGTTGTTAACGTATCTACAAAGTCGGGGACAAACTCCCTTCATGGTGGTGTGTGGGAATTCAACCGGCTGTCGGCCTATACGGCAAACACGTTTCAAAACGCCGTGACCGGCGCGCGGAAAGGCACGTATACGCGGAATCAGTTTGGGTACGACGTTGGTGGCCCAATTCTCAAGGACAAGTTGTTTTTCTTCCAGAGCACGGAATGG
Organism: Candidatus Acidiferrum typicum; assembly: GCA_025463055.1. GTDB lineage: Bacteria > Acidobacteriota > Terriglobia > Acidiferrales > UBA7541 > Acidiferrum > Acidiferrum typicum_A. The sequence goes on from JAOAPV010000088.1 coordinate 42,699, forward strand.
CTGCGCGTGCGCAGCAGTGCCGTTCTGCAAGCATGGACTCCTACACCGCAGTTCCTCGCGTTGACCGCACCGAATGTGCAGAGCTATTTTGCCGCCTTTGGAAATACGCCTTTTAACTTTGCATCGACGATCACGCAGGCGCAGATAATCGGTTTGGTCGGGAGTGTCCCGGGCGGGACGTTTTCCAAGATACCCGCCGGCACGCCGGTGCTCGGGCAAGTAAACTTCACGGCGCCGTCGGACGCTGGGGGCGGATTTCCGCAGAACACACACCGGATCATGGGCCGGGCCGATTTCAACCTCAACAACAGCACGCAAATGTTCTTTCGTTACGCGCTGGAGAACCTCGTGGACTTCAATGGCTCAATCTTCGCAAGCCCTTATTCTCAATACAACGTGGGCGATTCGCAGTACAACAACAGCGGGCTATTTGGACTGAACCACTCGTTCACACCTGCCCTGTACAGCAGCTCCAAGATCAGTTTCAGCCGCCTGAACATCAACCAGACTTTTACTCCATCGTCGCTGAACGTACCCGAATTACTCATGACCGCCGCTCCGACGACCATTAGAAGTTTCCCGATTCAGTTGCCCGGGCTTTTCGCGCAATTTGCGGGATCGGGCGGTCTGCCCTTTGGCGGCCCACAGAATGTGTTGCAGTTGCTGCAAGACTTCTCATGGACCAAGAACAAGCACACAGTACGTTTCGGCGGGCTGTACGATTATCAGCAAATTAATACTGCCTTTGGCGCCTTCGCGCAGGCACTCCAGCAGTTAGGAGCGGACGCGCCGCATGCGTTCGACAATCTGGTCAGTGGGAATTTGACGCTCTTCCAGGCGGCCGTCAATCCACAGGGCAAATTTCCGTGCCGCCGGGGAGTAACAGGGCAGTTGATTACAAACGTTGTCCCGAGCTGCACTCTAACGCTCCCTGCAACCCAACCCAGCTTCGCACGCAGCTACCGTTACCACGATTGGGCAGCTTATCTGCAAGATAGTTGGCGAGTAACGCCCAGATTTACATTCAACTACGGCTTCCGTTACGAATATTTCGGTGTGCAGCACAACAACAATCAGAACCTAGACTCCAACTTTTATTTTGGTCCGGGATCCACTTTCTTTCAGCAAATCCGCAATGGCTCTGTGCAGATTGCGCCGCAGAGCCCAGTGGGCGGACTGTGGAATCCAAACTATGGCACGATTGGGCCGCGCATTGGCTTCGCTTACGACATATTCGGCGACGGCAAGACCAGTATTCGCGGAGGCTATGGCATCAGTTACGAGCGGAACTTTGGCAACGTGACCTTCAACGTCATACAAAATCCACCGGCGTACGCCAGCGTCCAAATTACAGCCGCAACTCCGGGCGTCCCGCCGCCTGTAGTAACCAACAACAACCTGGGCCCGTTTGCCGGCGCGAACGGAACGGTGCCGCTGTCACCTTCCAGCTTGCGCCATGTGAACCAGAACATCGGGACAGCATCGACACAGTTCGTGAGTTTGGCGTTAGAGCGGCAAGTCGCACGCAACACGGTTGTGGCTCTCGAGTATTCCGGAGCACACGGGATTCATCTCTATGACATCGCAGCTTCGAACCCTCTCGGCGGAGGACAGATCTATCTAGGCGACGGGTTCGACGGAGTCGATTACACGCGGGTAGACAACCAGTTCACGGGGATCAACACGCGCGGCAGCAACGGATCGTCGCACTACAGCGCCTTGAACATCCGCTTCCAAACACAAAATTTGCACAACAGCGGTCTTAGCGTGACCGCCAATTACACCTGGGCGCATTCGACGGATGATCTGAGTTCGACTTTTTCAGAAAGCACTCAGGGAGCCTCGGTTGGCATCGGAAACCTTGGATACCTGGATCCCCGGAATCCGCGGCTCGATTGGGGAAGTTCGGATTTCGACGTCCGCCATCGCGTCGTGGTGGCTCCAATCTATGAACTTCCCCTTTTTAAGAGCGGAAGGGGCTGGAAGCGCCAGGCATTGGGCGGTTGGACACTCGTGGGCATCTTTATTGCCCGGACGGGGACGCCATTCTCCGTATTTGATACCACCAGCTCGCTCAATGCGGGCGCTGGAAATGGCATTCCACGCCTTGTGCCGTCCACTCCGATAACGAGCTTGAACGCACATACACCACAAAACGTCGGGCCTAACCAATTCACTATTCTGACGTTACCAACGGCTAATTCCGCCGGGTTCGATCCTTTCCTGAAAAGTCCAAATTTTCCCACCGGGATCTCGGACTTCGGTCCGTTTCCCGGCAACATGACCGGCAGGAACATGTTCCGCGGTCTCGGGGCTTGGAATCTCGACGCTGCTATCACGAAGTCCTTTCAGCTCACGGAACGATTCAAGCTGGAATTCCGCGCCGAAGGGTTCGATATCTTCAACCATCACAACTTCTATACTCTGGAAACAAACCTGGACGCCGCCAACTTCACGGGGGTGCCAATCACGGTCACCGCGTTTAAGGGCGGCCTGGGAACTAACAACGTTTCGGGAGTTAACCATGATGAGCGCCGCTTCGGGCAGTTCGCGTTGCGGCTGTTGTTCTAGTCCGCTACAACTCCGAACTAAGAGAAGGGGGGCCGCGTGCGGCTCCCCTTTTTTTTACGTGAACTCGTTTTAACGTGAAGGAGTCAAGCGGGTTCCGGGACGGCCTCCATTGACCCCAAGAGGAAAACGTATCCGGCAATTCCGATCAGCAGGAAGATACCTGCTGCGGCGAAGGCCCAAAAAAAGGAGTGGGTCGCCTGTACCACGTAGCCGGTCGCGATGGGCGCGGCAATGCCCGAGAGTTGATTGCAAAAGTTCAGGATTCCGCCCACGGTGCCCACGCTTTCCCTCGGCGCAATCAAAGACGGAATGGACCACCCTACCGGCGAAGCCGCCGAAAGCCCTCCTAAAGCAACGCTGATCCAGAACAAGGCGGCTGCGGCGCTTTGCGCGCTGCTCGCGCCTAAAACGCCGAGGCCCAAGGCCGTTCCTCCGATCAGCACGACTTGGCGTACGCGAACCGGATTCCATCCACGTTGTATGAGTGAATCTACCAGCCATCCGCCAATGGCCAAATCCATCACCGTGGCGATGAGCCAGGGAACACTCGTGTACATCGCCGAATGAAATAAGTCGACGTGATGAACGGTGGACAAATAGCTCGGCAGCCAGGTAAGGAGCAAATAGAAGCTGTAATTGTAGGACGCGAACCCCAGGGCGAGTCCCCAAACTCTTCGCTGCCGCAGCAAATAGGCGAGAGGCGCACCCTGTGCTGCGCGGGTACGATCTTCCGGCTGGGCTTCGCCGCGGGCGATGAACTCGCGCTCGGTGTTTGTGAGGAACTTGTCGTCGCTCGGATTGCGATAGAAAGCGTAAAAGAGCGCGAGAAAAAGAATGCTGATTATGCCGGTCACGGCAAAATTCCAACGCCATCCGAAATGCAGCAAGACCAGACCCAGTATCGGAATCCCGATTGCTGATGAGAATTTCGCTGCCGAGTCGAACATGGCGGTTGCCAGGCTGCGTTCGTTTTTGGGAAACCAGTAACCCGTGGCTTTCGCGTACGCTGGAAACGTCGGAGCCTCTCCGATTCCCAAAAGAAGCCGCGCCGCAAACAAGCCGCCGATGCCGGTGGAAGCAGCTGCCGCGAACGAGGCCACGCTCCAAATGACGGTGCTGACGATGCCGATGCGCCGAACGCCAAAGCGGTCGAGCAACAGTCCGGAAGGAAGTTGTAAGAGTGCGTAGGTCCAATTGTAGGCGCTCGACAAATACCCAAACATCACGGCGGAAATTCCGAATGCGTTCTGCAACGCGTCGCGCGAGACGGAGAGATTAACGCGATCGAAATAGTTGACCAGCACGCCGAAGCCGAGGAGTAACGCGATACCCCATCGGCGGCGTGGGATTCTCAGGAGCTGCGCCGTTGACTGCGGCTGCGTGTTCGCGGTTACGCCCAGGAATAACCCTGCTTGGCAAGGGGTAGGGTACGGATGCGCTTGCCGGTCAACGTGAAGAGCGCGTTGCACACGGCGGGTAGGACTGGCGGCAATGCGGGCTCGCCCAGTCCCGTAGGGGAATTGTCGGTCTTAAGGAAGTGGACTTCGATTTCCGGCGGAGCTTGCGTCAACCGCACCGGCGGGTATTCATTGAAGTTGCTCTGCACAGCACGGCCGCGATCAATGGTGATCTCATAGCCCATCATGTGACTCAGACCTTCGATCACCGCGCCTTGCACTTCGTTGAGCGCACCGCTGGGATTGATGATTTGGCTGCCGACGTCGCCCGCTACCCAAACTTTGTTGACGCGAATCTTGTTGCCGGGAGTGAGGCGAACTTCCACGACTTCTGCGAAGTGCCCGCGATGACTGAAATGGAATGCGACGCCCATTGCGGTGTCTGCCGGCAGCTTGCGCGAACCCCAACTCGATTTCTCGGCGACGAGTTCCAGCACGCCGCGCATCCGCTGCGGGTTGAGCACGAAGGGTGGCGGTCCGCCGGGTGTGTAGCCTTCCGGCGGTGTGAAAGCGAACGGCTCCTTGCTGAGCAGGGCCAGCCGGAATTGCACGGGATCCTTGCCCGCTGCGTGCGCCAGCTCGTCGATGAACGACTGCATTGCAAAAGCGATTCCGTTGCTACCGGGAGCACGCATGGCGCCTGTCGGCACTCCAGTGGGCATCAGTGTGGTGTGTAGCCCGAAATTCGGAACAAAGCGCGCTGGGAATTCGTCAGGGGAAATGCCGGCTGCGGACGCGAATTTTTCGCCTTCGCCAAAAGTGATGAAGTGATTGCGCCAGGCGACCAAGTTGCCGGAGCCATCGACCGCCGCCTTCAAATAGTGATAGCCCGCGGGCCGGTAAAAGTCGTGGCGCATGTCGTCTTCGCGCGTCCACAAAAGCTTGACAGGCGCGCCGATGGTTTTGGAGATCCACGCGCCTTCGATCATGTAATCGTTCGTGAGGCGACGCCCGAAGCCTCCGCCCATGCGCGTAAGGTGAATGGTGATGTCCTTCTCGCTGATACCGAGGGTTTTTGCGACTTGGCCAAGACCGCGCTGCGGTGTCTGGCTGGGCACCCACATTTCGAGCTTGCCGTCTTGATAATGTGCAGTGCAGTTTTGCGGCTCCAGAGGAGCGTGCGCGATGAACGGATAGGAGTAGTACGCTTCGACAACTTTCGCGCCATTCTGCAACGTCGCTTCTGCGTCGCCATCCTTGCGTAACGTGCGCGCGGGTGGCTGCTTGGAGAGCTCCTCGGCGCGGCGCGCGAATCCTTCGCTGCTCTGCTGCGCGGTCTTGCCTTCGTCCCACTTCACTTGGAGTTTTTGCCGCGCAGTTCGCGCTTGCCACCAGCTATCCGCGACAATGGCGACTCCGCAGAGCAAGCCTGTGAGGTCGCTCCCGCCCTCAACAACGAACGCATGCCGGATACCCGGCATCGCTTTGATTTCGTCTACGTTCGCGCTAATCACTCTGCCGGCAAAAACCGGGCACTTCTCGAACACGGCCCAGAGCATGCCGGGCACCGTAAAATCGATTCCGAAGAGCGGCTTGCCCGTCAGGATCGCCGCGTTGTCCACCTGCGGCGTGGATTTTCCGATGATTTTGTAATCTTTTGGATCTTTCAGATGTACCGTCTGGAGATCGGGCGGAGGTAAGGTTGCGGCTTTTGCGGCGAGTTCGCCATAACCAAGCGAACGCTTCGTCGAGTCGTGATGCACGCGACCTGGGGAGGTGGTGCATTCCGATTCCGGCACGCTCCACGTCTGAGCTGCGGCGGCAACCAGCATTTGGCGGCCGGCTGCGCCGATGCGGCGCATTGGTTCCCAGTTGTTGGGAGTGGCAGTGCTCCCTCCGGCGACTTGCACGCCATATTTCGCATAATCGACGTCGGCCTGTTCGGTACGTACCTCCTTCCACGCCACATCAAGCTCTTCCGCAATGAGCATCGGCAGCATGGTTTTGATGCCCTGGCCAATTTCAGGATTCTTGGCCGTGATGGTGACGATGCCGTCCGGCGCGATGCGGATGAATGCGTTGGGCGTGAGATTTGCCGGCGGTGGGCCCTGCGGCGCTTGTCCAAAAACTTTTGGATCGATGTAAGCGGAGAGAAGCAAGCCACCACCTGCGATTGCGCTCACGCGAAGAAAAGAGCGGCGCCCGATAGCGTTGGAAACAGTCGCGGTTGCCATATGCGCCTCCTTACTCCTTACCTGACGCGCTGCTCATGGTGTGAGCGACGCGCCCCGGCCTGCTTGCGGATAACGCAGCGGCCTTGTGAATCGCCTGCCGAATGCGGATGTACGTCCCGCAGCGGCAGATGTTGCCGTTCATCGCGGCGTCAATGTCGCGATCCGTTGGTTTGGGAGTTTTCGTCAGCAACGCCGCGGCGGACATCATCTGTCCCGCCTGGCAGTAGCCGCATTGCGGCACGTCAAGATCCGCCCAGGCGAGCTGCACAGGATGCGAGCCATCGGGCGAGAGCCCCTCAATTGTCGTGATCTTGGCATTGTCTGCGGCGGCCACCGGAGTCTGGCACGACCGCACGGCGCGCCCGCCGATGTGCACGGTACAAGCGCCGCACTGTCCTATTCCGCAGCCGTATTTTGTGCCGCGAAGATTGAGGACATCACGAATCACCCACAGGAGCGGCATGTCCGCGGGAGCGTCCACCGTGGCAGGCCGTCCATTCACCGTCAGTTTGTATGGCATTGTCGAATCCTGAACGCAAGATTACTACGCGGATAAATCTGGGCTAAAACGAAGTCAACGAACAACTCTGAACATAAAAGGGAGCAGCACCTTTGTCAAACTGAAAAATGCTCGCTTCCGCACCAAATACGAAGACGCGTAGGACAAGCAAGGGACGCACGCGTTGGCGCACAAAGGCTTGCGGCGGCTTCGCGCGTCATGTACGCTCCGTGTTTCGTAAACGCCCCTTTTGCGAGAAGGCGTTCCCCTTCGAAATCTCAGCGCAAGCGGATGGAAGGAGCCATTCAGAATGACGGGAATCGACTGGCTAATCCTCGGCTTATATTTCGCATTCGTGCTCGGCATCGGCGTGGCGTTGAAGGGCTCGATGAAGACGAGCACGGATTTCTTTCTTGCTGGCCGCGCAATTCCCGCGTGGGTCGCCGGTCTCGCGTTCATGTCCGCCAACCTTGGGGCCCAGGAAGTCATTGGCATGGGCGCGTCCGGAGCGAAATACGGAATCGCTACCTCCCATTTTTACTGGATCGGCGCAATTCCTGCGATGGTCTTCGTCGGCATCTTCATGATGCCGTTTTACTACGGTTCCCGCGCGCGCTCCGTGCCCGAATACTTGCGCTTGCGGTTCGACGAAAAAACGCGCGGGTTGAACGCGATCTCCTTCGCCATCATGACGATCTTCTCGTCCGGCATTTCGATGTACGCCATCGCCAAGCTCATCCAGACGCTGCATGTATTTGATGGCGTTTTTCTGCGACTGGGGATCAACAGCTCGTGGATTTTCGATTTCGCCATCCTGATCTCCGCCATCGTCGTGCTCGTCTACACCTTTCTCGGTGGCCTATCCAGCGCCATCTATAACGAAGTGCTGCAATTCTTTCTCATCGTCGCGGGATTTCTGCCCCTCACCTATTTGGGATTGAAGAACGTCGGCGGCTGGTCAGGCTTGAAAGCTACGCTGGGTCCGAGCTACACGCACTCGTGGGCAGGGTTGAGCCACCCAGACACGAACCGTCTCGGAGTCGAATGGTTTGGACTTGTGATGGGCCTTGGTTTCGTGCTCTCGTTTGGGTATTGGTGCACGGATTTCCTCGTCATCCAGCGCGCCATGGCCGCGAAATCGATGAGCGCAGCGCGGCGCACGCCGCTAATCGGCGCATTTCCGAAAATGTTGTTCCCATTTTTGGTCATCCTTCCGGGATTGATCGCCATCGCCTTGCCTACGCAGCCCGCGGTTCCGCCGCACGCGCGTGTGGTTGTGAGCGCGGAGCCGCCAGGCAAAGGCATCATTCCCATGAAGGTTGACGCAAGCTCCGGTAAGCCCATGCTCGACAAAGACGGCAAGCCGCAGCTCGATTACGATCTCGCCGTTCCAAACATGCTGCTGCATTATTTCCCGCCGGGCATGCTCGGCCTCGGGCTCACCGCGCTGCTCGCCAGCTTCATGTCCGGCATGGCCGGCAACGTAACCGCCTTCAACACCGTCTGGACGTACGATATCTATCAGTCTTACATTCGGCCCGGCGCAACTGACGAGCACTATCTCTGGATGGGCCGCGCGGCCACCGTGTTTGGCATCGCGTTTTCGATTGCGGCGGCGTACATGGCCAATCGCTTCAACAATATTATGGACATGCTGCAGCTCGTCTTCGCCTTCGTGAACGCGCCGCTCTTTGCCACGTTTTTGCTCGGCATGTTCTGGAAACGCACAACCGGTCATGCCGCCTTCACGGGATTGCTTGCGGGAACTGCCGCCGCGGCAATTCATCATGGGCTAACGCTTCCCGCCGGAGCGGTCGCGGGCATCAAAGGTGGATGGCTCGCTGTAACGCACAACTATCCCAGCGAGATGGCGCAGAATTTCTGGACCGCGATTTATGCCTGGACCACCTGCTTCGTCGTCACCATAATCGTGAGTCTCGTCACGCGCGCGCCAGATGAGAGCAAACTCGTTGGTCTGGTTTATTCGCTCACGCCGAAGCCTGAAGAAGAGCCGATGGCGTGGTATGCAAGGCCGGCGTCCCTTGCGATCATGGTGATTGCCGGCACCGTCTTGCTGAATATAATTTTCTGGTAGGAGAGTTGATGGGAATTGACATTCGTTTGCCGCTGGGCCTTCTGTTTTTGTTGCTGGGAGCGATCCTGCTGGTTTACGGAGCGGTGAGTGATCCCTCGCTCTATCAGCAATCCCTTGGAATCAACGTGAACCTCTATTGGGGAGTCGTGCTGCTCGCTTTCGGTGCGCCGATGTTTGCGCTCAGCCGCCGCGGCGTGCGCCCAGCGGTTCGAGCCGGAAGCACTCCGCCGTCCCCACGTTCCTCAGGTCATTGAGGTCATTCATCGAATATGAAGCTAATCCGATATTGCGATCAATCAGGAAAAATTCAATATGCCGCCGAGCAGGCTGGCGGCGCGTACTTGCGCGTCGAAGGCAATCCCTTCGGGGAAAAACGCGTCACTCAAGAACCGGCGAGTGTTGCCAAAATTCTCGCGCCTGTAATTCCCGTAATGATTTGGTGTATCGGACAGAACTATCGCCGCCACGCAGACGAAGTAGGTATGAGTTCGGGCGAATATCCCGTTGTATTTGGCAAAGGCCCAAACACTCTTCAGGATCCAGGCGCACCCATTGCCATTCCCACTCACGCGGGAACGGCAGAGCTGGACTACGAAGGTGAACTCGTGGTCATCATCGGCAAAGCGTGCAAAGACGTGAGCCGCGAGCGCGCCCTTGAGTACGTCGCCGGCTACACCTGCGGAAACGACGTCAGCGCGCGCGATTGGCAGTTGAAGAAGGGCGGCACCCAGTGGTGCCGCGGAAAAAGCTTCGACACGTTTGCCCCAATCGGACCTTGCCTGGTAACTCCGGATTCCATCCAGGACCCCAGTGGGCTGCGCATCCAAACCACAGTGAACGGCCGCGTGATGCAGGACGGAAACACGAGCGACATGGTTCGCGACGTTCCAGCGCTCATCGAATTCCTGACCCAGAGCACGACCCTGCTCCCGGGCACCGCGATTTTCACCGGCACGCCGCATGGAGTAGGTATGGCGCAGAATCCTCCGTTGTGGCTCAAGGACGGCGATGAAGTGAGCATCACCATAGATAAAATCGGGACGCTGGCGAATACCGTGCGCCAGCACTAGCAGAGAATGTTGCCGCGCGCTGAACGAAGAACCCGCGTGGTATAGAATCGAACGCCATGCCAGGAAACGGAGCAGCGCAACGCCGGGTTTTGCGGCTCGACCCGAGAGACAATGCTCTCGTAGCGTTGACGGACCTGCGCAAGGGCGAAACCGTGAGCTTTGCGGGCGCCGATTACACCTTGCTTTCCGACATTTCAGCCAAACATAAATTTATTACGGAGGATCTTCCTGCGGGTGGCGAGGTCATCATGTACGGCGTGCTCGTTGGCCGCACGGCCGAACCGCTTCGACGCGGCGATCTATTGTCCACACGCAACCTCCGTCATGCTGCCGCCGCATTTCACAACCGGGACGCCATCCCGCAGTGGTTGGCGCCGGATGTTTCGCGCTGGCGAGAAAAGAAATTCCTCGGCTACGAAAGAACCGATGGGCAGGTCGGCACCCGCAACTATTGGGTTGTGCTTCCGTTGGTTTTTTGCGAAAACCGAAATCTAGCCGTCTTGAGGCAAGCCTTTGAAGAAGAGCTCGGCTTCGCCGCTCCGCAAATCTATCGCTGCCAGGTTGCGGAAATGGTGCGCCTGTATCGCGCGGGCAAGAGCCACGACCTGCGCGATTCTTCGCTAACCGAAGATAAGCCTGCGTCGTCTACTGCACGAGTATTTCGCAATGTCGATGGCATAAAATTCCTGATGCACGAAGGCGGTTGCGGCGGAACGCGCGAGGACTCTGCGAATCTCTGCGCCCTCCTGGCCGGTTACATTCATCACCCCAATGTTGCCGGCGCCACCGTCTTGAGCCTCGGCTGCCAGCACGCGCAAGTGGCGATCTTGCAGGAAGAAATCAAGCGCCGCGATGGAAACTTTGCCAAGCCGATTTTGGTTTTCGAGCAGCAGAAGAGCGCCTCCGAAGCTTCCATGATGTCGCAGGCGATTCGCGAAACCTTCCTCGGCTTGGTCGAGGCCGACAAGGCCCAGCGCCGGCCCGCACCGTTGTCGCAGCTCTGCGTCGGTTTGAAATGCGGCGGGTCCGACGGATTCTCTGGAATCTCCGCCAATCCAGCCATCGGCCATGTTGCAGATATCCTGGCCACGCTCGGCGGTCGAGGAATTCTGTCGGAATTTCCGGAGCTGTGCGGCGTCGAGCAGGAGCTCATCAACCGCTGCGTGAGTACCAGCGTCTCGGAGCGCTTCATGCACTTGATGAGCGATTATGCGGCGCGCGCGAAAGCCGTTCGCTCTGGATTCGAAATGAACCCTTCACCCGGAAATATTCGTGACGGGCTGCTTACCGACGCCATGAAATCAGCAGGCGCCGCAAAGAAGGGCGGCACGTCGCCGGTCACGGGAGTGCTCGATTATCCGGAATATTCCTCGGAGCCCGGCCTGAACCTGCAATGCACGCCTGGCAATGACGTGGAGTGCGTCACGGCCCAAGTGGGCGCAGGCGCGAATGTGGTGTTGTTCACGACTGGACTCGGAACGCCTACGGGCAATCCCATCGCGCCTGTTATCAAATTATCCACGAACTCCGATTTGGCGAGGCGCATGCCGGACATCATCGACATTGACACCGGCGGTATCATTTCCGGCGACTCTACCATCGAGCAAATGGGCGAGCACATTTTAGAGCGCGTCATACAAGTGGCCAGCGGCGAGCTCCTCACCAAAGCGGAATTGCTAGCGCAAAACGATTTCATCCCGTGGAAGCGAGGAGTCTCTCTCTGAGCGGCGCCCCGCAACATCGCGATGCTTTTCGGCTCGACGGAAAAGTCGCTGTCATCACCGGTGCTGCCAGCGGGATCGGCCGCGCCATTGCACGGCGTTTCGCGCAACAAGGCGCCGCAGTGCGCATCCTCGATCTCGACGAAAAGGCAGGCAACGCTACTGCGCAAGAAATCAGGGCATGTGGCGCGGATGCGAACGCCGACGCGTGCGATGTCTCCGATCAGGCGGGCACAAAAGAGGTCTTCGACAATCTGGCGCGCCAAGGACGACTGGATATTCTCGTAAACAATGCGGGCGTCTCGCACATCGGGACGGTCGAGACCACGACGGAAGCCGATTTCGATCGTCTCTTCCGCATCAACGTCAAGGGCGTCTACAACTGCACGCACGCGGCGATCGGGCACATGAAATCCCAAGGCGGCGGCGTGATTCTGAATATGGCCTCCATCGCGGGCACCGCCGCGCTGGCCGATCGCTTTGCCTATTCGATGAGCAAGGGCGCGGTAGTCGCCATGACCTACTCCGTTGCCAAGGACTACCTGGCGCACAACATCCGTTGCAACTGCATCTCGCCGGCCCGTGTGCATACTCCATTCGTCGATGGCTACCTGCAAAAAAACTATCCCGGTCGCGAACAGGAAATGTTTCAAAAGCTGTCGGCATCGCAGCCCATAGGCCGCATGGGCGAACCCGAGGAAGTCGCCGCCCTGGCTCTTTTTCTTTGCTCCGACGAAGCCACGTTCATCACCGGAACGGATTATCCGATCGACGGAGGATTCTTCAATCTTCGAGGGTAAACGAAAGAGCGTGTTAGTCCGTGCGATCGGAATCTTGCATGAAGATTGATTCGCACCAACACTTTTGGCGCTATGATGCCGCACGCGATGCGTGGATCACGGATTCCATGACCGTCTTGAAGCGCGACTTTCTACCCGAGCATCTCGCGACGGAATTGACCGCAAACGGTATTGACGTATCCATTGCTGTGCAAGCGGATCAGTCTGAAAATGAAACGACGTTTCTGCTCTGTCTTGCAGAAAGCAACAAACGAATCGCCGGTGTTGTCGGATGGGTGGATCTTCTCTCGCCTCGCCTCGCGGAACGGCTCGAATATTTTTCCCAGTTCTCAAAACTGCGCGGCTTCCGCCATGTCGCGCAGTCTGAATCGGATGATCGCTTCCTCGCGCGGGAACAGCTTGTGAAAGGCGTTGCCCAATTGCGCGCATTCGGCTTCACATACGACATTCTGGTCTATCCGAAACAATTGCCGGCGGCCATTGATCTTGTGACTCAGTTTCCTGAACAACCTTTCGTTGTCGACCACCTGGCCAAGCCGGAGATAAAGCCCGCGAAAATCTGGCCCTGGACTGCGCAAATGAGAGAAATCGCGCAAAACAAAAATGTATTCTGCAAGATTTCAGGCCTGGTCACCGAAGCGGACTGGAAGCACTGGAAAGCCGATGACTTCAAGCCCTACCTTGATGTGGTATTCAGCGCGTTCGGCGCGGACCGATTGATGTTCGGCTCCGATTGGCCGGTTTGTCTGGTAGCCGCGACGTATAGTCAGGTGAAGCAGCTCATCGACAACTATGTCAAAGGGTTCTCCCAATCGGATAAAGACAAAATCTTTGGCGGCAACGCCGCACATTTTTATGGAGTGAAAACGGCGCAACATGGATTTGCAGCTTAAAGGCAAGGTAATCATGATTACGGGCGGCGCAAAGGGCATCGGCGCCGCCATCGCGCGAGGTTGCGCGCACGAAGGCGCAATTCCTATTGTGGTGGATAAGGATTGCGATGCGGGAGAGCAGTTGCGGATGGAGCTGCAAAAGTTGGGCGCGTCCTACGGGTTGATCTGTACGAATTTGTTGCCTGCCGGAAACTGTGCTTCCGCAATCGAGTCAACGCTGCGCGATTTCGGAAGGCTGGACGTACTGGTCAACAATGCTGGCATCAACGACAATGCGGGCCTCGAGTACGGCGGCCCGGAAAAATTTCTGCGCTCGTTGGAGCTCAACCTTCACCACTACTACAACATGACTTACTACGCGCTGCCGGCTCTGAAGAAATCCCAGGGCTGCGTCCTTAATATGGCCTCCAAAGTCGCCGTCACCGGCCAAGGCGGCACTTCCGGCTATGCCGCGGCAAAGGGCGCCATTCTTTCGCTGACGCGAGAATGGGCGGTCGAATTGCTTCCGTATGGCATTCGCGTCAACGCGCTGCTTCCCGCGGAGGTCATGACGCCACTCTATAAAGAATGGCTCGGCACATTTCCGGATCCTGAAGAGAAGCTCAAGCAGGTGACGGCGAAAATTCCCCTCGGCAAACGCATGACCGAGCCCGATGAAATTGCCGCCATGGCCTTGTTTCTCATGTCGGCGCAGGCCAGCCACATAACTGGCCAGCATGTATCGGTGGACGGCGGCTACGTTCACCTCGACCGCGCTCTGACATGAGCGGGGCGCTCTCGGTCGATTCGCGAAACCAATCGATGAACAAACGATACTGCCTCACTCTCGACCTCAAGGATGATCCGGCGCTGATCGCCGAGTATCGCCGCTATCATCAGAAAATCTGGCCGGAAATCACCAGCAGCATCAAAGAAGCCGGCATCCTCGACATGGAAATTTATCTGCTCGGCACGCGCATGTTCATGATTATGGAAGTAGACGAAACATTTTCCTTCGACGCTAAAGCCAAAGTGGACCGCGCGAATCCCAAAGTCCGCGAATGGGAAGAGTTGATGTGGAAATTCCAGAGGCCGCTGCAACAAGCTAAACCCGGGGAAAAGTGGTTGCTCATGGAAAGAATTTTCAAGCTGGAGTCACAAGCGTAGTGGCATCGACCAAACTAGGAGGACTGCTGCTTATGAAATCGAATGGCATACTGCGTCGCGACTGGCTGGTTGGCACCGGAGCTTCTCTTCTCACCCTGGCCGCCTCCGCCAAAACATCGGCTGCTCTCGCGGGCCCGCAAGCCACCAAGAGCTCCGATGCTGAGGAAGCGGATCGCGCCCGCCGCATGCAATGGTGGCACGAAGCCCGATTCGGCATGTTCGTCCATTGGGGTTTGTACAGTGTTCTCGGCCGCCACGAGTGGGTAATGGAAAACGAAGGCATTCCCGTCAGCGAATACGAACAACTCGCCAAGCGCTTTCAGCCAAAACCGAATGCCGCTCGCGCCTGGGCCAAGCTCGCAAAACAAGCCGGGCAGAAATACATGGTGATGACCTCCAAGCATCACGAGGGTTTCTGCAACTTCGACACCAAGCTCAACAATTACTGCGCGCCAAAGCAAGGTCCGGGCCGCGACCTCGCCCGCGAATACGTCGAAGCCGCGCGTGCGGAAGGATTGCGCGTCGGCTTCTACTATTCCCTCATGGATTGGCACCATCCCGATGGCGCGCGTTGCGCTACAAACGAGGACGCTCGCAAACGTTTCGTCGAATATACCCACGGCCTGATCCGCGAGTTGCTGACGAATTACGGAAAAATTGACGTACTTTGGTACGACGTCTCCTGGCCCCTCGATGCCCGCGGCTGGGAATCCGAGCGCATGAACAAAATGGTCTTCGAGCTTCAGCCAGACATCATCGTGAACAATCGCAACGCGCTGCCAGGTGATTTCTCAACGCCCGAGCAGGAGATTGTCGCCGACAAACGCGGTCGCGCATGGGAATCCTGCATGACGCTGAATGAAAGCTGGGGATATCACCAGGCGGACGACGCCTGGAAAACTCCAAAGACGATCGTGCGCAACCTCGTTTATTGCGCGCACGACGGTGGGAACTACCTGCTCAATATCGGCCCCAAGCCGGACGGCTCCATTCCCGAAGAATCCGTGCGTGTCCTGACCGAGGTCGGGCGCTGGACGTCTCGCAACGGTGAGTCTATTCACACTCAAGACCGCTGCCAGCCGCACGAATCGAATTACGCGGCCTTCACACGCAAGGGAAACACGCTCTACATGCACGTTTACTTTTGGCCCGGAGAAACCGTCGCGCTCGCGGGACTAAAAACCGGCGTGAAGTCCGCATGGCTTCTCGCCAGCGGCCAGCAAGTCAAATTTCAACAGGATCGCTTTCGAGTGCGCTTCACCGGCCTGCCCGCCGAAGCACCAGATCATCCGGTCACCACCATCGCCATAGAGTGCGAGTCCGAGCCCTTGCAGGACACCGATTTTGTCCGGCGTGAACGTCCCCGAAATACGGTGTAATCTCATCGTCGTTCAGTTAGAAATACAATTTCTGAAAAGGTGCGAATTCCGCAATGCGCATAACCGATGCCAAAGTAATCGTCTGCAGCCCAGGCCGAAACTTCGTCACGTTAAAAATCACCACGGAAGATGGCCTCTACGGCCTCGGTGACGCAACGCTCAATGGCCGCGAGCTCGCCGTAGCCAGCTATCTCTCCGATCACGTAATCCCGATTCTCATCGGCCGCGACGCGCGCCGTATCGAAGATACTTGGCATTATCTCTACAAAGGTGCGTATTGGCGCCGTGGCCCCGTCACCATGGCGGCGGTCTCCGCGGTCGACACCGCGCTTTGGGACATCAAGGGTAAAGCCCTCAACGTTCCCGTCTATCAATTGCTCGGCGGCGCGTCCCGCGATGCCGTCCTCGTCTACGGCCACGCCAGCGGCAAAGATATCGACGACACTGTCGCCGCTGTGGCCGAGTACGCCAAGCTCGGCTACAAAGCCATTCGAGCGCAAAGCGGCGTGCCCGGCCTCAACAGCATCTACGGCGTCGGGCGCGGCAAGATGTATTATGAGCCCGCCGAAAAGGATGCCCCAGTCGAGGATGCATGGAGCTCCGAGCTCTACCTGAATTTCGTCCCGCGTCTCTTCGAGCGCCTGCGCAAGGAATTCGGCTCCGACCTGCATCTCCTTCACGATGCGCATCACCGCCTTACACCCATCGAAGCCGGCCGCCTCGGCAAAGAGCTCGAGCCCTATCATCTGTTCTGGCTCGAAGATCCCACCCCGGCCGAATTGCAGGAAAGCTTTCGCCTGATTCGCCGCCACACCACTACGCCGCTCGCCGTCGGCGAAGTTTTCAATTCCATCTACGATTGCCAGCGGCTCATCCAAGAACAATTGATCGACTACATCCGCACCGCCGTCGTGCACGCCGGCGGAATTTCCCATCTCCGAAAAATTGCCAGCCTCGCCGAAATCTACCAGGTCCGCACGGGCTGTCATGGCGCCACGGATATGAGCCCCGTCTGCACTGCTGCCGCTTTGCATTTCGATCTCAGCGTCCCCAATTTCGGCATTCAGGAATATATGCGCCACGCCAACGAAACCGATCGCGTTTTTCCGCACTCCTACAGTTTCGCCGACGGAATGATGCATCCCGGCGACACCCCGGGTCTCGGCGTGGACATCGACGAGCAGCTCGCCTCCAAATATCCGTACAGCCGCGCGTACTTACCCATCAATCGCAAGCTAGACGGCACCATGCACAGTTGGTAGCGCCAGCCGTTGTAGGGGACGTGCTTTAGCGCGTCCCAGTCTGAGCGAAGCGAGGAGCGTCTTTGTTACGGCCCTCCAGCCGTAACGTTCCGATTTCCGGTTTGACAGAACACCAGCCCGTTTCTATAGTCAGCGGTGTCGTTCACCATTCCCTGGGAGTTACTAATGAGCGCTCCAATCTCGACTGCCACAGAAAAAAACATCTTCCGCAAGACCAACGCGCACACCGGCCGCCGCGTTTGTATCTCGCCCAAGAACAGCTCCATGAGTCATCTCGCGTACAGCCGAATTATTCTCAACGGCGCAAATCCCACCGAATCTCTTTCCACCGGCGATCGCGAAACCGGCCTAATCTGCCTCTCCGGCGAAGTGACTGTCTCCGTTGACAGCAAGGACATCGCTCTAGCGCAGCGCGACGCCATCTACATTCCTCGCGATTCCACCGTGAAAATCACCACGAAAACATCCGCCGACCTCGCAGAATTTTCCTGCGACGTAGCCAACCGCTACCCACTTCAAGTTGTACGCGCTTCCGAAATCGCCAAAGACGCTGGCTTGCAATTCACCACCGGCACACCCGGCTGCATCCGCCACCTGCAAATGCTCCTCGCAAAAAATATCCAAGCCGGTCGCCTCATCGCCGGAATCACCCAAGCCGATCCCGGCAACTGGACCAGTTGGCCGCCCCACGAGCACGCCGCGCTGCTCGAAGAGATCTACGTTTATTTCGACATGCCCGAGCCCGCCTACGGCATTCAGCTCGTCTACAGCGACACGCAAAATCCCGAGATCGTCACCATAGTCCGCGACGGTGACGCAGTCCTCATCCCCAGCGGCTATCATCCCAACGTTTCCGTTCCCGGCCATCGCATCTGTTTCCTCTGGGCCATGGCCGCGCATCGCGAAGTGGAAGACCGCCAGTTCGGAGTCGTCAACGTGCAGCCCGGTTTCAAGCAGGGTCCTACCGGACTCGAAGCCGGCCGCGCGAATAGCCGTCGCGACTCCTGAAAATGGATCCAGCGCGTCCCATTTCTCCGCACAGCGCGCTCGCCGCTTCCCCCGATCTCGCGCCGGCGCAAGCGGGCGAACTAACCCGCCCGGCAGCCTCCACCGGCGTCGGCTATTTCCGCTGGGTCATCTGCGCGCTCCTTCTCTTCGGCGTGACAAAAAATTACATGGATCGCCAGGTCCTCGGCGTTTTGAAGACCACGCTTCAGCACGATTTTGGCTGGAATGAAATCCAATACGGCAATCTAGTTTTTTATTTTCAAGCCGCTTACGCCGCCGGAATGCTGCTCGTCGGCCGCCTAATCGACCGCCTCGGCACACGTCTGGGCTACGCCCTAGCGATGGCCTTCTGGAGCATCGCCTCCATGGCGCATGCCGCCGCGGGTTCTTTCTTCAGCTTTGCCGCCGCACGTTTCGCGCTCGGATTCGGCGAAGCCGGCGTCTTTCCCGCCAGCATCAAGTGCGTAGCCGAATGGTTCCCCAAAAAAGAGCGCGCCCTCGCCACCGGAGTCTTTAACGCCGGCACCAACGCCGGCGCCATCATCACCCCGTTCGTCGTGCCCTGGATTGCTCTGCACTGGGGCTGGCGCTCCGCGTTCCTCCTAACCGGCGCGCTCGGATTTGTTTGGCTCATCTTTTGGTTTTTGATTTATCGCAAACCGGACGAGCATCCGCGCGTTTCTCAATCCGAGCTTGCCTATATCCGCTGCGATCCTTCCGAACCAATTACAAAAGTCACCTGGTCCGCGCTCCTGCAGCATCGTCAAGCTTGGACCTTCGTCGTCGGTAAATTTCTAACCGACCCCATCTGGTGGTTTTATCTCTTTTGGGTGCCAGACTTCCTGCAACGCCAACACGGCTTGGCGCTAATGAAGATCGGCCTGCCCATCATGGTCATCTACGTAATTTCCGATGTCGGCAGCGTCGCCGGTGGCTGGCTCTCCTCCTGGCTGATTCATCGAGGCCGCACCGTCAACGCAGGCCGCAAAATCACCATGCTCATCTGCGCACTTTGCGTCACGCCGATTATTTTTGCCTACCGCATCGAGAGCATGTGGGGCGCGGTTCTGGTGATCGGCCTCGCCGCGGCCGCGCACCAGGGATTTTCCGCGAACCTCTATACGTTGACCTCGGACATGTTCCCCGCGCGCGCCGTAGGCTCCGTGGTCGGTATCGGCGGAATGGCTGGCGCGATTGGCGGCATGCTCATCGCGCAAGTCGTCGGTCACACTTTGCAGTGGACCGGCAGCTACATGATTCCATTCGTGATGGCTGGAAGCGCCTACCTGATCGCCCTGTTCCTCATTCACACGTTAGCGCCGAGACTCGAGCCGGCAAAAATCACCTAAGAGGACATGCGTGACCCTGCAGATCAAATCGAAACAGCAATGCCGCTGGGATCTCGTCAGCCTCGGTGAAATCATGGTTCGCTTTGACCCCGGCGAAAAGCGCATCGCCACCACGCGCTCGTTTGAAGTCTGCGAAGGCGGTGGCGAATACAATGTCGCCCGCGGCTTGAAGCGCTGCTTCGGCTTGGACACCGCCGTCGTCACGGCATTCGCCGATGATCCGGTCGGCCGCCTCCTGCACGATCTTGTCTATCAGGGCGGTGTCGATCAATCCCTCATCCGCTGGGTCGAGCACGACGGCGTGGGGCGCGCCGCGCGCAATGGCCTCAATTTCACCGAACGCGGATTTGGCGTGCGCGCCGCGCTCGGTTCCTACGATCGCGGCCACACCGCCGTCTCGCAGCTGAAAAAAGGTGACATTGATTGGGACGAAATCTTCGGCAAACAGGGCGCGCGCTGGTTCCACACTGGCGGCATCTACTGCGCGCTTTCCTCCACCGCACCAGAAGTCGCCATCGAGGCCATGCAGTCTGCCAAGCGCAACGGCGTAATCGTCTCCTATGATCTGAACTATCGCGCCTCCCTCTGGAAATCTCTCGGCGGCAAAAAACAAGCCCAGGAAGTAAATCGCCGCATCGCCCCGCACGTAAACGTCATGCTCGGCAACGAAGAGGATTTTTCCGCCGCCCTCGGTTACGAAGTTCCCGGCATGGATGAGCATCATTCCGCATTCGAAGTCGATTCGTTCAAGCAAATGATCGCAAAAGTTCTGCAGGATTACCCGTTCCAGGTCGTCGCGACTACTCTGCGCAAAGCCAAAACCGCGACCATCAACGATTGGGGCGCCATCTGCTACCACGACGGCAAGTTCTACCAGGCCCAAAATCGCGAAAATCTGGAAATCTTCGACCGCGTCGGCGGCGGCGACTCCTTCGCCTCCGGCCTAATCTACGGTTTCCTCTCCGGCCAAGATCCGCAATGGTCCGTAGAATGCGGCGCAGCCCACGGCGCGCTAGCGATGACCACTCCCGGCGACACCTCAATGGTCACGCTCCCAGAAGTCCTGCAAGTAATGAAAGGAGTAGGCGCCCGAATAGCCCGCTGAAGCGCCTTCTGTTGTAGGGGTGCAGCACCGCTGGGCTGCCCCAGCTCGGCAAGATCAAGCCGTCTTGCCGAGACCTGTAGCGCAGGGCGGAGTCCGCGGAGCCCTGCGGCTTTTCGTTAGCTGTAATAGGTGGCCGTGACGAGGAATTTCACTTGAACAAACAAGAAGTTCGCAAGCGCATCGAACAAATCGGAATAATTCCCGTAGTCCGTGCGTCCTCTTCGCGCGAAGCCTGCATCGCCGCCGAAGCTGTCCACAAGGGCGGCATCCCCATCGTAGAAATCACCATGACCGTTCCCGGCGCCCTCGAAGTCATCAGTGAGCTAGCAAAAAGCTGTGGCAAAGAAGTTCTAATCGGCGCGGGCACGGTTCTAAACGTCGAAGATGCTCGCCGCTGCCTAGATGCCGGCGCCCAATTCCTAGTCAGCCCCGGATTCAATCGCGCAACCGTGGAACTAGCCGCGCGTGAATCCAAGCTAATCCTGGCCGGAGCGTTGACGCCCACCGAAATTATCGAAGCATGGACCGCCGGCTCCGACTTGGTAAAAGTCTTCCCCTGCGGCCAAGTCGGCGGCGCAAAATACATCAAGTCGTTGAAAGGTCCGTTCCCGCAAATCCCGCTAGTGCCCACCGGCGGTGTAAATCTAAACACCGCCGCCGAATTCATAGAAGCCGGCGCAGCCGCCCTAGGCATAGGCGGCGAATTGGTGCAATCCGAAGCCCTAAAATCCAACAAGCCAGAATTGATAGTGGAAACCGCCCGCAAATTCCTGGAAATCGTCGCAACGACTCGCGCAAAATCTCAGTAGCGCGTTACGTCAGCTATCAGCCCGCTGGTGCCAAAGGGGGGTGCCTCGCCGTTTTGCTAGGAAGAGGAGGCCTCCTATAAGAATCACCTGGAAGACGCCCATTAATGAAAACCCTAACCAATTTTCTGTGGCCTTGGATATATGCCCGTGCATCGGCCGAAGCAGAAGCATCGTTAAGCCATAACTAAAGACGTGCGGTACAAAGAGCATGCCCGGAATCATACTCACGTGCATTCGGTCCTGGATCGAAAGAAACCAAGCCAGGATTGGAGTTTCGATTGCCACTCCCCAACCAATACATCTGACAAAAACCTTCCATTTGACGGTGGCGTTCATGCACTGGTCCCCAGGCTCCAGGGTAGGTTGTGGGTTACTGGGCTAGAACTCACGCGCCGCTCTAATTCAAATGCCTGCGTACCACGAATATCCACTAGCTGGCGCCGCCGACCCTCTCCCATCGCCCACATGCTTCATCGAATCCACAAACGTAATCTTCTGCAAATATTTCACGCTCTTGTACCCAAGCTGCCGAGCCACGCGCACCCGCAAAGGCGCTCCATGATCCGCTGGCAAATCCTGCCCGTTCAAGTTGTACGCCAGAAATGTCTGCGCATGATACGCATCCGGCAAGTCCAGGCTGTCCCACGACTCGTCGAACGGGTAGAACACCACAAATTTAGCCTTCTCCGAAACGCCCACCAAATTCATCACATACGAAAGTGGCACGCCCGTCCATTCCGCGATAAACGACCAGCCCTCTTCGCATGCCTGGTGCGTGATCTGCGTCTTCGCCGGCATGCGTTTGATCTCATCGAGCGAAAACGTCGACGGCCTAGCCACCAGCCCATTCACCGTCAGCCGCCAGTCCGCAAATCCTCCCGCGAGCAGCCGTTGGTAAGGATCGGTCTTCGGCTGCGGTCCGCTCACCGGCACCACTTTGGAAACCTCGCTCCGATTGAATTCCCGCGCCAGCGAACCGCTCGCCATCAGCAGCCGCTGCGTCGCATACGTCAGCGTTTCGCCCGGCCCCCAAATTCCGCCCCAGTCCGGCGGGATCAGTCCGTAATGGTCCGCAATCTTCGCCGCAACTCCAAGCCCGGTTACGCCTGCTACTGCCGTCAATCCCGTCGTTAGCAATTTCCGCCGCGAAACATTTCCGCTCATGGCCGCTCCCTCCCGCCGATCACTCGGCCCGTGATCATTGCCATTGTGCGCTGAACGAATCCCGCTAGGCACACCATCGCCACGTGCACCAGCACGAACAACACCAGCAAATTCGCAGCGAAAAAGTGAATCGTTCGCGCGCTCTCGTATCCTCCGCTCAACGTCACGAAAAACGGAAACACCGAAGTCACCGCCGGTGACATCGCCATCCCCGTCCAGATCATCAGCGGGAACAAAAAGAAAACTACTACCAGGTAGGAAAGCCTCTGCAGCACGTTGTAACTGTACGCTTCTTCCGCCGCAGGCTTCTTAAATCGCAAATGATTCCAAAGCTCGTTGCGCAGCGAGCTCCAGGAAAGCTGCCCCTTAGCCGGCCACAAATTCTTCCGGAAGTGCTGGGACAACAACCCGGAAATCGCATACAGCAATCCCGTCAGCACGCACAACCACGCCGCCTGAAAGTGCATGTACCGTCCCCAGCCAGACGGCCCGCCCAGCATGAACGGTAGCGGCAAATCCAAAATCGAAGGCGTTCCGAGGCCTCCGGTCTCGCCCCAATAAAAGCGCGGATGCGCCAGCAAAATTCCAAATCCGCTAACCACCAGCGCAACGAGACTGACTGTGTTCAGCCAGTGCGTGACTCGCACCAGCACAGAGAACCGCGCTGCATTCTGCTCGCTTGCTTCGAGGATCGTGGCCGACGGTAGGTAGGTGGTCTGCGCCATAAGACTTTCCGAAAACGCTACCACACGCCCCCAACCAGCACAACGCTTCTGTGCCCTTCGCGTATCGGCTCAGTTTCGTTTTTGCGCGTTAAGCAAGAATTAGGCTGTCGCAGAACTTGCGCGCAGGAGCGTTACTCAAACTTCGGCCGACCGATCTTGGCTCTGCGGCTAAACGAAAAGCCGCCGGGTCCGCAATGAGATTACGTTGACGGATGCTTCAGAATCTCCGCCAAGGCATGCAGCCGTGCCGAGTCAGCCGGGCTCTTCGCCGTGGCGGCGCTCTGTTCCAACGACGGTGCCATTTTCTCCAATTTCGCAACCTTGCCCCGGCTCATGTGCGAGCTCTCCGCTTTTTGGATTGCCTTCCGCAGATCCGCGATCCGTTCTGCAGGCAAGGCCTGTGACCGGGACAACTGGTCCACGTACGCCTTCGCCACCACCAACTGTGCAGGCCACTCGATTTTTTGCTGGTTCTGCACATTCAGTTCTGGCACGCGAACCGCCTTCGCCGCATCGATTTCGTTCTGAGTCAGAAACTTAGTTGGTGCCAGTTCAAACACGTCCAGGCCGCGCGCGATCTCCGATCCGTAGATGTATCCGTTGTACCAATATGCCGCCCAATCGCCGCCCAGCACCAACATCTTCGGATCAATCGGCCCACGGTCGAAGTACGCAATCTCGAAAGGTTGCGCCGGGTCGGTGAAGTCAACAACGGAGATGCCGCCCTGGTACCAGGCCTGCACTTCGATATCGCGCCCAGGGACCGGAATCAACGAGCCGTTGTGCGCCACACAGTTCTCCGTGTCGCTCTGTGCGGCTGGGAGCTTGTAATAGTTCGCGAAACTCAGCTTGTCGTCCTTCAGATGAAAGATCGCATCCGCGCCCCACTTGTTCGGGTCGTTCGCACGGCATCGCGCCCCCAAGCCACCGCCCCATTCGTCGGTGAACACGACTTTGCTCCCATCATTCGAGAACGAAGCCGAGTGCCAGTAGGAATAGTTAGGATCGTTCACCGCATCCAGCCGCTTCGGATGCACCGGGTCCTTAATGTCGAGCACAATTCCATTTCCCGAGCACGCGCCAGCCGCCAGCCCAATCGCTGAGTACGCCGTGATGTCGTGGCACTGATCGGTGTCCGCCGGCTTCTCCTCTTTGCCCTTCTTGCCATGTGTGCCGCCGTTGTTCAGGCCGTTCATCGCCCCCGTCCGGGCATCGATGAATACTCGAGGGCTGGACACCACTTTCGCATCCTGCGGCGCGGCCACAGGAACCTTGATCACGTCGATGCGAAACAGCGCCGTGTTCGGGTCCTTGTCCGGCTTTTCACCTGAGCACCCCGCCAGTTCTTCCGGCTGGCGGACAAACGATGTTCCTGAAACGTAGATGTAAACGTTCTCTTTGTCGTTCGGATCTGTCACCAGGGTATGCGTATGCGATCCGCGGCACGTCTGTACTGCTGCCACTTGCTTCGGATTCTTGATATCGGAAATGTCGAAAATTCTCACGCCGCGAAAACGCTCTCTTTGCGCCGCGGGAATCCGTTTCTTCTTTTTTTCTTTATCCTCACCTGCAGGCGGCGGAGGCTCGGCCGGAAATCCCTCCGTGCCGCAATCCATCCGTCCGTTCGGCATCTCCACCGACATAAACAGCAAGTTTTTGTACACGGAAGGATCGCCCTGCCCGCCTGGGCACACCAGCGACGTCAGCAACTTTGTGTTTGCTGGATTGGAGATGTCATAGATATTCAAGCCATAAAAATTCCCTTGGAACAAGTGGTTGCCCTGGAACGCAAAGTCCGAGTTCGCGAAACCCAGCTGCGCGATTGCCAAGTGCATCGACTTCGGCAACTTTGAGGACATGGTGCTCATGCCGAGCTGGCCAATCGCCTTCTGCACCTTCGGATCGTCGGGATCGGAAGCCCCCAGTTGAAACGCGTCCGGCTTCTTGAGCAGCAAGAGGTGCTTGATGCCCATCGATGTTTCGCCCGCGTCATACAGCCCGGGCTTCAGCTTGGCGCGTGGATCGTTCGTGTCCGACCCCGTCAACCCCGCGGGTAGCGTTGGCGCCGGCTCGGGTGCAAATGGATTCTCGTCCTCGTCATCCTTGTCATCCTTATCTTTGCCATCTTTGTCCGCATCCGCGTGTTCCTGCGAGGGTGTTGGGCTTGCAGGCGTCTGCGCCGGTGGCGGCGTCGCGGGCGCCTGTGCCGGCATCCGGCTCACACCGAAACATAAAATAAGCGCGGTCACCGCCACGCGAAGTGCAAAGCTGGGCAATCGGTTCATCGTTTCTCCTCTGAAAATTCTTTCTCCAACATAGTTTGCATAATTCGGATCTCGGCGCGTTGCGTATTGTCTGCATCGGTGGCGAAGTTAAAGAGGTCGGCATCCTGCCCCGCGCCCGCCGTGTCAAACAAATCCTTCACCATCGTCAACGCGCCATTGTGATGCTGAACCATCCCGGTCAAAAATAAGTGGTCGAACTCGGCGCCCTTCGCCTTCCGCAGTGCTTCCATCTGCTCCGGCGTAAGCATACCGGGCATCAGAGCCATCTTTTCGTGCATATTCATGTTCGGCATTTCCGGCGTCATCATGGAAAGCGCTTCTCCCCGAGCCGCCAGCCAGCGCCGCATAAACCTAATTTCGTCCGACTGCGAGCTACTGATTCGCGCCCCGAGCAACCGCAAATCCTTGTTATCTGTATGCGACGTAATCAGCGCCGTCATCTCCACCGCTTGCGAATGATGCATGATCATGCCCTGCATGAACTCCACGTCCGCTTGCGACCGTGGCGGCAGCGTGGCCTTCGTCGATGCCGGCAACGTCCTGCTCGGCTTACCCGGCGCACCCGGTTGTACCACAACAGGCCTCCCCGGATCGGTCTGCTGTGCCCACACAGCAGAGGAGAACAGCCCAGCGCAGCAAAAGAAACCTGCGGAAGCGCTCGCGGCGAGCAACATGCCGCGCAGCACCGCAGATCCTCTCGCAGAGTGAAGCTTGCCCTTGCGGCGAAAACGATAAAGCCCCCACTCCGGTACACCCTTCGGTCCATTTCGGTCAAGGATCAAGTGCAAATCCGGCGATGTAGATACAACGCGGAACCTATGCGGCAGGAGTAGGCGCCAATTCAGCTTGCGCGTTTTTTCAAAATCTTCCCGTTCCAATCACACACCACACGCGGCCAAGAAACTACCCGCCGGGGTCGGCAGCATAGACCAACAGTGCAGGCGATAGCAATCCTTAACGGCTGGGTAGCGAGCTTCTTTGGAAATCATAGCGAGACCACAGGATTTGCGCGTTTATCGGGACTTAGCCTTAGGCAGCTGGTATACCTCAAGTATTCCGTCATCCAGAACCGCGAGCAGTGCACCGTCGGGTGATAGAGCCAGTCGATTCCTGTGCTCTATCCAGGGAGGCCAAGGCGAAGATCCCTTTACTTTACATGCGTAAATTGCTGTTCGTTCATGAAGGCTGTAGACGACTACATGGTCGTCCGAGAGAACTCCGTACATATCCAAAACTTCATTCGTTACCCCACGGATCTTGGTTTCGATAATCGCAAACCTCTCGCCGCCGGCGGATGTCGCCTCGGAACCAAACGAGTATTTGCTTGGCAAACTTACCTGGAACAGGAGCACCCCTTCCAGGGTCACCACCGCCATCTTTCCGCCCGCTGTGAGCACGAGGGTCGAATCGTTAGCGAAGAAAGGTGTTTTTCCTTTGGAATCTCTCAACTGTTTGTTCATTTCAGGAAAATTAAATGGCTGCCACTGCTCGCTTATTCCGCGGATGCACAGTTCAAAGTGTGGCCTGCAAGTGCCAACCAGGAAATTATCCGTAAAATGAACACCGAATACTTCATTTGACCATGTTGCGAGAGGCTCAAAGGACTCGGCGTCGATCAGCGTGTGGCGAGAATCTCGGCCCACGCCAGTGTCGATGGAAAAAGACCGCCGACTCAATGAGACGTCGTCAGAATTGCAAGGGCCGAAGCGAGAGAGATGTTCCTCTCGAATCAGACCAAAATCATCTGAAAGAAGCTGGATTGCGTTGCCTGTACAAGTGAAGAACTTTCCCTTCGATACCGGATTTATCGTCGCGTAGAACGTAGAGGTTGGCCACGCTTTGATAGTTTTCTTCTCGCCGGTACGAACGTTAATAACGAGAGCGTGCAGATGAGAGGGGGCGGGTGTGAGGTATCCTTTTTTCTTATCGCCATTATTGTCAAGGGTTGTCCATCCTAGGACAAGGTCGTCCGTATCAGCAAAAGCCAAGGACCAATAATCGTGCCTACCGAAAGGTACGTGAGGTTTGTATCCATACTGTTTCAAATCCACTTCGAGCAGCGGTCGGTCCTTAGTTAGCTCTGGCTCAGGCTCAAGTGTCTGCGCCTTCGTCTGTGGGCAGAGTACGGGCACAACGAGCAGCAAGACCAAACCCAATGTTTTCCCAATAGTTTTCTCCTTCCGAGGGCTGCTCATGTTGAGCTATTCCGTACCGCGCGACACATCCACAAAACAACTTGAGGCAATCCTGGTGCCAAGTCCTCCTCGTGCGGCTTGACGGTCCGCATGTTGAAAGCAAAAGGGAAAGACGGAATAGGCTCGCCGGATGGTGAAATTATTGTAGGGTTACGCTCTACCAATGCCAGCTTAACCTGGCACCGAACATCGAACGCTAGAATGGCGGCCCTCACATATGCATCGGTTAAGTCCTGATTTCTGTAGCCGTCCTTACTGGTTCACCCCACTAGCCAGAAATCCCCCGTCCACCGCCAGAACATGCCCGGTCACATAACTCGCCGCATCTGAAGCCAAGAACACCGCCGCACCCGCCAGCTCATCCAACTGTCCGAACCGGTGCATCGGCGTGCGCAGCAAAAATTCCTTCCCGCGCTCCGTCCCATCCAGCAATCCCGCATTCAACTCCGTACGAAAAACGCCCGGTGCAATCCCATTGACGCAAACTCCCTTCGTGGCCCACTCGATGGCCAGCGATTTTGTCAGCGAAGCCACGCCAGCTTTGCTCGCCGAATATGCTGCAACCTCCTGCAGTGCCACAAACGAAGCGATCGACGCGATATTAATGATGCGTCCATACCGCCGCTCAATCATGTGTCGGCCAAACACCCGGCAAGCCCGCAACGTCCCATTTAGGTTCGTATCCAGAATGCCGTTCCATTCTTCCTCCGGAACCTGCAACGTGGGTGTGCGCTTAGTCCGCCCTGCGCAGTTCACCAAAATCTCCACGCTCCCAAATTCCGCCAGCACCGCCTTCAATAATTCCTGGATGCTCGCCTCATTAGTAACATCGCAGCTCTGCGCGAGCGACCGTCGCCCCAGCGCCTTCACTTCCTCCGCCGCCTTGCGCACCAATTCCGTCCGCCGCCCGGTAGGCACAACATTAGCCCCAGCTAACGCCAACCCCTTATTGAGAGCAAGCCCAATCCCGCTCGTCCCCCCAATAACCACCGCCGTCTTCCCACTCAATTCCAATTTAGGATGACCCATGAACACTCCAAGTAGCACAGGCACTCATGCCCGTGCCCACTGTAACGTCACCGAGCACAATCGGTCGAAGCACACGCGGTATCAATGGACAATCGCGTCGCATTGTCATTCCGAGGGCGGTATTGCCCGACAAATCTGCTTTTTGCTTCGCCCGATCCGCCCTACTGCGTAATCCGCCCAGCCCAGCCGCCGCCAGGCGCCAACTTAATTTTCATCTTCGTTTCACGGTTGACCTGCCTCTTGCTCCATATAAAGTCGCTGCCCATGCGGTCCGCGTTCACGCCATCTTGATACGCTTGCAGCGTGAAGTTGCCTTCCGGCAAAAACGAAAAATCAATCTCCAGCTCTCGTGGCGACCAGTTCGTCATCGCCCCCACATACCAATCCTTCCCGTTCCGCCGCGCCACCGCAACATACTCCGCAATCTGGGCGTCGAGCACCTTCGTCTCATCCCACACCGACGGAACCGGCGCGAGAAACTCCATAACCTCCGGCTCGCGCAGATAATTCGACGGGCTGTCGGAAAGCATCTGCAGCGGGCTCTCAAAAACCACATACATCGCAAGCTGGTGGCAACGCGTGCCCTGGCTCATCGGACGGCTGCCAATCGCTTTAAAACTACTCTTTTGCGCGTTGATCATCGCTCCCGGCGTGTAATCCATCGGCCCCAGGAACATGCGCGTGAACGGCAGGGTCACATCGTGGTCCGGATCGGTCTCCGCGCTCCACTTGCTCCACTCCATCCCGCGCACACCTTCCGTGCTGATTAGGTTGGGCCACGTGCGCGTCATAGTCGCCGGCTTCTGGTCGCCATGAAAATCCACCAGCATCTTGCGCTTCGCCGTCTCACGGCTTACCTTGTGGTAGTAGTTGATCAGCAACTGGTCACTGCGCTGCATGAAATCCACTTTGACGCCCTTGATTCCCCATTTTGCGTATTGGTCCAGCGCCTTCTCCAGTTGATCGTCAAGCTTGTTCCACAGCACCCATAAAATAACGCCAACGTTTTTCTGTTTTGCGTACCTGGTCAGTTCCTCCATATTCAACGCTGGCACGACGTCCAGCACATCGCCATTCCTGTACCAGCCCTCGTCCAAAATGATGTAAGGGATTCCGTACTTCGCCGCGAAATCAACGTAATACTTGTAAGTCTCGGTATTCACGCCGGCTTTGAAGGCCACATTGTAGACATTCCAGTCGTTCCACCAGTCCCACGCCACTTTGCCCGGCTTGATCCAGGACGTGTCCTGCACCTGCGACGGCTTAGCGAGCAGGTATGTCAATTGATTGGTCAGCAGGTCGGCATCCTTCTCAGCGACGCCAATCACGCGCCATGGAAACGTCCGCGTGCCTTTCGTGATCGCGATGTAGTCGGCGCTCTCCACCACGTGCAAATCGCGATCGTGTTCCAGATGCTCTTTCAACGGATACGGCGGAAATGTCCCTGCCAAACCGTTGCCGTTCGTGCCTCGCAGCCACAAGCCCGGATACTCTTCAACGTCCGATTCAGCTACCGCCACCTTTGCGCCTTCCCCCACGTCCACCACGGCCGGCAACGTCGCGATATATTCAGGGTGGATATCCGCCAAACGTCGCGGTAAATATTTGCGCTCGTTGTGCGACATGAAACTCTCTTCTTCAGGATAGAAAACAATGTCATTGCTCGTGAAATTCAAATTCATCTCTTCGCCATAAATCTTCACTTCCGATTGCGGCAGAGATGTTTCCAGGCGATATCCCACTCCCTCGTTGTACGCGCGAAATGTGACCGCGTACCCGCCGTCCATATCCAGATGCAACTCTTTATAGTTATCGCGAATCTTCGCGAACTTCTGCCGCACCACCGGCTCGAGCACCTCGTCGTGGCTGCTCTCTTTGTGCTTCAAAACCTTTGCTTGCACTCCGAATTTCTTGTGGTCGACATCCAGAGAAAGCGTGCAATCCTGCAGCACCGCCCGGCCGTTCAGCAGCACGTCGTAGCGAACACCATTCGCCGTGCGAATCTTTACCTCCACTTTGTTGTTCGGCGACCGCAAATCGTAACTCGATTGCGCGTTAGCACCGCCCGCCAGCAACAAAGCTGCCGTGATCACAAACAGCACTTTCCTCAGCATTCTGCTCATCTTTTCCCCTCTGAATCTCACGTGAACTCTACACCCCGGCAGCACCCGGACCGATCTCCACCACAAAATAATTCGCCGCCGTCGTGCCCACATTTTTTACCCCGTGCTCGTCATTCGAACGCACAAACCCAACCGACCCCGGTCCCAACGGATACGTTTTGCCATTCACGGTCAATTCCAGCGTCCCTTCCCGCATGAAAAACATTTCCGAATGCACATGATGATGAGGTGGATGCGGCATAGCCCCGGGCGGCAGCGTGGTCGCATGCGTCTCAAGGGACTCGCCCGTGGCAAGTTTGCCCTTTAGGATTTCGCGCACCTGCGCACCGCTAGCCGCGGTATGCGCCGTAAGCGTTGCGAACGCATAGCTAGCCGAAGGCAGCGAATCGCCTTGCTCGCTCGCCTCCGCTACTGACGCCGCAACCACCGGCATCATCGCCCCAGGCAGCAGCAAACACATCTCACGTCGCGTCATAGTCATAGCCATCTCCTCGGCTCGCGCAGCTCACCAACTTCGCCCACGCCTCTCGTCCTTACCTTTGCTGTAATTCGAATCGGCCGTACGCAGAACTAGCTCGACAGCGGCACAAAGAATCTTTTAGCATCGCTGTGTTTGTCAAGCCGGAAGCACACACGAAAAAGCGCGCGTCGACCGTTTCTAAAATATGACCAGGCAGAATGTAATGATCGCTTCTGAAAACTTTCGGAGCAGAGCAGCGTGAGCATTCCTGAAAATTGCCGGGGCGTTGCAGCGTGAGCGCTTCACGAATTCTGCGGCTCGGCAGCGTAAAAAATGTTTCGCAGTTCGCGGAACATTTGCGCGCGCTGCAACTTCAAATTCCCTGCGATGTCGAAATTTTGTCGGCGGCGGGGTCGCCGCTTTTTGCGCCGCTGGCTCGCGGCGAAATTAAAATTGGGAATCGGATTGCGATTAATCCGATGGAGGGGTGGGACGGGACCGCGGACGGAAATGCGACGGAAAATACTTTGCGGCGCTGGCGGCGGTTTGGCCAGAGCGGGGCGAAATTAATTTGGGGCGGCGAGGCTGTTGCGGTTTCTCACGCGGGGCGGGCTAATCCGCATCAGCTTGTTATTGCGGAACGCACTCGCTCGGGGCTCGCGCAACTTCGCGCTGCGCTTGTTGCTGAGCACGTGCTTGCTGCTGGTTCCGATGCGGGGCTGCTTGTTGGTTTGCAGCTTACGCATTCGGGGCGCTTCTGCAAACCTAATTCGCATACTCGAACGGAGCCGAAGATTTTATTTCGCCATCCCATCTTGGATCGGCGGCTTGGTTTGGGTCGCGATTTTCCGCTGCTGGCAGATTCGGAAATTGAAAGTATTGTCGAGGAGTTTCATTCTGCGGGGCGCATTGCTTCAGAACTTGGTTTTGATTTTGTTGACGTGAAACATTGCCATGGATATTTGGGGCATGAATTTCTTGGGGCTCATACCCGGGAAGGGAAGTACGGAGGAAGTTTTGAGAACCGGACGCGATTTCTTCGCGAGGTTGTGCAGGGAATTCGCGCGGTTGCTCCTTGGTTGAAAATTGGTGTGCGCGTTTCGGCGTTTGATACTGTGCCGTTTCATCCCGATCCGGCGCAATCCGCGAATGGGACAAGTGGCACGCAACTCGGTCCGGGAATTCCGGAGCCGCATGCGGATTTGATTCCGTATCAGTGGGGATTTGGCGTGAACGCGAGCGACCCGACGCAGCCCGATCTTGCTGAGCCGATTCAGTTTTTGTCTCTGCTGGAGTCTCTGAATATTTCTTTGGTGAATTTGACGGCGGGAAGTCCTTACTACAATCCACATATTCAGCGGCCGGCGCTGTATCCGCCTTCGGATGGATACGCGCCGCCGGAAGATCCGCTGGTGGGCGTGGCGCGGCAAATGAACGCGACGCGGGAATTGAAGCGGCGATTTCCGAATTTGCTTTTTGTTGGCACGGCGTACAGCTATTTGCAGGATTTTCTGCCGCATGTGGCGCAGGCTGCGCTGCGCGAGGACTGGGTGGATTCCGTCGGATTGGGGCGGATGGTTTTAACATATCCGGAAATCTTTCTGGATGCGGCGCAGGGCCGGGCTGTGCAGCACAAGAGAATTTGCCGAACATTCAGCGATTGCACTACGGCGCCGCGGAATGGATTGCCTTCGGGTTGCTATCCGCTGGACAGCCATTACAAGACTTCCTCGGCCGGTGTGCAGTTGGCCGCGCTGAAGGTTAAGCGTTGAGCGTTGTTTACGCAAAGGCGCCCGCCACGGTCGGCGGCCGCTACGGGTGCATGTCGTTTGAATTGTGAAAGGCGATGAACATTGAGTCGATGATGGAGCGGCGGAAATTGCGGCGTCCGGTGCAGGGAATTGCCGCGGCGCTTTTGCCGTTTGAATCCGACGGAATTGTTGCGGTTGAGGCGTTTCAGCGGCATTTGGTTGCGACGCAGCGGGCTGGTTTGATGAACGCGGTGAACATGGACACTGGTTACGTGAATTATTTGAGTGATTCGGAAAGAGAAGATGTTTTGCGCTGGACGCGCGAGGCGCTGGCACAAGAAACGCCAAACGGGAGGTTGGCGTTCCCGGGGGGCTTTGTTGCCGGCGCTTACATTGAGGGGCAAAGTGGCGATGTGGTTGCTTTGTACCGGCGCGAGATGTCGCGCATTGTGGAGTTTGGTGGCGTGCCGATTTTGTTTCAGACGGCTCGGCTGCATGGAAAATCCGCCGAGCAAAAGGCGGCGGCGTACCGGGAGATTTGCCGAGGATTTCCGCGCGTGCTGGCATTTGAGCTGGGTCCGATGTTTGCGCCGAACGGGGAAATCTTTGACGAAGAGACGGTGCGGCGGCTGATGGATATTCCGGAGCTTGCGGGGATGAAGCATTCTTCGCTGGACCGCTTGACGGAGCTGGGACGGCTGGCGCTTCGCGACGCGCACCGGCCGGAGTTTCAGATTTATACGGGCAACGACCTGGGAATAAACATGATCGAGTACGGCTCGGACTATTTGCTGGGGCTGGCGACGTTTGCTCCGGAGAAGTTTGCGGAGCGCGACCGGCTGTGGTGCGCGGGCGATCCGGGGTATTACGCATTGTCGGACGCTCTGCAGTATTTGGGGAATGTGGCGTTTCGCGAGCCGGTGCCGGCGTATAAGCATTCGGCGGCAGTGTTTCTCCACTTGACGGGACGGATTCCGACGGACTTGACGCATCCGCGAAATGCGAAGCGTCCCGCTTGGGAACGGGAGATTTTGCAGGATTGCGCTCGGCGGATTGACGCTGTGACCCCTCCGGGATCGGTGTAAACGAGCGCGAAGGGAACGACAAAAGGATAACGCTGAGACCCGCCGCAGAGCGGGCAGGCGCAGAGAGCGCGGAGTTGAGGCAGAGTTTCCGAGGGGTACCCCCACACCCCCCTGTTTTTCGTAAATACGGTAGATAAAGGAGTTAGCCGGCGATTCGGCGTAAATACGGTAGATAAAGGAGTTACGGTGCAAATCGGCGTACCCCTCGGCTTCGCTCGGGGCAAGAAAGCGGTAAATAAAGGAGTTAGCGCTGGAGGCCAAGCCGGAAGGTTCTTGAAGAGAAGCACGATTGGAAAAAACTAGGGGGCAACGCAGATGGTTCTGAAAACAAAGGACTTGCGAAAATAGCAACGCAGAAGAATATGAAAACAAGGGCGATAAAAATCGATGGTGCGCGGAAAACACCCTGGGTTGGGGAAGAAGGAAGGGACGAAACGGGGACACTGTCAACAGAACCTTGGGATAGAGATTACCGCATCCGTTACTATTTGTCAAGTGAGAAATTAAGGGCTGTGGATTGAGGGGGTTGCGAGGCGTTTGTCTTTGGAGAAAGCTGAAGAAACAACCCTTTCGCCACTTTCGTGCGATATACCCCCTACGAATTGTGGTATTTGGAATCTCGTTGGCTGAATGCCGGGCGCGTTCCCTCCAACACGTCAATGCTGAGTCTATTGAGTGAGGAATTTTCGAGCGCTCCACTTTCGTATGTGACCCTGTTATCCGCGGTTTTGTCTATGTCTGAATGGATGATCTGATCGGCGTCACAAACTACGGCAAGGTTCGGGTTGTGTGTCACGATGATGACCTGACGGCGCGCACGGGCTTCCTTGATGCAAGGGACCAAAATATCGTAAACGGTTCTGTTATCTAGGTTCTCCTCAGGCTGGTCAAGGATGAGCGGTGTGTCTCGTCGGTCGACGAGCAAGTAAAATATCAGCAGTAGCGTGCCCCGTTCACCTGGGGATAACTCTTCGAGATTCTTACCGGACCATTTAAGTGAATATTTGGGCAATAGATATTTCAGCGCAAAGATTGCGTCGAGGGCCTCAGCCTCGGTGATGCCTTTTTTGAGCTGATCAGTTATCGAAACGGACGTCCCAAGCGAATCGCGTCGGTCCCGATTTAAGTGGTCAAGCAGGGATTCGGCAAAGGCCATTGCCCCGTCTTCTGTCGAGAAATCCGCTTTCTTGATTAGACCATCGAGAAGCCTACGTCCTTCATCGGCGCCTACAAAACTGCCCCTTCTCGCCTGGTTGATCTTTGAGAGGAACAGCTCGTCTAGACCGGTGCACGCTATCGAGGCCTCGAATTCGAGACTAAACCGACCGCTGGCGAGAGCATGTGTCGA
Source organism: Candidatus Acidiferrum typicum (assembly GCA_025463055.1). Taxonomy (GTDB): domain Bacteria; phylum Acidobacteriota; class Terriglobia; order Acidiferrales; family UBA7541; genus Acidiferrum; species Acidiferrum typicum_A. The sequence continues at coordinate 78,202 of JAOAPV010000088.1, forward strand.
GACGAAGTCCTGGACCGGCTTGTAAAGATATTGGTATGTGCTGACGATCTCTGCGAGCTTTCTGTATATTTCTCGACTTTTCGCATTCCGTGCTAATTCAGCTTCTTGGAGTCTACCTGGGATTGACTTCCGGTCTGCGATTTGCTTCTGGAGTCCTAGTAGGCTTGTAGGGGTAGCTTCATCGCCTTGGAGCTCCTTTAATTTATCCTCCCATTGTTTAAGGCTCTGCTTATAGCCTTGGTATTCTTGATTAGGTTTATCAAGGGTCACAGTCAGGTCTCTGATCTGTTCTGCTAGCCTTGCGATTTGTTGTTCTGCGCTCTTTAATGCGCGCTCTTTTTCTTGCGCTGCTGACTGAAACTCGGCAAATTTCTTAGCAACGGCTTCCTGATCGACCGTAAGCCGAAGTACATCTGATGCTGCTAAGCCAATGTTCCTGCACTCAGCATCTATCTCAGTGAGGAGGTTCTCGTACGTTCTTCTGAAATTCTGTAACTTGGTTGTTACGCGTTGACACACAGCCTGTTTCACGAGCGCTTCTCTATGCTCTACGCTGAGGGTCCTGACGTTGTCGCTGAAGGACTCACGCTCCTGCTCGAGTCCTGTTATCTGTTCGCGAATTGCGGATAAAGCTTCGCGCTTGGTGGGATCGTCGTCTACCCGTTTGAGTTCGGGCGGTTTGGCACGAGTATGAGCGTCGATTTCGCGCTGTTTGGCTCCGAAAAGTCCCTCTAGTTGCTTTTGCGCGTCCGATGACATTTCCGCTCGGAGCTTGGCAATCTTATTGTTGAACTCCGCCAATTCGCTTCGGAGTTTCTCGATCCAGCTGATAGTGGGTTCTGTTCTAAATTCTAGAAGTGCGTCGAGGGTCTTGGCTGTTAGGCGTTGAGGTCCCTCGACGTGCGAGAAAATGACGGCCTTAAGCTCCTGGTCAAAGGGACTTCCCGTCAACTTCAGCTCGTTACAGATCACCTCGAGATAGTTTTGCGGAATGTACGCTATTGTCTCGACGGCGTTCGCCCTGACTTCTTCGCTCAAGCCGATCGTTTCTTGCTTGCCGTCCCTCCAGGTAATCGTCGCGGTGAAATGTTTGGATTCGTTATTTCGAGGCTGCCGAAATTTTTCAGTGTTGAGAAAAGTAAAGCCCCTGGATTGAGACGTGTTTCCGAGCAATGCGAGTGTCTCAGCCAGGGCAGTTTTCCCGCTTCCCTTGTTGCCGATAATCGCGACGAGCCCCGGATTTAGGGGAACTTGGCCTGAGAACCACACCTCTGGGAAATTGGCGTTAACCTTTGTGAATTTGATGGCTGATACGTATTTGGTTTTATTTTCTTCGACTCGTTGGATTAACGGAGGTACGGTGCCAATGTAAACTCGCTCCCTTGGATCGCTTATCACTTGTTGAAACGTCTTAAAGCAAGGATCGCCTTTCACCCAGCACGGTGCCTTCGCGGAGTATTCCGTCGCTTTGTGGTTATCGGAGCACAGTATGACAGGACGCCGAAACCCGATAGACGGAAAGACCTTCTGTTCGTACGCTGCAACATCCTCCACTCGACTGACCTCGAATAGGTCGATGTGCTTTCGCGCCAAGTCTTGTTTGAAAGCCATTTTGTAGGGATGTTCGTTGCCTATGTTTTCAATCGAGTTGCTCTTTCGTCCTACGTGGACTGATACGACTCCGTCCAAGTTGTGTATTTCAGTTGCCGCGTTTTCGAACTGAACATAGACATTGTCATCCCCTTTTTCTCGAATTTCCTTCTCTGTTATGCCGAGCAGGCCCTGAAGTTTAGTCCAGACATAAGTGAGATTGGATTCCTCACTAAATATTCCTATTAGGTGTACGGACTCTCTGCCACCCAGTTCAGACCGCAATTCGATACCAGGAAAAACCGCGAGTCGACCAGCGGCCAAACGGGAGAGATTTTCAATCCTTTTTACGTCAATAAAATGGTGGTCTGTTATTGCCACTGCAACGATCTGGTTCTCGACGAGGTTGCGCACCAATTCCTCGTCTGTTATGGATTTGTCTTTGTAGTCGTAGGACGATGGCGTGTGAAAATGTAGGTCCCAGCGCCCCCACACGGACCCTTCAATTCGGTTCATCGACGCGCTCCGACCGAATAACGATACTGATGCTTCCGCGATTGTAATCTAATGTTTACTCAGATGAGAAGTTAGCCGACAAAAAAACGAGGGCCGCTCTAACCTAAAAGGTAATAATGCATAGCAGAACTTTGGGATCAAACGTGAAGGGGCCTGGGTTAAAGCAAGCGCGTGGAGATGGCCTTGCAAAGAGGGCGGGGATGGGCAATTCTGGCGAGCGTTTGTGAGGGGAGGCTGCGATGCGGGCGCGTTGTGTATTTGCCGTTGGCGTGATTTCGCTGATCATCTTGGGTGCGGTGGCGAGCGGTTGGGCGCATGAGGCGAAACAGGATGCGAATGCGGTTGCTCTGGCGGGCGGCGCGGCATTGGGGGCCTATCCTGAGTCTGCGGACGGATTAAAGAAGCTGGTCGAGGATATGTTTGGGGTTGTGAAGTCGAAGGATGAAGCGAAGGTTTCGTCGTATGCGTCGGCGCTCGCGATTCCGGAGCATGGTGCTTGGTTTGTGCAGACGTTTGGGGCTGCGGAAGGGGCGCGGTTGGAGGCGAAGTACAGCGAGATGTTGCCGAACGCCGCCAAGGATATTAGGGAGAGTTTCGAATATGCGCTGAAAGGAAAACGGACGGATGTTGGCGTGAAAGTGCTCGGGAGCCAGGGAGAGGTGCGCGGATTAAGCCGAGCGATAGTCGATGCTATGGCGCGACCGATTTCGGTCTACGTCGTTGACGGCAATAATCCAAAAGAAAAGTTTGCCACTCACATCGGCGATTTTGTTTACGTGGATGGAGGATTCCGCTACGTTAATTCGCAAGTGTGGCAGGAGCTGAGTACGGCGCCGCCGATGCGGATTCGTCTGGGCGGAAATGTGGCGAAAGCAAACCTCATCAACCGGGTTGATCCTGTTTATCCGGATGACGCGAGGGCGGCGCGGCTGGAAGGCGAGGTGCTTTTGCATATTGTTGTGGCGACGGATGGAACGATCAAGGAGTTGAATCTGGTTAAGGGCGATCCGGTTTTGGCGAAGGCGGCGATGGAGGCGGTTAAGCAGTGGCGGTATAAGCCTACGTTGCTTAATGGGAAGGCTGTTGAGGTGGATAGCACGATTTCTGTTGTGTTTCGAGCGCAGTAGCGAACAGCCTTCGGAGCCCGCTTCAGAAAGCGGGCGCTACAAAAATCAAACTGAGAACGGTCCGCTCCGGGGAGAGGTGGCGCTCAAGGTTCGTCGGTTGAGTCGTGTGTCAGTTTGAAAGGGAACGGGTTTGGTAGTGCCGCCGGATGGTTTCCACGAGCACACCGACGAGCGCATACGTGGCCGCGTTCGCGAGAAGGACGAAATAGAAGCTGAGCGGGTAACGGTGAGCGAGCGCAATCGGGCACGTCAAACAGGCGAGAGTCCACGCAACCGCTTTGGCGGTTATCTGGGTTGGGGATATTGCGGAGATGTAGAGTGACCAGCCGACGACAACGAGTGCGCCCAGGCTCCCCCAAATCGCGATTCGGCATTTCATGTCGGTGCTCCCTCTGCCTTACATTTCAATAGTCCCACCAAGTGCTGCAAAGTCCAATGGTGATTCGGGGAGGGCTCAGTTGCGTCTCGCCGAATTGCAGGGTCCGGGGGTGCCGCACCTACGGCGCTCCGGAATTTTTTCGTGTTGTTTCCCAGGCCTTACGGCCTGGGCTAACTTGTGCCGCACCTCTGGCGCTCCGGAATTGCGTGGGGTTGGTTGGCGGAGGCTTTTAGGGTGGATATGGAGACGACGCGGAGTCCTTTGCGGTGGGCTGCTGTGAGGATTTGTGGGAGGGCGCGGATGGTTTGCGTTGGGTTGGAGATGCCGTCGTGGAGGATGACGATGGTGCCCGGGGTGAGATTCTTTGTTACGAGCCAGCGGATGTACCACGCGGGAGGATGTAAAGGGTCGTGCGGGTAGGCGGAGCCGAGGACGCATTCGTAGCCGTGGGCTTGTGCTAGGCGGAGTTGACTGGAGCGCGCTACGCCACCGGGCGGGCGGAAGAATTTTGGTCCTGGGGCGCGTCGGTTGAAAACGCCATTCGGGAGAATGGCGTTCCCGGCGGCTTGCTCGGTTTGCTCGAGGTTGCGGAGGAAGTCGGCATCGGAGTGGTGCAGGAGCGAGCCGTCGGTGAAGTAGTGATTGCCGACTTCGTGTCCGGCGGCTTTGATGCGGGCGACCAGGTCGGGATGGCGGAGGGCGCGCTCGCCGATTAGGAAGAACGTTGCGTGGGCGTTGTGCTGGCGGAGAATGTCGAGGACTTGGGGCGTGAAGATGGGATGCGGGCCGTCATCGAAGGAGAGGGCGACCAGGGGATGGCGGGCGGGAATGCGATAGGTGAGATTTGGGGTTAAGCGCTCTAGGAGAGGGAGGATGGTTAGCGGTTCTAGCAAGAAGATGATGAGGGCTGCGGCGAGAAGAATTAGGATTGGGATTAGGAATGACATTTGGGCTATTTTGCGGGATTGCGTGTGGGCGGTACAGGGTGAAGGTGGTTTTCTGGGATCGAGTTGCACAGATAGGACAGCGGCCGGTCTAAAGATCGCCGCTACGTAACGGTGCTCGGGGCGAGCGGTAAATCGGAAGCTTCCACCGCGAACATGTGTGGCGCACCTCCCTGACGGTCGGGGCAAGCCGGGATGAGATAGGACAGCGGCCGGTCTGAAGACCGCCGCTACGTTGGTTGTAAATTTATTTTGTGGTGCTTGACAGATTGTTGGGGTGCGTGTTTACTCGATTCAGCGTCCCGCCCACAGACCGAAAGGTGTCCTCGAAATGAGAAAATCCAGTACTGCAGCTTTGCGTCGTGGTGTGTCTCGTTGTGGCGTGTCTGGGCGCGTTGTGTGTCTCGTGGTGTGCCTGGGCGCGAGCGATGACACTGTGACGCGCAGCATGCCGGACTGAACGTTCGCATTGGGACATAGGGTGTTTCTGTGAGGTCCAAAGCGATGTTGGTTAAGTGTCTTGTGGTGCTTGGCTTGAGTGTTGTTGCGAGCGCAGGATTCGGCCAGTCACAGCAAGAGTCAATTGCCCAGTCACCGCAAGAGTCAAATGCTCAAAGGCTGAAAGGGCGATTCGTTACGATACAGCCGAAAGGAGTCGATCCGTCTGTGGTCAGAAACTCAGCACAGACCGCAGTGACGACGGCCAGCGGGCTTCCGCTGTTCACTTACGATGTGCATTCGTCTAGAGACCGCAACCACTACATAGGCGCGATGGTGGGGCGGAGCCCATTTAACAACCCCGGAAGTGTGAACGTGACCACGCATATCGTCCCATTGATACTGGTAACCGGTGAAATCGGAGTGAGCGTTAACTTCAACACAGGGGTTATCTCAACGCACCCGGGGACTACGACGTTCAATCCAACGGCGCCCGATACAGCTTGTATGAAGGCACCGAACGACGTTCCGTCGAAGGTGTTTCAACAATCGCCGCTATTTAATCCAGCGACGTTTATTTTTGGCGGCACGAACGTGGGGAAGACGCAGTACATCGATGCGTTCCAGCGAGGGAGCTTCTGGAAAGCTTTGGGCGAGGATGTGGACGTGTACCACACGCTGCTTAGCCCTGTTACGTTCCTGCCGCCGATTGTCATCAGGGTGCCAGGCGTTTACGGACTTGCGTTGGCGACGAGCGCGCTGGGGCCGCCGAACTTTTGCTCGCGGATGGGGATCATTGACATCGGCTGGTTCGATAGTCTCCTGACGGAGACAATTATTCCGGCATTGAAGGCGAAGGGCGTGAATCCAAGCAACTTCCCCCTTTTCCTGGTACACAACGTGGTGTGGGCACAGCCAGTGACCAACCTGGGGAGCTGCTGCATTCTGGGTTACCACAGCCTTACCGGCTTCCCAACACCGACACAGACTTATTCGCCGAGCGACTTTGACTCCACCGGCCTGTTCGGGGCTGACGCTATGGATACGGCGGTTGGGTCGCATGAGATCGGCGAATGGATGGACGATCCGTATACGGTCAATGAGGTGCCGCCGTGGGGACATATCGGACAGGTGGCGGGCTGCCAGAACAACCTCGAAGTGGGTGACCCGCTGTCCGGAACTAACAGGCCAAACGTCGTGATGCCTAACGGATTTAGCTATCACCTGCAAGAGTTGGCGTTCTTCTCGTGGTTCTATGGGAAGCCGTCGATTGGAATCCACGGATGGTTCTCTGACAATGGGACGTTCTTGAAGGACGCTGGGCCTCCTTGCCACTGAGATTTGGCGTTCGAAGAAAAGGTCCTCTGGGATCTGAAAATTGTTTCGATGTACAAGGGGCGATCGTTCTCGCCCCTTGTTTTTTTGCGACGTAAGGTCGCGGCTGCGTTGATCAGTCGCGAAGGATGCGGGCTGGGTCGGTGCGGGTGGCGCGCCACGCGGGTAGAAAACAGGCGGCTGTGGCGGCGATGGTCATCACTACGAACGCCGAGGCGAAGGTTAGCGGGTCGCGTGGGCTCACTTTGTAGAGAAGATTGCCGAGGAGGCGGGTTGATTCGAGGGCGGCCGCGGCGCCGAGGGTTATGCCGGCGGCGGTTAGGGTGAGGCCGCGCGACATGACTTGCCGCAATAGATCGGATGCGCCCGCGCCAAGCGCCATGCGCAGGCCCAGTTCGCGAGAGCTCTGCGAGACGGCATACGACATTACGGCGTAGAGGCCGATGGTGGCGAGGAGTAAGGCTAATCCGCCGAGGATTCCTAGCAAGGTTACGGCTACGCGCTGAGGGGAGGTGGAGCGATCCATTTGCTCCTGCAGGGTGATCACTTCGTAGGGGGCGAGGTTGGCGTCGAGCGCGTGTACTTCGCGCGCGAGAGCGGAGGCGATGGTCTCGGTCGGCAAATGCGTTCGCATGTTCAGAGCGGTGCCGGCGGTGGAGTCCTGGCGGAGCGGGAGGTAGAAAAACGGTTTGGGATTTTCGCGGACGCTTTGGTATTTGGAAACTTTGGCGACACCGATTACCTGCCGCCATTGACCTTTGACTTGAAGACGCTTGCCGACGGGATCTTCACCGCGCCAATACTGAGTTGCCATGACGTCGTTGACGATGGCGACGGGGGGAGCGGTTTCGTTATCGGCGCGAGTGAATTCGCGGCCGGAGAGAAGCGGGATTCCGATAGTTGAGAAATAGCCGGGTCCGACCTGGTTGTATTCGACGGTGGGCTGTTCGTCTGGCGGAGGTTGATAGCCATCGACGGCAATCGGCGAAGAAGAGTAGCTGCCGTAGCTTAGGGGAGTGTTGCGAGCGAAAGCCGCGGACTCGATTCCGGGGAGCGCCTTCACGCGATCGAGAAGTTCTTCATTGAAATGGATGGCGCGTTGGAGTTCGTACCCTGCGCCTCGCAAGTCCACAGCGGTTTCGAGCACGCCTTTTGTGGAAAAACCCGGATTGAGATTGCGAATGCGCTGCAGGCTTTGCATGAGGAGACCTGCGCCAACCAGTGAGAGAAAGCTGAGCGACACTTGCAGGACGACGAGGGTTGAACGAAGCAGGGACTTTCCGTGGGCCCCACCAACGACGCCGGACATTTCGGATTTTAGCGCACCGGCGAGGTCGATTTTTCTGGTTTGCAAGGCAGGAAGCAGGCCGAGGAGAAGAGTGGAGAAGAGGCAGACACCGGCACTGAGAGCGAGCACGCGCCAGTCGATTTCGCCGGGCAAGGTCATGGCGACGCCGCCGCGGGCTGGGAAAAGGAGAACGAGCGCGTGACGGCACCAATGGGCGACGAGGAGTCCACTGGTGGCGGCCAGAATGGAGAGGATCATTCCTTCTGTGATGAGCTGCTGCACGAGGCGGCCGCGGCCGGCGCCGACGGCGACCCGAACGGTCATTTCATGGCGACGGGCAAAGGACCTGACGAGCAGCAGGTTGCCGACGTTGGCACAGGCGATCAGAAGAACAAAGACCACTACGGCGAGCATGATGCCGAGAGTGGGGAGCAGAGTACCGGCGTTGTTGAAGGGGGTTTGCCATAGGGGCCAGAGCTTCATGCCGCGACCGCGGTTGGTGGCGGGAAAATCGGTTTCCAGGCGTCGCGCGACAGCAGACATCTCTTGCTGGGCTTGCTCGAGGGTCACACCGGGCTTGAGACGCACGTAGGCTTCGATCCAGCGAGCGCTGCGATCTTCCAGTTTGTAGGGACCGCCTTCAAAGGTTTCTTCCATCGAGGCGGGAACCCAGAATTGCATCCCCCAGCCCACGAAGGTACCGAGAAACCCCTCTGGCGCAACCCCTACGATAGTGTGCTCGATGCCGTTCAGGCGCTGCATTTTGCCGACGGTGGCGGGGTCGCCTTTGAAGCGGCTTTGCCAAAGCTGATAGCTGATCACCGTTACGGGATGAGCCTTGCTGCCCGCGTCTTCGCCAGGTTCGAAACCGCGGCCGAGTATAGGGTGGACGCCGATGGCGTCAAAATAATTGGCGGATACGATGCTGCCGAGGGTGCGTTCGGCGCGGTCGCCGAGGCTGAGCGTGGTGCCCATGATTTTGGTGACGATGAAGGAGTCGACGAGCGTGCAGTTTTTTTGCAAATCAAGGAGGTCGGGCCAGGAGATACCAGTGTGGCCGGCTTCGCCGCGCGCGGTTCCGGTAATGGCCGCCAGTCTTTCCTGGTGAGTGACCAGCGGATAGGGACGGAAGAGGATTCCTTCGATCCAACTGAACACGGTGGCGTTGGCGCCGATTCCTAGGGTGAGGCAAAGGATGGCCAGGATGGAAAAGCCCGGGCTGCGGCGGAGCATGCGAAGGCCGACGCGAAGGTCTTGCCAGAGGCTGTCGAGGTGGATTGGAAACCAAACGGCGTGCGCGTCTTCGCGGGCGAGTGAGGATGCTCCCATTTTGCGGTTGGCGGTATAGCGGTCGCCGGATTCTTGTTCGAGCATCTGGCGGTGGAAGTCCATTTCTTCGGCAAGTTCGGCTGCTTGGCGGCCCTGGCGGAAGAAGTAAAGAAGGCGGCGAATCAGGCGCATGACATTACCTTTTGGATCGCGAGAATCATCCGGTCGAACTCGCGATTTTCGGCAGCGAGTTGCTTGCGGCCGGAGGCGGTCAGCTTGTAGTAGCGGGCGCGGCGGTTGTTTTCGGATGCGCCCCATTCCGCGGTTACCCAGCCGTTGAGAAGGAGACGCTGAAGGGCGGGGTAGAGTGAACTCTCGCCGACGTCGAGGACGTCTTCGGAGATTTTCTTCAGGTGCTGGGCGATGCCGTAGCCGTGGCGCGGGCCGCGAGTGAGCGAACCGAGAACGAGCATATCGAGAGTTCCGGGGAGGAGGTCGTTTCCCATCGTTTATCGATGGAAGCACGACGTGAAGGGCGTGTCAAGAATTTTTCCATCGGGAGGCGATGGGAGGCTTGTAGATCCAGATGACCGGTTTTAGGGTGATGTTACGGGTGGCGTTGGCGGGCCGCGGCGTAGATTTTTTCTACCAAGGCCAGGCTGCGGCGGCCTTCGGGGCCGTTGCAGATTGGTTGCGTGTTGTTGGAGATGGCGTGAAGGAAATCTTCGAGGATGGCTAGGTGGCCGCTGATGTCGGTTACGGCTGCGGAGGAGGCGCTTTGATTGGAGTCGCCGGTGGAGACGGAGGCGAGGTCGTCAGGCGGATTGCGAAAATCGGCGGTGACGATGCGGTCTTGTTCGAGGGTTATGGTGCCTTCGGTGCCGGTAATTTCGATACGGCGCGGGTAGCCGGGATACGCGGCGGTGGTGGCGAATAGCGTGCCAACGGCGCCGCTGGAGAATTCGAGGGTGGCGACGGCGGTGTCCTCGGCTTCGATTTTGTGGAGGACGGTGGCGGTGCGGGCTTGGACCCGGGCTACATCGCCGAGGAGATAAAGGAGGAGGTCGACCGTGTGGATGGCCTGATTGATTAGTGCGCCGCCGCCGTCGAGGGCGAAGGTGCCGCGCCAGTTGGAGGTGCTGTAGTAGTCGGGCGGGCGATACCACTTGACGCGGGCGTCGATTAGGAGAGGTTTGCCGAGGAGGCCGCGGTCGAGCCAATGCTTTAGGCGCTGAATGTTGGGCTTGAGGCGATCTTGGAAAATTACGGCGAGCATTACGTTGGCTTTGTGGGCGGCGGCGATTAGTGCGTCGGCATTTTTTGTGTTGATGTCGAGGGGCTTTTCGGTGAGGACGTGGAGGCCGTGTTGGGCGGCGGCTATGCCTTGCTGGGCGTGTAGGCCGGACGGCGTGCCGAGGATTACGAGGTCCATGGGCTTGTGCGATAGGAACGCGCTGAAATCTTGGTAGGGCTTGGCTTGGTGCTCGGCGGCTAGACGCGAGACGGTTTGCGGATTTGTGCCGTAGATGGCGGCGATTTGCGCGTTTGGGATTGCGCTGGCAGCGCGGGCGTGCGTTTGGGTTATGTTGCCAGAACCGATTAGGCCGATGTGGGTGGTCATGGACGTTGATGATGCGTTTCGGATGCAATCATACGGATTTCTTTGGTGGAAATCGAAGAGGAAGGATTCACACAGAGGGTGCAGAGATGGAGCACAGAGGGCACGGATAAATCGATGCTTCGACGGGATCACGTTTGTCGATGTGGTCACGGCGAAAAGGCGAGAGCTGTGCGTCCCGCACTCCAAAGTTCTTGCGATGTGGGTTAGAGTAGGGCCGTCGGTGGCACGGAGAAGACGACTTCATGAAGGCTTTGGTGTTGTCGAAGTATCGTGAGCTGGAGATTGCTGAGGTGCCTACGCCGGCGGTTGGGGCTGGCGAGGTGCTCATTCGGGTGGGTGCTTGCGGAATTTGCGGTAGCGATGTGCATGGGTATGACGGGTCTTCGGGGCGACGGATTCCGCCGATTGTGATGGGGCATGAGGCGGCGGGACGGATTGCGGCGGTGGGCGCTGAAGTTGCGGGGCTGGCGGAGGGCGACCGGGTCACTTTTGATTCGACGATATATTGCGGGGCTTGTGAGTATTGCAGGCGTGGCGAGGTGAATCTTTGCGATCACCGGCAGGTGATGGGAGTTTCTTGCGGGGACTACAGTCGCGCGGGAGCTTTTGCGGAATTTGTCGTGGTGCCGGCACGCGTGGTTTATAAGTTGCCGGAGAGCATTTCGTTTGCGGAAGCGGCCATGCTGGAGGCGGTGGCGGTGGCGATTCACGCCGTGTCGCTGGCCGAAATTTCAGCGGAGAGCGCGGCGCTGGTGGTGGGTGCGGGAACGATTGGCGTGCTGATTTTGCAGGCGCTGCGGGCGGCGGGATGCAGACGCGTGTTTGTGTCGGACGTGGACAGTACGCGACTGAAAATGGCGAAAGAGTTGTGCGCGGCGGATGTGCTCTCTGCGAACGAGGACACCGTGGCGCAAATTTTGCAGCGGACTGGCGGAGTTGGCGTGGACGTGGCGATGGAGGCGGTCGGACGGAACGAGACGGTGAATGCGGCGATCGCGAGCGTGAGGAAGGGCGGGACGGTGGTGCTGGTCGGGAATATTTCGCCCGACGTGACGCTGCCGCTGCAGAAAGTTGTTACGCGGCAGATTCGGTTGCAGGGGTCGTGCGCTTCGGCGGGGGAATATCCGCAGGCCATTTCGCTGATGGCGAGCGGGAGGATTCGCGTTAAGCCACTAATTACGGCGATCGCGCCGCTTGCGGACGGGCCGCAATGGTTTGAGCGATTGTATGCACGCGAGCCGAATTTGCTGAAGGTGGTGCTTACGCCGGGGCCGGTTTCGTGAGCGACGGTAAGGGTAGCGGATTGTTTGATCTTTCTGGGTGCGTGGCGATTGTTACAGGCACGAGCCGCGGGCTGGGTCAATACATGGCGCGGGCGCTGGCCAAGGCCGGCGCGGATTTGGTGTTGACCAGCCGGACGCGCGAGAGTTTGCGGGCGTTTGAAGCGGAGATCAAAGGGCTGGGGCGTCGCGCCGTTTCGCTGGAGCTAGATGTACGAGATCTCGAGAGCATTGAGCGGATGGCAGCGGACGCGGAGGAGGCGTTCGGACGCTTGGATATTTTGGTGAACAATGCCGGATGCAATGTTCGGAAGCCGGCGCTGGATGTGACTTGGGACGATTGGAATTTAATTTTGGATACGAACCTGCGCGGAAGTTTTTTTGTGGCGCAAGCGGTAGCGCGGCGAATGATTGCGCGGGGATACGGGCGGATCATTAATATAGGCTCGGTGACGAGCGTGTCGGGATATGCGGGCCTGGGGCCGTACGGAGCGAGCCGCGGTGGGATCCGGCAGTTGACCATGAGTTTGGCTGATGATTGGGGAAAACACGGCGTGACCGTGAATTGTCTGGCGCCAGGCTGGTTTCGCACCGAGCAGAACAAGGTGCTCTACGAGAATAAAGAGTGGGTGGAATATCTCTGCGATCGGATTCCGGTGAAGCGGCCCGGGCGGCCGGAGGATTTGGACGCGGCGGTGGTTTTTCTGGCAGCGGAAGCCAGCCGCTACGTGACGGGGCAGACGCTTTTGGTGGATGGAGGAATTTCTACCGGAGCGACGCGGGCGCTGGTGCAGCCGGTGCAGAAGAGTTCGAATTCGAAGCAGACAGAGAAGACGAGTTCGCGCGGCAAAATGCGGCGCGGGGGGTGAGTTTTGCGAGGATTTTTTGCGAAGGGAATATTGGCGGCGGCGTTGAGCCTATCGTTCGGATTGCTTGATGGCGCGGCGCCGGCTCCAGAGGCACGAAAGCCTTTGCAGATTTATTTTGTGGATGTGGAGGGCGGGCAGGCGACGCTGTTTGTGACGCCGGAAGGGAAGTCGCTGCTGATTGATACGGGATGGCCGGACAACAATGGGCGGGACGCGGACCGGATTGCCGCAGCGGCGAAAGACGCGAAGATCAGCAAGATTGATTTTGTGCTGATCACGCATTTCCACGACGATCATGTTGGTGGCGCGCCGCAACTCGCGGCGAAGATTACGGTGGGGACATTTATCGATCATGGGGAGAATCGGGAGACGAATGGTGAAGGAGCCAAGAAAGTTTTCGCTGCGTACCAGCAGTTGCTGGCTACGGGGAAGTACAAGCATATTACGGCGAAGCCTGGAGAAGTGCTTCCGATTACTGGGATGCAGGTGCGGGTGGTGAGCGCGGACGGTGAATTGATTGAGAGGCCGTTGCCGGGAGGCGGTAAGGAGAATGCGAGCTGTGCGAATGCCGCGAAGCCGCCGGTGGATGACACGGAGAACCCGCGCTCGGTGGGGACGCTGATCACGTTTGGGAAGCTGCGGATTTTGGATTTGGGCGATTTGACGGGGGACAAAGAAATGGCGTTGATGTGCCCGATGAATAAGATCGGCGCGGTGGATATTTATGTAGCATCGCATCATGGCACAGCTTCCAGCGGGACACCGGTGCTTGTGCACGCGATTTCGCCGCGCGTGGCAATCATGGACAACGGGGAGAAAAAGGGCGGCTCTTCTGTGGCTTGGGACGTAGTTAAGAAGTCGCCGGGGCTGGAGGATCTTTGGCAGTTGCATTATTCCGAGGAAGGCGGCGAGGCCCACAATGTGGCGGTGCCCTTTTTGGCGAACTTGCAGGGGGCGGACGCAGGAAACTATTTGAAGGTCACAGCTTCGATCGGTGGCAGCTTTGCCGTATTTAATTCGCGGAATGGGGAGAGCAAGCGGTACGCGGCGCGGTGAATCGCTGTTCCGGAACGGGCAAGAACGAACAGGAATCGCGGAGCGCGCACGATTTCATTTAACGTCTAGTTCGGTAGACATGCGTACACCTAAAAAGCGGTGGCAAGACCACCACACTCCAAAAAACCGGGCTTCCGCGGCTAATCGATTTTGGTTCGCTGGGACTGGCGCTCGCGGAGTTTGAAGCGCTGGAGTTTTCCGGTGGCGGTTTTGGGAAGTTCGCGCAGGAATTCGATCCAGCGGGGGCGTTTGTAGCCGCCGATGCGCTCGGCGACAAATTCTTGCAGGGCGCGGGCTAGCTCGTCCTTTGGTGTGAATTCCTTTTTCAACACGACGTAGGCTGCGGGCTTGGCGAGGCTGGCTTCATCATCGCGCGCGATGACGGCGGCTTCCAGCACGGCGGGATGCGCCATCAGAGCGCTTTCGACTTCGGCGGGGCTGAGCCACAGGCCGTGTACCTTGAAGAGATCGTCGGAACGGCCGGCTTGCCATAAAAATCCATCTTCATCTTGACGGTATTTGTCTCCGGTGCGGAACCATTCTTCTACGAAGGCGTGTTTCGTTTTTTCAGGTTGATTCCAGTAGCCGTCGCAGAGTGAATCGCATTTGACCCAGAGGTCACCGATTTCATTGGTGGCGGCTGGCCTTCCGGACTCGTCCGTGATTCTCGCTTCGAAGCCGGGAAGGATTTTCCCGCTGGAGCCGGGCTTTATTTCACCGGGCCTGTTAGAGGTGACCATGTGGAGGCTTTCGGTGGAACCAAGGGCATCGAGGATTTCGATGTGGAAGCGTTCACGAAACCGCTCGAAGAGGGCCGCGGGGAGGGCTTCGCCCGCGGAAACGGCGTGGCGAATGGTGGAGAGATCGAAATCGGGGCCGTCGGCGCGATGATGATCGAGCAATGCCGCATAGTTTGTAGGCACGGAGAAGAAAAGCGTGGGGCGGTAGCGCTCGATATCGGCGTAGATGCTGGCGGGAGTTGGGCGCGCGGGCGAGAGAATTGTGGTGGCGCCGCACGAGAGAGGGAAGTAGCCGGCGTTGCCGAGACCATAGGCGAAAAACAGGCGAGCGACGCTGAAGCAACGATCGCGCGCGTTGATCTTGAGGATAGCGTGGGCATAGTGGTGCGTGCTGATGACCATATCGTGATGGAGGTGCACGCAGCCCTTGGGGACGCCGGTGGAACCGGAAGAGTAGAGCCAGAACGCGGGGTCATTTTTGGTGGTGGGCTCGGCGGTGAGTTCGGGAGACGCGGGTTGCATTAAATCGCTGAGGCGGGGATGGTCGGTCGCATTGCTATTGTCCTCGACGAGGATTACTTCGCGAAGATGGGCGAGATTTTGGCGCGGAATAGCTTGAAGTTGCGGCAGAAGACTTGCACTGGCGATTGCGATTTGAGCATGCGAGTCGTTTAGCATGTATTCGTAATCGCGAGATTTGGCTTGCGTGTTGACGGGGATAGCCACTGCGCCAATTTTGATGGCGCCGAAAAAACAGTAGAGGAACTCGGGCGAATCGAGGAGTAAGAGGAGGACGCGCTCTCCCGGATGTACGCCGAGACTTCGTAGGGCGTTTCCGGCGCGATTGGTGCGTTCGAAGAGTTGTTGGTAGGTGACGCGCTCGGCGGCGCATTCGATGGCAACATTTTCACCGCGGCCTTCGCGGATGTTGCGATCCACGAAATAGGTGGCGACGTTGAAGAGTTGTGGTAAGTCGATCACGTAGCGGCCGTATTCGCTGGGCGATGCCAGCGAAAAATTGCTTCACAACGTTCTTGCAAGAAGCGACGGGTTGATAGTATACGCAGTACGCGAATTGCTGCCTGCAATTTAAAATTTTGCTTTCAGCTTAGGGCTAGCGCAGCAAGTTACGGAAATAATCCGTGATGGAGGCAGTTGATGTACCAACGCTCGAGGCGTCGGTTTCTGCGTGAGATAGCCGCGGCGGGTGTGGCAGTTTCGGCGAATCAAGTTTTCGGCGGCCTTGCGAGAGCACAAACGACTGCGCAGGTGAGCGAGCCCGTTCGGCTCTACGTTGATACGCGGCGGATACGCGCGACGCTGGATCGGAACGTTTTTGGCTCGTTTTTGGAGCATTTGGGGCGAGCGATCTATGAAGGGATTTACGATCCCGGCTCGCCTCTCTCCGATTCGAATGGATATCGGAAAGATGTGTTGGAGGAAATTCGCAAGCTGAATGTTCCGATCGTTCGGTATCCTGGCGGGAATTTTGTTTCCGGCTACAACTGGCTCGACGGGGTCGGCCCAGCGAAAGACCGGCCGCGCGTTCTCGACAGGGCTTGGAATGCGCTGAACAGCAATCAGTTTGGCACCAATGAATTTGTGGCGTGGTGCAAAGTGGCGGGAACAGAGCCGCTGCTCGCGGTGAATCTGGGCACGGGCACACCGGAGGAAGCGGCGGCCCTGGTTGAATATTGCAATGTGGAGAAGGGAACGCGCTGGAGCGATCTGAGGAGGAAGCACGGATTCGCAGATCCGCATCGCGTGCGGCATTGGTGCCTGGGCAATGAGATGGACGGTCCATGGCAGATCGGGCCTATGCCGGCGGTGGAGTAGGGATTGAAGGCTGCTGACGCAG
>JAOAPV010000103.1 GCA_025463055.1 Candidatus Acidiferrum typicum
CAAATTCGCCAACGCCGGCGTTGGCGAAGACAATATCGATTCGCCCTTCACCCTAGAGATGGTCTCGTAAAGACGATCAAGGTCAGTCAATTGTGCAACGTCTCCCTGAACTCCAGAAACGTTGGCGCCGATGCTCTTCACGGCCTCGTCGAGTTCCTTCTGCCGGCGGCCCGTGATGAAGACATACGCACCCTCTTTGACGAAAAGCTTTGCCGTAGCTAACCCGATCCCTTCTGTGCCGCCGGTGACGACAGCGATCTTGCCTTCAAGCTTTTTGGGCATTGTTTTCTCCGTCGTTGCTCAGTTGTCGAAAGTCGGTCGATCTTTCTTCATGTTGGGAGCTGCTCTGCTATTTCGTCTACCTGGTCGGGATAGAACGCAACGTGCCCCTTGATCTGGACAACAGCAGGGAACGGATCCTGGTAGGACCACACGGCATTGACGGACTTCTTTCCTCCAGCGGGAACGCTGTAGTAATTGCAATCCCCTTTATACGGGCAGTAGGTAACGTGATCCGTGCGTTCCAGTTGGGAAAAATCAACGTCCTCACCTGGAATGTATTGAACGGGCGGATACGCCGCTTCGCGGAGCGTCAGGGCGTTGCGGGTATCGGCAACCACGCGGCCCGCAACGGAGACGACAACGCGAGCGGGATTGCGCTGGATGGAAATCGGATGATCCGGACCTGGTAGCTTCACCTGCTTTCCTTTCATGTTTCGATCTCCCTTTCTGCTCGTGCTCAGCCCTTCAGGAACTGCGTGACGAAACTTCGCCGCAGGAGCTGGAGATGCCAGCATTGTTGTAGTTACTAAGACTCTCCGCCTGGAGGCGGCCCTGGAATTAGTGAGCCAGCTTTCCTCCATCCACCGGGATAGAGGAGCCAGTCATGTACGACGCGTTTGCCGAACCGACAAAAGCGATCACGTGAGCGATCTCCTCCGGTGTTGCCAGACGCTTGAGGGGTACTGTCTCGACGAGCGCCGCCTTATTCTCATCTGTGTTGGTGAAGCGAGTGAGCATGCCCGTATCCGTAGTGCCCACAGCGATTACGTTTACCCGAACTCCAGTGCCCGCGACTTCCAGTGCAGCGGACTTTGTCAGTCCTTCCACCGCATGTTTGCTGGCCACATAAACGGACGCCCCAGCAGCGCCGACACTTCCATAGGTCGACGAGATATTGACGATGCTTCCGCTCCTCTGTGGCAGCATCGCCCGCAGTTCGTGCTTCATGCTTAGCAGCACACCAAGTACGTTGGTATCAAACGTAGCGGCGTAGCTCTCTGCGGTCTGTTCTGTTACGAGACCGCGCAAGCCTTCCGTCCCGGCATTGTTGACTGCAATATCCAGGCGTCCGAAACGCTTGACCGTTTGGTCCACAAGGCTGCGCACGTCCTCATCCTTGCGGACATCGGTACGAACGAAAATGGCCTCTGCTCCGAGCGCTTGTAACTCTGCAACCAGCTCTTGTCCTTCTTTATCTCGACGACCGGACACAACAACACGTGCTCCTTCTTGCGCAAAGATGACTGCGGTAGCGTGACCGATTCCTGTCAACGCGCCGGTAATCAAAACAACTGGGGAACTCATAGCCCTTCCTCCGTTGATCTAGACCCATGCAAACTGAGCATGACTGCGAGGTCCGCCAAGCCGCTCTGGGATAACTCAGATCACCTCGTTAGATGGCGAAGCTGGCTGGTTGTAGCGTCCTTGAAGCATACTTTGTTAGGCTGGGAGCGATGCTTCACAAGCATGGGAGCGGAACATGGAATTGCGACATCTTCGCTATTTCGTGGCGGTTGCGGAGGCGGGGAGTCTGACGGTGGCCGCAGAGCGAAAACTGCACACGTCGCAACCTTCATTGAGCCGGCAAATTCAAGATCTTGAGGACGAGGTAGGCGCCCAACTCATGACGCGCACAGCTCGCGGGATCGAGCTGACACCCGCGGGTCGAGCCTTTCTCGAACACGCCCGCGTGGTGCTATCGCAGGTTGAAGCGGCAACGGAAGCTGCTCGCCGGGTCGCTCATCCTGCCAAGCCATGCTTCTCGATGGGTTTTCTGACCGGACACGAATTGACATGGATGCCGGAAGCCTTGCAGATCTTGCGCGACGAATTGCCTAACATCGACGTGATGATATCGAGTCAATATTCGCCTCTGCTTGCGGAGGGCCTTTCGAAAGGAAAAATCGGTGCCGCCTTTCTTCGACGGGAAAAAGGGGCGCCAGACTTGGCGTTCCGTCTTCTCGTCAAGGAACCATTGATGGTAGTCCTGCCGAGTGACCACCGTCTCGCTGCGCTCAAAACCATCAGTCCTGGGGATCTAGTGAACGAGACATTCGTGACCGTGTCGGACACGGCTCCGGTACTGCGTGCTGTGATCGACGATTACCTGAAGCGGTCCGGAATCAAAATCACGCCAGCTCACGAGGCGGACCATGTCGTCATGGGAATGTCCTTAATCGCGTCGACGGGCGGCGTAGGGCTGTTACCTGCTTACGCACAGAACTTTCTGCCCTCGTCTATAACGAGTCGTCCTCTCAAGGGAGACACGCCGACGATCGAGCTGGTCCTCGGCTACAAAAAGTCGAACGATTCTCCCATCCTAAAGCTTTTGCTTTCGAGATTGGACGAGTTGGTCGCTCGTGCCTCGAAGAAGATCGGGTTGTGAAAACAGCATAGTGCATGGTCTCATCGATCGATGTGACGCTGTAATGCTTCGGACCCGAGCGGAGGAGCCCGCTTCAGAAAACGGCGCTACAAGGGAAGGAGGGAAGGTGGCGGAAATTGTGCGCACGGATGTTGAGAAGAAATGCCCGCGCTGCGGGGAAAGATTTTTGTGCAAGCAGGAGGGGGGATGCTGGTGCGCGAGTGTGCGTGTAGAACCGGCGATGCTGGCGGAATTGCGAGCGCGACATGCTGATTGCCTGTGTGAAGCATGCCTGCGAGAGTTAGCCACCACGAAAGCGTGAAGCGATTGGTCCCACGCGTTGCGTGCTCGTGATGCGGACCGTTGTTGTCCTTGATGTGGATGTGTCTAGCCGGTCCTCAAGGCCAAGATAGGTCCTGTTTTTGCGGCGCGGCGGGCTGGCGACGAATGCCGCTGTCGCGAGTACCGCAATTGTAACCTCCAACACAATGGGATCGTGCGGCGTTACCTCAAATAACTGGCTGGCCATCACGCGGCCGCCAAAGATCGTTGCGGCAATACCTATTGCCAGACCAATACCAACCTGGGCAAAGGCTCCGCCTAAGATTAGCCTGAGTACATTCATACGATTAGCGCCGAGGGCCATACGAATTCCGATCTCGCTGGTCCGGCGTTCGACCGAATACGCAGTAACTCCATAGAGCCCGATCGAAGCCAGAATCAGGGCCAGGATGCCAAACAGCGAGGTGAGCTTGGCGATCATCGCCTGCTGCATGAAATTCGTACCCACCTGCGCGGCAAAGCTCCGAAAATCGACTACCGCCAAATCGGGATTGACTTGCGAGAGCGCCCGGCGCAGCTGTACATCGAGGCCCGGCACTGCCATCTGCGCATTGATATGCAGGATGTAGCGGTTTGTAAGGTGGAGGAACGCGCGAAACCTCTGGTGCCCAGGCAGACGCTGCACATCTCGCCCGGCGGAAGCGGTTTTCCTTGTGCTCGCGGTCAACCCTTAGCAGGGTTCGACGGGCTGTAGCTGACAAAAGTGAGCAAACTAGGCGTGGGTTGGCGTTTGATTTGGCACTGCTTGCCGCGCGGTCGAGGTTCGTTGACTTGGGTGTGGGCGCAACCTAAGATTGTCGCCAAATGACGGATTTTGCAGGATTGCTTGGGCAGACCGTTTCCCATTATCGGATTGTGGAAAAGCTTGGCGGCGGTGGCATGGGTGTGGTGTATAAGGCCGAAGACACCAGGCTGGGCCGTTTCGTTGCTCTGAAGTTCCTGCCAGAGGACCTTGCGCGCGATCCGCAGTCGCTGGAACGATTCAAACGTGAGGCGCGGGCTGCTTCGGCGTTGAATCATCCGAACATTTGCACTATCTACGACATCGGCGACGAGAACGGAAAAGCTTTTATCGCGATGGAGTGCCTGGATGGCGCTACCCTCAAACAGACCATTACGGGTCGGCCGATGGAGCCGGAGCAGCTCCTGAATATTGCAGCGGATGTAGCCGATGCTCTGGATGCGGCGCACTCTGAAGGCATCGTTCACCGAGATATCAAGCCGGCGAACATTTTTGTGACGAAGCGCGGCCACGCCAAGATTTTGGACTTCGGCCTGGCCAAAGTGACCAGCGCGGGCAATGTCAGCGGCAATACCGATAACTCGGCAACTCTCGCAGATGGGCCTGAACAGCTCACTAGCCCGGGGACAACCGTTGGGACGGTGGTCTATATGTCGCCGGAGCAAGTTCGCGGTAAACCACTCGACGCCCGAACCGATCTTTTCTCCTTCGGCGTGGTGCTCTATGAGATGGCGACGGGTAAATTACCGTTCCGTGGAGAAAGCTCTGGCGCGATTTTTGAGGGAATACTGAGCCATGCACCCACGCCCGCGATTCGCCTAAATGCCGAATTGCCTCCAAAGCTCGACGAGGTCATCGGCAAAGCTTTGGAGAAGGACCGCGAGCTTCGGTATCAGCATGCCTCAGACATTCGCGCAGATCTGCAGCGGCTGAAACGGGATTCAGATCCGCGTTTGGCGGCCAGTCCGTCCGAGCCGCCAAGGAAGCGAATGCGGATTTGGGCTGGGGTGGCGGCTTTGATCGGGATGGCCGTGATTGCGGCCATCGTGATAGCGGTCATCCAAGCGCCCGCTGGACCGAAAATCCTGCGTTACGTCCAGATCACGAACGACGGCCTGGCAAAGTGCGTTAATGATTGTGGTCCTTCGACCGAGGTTAGCGACGGATCCAGAGTTTATTTTGTGGAGACACCACCGGTTGGCTGGGTCGTTGCGCAAACCTCTGTCAGCGGTGGCGAGGTGGTGCGAGTTCCTGCGAATTTTGGAGACGTTAAATACGTGAACCTGTTCGATATTTCCCCAGACCGATCCCAAATTCTGGTCGGCGCTTCAAAGACGATCCAAGCGGAAGCTCCGCTCTGGGTGGTACATCTCTCTGACGCGGTCGCTCGGAGGGTGGGCGACCTGACGGTCGGTGATGCCACTTGGTCGCCGGACGGGCAGACCATTACTTACAGCAAAGGCCGAGACTTATCTGTAGCGAATGCTGACGGAAGCGGATCGCGTAAGCTCGTAACGTTACCTGAACTGGTAACGCCATCTGGAGTCGCTATCATGCCGCGTTGGTCCCCTGACGCAAGGGTGCTGCGTTTCAGCGCTAACAACAAAGGGGTGAGTTCGCTATGGGAGGTTTCCGCGAGCGGAACCGATCTGCGTCGCTTATTTGCTCCTGGGAATAATCCTCGCGGAGTCAGCGAATGCTGCGGAGCGTGGACCCCCGACGGGAAATACTTCGTATACAACTCGATCCGCGATGGCGTGGCAACTATCAACGCCATACGCGAGAGGCACGGTTTTTTCCAAAGGACCCAAGCCGAGCCGGTGCAATTGACGGCAGGACCGATGCATTTGTGGGGGCCATCTCCCAGCATGGATGGCAAGCGGCTCTTTGTCATTGGGGAGCAGTCGCGGGGCGAGTTAATGCGCTACGACTCGGGGTCGAAACAGTTTGTGACTTTTCTTGGTGGAATTTCGGCGGAGGGTTTGGACTTTTCGAGGGACGGGAAATGGCTGGCCTACGTGACTTTCCCGGAGGGGGTACTGTGGCGCAGCCGAGCAGACGGAAGCGAACGGCTTCAGCTTAGCAACTTGCCTATGAAAGCGGCCCTGCCGCGCTGGTCGCCGGACGGGAAGCGCATAGCCTTTTCAGGATTAACGCCCGGCAAAACCTGGAAAATCTTCGTGATTTCAGCAAACGGCGGCAGCCCAGAAAAGTTGATGCCAGGCGAGAATTCGGAATTAGATGCGAACTGGTCAGCGGATGGACAGTCGCTGGTGTTTGGCGAGTTTGTGGGATCGCCTAGCTCCGCAATCTATGTTCTGAATTTACAAACACGCCAGATTTCGACGCTTCCTGGCCCGAAGGGATTGTTCTCTCCCAGATGGTCACCCGATGGCCGCTTCATCAGCGTTACCACCCACGATGGGCTCAAGATGTTGCTCTTCGATTTGACTACTCAGACGTGGAAAGAATTGGATAGCGGCCACAGCTATAACTATCCGATGTGGTCGCGAGACGCGAAATATATTCATTTCTCGAATCCTTTCGAAAGCGGAACACCTTTTTATCGATCGCGAATTGCGGATGGCAAGCTGGAGCATATAGCGAACGCTAATCTTACCCGCGGAGTGGCGTGGGGGACTTTCGGCCAGTGGACCGGGTTGGGACCCGACGATTCTCCTCTGTTGATCCGCGACACGAGCATGCAGGAGATTTACGCACTCGACGTACAGTGGCCGTAGGTTGTTCGCAACTTGAGATGTCGACCCAGACATTCCATCGTAACCCTAAAACAGGCCAAGGCAGAGTATGGGAAGCTCTGAATGTATCGTGCGCTACGAGGGGGAGAGGTTTCCTTCTTGGTAGGCGGAGGGAGGATCTTGGGCGTGGGCGCGTCTGCCGCGGAAGGCTTCCTTTATTAAGCTGACGATGACGCGGCGATTTTCGGCTATGGTTTTGAACCAGGCGAAGCGGCCCATTTGGGGGAAATAGATGCCGCGGAAACAGAGGCGCGAGATAAGGATATTTACGCGGTACCCCAGGGGCTTGTGAGCGACCGACGCCACAGCGTTTGCGATTGCCTCCGGGCTATAAGATTTAGCCCAACCGTGCTTCACCTCCGCGTGGGCTTCTGAGATGGTCATCTTTAGCGGAGTGTGCGCCATGGCGAAGGGGATGAACTCTTGCCAGTGTTTCGGGCGCGTCAAGCGGCCGGCGGCCTCCAGCCTTTTGTAAAGTGGCGTCGCGGGCAAAGGGGTGAGCAGGCCGAAGATGGGCAAGCCTGGCGGCCAGGTGCGAATCTCCTTCAGCGTTCGGTCTGCGACACCCACGGTGTCGTTGTCCATGCCGAAGATGAAGGAAGTGATGGCGAAGACGTTGCGTTGCGCGAGTCTCTCGAGCACGGCTGCATATTCACCCGGCTTGTTGAAACCTTTGTTTACGTCTTTCAGGTTCGCCGGGTCGATGGATTCCATGCCGATGAAGATCCACTTACCGCCTGCGGCGGCGATGAGATCTACAAGTTCCTCGTCGCGCAGGAGATTGGCGCTGATTTGCGCGACCCAATGGACCTGGGCGTTGGCGGCGATGATGTCTCGCAAGAGCGATTTGGTGCGCTTGACGTTGATGGCGAAATTGTCGTCGATGAAAAATACGGCGATCTGACCGCGCTCGCTTTGCGCGCGGGCTTTCAGAAGCAACAGTTCGTTCACAACACTTTCGTTGGTGCGAAAGCGGATGGAGTCGCCGAAAAAACCGGTTACGGTGCAGAACTCGCATCCGTAAGGGCAGCCGCGGCCGGACTCGATGGGAATGATGCGGAAGGTGCCCCAACCCGCGCCGATTTTTTGGAGCAAGGGATAAAATACCTTTGGAACGATATTGAACTGTGCGAGATCGATTGTGTCCCAGGGGATGGGCGGATAGGATTGCAATGAGGGTTTTTGCTCCTGGCCGAAAGCGTCGACAGGAGCGTAGATATCCTTCAGGGCGCCGCTCGCCGCGTCGTTTACAATTTTGGGCCAGGTGTCGTCGGCTTCACCGAGAGCTACCGCGTCGGCATGGCGGGGGCCACCATCTCGACCGAGCGCTTCGTCGGCCATTTCCGTGACGTGCGGGCCGCCCATCACCACGGGCACGCCCACGGCGCGAATTGCATCAGCCATGCGATAAGCCTTTGCGATCATTCGGGTCATGGCGCCGATGCCCACGAGGTCAATTTTTTGTTCCTGCACGAAACGCGCAATGCCATCTTCATCCATAGGCTGCGCGTTGCCATCGATCAACAAAACTTCATGGCCTGGGGGAGTGAGAGCTTTCAGCAAGAACATCCAGAGATGCGGCATGAAATTGCGCGTGACGCCGTTGTCTGGGTTATACAGTAAAATTCTCATAACTCTTCTTTCTGGCGGACGTGATGGTGGTCGCCAGGTACGAATATCATCATAACGGGGCAAGACAGGAAGGTATGCGGGAAACTCGGTGTGCCCAAATATGAGATGTCATGTTTTGTGACAATGGTTGTAGCATCGGGCGGAACGAATAGCAACAGATGAGCACTCGTGCGTTCCTGCTTCACGGCGTGATCTCGTTCGAAGGTGGCACCCGGGGTGCTGCTGGAACGATCGCTGGGGCGTGCTACTATTTCCGGAGCAGCACGCAGCCTTCATTCTCTCACCTTTCTCCAGGAGATTTGCATGAAACTGAATTTCCGTGTTGCTTCCAACACTGCTGCTGTCGGTGTGCTGGTAATTTTTGGTTTGTCTTTGGCGGCGGGTGCACGCGCTCAAGACAAAACGATTGCTTCGCGTACGGCGGACGTGGATGGCGTGCGGTTGCAATATTTGACGGCGGGGAAAGGCCCGGCGGTCATCTTGCTGCACGGCTATGCGGAGACTTCACGGATGTGGAAGCCGCTTATGCCGTTGCTGGCGGAACGGTTTACGGTGATTGCGCCGGATTTGCCTGGGATTGGAGATTCGGCGATTCCTGCGGATGGCGCGGACATGAAGACGGCGGCAATACGGATTCATGCGCTTGCGCGGAAGCTTGGAGTTGAGAAAGCGCGCGTGGTGGGACATGACATCGGGCTAATGGTCGCTTATGCGTATGCGGCACAGTTTCCCGCGGAGACGGAAAAGTTGGTGGTGATGGATGCGTTTCTGCCTGGCGTTGAGGGGTGGGAGCCGATTTACAACAGTCCCAACTATTGGCATTTCCGGTTTCATGGGCCGACGCCGGAAGCGCTGGTGAAGGGGCGCGAGCAGACGTACTTCGCGTATTTCTGGAACGATTTGGCCGCGGACAAGAATCGCTCGTTACCGGAGGCGGATCGCGCGACGTATGTCGCAGCGTACGCGCGGCCTGGTCGCATGAAAGCGGCTTGGGCTTACTTCGATTCGTTTCCGCAAGCGGCGAAAGATTTCGCGCAGCTCTCGCAGACGAAGCTGACGATGCCGGTACTGTCGATTGGCGGAGAGAAGTCGTTGGGAGAACCGCTGGCGCAGCAGATGAAATTAGTGGCTTCGGACGTGACCGTGGTGGTGCTGAAAGATGTGGGACATTGGATCATGGAGGAACGGCCGAAGGAAACGATGGATGCGCTGGTGAAGTTCCTGTGAACGGAGCAATCTAAGCCAACTCTCAATTCATATTCAAAAACAGCGGCCCCGCGAAACGGGCCGCTGTTTTTTTGGGAGAACCTTTGACGTACGCTCACGCGGCTTCGGGGATTTCGTTGGGCTCGGCGGCTTGGTGCTCGAAAAAGCTGAGGGCGGCGTCGCCTTGGCGGAGGATTCGCGTTTGCAACAGACGGCCGAAACGCTGAGGGAGCTCAAAGGTGCGGCGGTGCTCGGCGATTACGATGCTGCCGAGCCCAAGAAAGGGAGCGTAGCCGAGAAAGCCGAGGACACGATCGTACTGCGTTTTTTCGGCGTAGGGGGGATCGACGAAGACGAAATTGAAGGGAGCGTCGGTCGGCTTGTGGCGGGCGGCGAGTTTTTCGAGGGCGCGGAGGGCGTCGAGCGGCAGGATTTGGGCTTCGGTTTGGATTTCGAGAGAGGCGAGATTGCGGCGGATTAGTGTGGCGGCGGGGGCGTGGTTTTCAATGAAGACAGCTTGTGTCGCACCGCGGCTTAGGGCTTCGATCCCGACGGCGCCGGTGCCGGCGAAGATGTCGAGAAAACGGGAGCCGCTGATTTTGGGGGCGAGGACATTGAAGAGAGTTTCGCGGAGACGGTCGCTGGTGGGGCGCAGGGCGTTGCCCTTGAGGGATTTCAGGATGCGGCTGCGATATTTGCCGGCGATTACGCGCATTTATTTACTTTTTCCAAAAAAAGAAACCGCTCCCAATTGAAAAGAGACCGAATCCGATTAACACGCCACGGCCGAGCCATGTCGGCATAGGCCGTCCCCCGCCAGCGAAAACTCTTCTGCTTGCAGCCTGAATGATGAATTGGGCGCCGATGAGGCACAGCACGGCCGTTCGGAAGAGCCGAAACGCAAGCGAATGGGGCACGCTTGAAATTATATTCGCGAAAGGCAGCGCTAGCATTTGCTCACCCCACTCTCGCCAGGTGGTAGCGGCGCTGCCATTCTGACGGGAGGCTGCTGAGGATGCGGTCGAGGGTGGACATTTGTGACGGAGTGTCGGCGATTGCGAAGGCTTCGCGGCGGGCTTGCTCTAGGAGTTCGCGGTCGCGTAGTGGATTGGCTATGTGGAAGCCGAAGGCGCCGGATTGGCGGGTGCCGAAGAATTCTCCGGGACCGCGCAGCTCCAGATCGGTTTCGGCAATTTCAAAACCGTTGGAGGTGCGGACCATGGTTTCGAGGCGGGCGCGGGCTTCGTCGGTCATGCGCACGGGTCCGACGAGGACGCAGTGGGACTTTTGCGCGCCGCGGCCGATGCGTCCGCGGAGCTGATGAAGCTGCGAGAGACCGAAGCGCTCGGCGTGTTCGATGACCATTACGGTAGCGTTGGGGACGTCGACGCCGACTTCTACGACCGTGGTGGCGACGAGGATTTGTACTTCGTTTTTGCGGAAGCGCTGCATGACTTCATCTTTTTCTTCGCTGGAGAGACGGCCGTGCAAGAGGCCGAGGCGCAGCTTGGGAAAAACTTGGCGAGAGAGGCGCTCGTATTCTTCCACGGCCGCTTTCAATTCAATCTTTGATTCTTCGATTACGGGATAGACGATGTAGGCCTGATGGCCGGCTTCGACTTCGCGGCGGATGCTGCCCCAAACGCCTGGGAGATGCGGCTCGGAGGTTAGGTGCGTTTCGATGGGGGTGCGGCCGGGAGGCAGCTCGTCGAGGATGGAGACGTCGAGATCGCCGTAGAGGGTGAGAGAGAGCGTGCGGGGGATGGGCGTGGCGGTCAGGACGAGAACGTGAGGCGCGTGACCGTGGGCGGCGGCTTTGTCCATCAGGCGTTTGCGCTGGAGAACGCCGAAGCGATGCTGTTCGTCGATCGCGACGAAACCTAGACGGGCGAACTGGACGTTGTCTTCGATTAGGGCGTGCGTGCCGACGACGAGTTGCGCTTCGCCGGAGCGGATGCGCTCGAGGGCGACGGATTTTTCTGCGGATTTCAGGCCGCTGATGAGGAGCTCAACGCGATAGCCGCCGCGTTCGAGGATGCGGCCCGCGGAAAGAAAATGCTGCACGGCGAGAATTTCCGTGGGGGCCATGAGAGCAGCTTGGCAGCCGTTTTCGATGGCTACGACCGCGGCTTGGAGGGCGACGATGGTTTTGCCGCTACCGACATCGCCCTGGAGGAGGCGGTTCATGGGCGCGGGTTTTTCCAAGTCGGCGGCGATTTCGGCTAGGACACGTTTTTGTGCGGCCGTTGGCTTGAACGGAAGAATGCGCTTTAGCGCTTCGCGTATGTTTTCTTCGCGGAGACGGAAGGCGATGGCGTCTTCTTTGCGTGCGGTGCGTCGATCCAGCGCGAGGCTTAGCTGATAGAGGAAAAATTCTTCGAAGATGAGGCGCCGTTGTGCAGGAGAACGAAATTCGTTCAGGGCCTCAAGGGACTCTTCGGCGGCGGGAAAATGGGTTTGCGCTAAAGCTTGAAAGCGAGAAGGGTAACCGAGTCGGGTGCGCAGGTTCTCCGGCAAAATGTCCGGCATACGCGGATCGAGGGTTTGCAGAGCGGTGTAGATGGTGCGGCGAATAGAGCGGGGGCCGAACGTGCCGACAGCTTCGTAAATAGGGACGATCCGGCCGACCTCGGTGGAGTCGATTTCTTCCTGAGCCGCGGACTTGTCGGCTTCGTGTGCGGCAGCGGAATGATCAACGCTGCTGAGCAGTTCCATTTGCGGATTGACCATTTCGATGCGCGCGGGACGCATCTTGTCGATTTCCGCTTTGCCGTGAAGGACGAGAAGTTGGCCCTGCTTGAGGCGGTCTTCGAGATAGCCGCCGTGGAAAAACTTGCAGGGGAGCTGGCCGGTGGCGTCCTGCACGAGGAGATGATAGATGGCGTCGCGTCCGCGCATGGTGCGCACGGCCTGACCGCTCATGACGCGAGCGCGAATGGTGTAGATGCCTTCCGGCTTGATGTCCTTGATATTCGAGAAATGGATGCGGTCTTCGTAGCGAAAAGGCAAGTAGTGAAGGAGATCGTTGACCGTGTAGATGCCGCGTTTGGCGAGAAGTTCGGCACGATGGGGGCCAACGCCTTTGATCATGCGAACTTCGGTTGTCAGGGAGAGTGACATTCGATACATCTTTTATACCATTGGCATAACGGCGGCCGCTAAAGTCGGCGGCACGCGAGAGTTGTTGTGAGCATTCAAGTGACAGTGCCTGCCCACCGCAGGCGAGGTGCGGCCCTACGGGGAGTTACTTGCGGAGTTGGGAGGCGTATCTATAGAGTGGGTTGCTGTGTCTAAGAAGTGAGCCAGATTCTCTGAAGTGTCTAAGAATGACTCTCCAAAGTGCGGATGAGTACGGCCCTTACCCCAAGATGAACTGAGCTGCGGAGGATTTTGTGGCTGGTGAACGGCTGAGTGGGTCGGAAAGACGCGCGCTGCTGCTGTGGGTTGTCCTCGGAATTATCGGAACAATTTTCGCTTACAAATATTTCTTCCGAGCGTTTCCGGAAGCTTCGGTGGATTTTCACGTTACGCGCGGAGAGGCGCTGAAGCTCGGGCAAAACTTCGTGGCGGGGCTGGGCGAGAATGTCAGCGGGTACCGGTCGGCGATTGTGTTTAGTGTCGACGACAATGGGAAGACATATCTGGAGCGCGAGTTGGGATTGCAACAAGCGAACCAGCTGATGTCCTCGCAAGTGCACCTGTGGTATTGGGATGTGCGGTTTTTCCGGCCGCTGCAGGAAGAAGAATTTTATGTACGGGTGAGCCCGGTGGGGCAAGTTGTCGGGTACACACACAAGATTGAAGAAGCGCGCCCAGGGGCTTCGCTGGACCGCGCTGCGGCTCAGGCCAGAGCGCAGAATTTTTTGGTGGCGAAGCTTGGGCTTGACCCGAGCCAGTGGGATTTCCTGCCGGAAGAGGCGAATTCGACGAAACGGCCGAACCGGACGGATTGGGATTTCACCTGGGAAAAGCACGGATTCCGGGCGAAAGATGCGCCTTACCGGCTGACCGTCGCGCTGGAAGGGGAGCGCATCGGGGGGTCGCAGGAATATTTGCGGGTGCCGGAAGCCTGGGAGCGAAGTTATCAGCGGCTGCGATCGGGAAATGACACGCTGGCGCTGGTATTCACGGTTCCTTACATTTTGCTTCTTGGATGCGCGGTGTGGCTGGCCTTTAAGCTGACAAGTGCCGGCCAGTCGTCGTGGCGGGGTGCGATTCTGTTGGGCCTAATCGTAGCTGCTTTGCTTTTCCTCCAGAACCTGAATGACTGGCCGCTGAGGGGCGCGAGCAACGACACGAAAGCGTCTTACAACGGGTTCATTCTGGCGAGGATCGGCTCGGCGGAGCTGGTTTCACTGTTGACGGCACTCACGGTGACACTGGTGCTGCCGGCGGCGGAGCCGCTATACCGCGCGTCGCAACCTCGGCGATTGCAGCTTGCGAAAGCATTTACGTTGCGGGGATTGCGGTCCAAGGAATTTTTCTCGGCGGCGGTGGTCGGGCTGTCTATGGCGGCCGCGCACATCGGCTATGTGGTTCTCTTTTACGTGGTGGCACAACATTTCGGAGCGTGGGCGCCGCAGGAAATCAACTATCAGGATTCGGTGAATACTCTGTTTCCGTGGCTTGCGGGAGCGGCGATCGGCTTGCTGGCTTCAACGAACGAAGAGTTCACATTTCGCTTGTTTGCGATTCCTTTTTTCCAGCGATTGACTGGCTTGCGATGGGTTGCCGTCGTGCTGCCGGCGTTTATGTGGAGCTTTCTGCACAGCAATTATCCGCAGGAACCGCCGTACATCCGGGGAATCGAAATCGGTTTGTTCGGAATAATCGCGGGATTGGTGATGCTGCGCTGGGGAATCCTGGCGACATTAATTTGGCATTACACGGTGGACGCATCACTGGTGGGACTGCTGTTGATACGTTCGAACAGTTTGTATTTCAAAGTTTCGGGCATGGTTGTGGCGCTGGCCGCCGCGGCGCCGCTGCTGTTCGCAGCGATTTCCTATTTGTCGCGGGGAACATTTGAGCCCGACGAAGATTTATTGAACCAGGCGGCGCCGGTTCCGGAAATAAGTTTGGCCGCGGCGCCGGAAGAAATTTCCGGGCGAGTTTCGACGCGACGGTATGACGCGCTGTCTTCGGGGATGCTCGCGTTCTTGGCCGTGTGCCTGATTGTGGGCGCGGCGGTAGCGTGGAAGGTGAAACCGGAATCGATCGGCGAGTATTTGAAGCTTTCGGTGAATGCGCGGTCGGCGCGCGCACACGCGGACGCGGTTTTTCGGCAACGCGGGTTGCAGCCGAACACGTATATACATTCGACGCTGCTGGTGAACGTCACCGATCCGGTGACGAATGAGTTTTTGCGCGAGCGCGTGGGCGTTACCCAGCTGAACGAAATTCTTGCCACGCAGGTTCCCGGGGCGCTGTGGCGGGTCCGGTATTTTCGCGATTCGCAGCCGGAGGAATTTGCGGTTGTGCTGAAGCCAGATGGTTCGCTGCACGCCGTGCGGCATACGATTGCGGAAGAGGCGCCGGGGGCTTCGCTGAGCAAAGAGGAAGCGCTGGCACGGGCGGAGAAATTCCTGCGGGAAGAGAAGAAGATTGATTTAACGCAGTGGTCACTGGTGGACTCGAGCTCTGACAAGCGGCCGCACCGCATCGATCACACTTTTACCTGGCAGCAGAATACGTCTCTGGACAGCGGCGGCACGTCGAGTTCTCCTGCAGCGGCAAAGGCGAACTCCGCCGACCATGCGTTTGCGCGCATCGAACTCATGGTGCTGGGCAATGAAGTTACGAATTACCGGACCTATATAAAGATCCCGGATGAGTGGCGGCGCAGACAGGAAGAGTTAACGCTGGCGAAGATCATTTTGGGGTATGCGATACCGATCTTGGTCGTGGCTGGATTTGGGATTACGGCACTAATTGTTTTCCTGAAGAATCTGCGTTCGGAGGTGGGGCGCAGGATTCCATGGAAGCGGCTGGCGATGTGGGCGGTATGGGGACTTGCCGGCTATCTGCTGGCGGTTGTTTTTGGAGACTTCATACAAACCGCGCTGAGCAACTACAGGACAGCGATTCCTTTCAAGACCATGATTGGCGTTACTGCCATCAGCGTGCTGCTGGGAATCTTGTTCTCCTACGGATTTTTGACTTTGTTGTTTGGTGCTGCTTGGTATTACGGCAACCTGGCTTTCGGAGAAGAGCGGATACCGCGATGGACCGGCATGCCGAGGGCGTACTACCGGGACGCGTTGTTTATTGGGCTGGGTGGAACGGCTGCTTGGGTTGCGCTGGACGCGACCGTGAAATGGGCGAACCAGCATTTGCCCGGGGCACAGGCGGGAGCGGCGGCAAGTTTTGGCACGAACCTTGACGCGATGTTCCCCGCAGCCGCGATTCTAGGATCTGCGGTGCGCAGCGGGTTGACTGTGACGGCGGTAGTAGCAATAACGGCGGCGTTTATCGCGAGCATGATTCGGCCGAAGTGGCTTCGAGCTTTGATTTTTGTGCTGGCGGTGTTTGCGCTGGGCGGAGTTGCGGCGAACTGGCATGATCCGATGGATGTCGAAAAGAAAATGGTCATAGCGGCGGTTTGGATTGGGTTCTTTGATTTTGCGGTGCTATACCTCGTGCGCTTCAATGTGTTGGGGTATTTCCTGATTGTGGCGGGTCTCTTTCTTCTCAGCGCTGCTGGAGAGATGCAGCGACATCCGGATTACTTCTATAAAGCCAACGGGTACGGCGTGCTGGTGGCTTTGGTGATCTTATTTGGGTGGCCACTGGTGGCTTGGCGGCCGGCGCAAGAAGAAAAGGCCTAGTGCAGAGTTCACCGAGTCGAGCACAACGGGCACATTTAGTGCCCAACGCACGCTTATCGGGACGCTGACGTCGAGAAAGCGGGAGCAAGACTCCCCCCACTCCCAGAAATGTTGCGGTCCGCGACGATTTTGCGTCTAATCCAGAAACAAACGGACTGAGCGATACGTTAGAAGAGGAGAGGTAGCTGCTCACCCATTGGGATTAACTGCGTCCAAATTGGGTGGTTCGCGTTGGCTCAGGCTTCGTCTCCGTGCTATAAACCTGCGCTAAGGTGTTAGGGCCAAGGCCATAACACCGAGAACTGCGAATAGAAAGCGAATATGCAGCTTCCTCGATTGGCTTTGGCTAGCGTTACTGGCCGAGCTACAGATACGGGTGCCATGGCCACGGTGGCTTCATTGCCCCAGCTTGACGAGCGCTGCATAGTCGCGGAAGCGCAGACTGGAAACCGCGCTGCGTTCGAGGAACTGGTGCGCCGGTATGACCGCGATGTGCTGCGGTTGGCGTTGAATTTGATGAAGCGTCCCGAGGACGCGCGCGACGTTTACCAAGAAGCTTTTCTGAAGGTCTACCGCAACCTGCACCGCTTCCGCTTCGAGTGCAGCTTTTACACCTGGCTGTACCGGATTGTTACGAATGTTTGCCTGGATCATTTGCGGCGGCGGCAAGCGCGTCCAGAGGATCAGGCGCCTGAAGCTAACAATGGTCATGCGGATGAGGGGATTACTGACTTTTTCGAGCGGCAGCGCGAGCATCGGCCGACGCTGGACCCAGAGCGGCGGCTCTTCGGGAAAGAAATTCAGGCGCGGATTGCGACGGCAATGGAGCGGCTGTCTCCGCGGGAACGCGTCGTTTTTGAGATGAAGCATTACCAAGGGCTCAAGCTGCGGGCCATTGGTGACGCGCTGGGCACGACCGAAGAGACAGTGAAAAATTCCCTGTTCCGTGCGACTCGCAAGCTGCGCACGCAATTGGGAGGCCTCCGATGAGCGCGAACGGGCTGAAGCGCTGCGAAGATATCGCTCCCCTGCTGGTCTTTTATGCGTGTGACGAAGTCGAGCCGCGGGAGCGCGAAGACATCGACGCGCACCTGGCCACGTGTGATTCGTGCGCAGCGCAGCTTCGCGAAGAACAAGAAATGCAGAGCGCTCTGGTGAGCGCGTTTCAACCTGCTGACCAGCTTGACCCCTCCGGAGCTCTCCTCGCACAGTGCCGCAGCGAACTTTCCGAATTACTGGATGATTTGTCCGCGCCGCCTTTGCGGGAGCAGTGGAGCCCTTTTGGTTGGATACGGCGTTGGATGGCGCTGCGTCCGGCGTGGAGCGCCGTAGGCTTAGTGCTGCTGGGCTTGGTTGTAGGAACGCAGGTGGCGCTGTGGATACCCGGACGCGACGGCAATTTTGGCCCGGGCCAAGCGGTGAACGTAAAGGCTGCACCGCTGACGAACGAAGACTTGTCGAAGATGGCGGTTGCGGGAGTGAATTTCGCACCGGCTCCGGATTCTTCCGGCACGATCCAACTGCAAGTGCGGACGGAGCAGCCGATCATCTTAAGCGGAAGCGTCGATGACACGGACGTGCGGCGAGTTCTCACCTACGTGGTGACGAACGGGGAGCGCTTTGATCCAGGCGTGAGATTGGATTGCCTGGATGCGCTAAAAACGCGCACGGGCGAAAAAGACGTGCGGCACGCATTGTTGGCGGCGGCACGCAAGGACCAGAATGCCGCGGTGCGCATGAAGGCGCTGGAAGCCCTGCGGGATTCCACGGCGGACAATGCGGTTCGCGAAACTTTGCTGGAGGCGCTGGAACATGACGCGAATCCGGGCGTGCGCGTCGAAGCGGTGAACCTGCTTGTTCGCTCGCTGGGAGCGGAGGCGCCTGAGTCTCCAGTCTCACCAGCGTCACCCGAGATTGCAGGAAGCCAAATTCCTCCTGATCCTTCGGTGGAACGCGTCATTCACACGCTCGAAGGATTGCAACGCAGCGACCCCAACCGTTATGTGCGGCTGCGCAGCGCGGCGGCATTGCGACAGATTGGTCCGCGAGAAGTGCAGTAACACTCAAGCCGGAAATGAACACTACAATCCCTCGTAGCGCCTGTGTGGAAAATACGGCGCGACTCTTGTGTGCCGCGATGCTGCTGCTTCTGTGCATGGCAGAGGGCAGCGCACATGAACCTTCGGCAGCTAAGTTGAACAAGCCAGGTGATCCAACTCCAGCGCGGATTTCTGAGGAGCGAACCGGATCGTTGCAGACAAGCGATGGATTGACGCTGCGGCTCACGACGGACCTGGGCTCCGTGAAAATCGTTCCACTGGAAGCAGGCTCCGCTCCGCTGGTCCGTTACGCTGTACACATCGAAACGGATGTGCATGCTCCACTGGCGCAGCATCTTCTGGACCATTATTCGTTAATCGCCAAGTCCACTCCTAGCGGCGTCGAGATCACTGGGAACTTGCCGCCGCAACTGGCGCGCTTCACGGCGTCTGGCGCGCAATTCTGGGTTCAGTTCGAGATAGCGGTTCCGCGCAATTACAGCGTCGAGGTAAAGACCGAAGCCGGCGACATCGAAACGGACGACATTGGCGGAACTGCCAGTCTGACGACGCAAGGCGGCAACATCCGCGCGGGACGCATCGGCGTCGGAATTGGCAATTCGCGGAACACAGCATCGGAGCGCTTGGTTGCGCGGCTGGAGACGGAAGGCGGCCACATCCAGGTGCAGGATGTTGCAGGAGACTTGCGGGCATTTACGGCTGGCGGCCACATCAACGCAGGAAATATCGCGGGCGACGCAGCGCTGCGCAGCGGTGGCGGGCACATTCGCGCAGGACAGATCGGCGGCCGGGCGGATTTGGAAACAGAGGGCGGCAACATCACCGTGGGCCAGGCAGGAAAATTGGTCAGTGTGCGAACGGGCGGCGGACAAATTGATTTCGGAGAAGTGCGAGGTTCCGTACGGGCGCAAACCGGCGGCGGCGGCATTCGCGTCATGTATGTATCCGGCCCGATGGAAGTCGAATCGAGCGCGGGAAGCATTTGCTTGACGCGCGTGGCCGGAACGGTGCGCGCGGCGACGGCGGGCGGCACGATCACCGCCTGGATCAACCCGGATGCGTCTTCGTCTGGGGGCACGGTGCACTTGCCCGGATTGTCGCAACTGACTTCCGGCAATGGCGACATTATTGTGTTTCTGCCGCGCAACCTGGCGGCCGATATCGATGCCGTGGTGGAGTCTGGTGGCGAGCGGCGCATTGAAGCTGATCCGGCGCTGGCCCTGCAAGTTCAGAATCGCGGAAATGGGCCAGTGCACGCGATGGCCGCGCTGAATGGCGGCGGACCTCCGCTGAAGCTGCGCACAACGGCGGGAAAAATCCGCCTACAGTTTCTGGATTCGGAGATTGCTCTGCGGCAGTCGCTGATCCGCGAACAACAAGAGCGGCTTAGGGATCGCTTGAACTCGGGGCAATTGACACCCACGGGATTCGTGAAGCAGCAACCGCGGAATGCGCCGGAAGTTGCAA
Organism: Candidatus Acidiferrum typicum; assembly: GCA_025463055.1. Classification (GTDB taxonomy): domain Bacteria; phylum Acidobacteriota; class Terriglobia; order Acidiferrales; family UBA7541; genus Acidiferrum; species Acidiferrum typicum_A. The sequence continues at coordinate 19,683 of JAOAPV010000103.1, forward strand.
CTGAGACACAAGACCAAGGCGACTGGGTCGACCGCTGGCTGAATTCGCTCGAGACGACTTTCCTGGGCGGCATCCGCGAAGATCCCGATGTGTTGCAGCAGCACCTGGTGTCGTCGCGGCCGCCAGTATATCCGGACATTGCAAAGCGAGCCGGAGTGCAAGGGATTGTGCGGCTGCAAGTGCGCGCAACGAAAGACGGGCGCATCGAAGTCGACAAAATCCTTAGCGGGTCTCCAACGCTTGCGGAAGCCGCTATAGCAGCTGTGAAGCAGTGGCGCGTGAGGCCATTTTCCGCCGCGGGCAAGCCGGTGGACGTGATCTCGACGGTTACGTTTAATTTTCAGTTGCATTAGGCATTGAGCGCCGGTTGCGCGCCGCACACGAGTTTCGTTCTGGTCTTCGATTCTGGAAGGTTAGTCCTCGAAGGAGGTAGAACGTTATGCTCCGCCGCTCCGTAAGTCTTACCGCGTTGTTTACCATGATGCTGGCCGTGGCTTTGGCTCCGGCTTGCCTGGCAATCACCAAAGAATTCAACCAAACCTATCCGCTGCAGCCCGGCGGCTCCTTTGAGCTGCAGAACGTCAACGGCACAGTGGATGTGCAGGGCTGGGACCGCGACACAATTGAGATCCACGCGGTAAAGACCGCGAAGAATAGGGAGTCGGATCTGGAGCTTGTATCCATTGACGTGGACGCGAAGCCCGGCGTGGTCTCGGTGGCCACGCGCTACCCGCAGAACGAGGGCGTGGAGGTGGCCGTGGAATACACGGTGCACGTGCCGCATCGCGCTCACGTCGAGCATCTAGGCACGGTGAACGGGACTCTGCGCGTGTCTGGCATAGAGAGGGTTGAAGACTTGCGCACGGTGAACGGCAGCATTGAAGTTTACGAAGGCGGCGGCTCGGTGCACGCGCACACAACGAACGGCAATGTACATTTGGAGTTGTCACATGTTGCGGACAAAAACGGTGCGATCGCGGAGACGACGAATGGCTCTGTCGTACTGGCTGTCCCTGCCGATACGCATGCCGATCTCGAAACGAGATGCCTGAATGGGAACTTCTCCTCCGAGCTGCCGGTGACTTTCGAGAGCACGCTAAAGCCGCGCGAAATGCACGGCAAATTGGGCCGGGGCGGAGCGCCCATCCGCTTGCACACGGTAAATGGAGGCATTCGATTGGTGGCTTTGCGGTCGACGGTTTAGCGCTGCGTGCGTCTAAGGAACCAAGAAGTCACCAACAACACAGGAGAATCACATGACGAAGAAAAACATTTTGTGGGTCAGCGCGGGCGTTGCGGTGCTGAGCATCGGGCTGATTGCGTTGCCAAGCCCGTCAGCCGCGATTCAGGACCAGGAAGATGCTTCACCGGCGGTTAGGACTGAGCGGCTTCCGAAAGTGCGCGAGCTGAGGCGAATTCAAATTGATGGGGACCGCGTCTCGCAAGATGTCGAACGGGCGCTAGAAGAATCGGGAGGTGTTTTGGGGGAGGTAGAGCCGCTACTCGATCGTGAGACTCAACAGATTAGTGTTTTCGACGGTGAAGAAGGGCCGAGTTGGCTGGGTGTCGAGACGCATGAAGTAACCGCAGACAATGCGAAAGAGTTGAAGCTTCCCGCGGAGCGCGGCGTGGTTGTGGCGGGCGTGACGAAGGACAGTCCTGCGGCGAAGGCCGGACTGAAGGAAAATGACGTAATCACGGAAGTTAACGGGCAGCGCGTGGAAGGCTCGGCGCAATTCCGGAGGATGATTCACGAAATTCCTGCGGGGCGCGCGGCGCAGCTTACTGTGTGGCGCGATGGACGCGCGCAAACGCTGAGCGCAACCTTGGGCAAAGCCGAGGAGCGGCACAATACTTGGATGGGTGCGACGCCGGGAAATTTTGCTTTTCGCATGCCGGAAGTGATGGAAATGCCGGATATGCCGTCCATTGATTTGGGTGGTGAGGGGATGGCCATGCTGCCGGGAGCTCGTCCGCGACTGGGGATCGACGCGGAGGACATTGGCGGACAGTTAGGCTCGTTCTTCGGCGCTCCCGACGGCGAAGGCATCCTGGTGCGCAACGTGAACAGCGGGTCAGCAGCGGAAAAGGCGGGGCTCAAAGCAGGCGATGTGATTACCAGCTTTAATGGCGAACGCGTGCGCAGCTTGGGCGACTTGCGACAGAAGCTGGCATCGCAGAACGAGGCCAAGGCGGTGAAGATTGGCGTGCTGCGAAATAAGAGCGAGGTGACTCTTTCCGTGGAGTTGCCGGCGCGAACGCCGAAGGTCATGCGGAAGCTCACGCAGCGCACAAACATATAGGTGAGAATTAGCTGCTTGTTTTGAAGAAAGGTCCGGGCGAGCGTGCCTGGACCTTTTTATTTTTTCAAGTGTCGGAGCGACGGCGGTGTTTTTTCGCCAGGCGAAGCGGCCTGCCGATAGCGTCCATGAAAGCAGGACGGTTCCCTTCTCTTCCCGGAGTCCAATCGTCTTCGGTGGGATACAGTGACAGGCGCAAGAGGTAAGCCGCGCCCGCGAACAAGCCGCCGCGCATTCTCATGCGAAACGCGGCGCGCTCCATAACTCCGATCTCGCGAGGCCCGCGCGAGACCAGGCGATTCTCAATTTGCGCCGCGAGCTTCGCGACCGTCCGGTCGGACTGCACGCTGGGTTCGAGTTGCGCAGGCAATTGGGCGCCGAGTACATCGGAGGCAAGGCGCAACCCCAAAAGGAGGATTCGTTCGGCGCCGACTTCACGGGCGGCTAGCATGGCGCGACTCCAATCGGGGGGTTGTTTCGCGGATATTAACGCGGCCACGTCGGCAATCCATACTAGCCGCTCCCAAAAATGCTTGGCGCCGTGAACGCATATCAGGACAAGCTCGTCCTCCAGCGAGGGAGTCGGGATGTTGCGCCCATCCACAGGGACAGCCGTTTGGCGCTGAAATAGCTTGTCTATCGGTACTGGCCGCGGATGATACCTGAGGGTTCGCTCGGTGTGAAACTCGAGTACAACCTTCCGATCACTGTTCATAAAAGTGTACTCGCCGGGAATCCTAGCCGCCTGGATAGCGCCAAGCGGGATCCTTGGTTCGTAGCGAAGCTGAAGCATCACATGAGTGACGCGTTCAATGTCCCTGTCACGCACGATCAGGTCGAGATCAGCGTACTGCCGCATCGAGGCGCTGCCGTAACATCGGACCGAGAGCACCGGCCCCTTTGTCACGAGAACTTCAATGCCGACAGCCGCGAGACTGTCCAAGGCTCTAAAAAGGTGGGCACTCAAGCTCAGCGTAAAAATGGACTGAGCCCGCTGCCATGCTTCAAGCTCGGTTCGGATTTCGGGGACTGGAGGAACGAATGCGCGTTCCTGAAGTCGCGAGGCCATCAAAGGCAGAACGCCGTGCTCCTCGGCTTGCGCCAGCAGCGCGGACCAATCCATCGGCGCATCAAGCGTGGCACTCACACGCTCAACACTCCTATGAGGGGATGCGAAGGCAATCAAAGCGCCCCACTCACGCGAAGAGGTGGTGTGCTGAATTTGACGAGGGTGCGTCACGGTACTCGGAGCAAGGATACGTCTAAGCAGGCTGGACTGGAGAACCTTTTCCGTGAGCGAAAATATGTAATACCGATCGAGCGATACGGCTGTTAATGGATGGTAATTTGTATAAGACTTGAGAATGACTGGGCAGGGAGCAGCGTATTGCCCGTTCGATCTTGGCCGCAGGACAGCTGGGCTTTCGAAATCATATTTGCCGAAGGAATTCTTGTGCGCGCAAATGACTTCTCGCAATCCAGAGAAGACGGCCCGCGCATATTGCCTTCCATATATGCGAGGCCTGGACACCGCGTACAACTCCCAACGTGAGCGCAAGAGGAACAAGTGGGCAGATCTCGAGCGCGAATCGAACGCACTTCGTTCATCTGAGTCGAGTTGCGCCAGATGTTCAGAAAGGTATCTTTCCTTACATTTCCGCAGGGCAGCGGGAACTGAACACAGGGATAAACATCACCATAGGGAGAGATGTAGCAATAAGTGTGCCCCGCACTGCACGGAACCATATCCAGGGCCGAATCATCAACCGCACCAGGCAATGCGCAGAACTCGTCCACGTTCCCAACCAATTCGCTATCGCGGAACACGTCAGCTAATTGAGCGTCCCGAATTCCAAGTTGGAGGAGGGATCGGTCACCGTCCATCCTGGGGGTAATTGTCGGGTCAATCGTCACCTCAACCCCAAGGTCCTTGGCCAAGGCTTTGACGCCAGCATAGTCCGAGACGTTCTGCACCATGAGCACGTTGCCAATCATGACGTTCACGCCGCGCGACTTAAGAAGTCGAATCGCAGCCAGTGAACGCTTGAGTGATCCTGGTAGCTTTGTAATGCCGTCGTGAATCTCCGCCCGATGGGAGTAGATGCTGATGCGGACTTCCTGGACTCCCAAATTGCGCAGGGCGTCAGCTTCTTTTTCGCGGATCATGAAGCCGTTGGTCTTTAGCCTGACGCAAAACTGCCGCTGGCGTGCGTGCTTCAAGATGTCGAAGAAATCCATGCGCATCAAGATTTCGCCGCCACTCAGGGTGAGAAATAAAACTCCGGCATCAGCGAGTTGATCGAGGAGGTTTTTTATTTCAGCAAGGGCCATTTCCCCATGGTCATCGTGGTCCAAATAGCAATGGGTGCATCGCTCGTTGCAACGGTAGGTGACGTCCAGGTGCGCATTCAGAGGCACACCTAGCCCCAGAGCCTTGGACTCAAGTTCTTGCATCAGTGCTGTCATAAATTGCGCTCGGCAGGGGATAGCTCTTGCAAAGGATGGTCAGCTGCTATGAGCAATCCATGTTCGACCAGTTCCCTGACCAGAGCTTCGGCGTCGGCGAAAGCTATGGAAGGATCAACGTCGAACTCTGCACACACCCTGCATTCGACGATTTCGCTCAGCGGCGTCATCCCGTCGGCAGACTTCCAAATCAAGGAAGCTACATCGTTCAGAGTGAAAAGCGTGGAATTGACGGCGGACATGATAATCATTTCACCGCCAAGCTCACGCGAAGCAACCATGGGATGTTTGGCAATGTAGCAAGCTTTCATTGGACCACATTCCAGAGGCTTCTATCGGGCACAAACTCCAACCGGTACACCGGCAGTCGGCAAACGAGGTCGCACACAGACTTGAACACAAGCTTAACGAGATCTGGATCCTCGGCGAAAAACAAAACACTCTCGAGGAGAGCGCGCGCGGCATCTCCTTGCTTCATAAGGGTCACACGGTTCGTTGATGCTTTCACCAGTTGGTAGAGACCTGCTATGGGTGCTGAGATGTTCTCTCCCGATTTTGCAAGCTCACCCGTGAACGGAGTTCCATGAGCCACGTAGCTTGCACCATCCCGCCGAATATAAGAAATTTCATCGCTGAGCAATGTGGTGTCAGAGAGTGCCAGGCGCGCAACCGTCGTTTTACCGGCGCCAGATGGGCCAAAGAACAAAAAAGCACGACCCTGCCGTACAGAACTGGCAGCATGCAGGAGAAATCCCCCGTTTTCTGCGAGCAGAAGCGTGTGCAGGATCCGGAGGGCGGCATCCAAAGAATACGCATTGAGCGTGAGATCGAGCTGGCCGGACTTGCTGTCGGAGTCCCAATCAAGACGAAAATCCGCGCGCTCAGCACGCCATTTTCCTAAATGTCGCGCAACGCAAATGTCTTCAACTTCCGAATTGTTATAAGAGGACACGTTCACAGCCAAGTCCACACCGCGATGGAGACCCGAACTCAGGAAGCCACTATAACGGTCCCGTACCAAACGAAGGAACGAATCACTGTCTGCACTAAGACGAATCGGTATGCCCCCAATATCAACTACGACCACCTGAACACCGGGCATCACTGCGTTAGACATTCGCTCAATTCTCTGAAGGACCGCGCTCGGCCAAATAGCCAAAGCACGCATTTTGTAAAAAAATCGGAATGCCTGAGCAAGACAGAACCCGTGCGGTCCAAAAAGGTTGCGCTGGGATCGATTCGGCGGGCTCCCCGAATGATCGAGGCTACACGTCCCAGCAGTTCATCAGAATGCACTGGTTGGTCCTGTTCAGGGAGCGAGTCTCCGCAAGTAACTAAATACGGAATCGCGCCTGCTCCTCGTCTAACCACACGATGCGCAAAGAGCCGTTCATCTCGCGTGAACACAGCAATATCGCCAAGAGCCAAGCCCTTCATGCATTCACGCTGCACGAGAAGAATATCGCCAGGCCATACGCAGGGAAGCATGCTGCTGCCCGTCACTCTAATTTGCGCAGTGCCCGATAATTGCAGGACGTCCGCGAATAATTCAAGGCCTACAGCTTCGCGCCTCGTCATTAATGCCATTGACACGATCCTATCGCTGATTCAGGACTTTCCCCGTGGTCTGCACTGCTGCTGTGTCGAGCCGGGCGTCTTTCCGCACTGAAGCGCTGAGGTCTCGAAAACACGTTCAAAGCGGAGGCCCGGTTTCGAATACACCTTCTTCGATTTTTGATCCTGCCCGGCTGTCGTATGAACTGATGCGCTTTTTGAATCGAAGGAATTCATTCGCTCGCTCCATTTCACTGCAGACCTGCTTGGGTAAGCTTGGTCGCACAGCCGCCCGTGGCAATCCCGTCCCCGCAGGGTCCAGTTCCCTCATTAGTGAAGTAGATGCTCGAAGCCTGCGCGACTGTACTCACGTTATCTATGATAATACCGCTCGTACCGTTCCTCTGGAGAACGGAAGCGGTTGCAGCTGCGGGCATACCGCTAGTGGTGTCAAAAGACATGATGCAACCACCGCCGATCAGTGCCGTTCCCCCGCAACGGGTACTTACCGACACGAACAGCCACTGCTTACCTGAGCCTGTATTAAGCAGCTGCGTGATTGGCGAACATTGCCCAGCGGCGCGGCCCAAACGGAACGTGGCCGCGCCAGGAGCAGAGTTCATTACACCGGCGGCGTTGAAACCGATTCTGTACAAAGTCGGATCGAGCGTGGCGTTATTCGCCTTACCGCAGACGTAGTAAAAACCCGTGCTGACATTATTGAGGTAGTTGGAATCAAAGGCTCCATTGTGTAGCGGGTTTGCAGCGTTTTGCAGTCCTACATTCACCCTCACCACGCTACCCAGGGCGGTGTCCGTCTGAATGATTTGAGCGTTCGCACCATTCGCCGCCGTCTCTGAGAAGACCCTGCCGGTTACATAATCTACGACTGGGGAGTCGACAATCGCGCTGCCTGAACTGACTGCAACCGACGGAAAGCCACGGCATGGAGGTGCTCCACTTGCGCAGGCGCCACTGGCGTTACCCACCTCTCTCACATAGGAGAGATTTCCGGCGGCATCCGTCACAAATATGTTTTTGGAGACAAAATCGAATACCGGATCGTTCAGACGTGCGGCGCCTAGCGAGACCGTCAGGGGCCAGCCGCCCGTCGTAACTTCACTGGGAGTACCTGTAAACACCCCGGTTATCTTATGCAATACGCCGTTATCATCGCCCACGTAACCGACATCACTCCCATAGTCGACGAACAGGGAAGATGAGCTCACGAGGTGGCCGGCGTTCAGTGCGACCCGTACGTCCACCGCATTGTTCCCTGTTCCTGGGACGACCGGAGTAATCGCCGATGCGCCGTTGCCGCCGGTGGTACCCAGGGTGAGTACGTGAACAGTTCCGGGAGCCCTCGAAACAAAAGCCACCTTGGTGCCGTCCAACGAAATCACCGGCGAGGTCATGATCACTGAACCTGTATTGTAGGCCCACTTGACACTGGGCCCATTGTGGTTGCAAAAACCACCCGCAGCTCCCTGGGTACTGTAGAGATTATTAAAGCCAACTAACGTAGCCTGCCCGGCGTTTCCGATTCTGCCCGTAGAGAATATGGTGAAATCATTTGTGCAACTCGGAGTAGCGTTAATATCAAAGGAATATTTCGCAGGGTACTTAGTTCGAGGCATGATGCTATTCCCACCGCCCAAACTGATACTCCAATCGACATGATCCTGGCTAACGCTCCGGTCATTTGAATCGGAGTCTGGCTCCTTTGTCCGAAATTGTAGCTGTTCGACAGGAACCCGACTTCCGGAATTAGGTCCCGATACATTTTGCTTTAGCCATTGATGCAGGATGCGAGGATCCTGTCTGATCTTAAGAAGCAGCGGAATATCCCGAGTATTACTGAAAATAACGTGCCGGTGACTCCAGTCTTCCGGAAGCCCTAAACGTCCTTGTCCAGATTGAGCAATCACCCGATGGGAACCGGATAGCGCGGCAATAATCGCAATACCCGCTACAGCCAGTGCTAAATAAAGGGTCGAAGGTCGTAGAGTCCACACGTTCAACTCCTTATGCGTACCAATCCCAGCTGGAGAATCTTGGTACGAAGCTCGAAATTTTCCCTGGTTCTGACACACACTGCTGGACGTTTAGATGCCTGAAAATACCTCAGGGACAGAATGAGGCACTTCCAATCAAGAACTACTTCTACCTTAGCGACTTCTGAGACTTGGTTCAAGAGGTTTTGGGCTAAACCGCTCGAAAAAGCACGCGGGGACGA
>JAOAPV010000114.1 GCA_025463055.1 Candidatus Acidiferrum typicum
TCGGCCGCGGGATCGCCGGGCATTTTTCTTTCGACAGCTACGTGGCGCAAGTAGTGGAGGCGTCCGTAGGAAAGGACGGCGCGGTGCGCGTGCATCGAGTGGTGTGCGCCGTAGACTGCGGCACAGTGATCAACCCCGACACCGTAAAGGCGCAAATGGAAGGCGGAATCATTTTTGGGCTTACGGCCGCACTCAAGACGGAGATTACGCTGAAGGGCGGAAAAGTGGAGCAAAGCAATTTCCACGACTACCAAATGGTGCGGATTTTTGAGTCACCGAAAATTGAGGTGTACATCGTTCCGAGCAGCGCGAGTCCCACTGGCGTGGGCGAACCCGGTGTGCCGCCCGTCGCCCCGGCGCTGACCAATGCGATTTTCGCCGTTACCGGGAAACGTATTCGGCGCTTGCCCATTCGCGCGAGCGATTTGGCCGAGAACGCGGGGGCAAAATCATGAGTGCGCGGGGAAAGCTTCGTTGTAGTTTGGTGATCCTCGGTGGGAGTGTCGCCGTTCTAGCGCTGCTCGCGTGTACGGTTACGGGGCAAACAACTGCCAAGCCGGACGCCGCGGCATCACGCGCGGCGTTCATGCAGGTTTATCGCGTGCTGACCTCTCCGCGCTGCCAGAATTGTCATCCGGTGGGCGATGCTCCTTTGCAAGGGGATGACGGCCACGTGCACTTGCAAAACGTGCAGCGCGGCGCGGATGGTCACGGAGTCACTGCCATGCGCTGCGATACCTGTCACCAAACGGCAAATCTTCCTGGGGCACACATGCCGCCTGGCAATCCCAAATGGGCGCTTACTCCCCCAGAGAACAAGATGGTGTTTGTGGGGCGTTCTCCGGCTGCGCTATGCGGGCAGATCAAGGATCCCAAGCAGAATGGCGGACGCTCGCTGGAGAAGCTGCTTGACCACGTAGCGAATGACGACCTTGTCGGCTGGGGTTGGAACCCCGGCGACGGACGGACCTTGCCGCCGCTTTCCCGGCAGGACACCGTGGCACAGATGAAGATCTGGATCGCGGGCGGTGCGGTTTGCCCGGAGTAGGGCCCGGGTGGTATGAATTGACGCTCGCAGTTATCGTTTAGCTATCCCGGAAAGAACCCAAACTTCTTCTCGAAGGTTTCCCTTCTAAAATAGAGGGAAGCGCGGGTATGTCCTCTTCACGAATAATCGGTATTTTGGTGGGACTGTGGCTGGCGGTTGTCGGCGTCTATGCACTGGTGTCGATCGCGCTTGCCGGGCACCAGGACACGCTATTGACCTTCGGAAATTTGGTGCAGTGTGTTGTACCGCTGCTGGCCAACGCCGGGCTGCTGCTCAATGCGGGCACGCCGCACTGGCGCCGCAACATTTTCTGGATGCTGCTGGCCATGGGCTGCACGCTGTGGATGATCGGGCAGTTCCAGTGGACCTACTATGAGGTCTACCAACATCAGTCCATGCCCGTCATATTTGACGGGGATATTATTTTCTTTCTCAAGGGAATTCCTATCATGGCCGCGCTTGCGCTGCAGCCGCATCGCAAGCGCGGCGAAGTACAACTGCAGTTTGGGTATTTGAACTTCGTTCTTCTGCTCACCTGGTGGACGTTTCTTTACGCCTTCGTCGTTTTCCCGTGGATGTACGCCACGCCGTCCGAGTCGCAATACAACTACAACTTCGACATGGTCAGCAATGTGCAGAATATGGTGATCGTGATCGGACTCGGTGTGCTCTGGCTGCGGTCCAAAGGCGCGTGGCGCATGGTGTACGCCAACCTCTTCGGCAGCGCGGCGATGTACATGCTTTCTTCGCTGACCATTAATGTGGCGATCAGCATGAAGAAGTATTCGACGGGAGGTCTTTACGATCTGCCGCTGATTTCATCGTTCTTGTGGTTTGGGGTGGCGGGCGTGATTGCGTACTTGAAACGCGGAGAATTGGATAGCCCGCACGACAGCGGCACTGACGGAGATGACCGGGCGCGCGAAGGTAGATGGTCGGCCTGGATGGCGATGGCGGCGGTCATATCTTTGCCGGTGTTCGCGATTTTCACGCTGCGCTTCGAGCACGACGCTCCAGAGGTGCGGGATTTTCGTTTAATGACTACGCTAATTGCCTCTGTGCCGATCGCCTTCCTGGTGTTCCTGCGAACGAACAGGGCGGACGCCGATCGCGCGCGGCTGCTGGCAAAATCTGAACAGTCCATTGAAAATTTGCAGCGGCTGCAAGCGCAGATGGTACAGACGGAAAAATTGGTGTCCCTGGGCCAACTGGCCGCGGGCGCGGCACACGAAATAAACAATCCGCTGGCGGCGATTCTGGGTTACTCGGATTTGCTGGCGGATGATGCGACGTTGCCGGAAAAGGCTCGCGTTACTGCGGGCAAAATTCGTGATCAGGCGCGCCGCACCAAGACATTAGTGGCGAATTTGCTGAGATTCGCGCGCCAGGTGCCCCCGGAGCGCACGTTGCTGGACATCAACACGGTGGTCACCAATGCGGTGCAACTGCGGGCGCTGGATTTGCGGACATCAAAGTCGCGTATCGAGCTGCAATTGGAATCCGTGCTGCCCGGTGTGCGCGGAGACGGCAATCAGTTGCTGCAGGTATTTTTCAACATTGTCAGCAATGCGATCGATGCAATGGAAGCAAGCGATGGTGGAGTGCTGACCATCAAGACAATCCGCGATCGCGGAAATGTGGTGATCCTTTTCTCGGACACGGGACCGGGGATCAAGGATCCGCAGCGCGTGTTCGACCCCTTTTACACTACGAAACCAGTGGGCAAAGGCACCGGATTGGGCTTAAGCATCTGCTTCGGCATCCTGCAGGAGCACGCTGGAAAAATTCTGTGCTACAACTCGCAACAAGGCGGCGCGGTTTTCCGCGTAGAGTTGCCGGCTGTGCTCGCGGCGTTCCCGGCGAAAGAACCGCAACTGGCCGGCATTGCGTCGGCTCCGCAAAAGACTCCTGTTTGAAAAGCATCGCTTAACCTTGCGTTCGCGCTTTGTATGTCCCGCCTGAGCCCGGGGTGCGTTCGTGCTAGAGTTTTTGCTGCGGATTAAATCAGCCCTGGGGAAATGCGATGACCGACTTGGCCATTGTGACGGAGAAGCTTACGCGACGCTTTGGCGCACTGACAGCGGTGGACAATGTCGATCTGCGCGTAACGGCAGGGCAATTCTTCGGTTTTCTGGGGCCTAACGGCGCGGGAAAATCCACGACCATCAAGATGCTGACCGGACTTCTGGCGCCGACTTCCGGACGCATGCAATTACTGGGGATGGATTTTTCGTCGCATACGCTTGCGGTAAAGCGGCAGATTGGCGTCGTGCCGGAGGGCATGGGGCTCTTCGAACGCTTGACGGGTGCGGAATATCTGAATTTCGTGGGCAGAATGTATGGACTCGACCACGCCACCACACTGCAGCGCACGGAGGAGTTGCTGGAATTCATGCAGCTTGCCGACCGCCCGAAGTCGATGATTGCGGATTATTCGCATGGCATGCAGAAGAAGCTGGCGCTGGCCGCCGCGGTGATTCACGGACCGCGTATTCTGTTTTTAGACGAGCCGTTCGAGGGTGTGGATGCATTGGCTGCCGGCGCACTGAAGGCGCTGCTTGGGCGCATGACTGCGCGCGGGGCGACGATCTTTCTTACCTCGCACGTGCTGGAGATCGTCGAGCGCTTGTGCAGCCATGTGGGAATCATTCACCAGGGCCGCTTGGTCGCGCAGGGCTCGATACAGGAATTGCGCGCGGGTATCGCCGGCGAAGAAGGCACCAAGACGACACTGGAGCAGATTTTCCTGTCGATTGTGGGGCAGAACGGCGCGGAGCGGTCTCAGATAGAGGAGCTTTCGTGGCTGACGTAGCGCAGCCAGTTGGAATCCTCAAGCAGATTGGCCTGATTGCCGGTTTGCGCTGGCGAATGCTGCACAATAATTTGCGGCGGAAGCAAAATCGGCTCGATCTGCTGGGTCTGATTATTGGGGGCGTGCTGGCCGGCGCTCTCGTGCTTGGGGTGTGCTTTGTATTGTTTGAAGGCGCCCGCGGTTTTGTATACAGCGGGAATACTACGTGGCTCAGTTTAATTTTTTGGGCGATTTTCGCTTGGTGGCAGCTTTCTCCCATTGTGGTAGCGGGGTTCGGAGTCTCCTTCGACTTCCGCAAGCTGTTGCGCTTCCCAATGAGCTTTGGAACATTCTACATAATCGCGCTGGCTTACGGTTTGGCGGATTTCAGCGGCTTGGCAGCGGTTTGCTGGTTAGTTTCGGTTGTGATTGGCGCCATCTCGGCGCAAATAAGTTTGCTGTTTCCAATGGTAGCCGTGGGATTGCTGTTTGTGCTCTTCAATGTGACTTTGGAACGTCTCCTTGGGTCGTGGTTGGAACGCTGGCTGGCGCAGCGCCGCTCTCGAGAGCTCTTTTTTGCCGGCTTCATTTTGCTGATGCTAGGGCTGCAATTGCTGGGGCCATTGATGAATCGATTCGGAAATTCCGTCGGGCCTTGGCTGATGCGTGCTCTTCCGTATTTTGCGTATTTTCCAGCGTCGCTAGCGGGCAAGAGTGTGGGCGCAGCATCGGCCGGAAACTACCGCGAATTCATGCTCGCGGCCGGAGGCATTGCGTGTTACGCGTTATTTTTCGGCAGCCTGCTTTGGTTGCGTTTTGCGGCCCAGTATCGCGGAGAAGAGCTGAGCGAAAGCCAGGCGCCCGAGAAGACCGTTCGCAAGACTGTGAGGCGAGAAACGGCCGAGGGCACGCTGGGCTTGATGTCGCCACAAATCGCCGCCGTGATTCGTAAGGAATTCCGTTATCTGCTGCGCAACGGCTTTGCAGCCATGGTGCTGCTCATCCCTCCCATCCTGGTTTTTGCACTGATCTCGCAGTCCTCTCTATTGCAATTTATGGGGTCGAAAGGTCTCTCGCCAGAATTGTTCTTTCCGAGCTTCGTCGCTTACATCGTGTTGATTCTGATGGCTCCGGCCTATAACAGTTTCGCCTACGAAAATACCGGCGTGCAGACGTACTTCACCGCGCCATTGCAATTTCGCGACGTTTTTCTGGGGAAGAATTTTGTGCAAGTGTGCCTCATCGTGACGGAGCTTACGCTGTGCATCGCCGCATTTTGCTACCGGGTGGGGGCGCCGTCAGCGCCGATCTTCCTCGCCACTCTGGCGGCCATCGTTTTTACCGTGGTAGGACAGTTGTCGATCGCCAATTGGTCGTCCTTGAGTTTTCCGCGCAAGTTGGCGTTTGGCCAGGTGCACGGGCAGCGGCAATCCAGAATGGCAGTGCTAATTGCCTTCGCCGCGCAGATTTTGCTTTTCGGCATCAGCTCGCTCGTGTTGGGGCTGGGGCGATGGACTGGTGATCGCTGGCTGCCCGCCAAAGTATTCGCCCTGCTCGCGGCGGCGGCCGTGGGCGGATATGTTGCGGCGCTTGACGCGCTGACTTCCTATGCCGAGAAGAAGAAAGAAACGCTCATCGAGGCGCTTTGCAGGTAAATTACAAGGAATCGTACTTCTACCGAGTCTTGAGCAACTCCTCCACATAGGAGGCGGCAATCGCTTGCCACGAAAAATATTGGCTCTGAGCAAGCCGGCTACTCTCTGCCAGCGATGCGCGGTACTGCGGATCGGTCAGGACCCGCAGCAGAGCTTCGCCGAATTCACCGGGCCTTTCACCAGAAACCAGCGCTACGCCCGCTTTTTCGATTGGGCCCAGGGTTTCTGCCCCTCTCTCAGCAATGACCGGCAAACCACAAGCGATGCCGGCAATCGCGCTGCCCCGGCGTGTGGAAATTTGGCCGCGGACGAAAAGCAATACATCTGCTGAAGATAGCTCTGCAGCAACCTCGGCCGCCGCGAGCACCCCTTTTACATGGACGTCGACGGGAAGACCGCGCAAACCCTCGCGCAGTTTCGATTCACAGTCGTCGGCATGGCGCCCGAACGCGTGTAACTCCAGCTTGCCAATTTTTGAGGCGACGAAACCGACGGCCTCAACGATGCGCGCAGCTTCGTTGCGCCCGGTTTCTCCGCCGGTGATTCCGAATACCGCAACGCGCAACACGTCACGCGGGCTCTCAGAAGGTTTCTCTGTTGTGAGTGCAGCAAGCGGCAAATTTGCACCGACAGGAATAAACGCAGCATTGCCGGTCGAGCGACGGAGCCAGCGGATAGCGCTGAGCGGAAGCGTGAAGATCGCGAGATCCGAGCGGCGCAGCGACTGCCGCATAACATTTAGCTGGACGGCACGCCGCAGCTTGTCTACTGGCCGGTTGCCTGCGTATGGCGTGGCATCGTGGTATACGACAACAACACGCACCCCCGCGCGATGCAGCACCTTGATAACGGAGAGGAATCGCAAGGGAAAGCCCCGAGCGGACCAAGCGAGCGCGGTGTACTGGACGCAAACCGATTGGCCACGCCAATTCACAGCCTGCTGCGCGAGTTCATGCAGTGCGGCGGCCCAGCCGCGCTCCGCCCATGGTACTCTGACAAGCGACATCTCAAATCCGCGCTCGCCTAGAGCCGTCGCCAAGTACCGACAATATTCCTCGACAGCATCGGTCGGTTCATCACGCCGCCCGAGCAGCGCGATGATTCGCCGCGTCATCGCGGAAGAGCCAGCAATTGCCGTGCGCTGGTCTGTTCGCAGCCGTAGCCGCACCGATTCAGGTCGCTTAGCAAAGCTTGACGGTTCGCTTCACCGTGAATCTCGCAAACGATTACCGGACGCTTTTCCGCCAGTAGCTTCTGAGCGCCGCGGAAAACCTCTACCTCCGCACCTTCCACATCGCACTTGATGAAGTCCGGCGCCGGCGCAGTCTGCACGAAATCGTCTAGGGTAATAGCCTCAATCTCGATAGTGTTCGGTGCCGCGGCAGTGGCAACGTGGCCGAGACCCGATCTGGCGAAGTTGCCGCGTCCACGCGTTCAAAAAAAACTGTGGACGCTTCGGACCACACCGCTTTCTCAACGATCTTCGCATAGCGAAAGCCATTGCGATCGACATTCTCCCGCAGACGCGCGGCGATTTCCGGGTCAGCCTCGAATGCGACAACGCAACCGCGCTCTCCCACCATTCGCGCCGCGAGTAATGAGAAAAAACCGACATTCGCGCCAAGGTCGTAGAACGTCATGCCGGGGCGCAAGTGGCGACGCAGGGCATCTTGCACCTCAGGCTCGCCCGCGCCTCGCAATGTATCCAGACCTGTGCGCGGATTAAGACGCATCCAGATGCCTGCCGCGGGCCCGCTTTCAATTTGCGTCCAAGTGCGTGTATCGCGAGGAACGATTCGCTCGCCAATCCGACTCAACCAATTCCCGAGCACCGGCAGTTGCCGCAACGACCTCAGTGGCGAAACATATCGCATCAACGCTCCCGTCAGACGGTCGCTCGAAAAGGACATTACTTCTCCACCACAAAGCTGCCGATCACTAGCGCGTCCATCCCGGAGCTGAAAAATGTGCGGACAGCATCGGTCGGAGTGTGCACGATGGCTTCGCCGCGTAAATTAAAGGAAGTGTTCATGACAACCGGCACACCCGTTCGCTTCTCAAATCCATCGATGAGGCGCCAATAGAGCGGATTAATCTCCTTCTCCACCGTTTGCGGACGCGCGCTACCGTCCACGTGCGTCACCGCTGGTATTACGCTGCGCTTTTCTGGCCGCACCTGCGCGGTCAAAATCATGAACGGTGAATCCGTTGCGCTCTCGAGGTATTCGCTGGCAGCTTCTTTTTTCAGCGAAGGCGCAAACGGCCGCCACCACTCCCGAAATTTCACAGCGTTGTTCACCTTCGCAGTCATTTCGGGGTCCCGCGGGTCAGCCAAAATCGAGCGGCTTCCCAATGCCCGTGGACCAAATTCCATTCGCCCCTGAAACCATCCCAGAATTTTGCCGTTAGATAGAAGCTCGGCAGCGGCGTCGGCGGGATCACTCACCCGCAAATAGCGCAGCTTGTAGGTTCGCAGCGCCGTTTCAATGGCAACGTCGTCGAACGCAGGGCCAAGATAGGCATGGCGCATGGTCTTGTTCGGCAGCCGCCCGCCCTGGTCCAGATACGGCGCCAACGCGGCTCCCAGCGCGACTCCATCGTCGGACGCGGCAGGCTGAATAAAAATATTGTCCACGAGTCCTAAAGCAGCGATCTTACCGTTGGCTTTCGAATTTAGCGCAACTCCGCCCGCCAAACACAAATTCCGGCAGCCTGTTTTCTCTACCGCCATGCGCGCGATACTCAACACCGCGAGTTCGCAAGCGTCCTGAACCGCGTAGGCAACATTCTTGTGGCGTTCGTCGATTTCACTTTCTGGTACCCGGGCCGGTCCCAAAAGTGGAGTCATTCCAGAAAATGAACCGTTACCATTACCGAACAGACGCTTGTGATTCACGCGGTACGGCGCTGCCTCCGGATCAATGAACGCGTCCAGCTTCACGCCCGGCGCCCCATACGGCGCCAAGCCCATTACTTTCCATTCGTCGCTATTTCGCTGAAATCCCAAATACTCCGTGAATTCACTGTAGAAGAAACCCAGTGAATCAGGAAACGGAATGGTCAAAACGTGTTCCAATCGGCCTTTACTGCCGCGCCAAATCGATGTCGCTTCCCACGCGCCGCGGCCATCCATCACCACTACGGCGGAATCCTCGAACCCCGAATACGCATAGGCGCTGATCGCGTGCGCCAGATGATGATCCACAAACCTCATCCGCACCTTGGCGCCTCCAAATAGTTCCCTGAATCGCTTGGCGCCACTTTCCTGGTGCCACATGCTAAGAAAATAAGCAGTAGTGGTCACAACGTTCACAAAGGTGAGCGGGAGCCCTCCAGTCGCGAGGCATTTCAGGTCATGCCGAAATCCAGGCCCCGCCGTTGTCCACCCAAAGCACACTTCGTCAACCTGGTCGGCGCGAACGTTCGCAAACTCAAGGCACGCCTGAATCGCCATGCGTGGAAAGCCGGCATCGTGCTTGATCCGGCTGAGTCTTTCCTCCGCAACGGCGAACAGAACTTCGCCATCACGGACGACGCATGCCGACGAATCATGTATCTTGTTGTATTTGATACCTAGCGTAATCATTTGGACTTCAGTTCATCTCCGGCCAGCAATAGCATCCTCCCCCTCGACCCAGCATAACTTCATCCTCGAGCTTTGCTTCCCTGGGGGAAGTCACAGCAATTCGGCGCTTCTCAGAGGAATATTCACCAAATGCTCTGTCAATGCCTACGATACAGCCTGCCTGAAAGGGGAAGGTGTGTAAACGACGACGCTAAGATGCCTCGAACACGGTCTCGTAACACCAATAATTCGGCCTAACCTTAATTCCTGACTGAACCTCTCTTATGTGTCGAAATCGGCGGATGCCGCGCAATCAAGCACCGTTTCACGCATTTCTACGGCACTGCCTTCTACAGCGATTCGGCAGGTTCGGCGCGGCCTATGAAATCTCTAAACCGTCTCAAGCCGCGTTCAGTATAGAAATGGCGAGCCCGATAAAAAAGTCGGGGTGGCAAGATCAATGCGGAAGCGAGAACCGCTAAATGAAAAAGGTAATACCCCGGGCTCGCACGATCGTAGGCTTGCCGGAAAGCGGCTCGTTCAATCCTAACGGTTTCCCATGACCAACCTTCGCCTAGCGCCAATCGCAAGCGTTCCGAATCCATCCGCATCGGCGCTGTCAGCACATCAATTGCTTCTTTACACATTCCCTTCTCGCGTAGCCTTGGCGGCAACTCGCGGCAAAATGACCTCAGGCCCTCTAGCTTTTGCCGCATTCTTACCCCATCCTGCTCGTGAAATTGGTACAGATTCGCGGAGTGCAAGCGGTAGTTCACCAAGCCCTGATCCAAAATCAGTGCTCCGGAGATCGCCGTTGCCACCACCGCCAAATAAAGATCGGCGAGCAAAGTATCCGCCACCGGCAGCGCTTGCCGAAGCACTTCCCTACGGACCGTAAGCCTGCTCGTTCCCAAAAATGAAAGCAGGTTGCTCAGTTCCAGGGCCTCACGCTCGTCTCGCAGAAAATTCTTATAGCACCTCTTTGGGATATCCGGGGATAGCGCCACTCCTTCACGTATTCGATATACACCATGTCCAACCACACCCACTTCGCGATTGCTTTCCAGCGCACCGCTCACAGCCGTGAGCTTCGACGGAAACCACCAATCATCTCCATCCAGGAACGCCACAATCTCCGCCGTCCGGTCCGTCGAGCCGTCGTCCACCACGATTATTTCCAGGTCTGCCAACGGAAAATCCTGTTGCAAGACGCTCTCGATCGCCTTCTCGATGAAAGCCTCATGATTGTAGGTGTCGATTAGCGCTGTTACGAATGGCTGCGACACGACGACTCTCCGTTTGCCCTGTTGCCTGAATTTAACATCTCAATGTGACTCATAACCTTCAGTTCACCCGCTATTCCATTCTATCCGGCCTCATGGAACAAAGAGAACACCCAAGCCGGAGGTCTCCATGGGCGCGCCAGTCACCGCAATAGGCACCGTGCCCGGGCTCGAATTCTCAACAAACTCTCGATGCCTATACTTCTGCTTGACCTCGTTCCAGAATCTTTCCACTTCGCTTCGTGTTTCTTTTTCGTGTGTCACTATGTCGTGAAAAGCTATCATCCCGCCGCTACGCACCAGTGGCGCGTACATTTTGAAATCGCGCCACACTCCATCGTAGGTGTGGTCGGCATCAATAAATAAGTAATCCAGCCGCTCACCCTCCAAGAGTCGCAATACCTGCACCTTCGTCTCCTCAGCATGCGAGTCTGCGCGGATCAGGTGCAGCTTTTGTCCGGATCTCGGAAAGCGCCGGAAAATTGGCATCTTGCGCTTCGGACATCCCCCTCCGAAGGGTCCCGAAGGCAAGTCTACGCTGATGATTTTCGCTTTTGGCGCGGAAAGAGCGCACAGCAG
Organism: Candidatus Acidiferrum typicum; assembly: GCA_025463055.1. Classification (GTDB taxonomy): domain Bacteria; phylum Acidobacteriota; class Terriglobia; order Acidiferrales; family UBA7541; genus Acidiferrum; species Acidiferrum typicum_A. The sequence continues at coordinate 10,922 of JAOAPV010000114.1, forward strand.
GAGCAATGTGCCACCGTAATTTGTTCCGATTTCCAGGCTGCGTTTCGGAGCAAGCTCCTTCAAAAGATTTCCCAAGCCCAATATTTCAGAACGCACTTGCCCCATCAGAACAGGTCGATCGCAACAATAATCAATGATCTCTTCGAGCGATTGTGGTCGAGGGCCAAAGCTCAGTTCGGTGTAACACTTTACATATCGAATGCCCTTGAGAAGAAGTTTTGCCATCGTTTTGTTTCAATAGATCAGAAGCGAACCGCGTCATCGGTCAACTTTAAGAGAAAGTCGAGATGCTTTTCCGGGGAGCTAGCCGCGTTTCCAAACAATTCTTTTCTTTCACGAAGCAACTGCGGCATAAGACCGGCTGTGGAAACCAGAGTCTTAATGCGATCCTTCGCGAATGACCATCGCAGGCGGCTCACATCTTTCGCCAAACCTGCGGTAGAGACCAACCATGTGCGGACGGCATATCGCAACGGCAGTAGTTTGGTGGCCAGCAGTAGACGGCCCCGCAGTATCCCCCGGAAATTCATGCGCATGCCCTCTTCCGAGCGCCCCGAACTGCCTATATGGTGCCAGCAAATCGCGGTGGGTACGTAAACGGTTTTCCAACCATGGAGCCACGCGCGCCAGCAGACCTCGACGTCTTCATATCCGAGCGGCAACCGATCGTCGAAGCCATGCAGCTTCTCAAAGAGACGCCTACGCACCAGTATGCAAGCCGCGGATCCCATATATACCTGCGTTTCGCGATTTACTTCGTTGGGATAAAAGTATAGCCCAGGCACCAATTCCGTAGAAGAATGGCTGCCAGGCCTCTTGTTCATCAGCCGCGTTGCCAGATGTGCGCGCTCGCTTCCGTCCCAATTAAATTGCATTCCATCGGTAGCAAACATCTCTTCATTCTTTGCCAGCGGCTCAACCAAAGCCGCTACAAACCCTGGATCGAAGCGCATGTCATTGTTTATGAATAGCAGGTAATCGCCGGCGGCTATTGCGGCGCCGCGGTTCAGAGCTGGCGCCAATCCCACATTCGTGCCCAATGGGAGCCAACGCGCTTGAAATTGCGCGGCCAATTCAGCGGACTCGTCCTTCGAGCCGTTGTCAACCACAATGATCTCGAGCGACGTAAAAGATTGCGCCCGAAGACTGGGGAGACAAATCCTGAGATGGTGCGCGCCGTTCCAGTTGACGATGATTGCGGAAACTGCCGGCTTGCCCTTCACGACCGTCTTTGCCGCAACGGGCACAAGATCTCAACAGTCCTGAACTCCACGGGCGCGAATAATTTGCTTCTCATTTTGCCGCGGAAAGAGGTTGCTGCGCGCGTTGGGATGCGACCATCTCTTCCAGAATTGCATCGAGGCTGCGCGTGATCTTCCACTTCGGATAGTGCGTCTGGAATTTCCGCAAATTGGAGATGTAGCAGATGTGATCGCCCTTGCGCGCTTCTTCCACGTAGCGCCAGTCCAGCTTGCGCCCGGTGAGCTGTTCGATTCGCCCAATCGCTTCCAGCATCGACACGCTGTTCTCGCGCCCGCCGCCCAGATTGTAGACCTCGCCCGGCCGCGGATTCGCCGCGAATTCCTCGATTGCATGCACCACGTCGTGGCTGTGAATGTTGTCGCGCACCTGCTTGCCCTTATAACCAAACACGGTGTAGCGCACCCCGGTCAGCGCCACTTTCACTAGATACGACAAAAAGCCGTGCATCTCCACTGCTGAATGCGATGGCCCTGTCAAACACCCGCCGCGAAAGATGCCCACATTCATGTTGAAATATCGCCCGTATTCCTGGGCCACAATATCCGCCGCTGCCTTCGATGCGCCAAATAGCGAGTGCAACGTACGGTCGATTCGGCATGTTTCGTCGACGCCATCACGATCTTCCGGCCGCGCATAATCGTAACGCGTCTCCATCTCCCTCATCGGAATCTCGTTTGGCGCATCTCCGTATACCTTATTAGTGCTGAGAAAAACAAAGACCGCTTCCGGGCAGTGTTGCCGCGTCATCTCCAGAAGATTCACGGTACCCAGCGCATTGACTTCGAAATCCAGTAGAGGAATTTCCCGCGCTTTGTCGTGAGAAGGCTGCGCCGCGCAGTGAACAATCAAATCGAAGCGTTTGCGGGCGAAGAGTTCGTCGATTGCGCCACGGTCACGAATATCCAGCGCTGCGTGCGTGAATCGCTTGCACTGGTTTTTGAGCCGTTCCAGATTCCAGAGTGTGTCTCCCGCAGCCCCAAAAAAGACGTGGCGCATATTATTGTCGATGCCAAAAACGTCGTGGCCCTGCCGGTCAAAGTGCTCTACAGCCTCCGATCCGATCAGCCCACTGCTGCCGGTGACCAAGACTTTCATGTGGCAAGCTTACCAAAAAATGGTCCAACCGAAATGCTGAGTGCCGCACGTCCTCCGCGGCCCGTCACCATGCCTCTTACAATCAGATCCCCGCCCCCGTGGACCTCTGAACCTCGTCCACGCGTTCCACCGGCACCGCCGCCAGATTCGCGTCGTACGTATCCATGTCCGTCGCGGCCGGCCGAAGGCTACCGTCCGTTCCCACTGCGAACCAGCAGTAGTTTTCCCGCACGAGAAACTCGACAATATCGCGCGCTTGATAGTCATTCCGGCTCGCAGAAACTTCTGTATAAATCGCGTCTCTCCGTTTTCAAAACTTCCGTGCATCAGCTCATGATCGAGCGCACTCTTCTGCGCCATCCACCAGGCCCCGAACGGCAATCGCAGCGGAATCGGCATTTCCGGAAAAAGTCGCCGCGCGCGACTCGCCACCGTAAAATATTTTGCCCGCCTCGGCTGCCGCGCAAATCTCCGCAGCCGCTGGCTCAGCGTGGGCGCCCCCACGCTTGGCCCATTTTTCGACCACGGATCGGATTCTTCATGCGGCTCCGCAATTTCCGCAAGTCCCGCCACCCGCACTGCCGCGAGCGACGCGAACAGCACCGTCCGCCGACGCGCGTGCTCCGCCGTCTCCCGAAAATCGTCGTGGTCCGGCAGCTCCGCCACGCGATACACCGCGGCGAATCCCGCGCGGTACAGCATCTTCACCAAACAAGCCTCGGTCGGATACAGGGCAATATCCGTCAAGCTCTGGTCCGCGGTCGACGGTTCTTCGCGCAGCACCATTCCCGGCTGGTTTCCCGGGATGCACATGCTCTCCAGCAGGAGCCCCTTGCCCGTCAGCACTCGCAATCGCCGTAACGCCAGCATGGGATTTTCCAGGTGATACAGCAGACCGAAGCACAGCGTCAGGTCGAACGCACCAAGCTTCAATATCTCCGCGCTTTCCACGTCGCCTGTTTCAAACGCAATCGCCGGAAATCGCCTGCGCGCCTCCGCAACATTTTCCGGGCGCCCGTCGAACCCGCTCACATCGAGCCCGCACTCCTCCAAGATGCGCGAAAAAAATCCTACACCGCAACCTGCATCCAGCGCCGTTCCTAATCCCAAGGCTGGCCGCAACTCCGTCACCACTCGCCGGATCGTTTCCCCCCGCGCCCGAATCAGCTTCACGTAATGCCTCTGATCGAACTCCGTCAACTGGATCGCAACCGTGCTCGTGCGTTGGCCCGCGCGTGCCCCTTGTCCCGCAAATACGGTTTCGTTCATGGCGCTCATAGCGAACACCTCGTATGAAGAACTCCGCGTCAAGCCGATAAATGAGTAACCGCGAAGGCAATCCAGCGGATGGTAGTGATGTTTAATGAGGAATGCAACTGAATTGTACTTACAAGTAAAAGTACGAGATCCCGAGTCTTTCGTCTACTCCGAGCCTGCCGTAGTTCCCAACACGCGCTTTGCATCTCGCCGCCATCGCTCCACTGCACCGTAGCGGCCGTATCCCAAAACCAGCCCGCCGAGCGCATCCAGATATGCGGCCGCCTGATGACGCCAACTCATCCGCTCCCCGAAGTAATGCGGATATTTCAGCAGATGACGAAAAGTCTTTAGGCGCCCCGGGGCTGCCAAGCGAAACCGCTCCGCCTCCTGCGCCAGCTCCCACTGTGCGAGAAACGACCGTATCGGCTCCCGCGTCACGTCCCGGCCCGAGCGCGCCAGCCAAGCGGTCACCTCCGCGAGGAACACTTGTCGCGTCGTTATTCGCCGCTGAATGCGCTCGTTCTCCCGCGTGCCGCCGCTCCCACGAAATAGATTTTTCCCGTGCACGCGATAAATCGCCAGCGGCTCCGCCACTCCCATCACCGGCCCCAGAAAGACCACCAGCGCCGCCAAGTACCCATCCGCTTGAATCTTCAATCCTTCAGGCACCGGTAGCAGCGCCTTAATCGACTCTCGCCGGAACGCCAGGGTCGACGTCGGATAAATCCAATAGGAAATCAGATCAACCTTTCGCTCCGGCAGAAAGCCTGAAATCAGCGGAGCCTCCAGCAAGCTGATCTTTCCCGATGTCTCGTCCAACTCCTCGTAGCGGTGATAAATCATCCCGGCGTCCGGATTCTGCGCGAATGAATCCGCGATCTTCCGCAATTTCCCGGGACGCCAATAATCGTCCGCATCCAGCAGAAAGATCAGCTCGCCACGCGCCTCCGCTAGCCCGCAATTGAACGCCGAAGCCTGGCCGCCATTTTCCTTCCAGATATATTTCACGCGACCCGCATATTTGCCCACGCGCGCCCGCGTATCGTCGGTCGACCCATCATCGATGACCAGGATCTCCGTCTCCTCCGCCGGAAAATCCTGCGCCAACACGCTCTCAATGGCCGCATCGATGTACTGCCCGTAATTGTAGGTATCGATTAAAACGCTAACTCGCGGCGCGCTCACCAGGGCATTCTCGCATTATCCTAGGCCCTCTGCTGCGCCTTCCGCGAACGCAGCCCTGCCGCCGTCCGCACAGGGCGGGTAATCCCCAATATCCAGAACCAGGCCCGCTCCGCCACGTGATGAACCAACATCCGTCCCGCCTGCCTCCCATAACGTTTCGCCGCCGTCCAATAGCGCCCGCGGTTTAAACGCAACGCCCCCGCAACAAGCATTTCGCTCGCATCCGCGATCGTTCGCAAATGCCTCCAGCCCCCCGCCAGCCGGTAATTGCTTCCCGCTTCCTCATCGTTCCACACGCCCTGCTTGCCCCACGGGTGATATCCGTAATCATGATTCTGATGCGCCGCAATCACCGCCTCGGACGCGTCCACCACTGCGCATCCTTCACTCTGTGCTTTCCACACCAGCCAGTTGTCCCAGTGCACCCGCCCCAAAACCATCGGCGGCATGCTCCCGTGGTATAGCCCGCGCGTAAATACGAAATAGTCGATCCACTCCGGCCCGCGCTGCCGGGCGCTAGTGGTCGCCAACTTTCGCAGCCCCGCCTGCCAATCCGCGCGCGCAAAATCAAATCCCTGCGCGATATTTACGTCCCATCGCCGGCCCACCATCAAGAATTTGTCTCGCGCCGCGGCCACTTGCTGCACCGCTCGACGAAAATCTTCCATCAACAAAATGTCGCAATTGCAATAACACACGATTTCGTGCCGCGCGATTTCTTGCGCCCGCTCGAACACGTAATCGAGTCGCTTCGTTCCGCGCGCGCTCCGTTCCACGTAAGCTTCGTGGCGCAGCTTCAGCTCTCCCGCCGCCTCCGCCGCTCCTGCGTCATCCCCCAATAAAATCACTTCCACGTCGGGATGCAGCAGCTTCCAGCTCTTCAGCGCATTCCGCTGGATTACGCCGTTATGTCCCAGAAAAGGTTTGGCAGTTGTAAAGAAAGTGAGCATGTGTGCCTCTGCCTGCGTCCGACCCGCAAGTGCCGCATAACTTACCACAAAAGGATTATATGTATAGTAAATAATGCAGCCGCCAGAGCGACACCCGTCGCGCCTGCATTGGGCTTATTTTCCTGTGGAGTCCCTGCGAGAACCCGCGCTATCAGGCTCTGCTTTCACTACCCGGTCCCGGTAACGTCCCAGATTTTTCCGCGCATACCAGTCTCGTAGTTCGTAGAAACGCCGTGCGGGCAGCACCAGCGTAGCCGCTCCCACCACCAAATATTTGAACAGCCGGTAACCAGCGCTAGGATTCTTGAAGTCCACGCGAAAGCTCTGCATCTCCGTCTGGAACGCTTCCAGTCGCGTCCCGCCAAATTTGCTCAGGCGCGACCGCTTCGCATCCATCCACGTGCCCTCTAGCAGCGCAGAAACCGACTCCTCCGGAACGCCCAGCTCAATCATCATTTTGTAAACTCGGCTGTGAACCAGTTCAACCATCTCGCCCTTGCGGCGCAGCTTCGCTGCATTCTCCGCATGGATCGTATACAGGTTCTGCCCATGATGCCGATAGTAGAAGAGCGGTTCCGGCAGTATCAGCGCCCCCATCGCCATCGACGCAACCTGAATGGCCGTGTCCGCCATGAAAGCCATCTCCTCCGGCAGCGGCATAATCCATTCCAGCACTCTTCTCCGCACCGTCAGCGCACCCATCAGCAGAAATGGCCAAGCCCGGAGTGCCTCCAGCGTAGCTTCTCGATTCACCAGATTGATGACGCTCCGCTCCTGTGGACCGCAGGCGCGCACCTCCTCCGTGCCCTCGTGGAATTCGTAATATCCGTGCCCTACCGCCGCCACCTCAGGATGTCTCTCCAGCGCCTCCGTCACCGCTGCCAGCTTTCCTTCCGCCCACCAATCATCGCCATCCAAAATCGCTATGATCTCTCCCCGCGCCTCCGCAAATCCCGCATTGAACGCCGACGCTTGCCCGCCGTTCTTCTTCCGCACATGCTTCACCCGCGGCGTGAATTTCTGGATGATCGACGCCGTCTTGTCCGTCGACCCGTCATCCACCACCACAATTTCCAGCTCCGCCGCCGACAATCCCTGCTCCAGCACGCTCACCAGCGCCTGCTCAATGTACTTCTCGTGGTTGTACGTATCCACCAGCGCCGTAATCAGCGGTTTCATATGGCCTTTTTCATGAAGCGAAAATGCCGCCCCGTCGCAAACTGAAATTCTATTCTATTTCGATAGACACACTCGAAGCATTTGCTATAGCTCGGATGCGAATTATCGTAAAGTCTTAGATGAATTGTGAAGTCTCAGATGAATTGTTAAGTCTTAGATGAATGAAGTCGGCGTGAGTTTTTCGCGTTTAATCACCCGCTCATCTTGCTCCGCGAGCTCCGGGTTGGTCGCCAATCGGACGGCCGATTCTGCGGATGGCGGTCGCAAAACCTGAGGCGGGCCGCTTGAGAAAATCTCGCAGGTGAAGCCAAAAACATTTGCCTCCGGATCGCGCCACGCGTCCGGCGCCAACTGCGCCTTCTTGCAGGTCTCCGCAAGAAACTGCTCCGCATTGAGCCGGTGCCTGACCGCCACCTGTGGAAGCAGCACCGCCCGCTGACTTCCTCGCCAAATCAGCAATCCGTGCTTACCGATTTCGATCTCTTCGACACGGATGGCAAACAGGGCCGAAAGCAATGAGATTTCAATGTGCAGAAGCCTGAGTTCCTCAATCCGCACAGCTGGAAAGCGCGGATCTCGCAGCGACGCGCCCGAAGCGCAACGCACGATGCTTTTGCCTAGAGTTTCCTGCGGATCCACTACGCCAATGCAGCCGCGCAACCGCTTACCAATGTGAAGACTGACAAACACGCCGCGCCGCTCCGAGAAAATTCCGTCTGCGGGAATCTCCCCTAATATTTGGCCGCGCGACACAACTTCCGTGACGGCCAGGCGCGCCAGACACAGCAAGGATTCCCGGTCACTGTTACAGAGAAACAGCATCTCCAGTTTTTTTGCGAGCTTCGAGCATGCGCAATTTGCGCCGCTGCTTGATGCGGTCGTCCACATGCCCCCAGAACCGATGGAAATATTGCGCGGCGGACACCAGCGCACTGATAACAACGAGCCAAAGCAAAAATAGCGCCAGCGGCTTCAGCGAAGGGTGCCGCGCTCCCGCAATGAGCACAGCGACAGCGCAAACCTGTAGCACCATCTTTGTCTTGCCGAGGACGGAAGCCTCGATCGTAAAGCCTTCGGCGGAAGCAATGTTGCGCAGGCCAAGCACAGTAAACTCGCGGCCGATGATGATCACGACCATCCAGGCGGGGACCAAGTGCATATCCACCAACGAGATGAAGGCGGCGGAGATGAGAAGCTTATCGGCGATAGGATCGAGCAAGATCCCGAGCGTGGTGACCTCGGAACGCCGGCGCGCAAAATAGCCGTCAGCCCAATCCGTTGCAGCCGCCAGCAGGAGAACGAAAACGCCCCAGGATTCGTAGTGGATGGGCAAGCCCCACAGGTCGACATTAGGACTGCGTGTGAGCAGGACGACAATGAGGACGGGAACAAAGAAAATCCGCAGCAACGTGAGTGTATTCGGAAGATTCATCAGGGCTTAGCGGCAAAAAAGCCGAAAACTGTGTCAGCGACGAGCCGCGTCTCACTATAGACTTGGCTCAGGCACGCGTCAACGGGTCCCAAATCGGCATAAAAGCACGCGATGCGGATACCTTGTAATTAACCCCAAAATGGCGCAGCGAAATGACGGCATGGATACTCATTTGTAACCGACATGCTGCAAACCTGTGCAAATGTCGGAAAGGCAGAGTTTGCGATATTGAGCGGCCAAGTCGCTTTTCACCGAAAGCCGCCGCCCGTAACTTACTGCTAGTACTTGGGTTATACTCGCCATGTTACAAAATGGCTGTAAATTTAGCAGGCGCTTGGAAATGACACATTTTGCAGGACTTCTAGTTTCCACAGAAATTTCCACAGTGTAAGGAGAAGCCACCTCGGCAGGTTTTGTGCGAATTGGCGCGGTTTCGCCCTAAAAAATCAAGAGTTCGTAGGGGCTAACTCGAAAGTTACCCCTCGCCTAGGGCGTGCCGGGCTTTAAATCGCCCGTGGGCCACGCAAAACCCGTACAGGAAGGTAAAACAGTGCCGCGAGCAGAGCGAAAACGCCATGCACCGCGATACCAACGATTCGAAACGGGAGAGTGATGAGCCAGACAATGGGGAACAGCACAATGGCCAGCAGGGCCAGAGGCCAGCAGACGATAAACAAGATGCACCAGAGTAAAAATGCGGCCATGTTCGATCTCCTGACACAAGTTACGCACGCGGCGAGCGAAATGTTTCCTTGGACCCGGCGGCGTACTGGTCCAGACGCAGGCGCTTGGCAATGGAGACTGGAACTTCGGCGTCCATCGCCATGTGCGAATCTTCCACTGCGGAATGGAGCACGCGGCCCAGCGCGTGAATCAGAGCGAGCGTGCGGCCTTCCGAAAGCGGCAAACGCAGCGATAAAGTGACCACCGGATCGATAGGAAGCGCCACATCCATGCGCCGGAGCAACTCGTCAATGCCCTGGCCAGTCATCGCGGAGACCAGCACTGGGCCGGTATCGGGAGCGCGCGACGCACTATGATCTAAACTTTCGCGCTGATCGGCGGTGAGCAAGTCCACCTTGTTCAAAACGCGCAGCTTTGGGCGGTCCGCCACGCCAAGCTCCTTCAAAATTTTGTCGACCTCTTCGTCCAGCTCATCATGGTGCGGGTTTGAGATGTCACTGACGTGAAGAATTAAGGCGGCTTCTTGCACCTCTTCCAAGGTGGCGCGAAACGCAGTCAGCAGCCCTTTCGGCAGATCGCGGATGAAGCCGACTGTATCCGAAACCAGCACGCGCCGGTTCGAAGGAAGGCGAATCGCGCGAATAGTGGGATCGAGCGTCGCGAACATTCGAGGCGACACAAGCACCTCGGCGCTGCTCAGCGCGTTGAACAGCGTGGATTTTCCGGCATTCGTGTAGCCGACCAGAGCGATGGTGCCGAGTGGAATGGCGTTGCGAGCTTCGCGGCGCAGGGCGCGTTGCTTGCGTACGTCCTCTATGCTGGCCTGAATCTTGCTGACGCGTTCACGGATGCGGCGGCGATCGGTTTCCAGTTTCTTTTCGCCAGGGCCGCGTACACCGATACGGCCAGCTCCTCCGCCCGCACCACCTGAACCGCCACCGCCGCTTTTGCCGCCGAGGCGGGACATGGACGTACCACGGCCGGTCAGTCTGGGCAGGAGATAGTTCAACTGCGCCAGCTCCACTTGCAATTGTCCTTCGCGGCTGCGCGCGTGGCGGGCAAAAATGTCCAGAATAAGCTGCGTGCGGTCGATCACGCGGCGATCGGTGGCCTCTTCGATGTTGCGCTGCTGCATGGGGGAGAGGTTGCCGTCGAAAATGATCAGTGGCGCTTTGTGCGCTGTGGCTTCCGCGCGAATCTCATCCAATTTACCGCGCCCGACGAGTGTGGCAGGATCCGCGGACTCGCGAACTTGATACATAGTGCTGGCGACTTCCGCGCCTGCGCTGCGCGCGAGCTCCACCAATTCGGCGAGCGATTCGCGGCCTTGCTCTCCCGCCGGCATGCCCGGGACCCGCCGCGCGCGCTTCCAGGTTACGCCGACGAGCAGAGCGCGTTCGAGAGCCGAAGTTACGTGCTGGGTTTTCATAATTGAAAGAGACGAAGCGTCATAGTGCGGAGCGAGCGATTCTTGCGAAGGCTGACATCGTACTCGAAGGGTGAGAACCCAGAAACGGATTATACACCCCCTACTTACGCGCCGCGACCGGTGTGAAGGTGGTGGTGATGTTTCAACTGGAGGTGAGGTCTGCAATCAGAGGCTTGTCGAAGAGTGCCATCTCTTCGGGTGTCGGTTCTTGGAATGTCTCGAACCATCTGGACAGCGCATCTCGTTCGATGGGTGGCTTCTCCAGGCCCCGGCGTTGAATCCTCTCGAAGAGAACGTCCGCAGGCGCAGAGAGATAATGCAATTCAACGGCGGCGCCAAGGGCTCGGGCTCCGAGGCGCAAGGCATCGCGCTCGGACCTTCCCCACGTACCCCATTCGATGATTACTGTAAGACCCAACGCAAGGAGTTCCCGAGCGAACTTCCACTGCAGCGCTTCGATTTTTCCGCGTCTTTCTTCATCGTAGAGGTGTAGTGAAAGAGCATCCATCCATTCATCGGGACAAAAACGAACCGCACGGAGCCTGCTTTCAAGCGCCTTGGCAAGTGTGGTCTTACCCGAACTCGGCAACCCGCACACAATGATCAGTCTCGCTCCAGTGCCGGACCTTTCCATAAGGAGATTATCGCTGATGTACGATCTACTTATGCAGGGAGCTCTCACGCGTGAAGGGTGGCTGGATTTTCCCGGACGATCGTCCTAGATTCGGACATTTTTCCCTAAGCAATTGTTACGTACTGTGTCTCGCAAATCGTTAAGTGGATGCCTCACTGCCCTCGTTTTAGCCACGCCAGCGCATCTTTTTGCACGTTCGCTTCGTCCCCAAAGCCTGTGAGCCAATGCACAGCAGGTTCGCGGCGAAACCAGGTGAGCTGGCGCTTCGCATAGCGGCGAGTAGCTTGCTGAATCGCGGCGCGAGCCTCGTCCATCGTGAGCCGGCCTTGCAAGACGTCGCGCAATTCGCGATAGCCGATAAAGTCAAATGGCTTGGCGTCTTCCGGCAGCCCGGCACCGAGCAAAGACCGGACCTCGTGGAGCCAGCCACGTGCGAGCATAACGTCCGTTCTGGCATGAATGCGTGCGTACAGGGCTTCGCGGTCGGGCGCCAGCCCGATCTTGAGCGCGCGCCAGCCCTGCAACGGTGCGCGGCCCCTTCTGTGCAGTTCGGTCAGCGGCTTTTTGGTGATAAGGCAGACTTCGATGGCGCGAATCAGTTTTTGCTCGTCCGCTGCGGATATTTTTCGCGCCGCTTCGGCATCGAGCCGCTTCAAAATCCTGTGCAAATGCCCGGCGCCGTGCTCGCGCGCACTGAGCCGCAGTCTTTCGCGAAGCTCTTCCGAGCGCTGCGGAACGTCGGCCAGCCCTTCGAGCAGTGCTCGTAGATACAAACCGGTACCGACAGTGAAAATCGGCAGACGCGCGCGATGGCGCAGATCAGTAAGAATCGCTAGAGCCGCCTGCCGATAGCCCCCCGCTGTAGCCGGCTCTTGTGCGCCGAGCATGTCAATAAGGTGATGAGGAACCTCGCGGCGCTCGGCCGCCGTGGGCTTCGCGGTGCCGATGTCGAAGCCGCGATAAAGCTGCGTGGAATCGCAAGCGACGACTTCTCCGCCAAGCTGCTCAGCCAGCCAAACGCCCAGCGCTGATTTGCCCGAAGCCGTGGGGCCGACAACGGCAACCAGCGGCAGAGTCGAATTTTCGGAGTTCATCGAAACAGGAGATGACGCGCACGCACGAACAGAAAAATAAGCACAAACAGCGCCAAGAGGAGGCTGCCCAGAATTTGCTGACGCGGCGGTTTCAATAGTTCGTGTCCAGCGGCAAATTATAGTAATACGTAAAGCGCAGTTCGATATAAGGGCCACTGAAGGCGGATGGCAGAGGTTCAAAAGGGTTCGATGAACGGATGGAAGAAACTGCCGCGCGATCGAGTGGCTCTTTGCCTGAGCCAAAGACGGTGGACGGATCGCCCGCGGGCACTGAACCGTTCTTCATGATTTTAAACACCAACGAGACCTTGCCTTTGTCTCCCAGCTGCACCGATTCAGGCATTACCGCAAACCAATTCTGCCGCACAGTGATGTATACGCGGTGCAGATAATCGTTGAAGTCCACGCCCTGAAGATCCGTAAGGACCTCAACTCCACCCATGCCGGCCGTAGCCCTGCCCTGTCCCCCGCCGCCCCTGGGGATTCCGCCACTGGGACTTTGCGCCCCGCCTATAGGACGTGGGGCATTCATCTTTGCGGCTTCGCGCATGGAATCGCGAATCGAGCTGCCCGGCGAATTCTTCGGAATAATAAGGCTGTTGGGACGAGGCTGTTCTTCGGGGGTCTCCAATTTCAGCGGCTGTTTCGGCGCTTCTGTTTTCGGCGCGGTGGTCTCTGGAGGTGGCGTGGCGTTGGGCTGCGGCACTGGAGCGCTGGGCAATTCCTTCACTATGCGCTCCGGTTCTTTCGGAGGCGGCGTAGGCTGCGGCTGAGGCGTTGGTGGCGCCACTCTGCGGAGTACGCGTGGATCCACCTTCATCGCCGGGGGCAGAGGTTCTCGACGCGGCGTGGGCCGCGGCGTTTCAAAAGCACCAGGCGGCAGCAGGATGGTCATCTGCCTGCGCGCAAGATCAAGGTCGGCCTGCGTCTTTGGCCGCGCCGGAAAAACTTTAGGTTCGACGATGATAGCCAGGATCAGCAGAATGTGAATTACTACCGACGAAATATTTCTCGCCAGGTCGGACTTGGCGCGTTCTTCCGTGCGCTCCCTGGTGAGGAGATTGACTTCGCCGGTCATGAAAATGTCGGGATCGACGATTTCGGCGGGAAGAATATTTTCGGAGGGAGCGATGATTTCCGGCGGCGCCGCGCCTTGCGGAACGGTCACGCGCTCATCCATGTCTGTTGGCTGCAGTGGCAGGTGGCTGGGCTCTTCCGCCACAAAGTCTTCGCGCTTTAAGCCGCGCGGAACGACCGTGCGCGCGGCAATGGCTTCCAGCGGGAGAGAAGAGGGAATGTTCGTATGGCCGTCTAGCGGAACAATCGGCAGCATCGCCGGCACGAGCGTGCGTTCATCGAGCGTGGAAGGACGGCGGCGCGTGGAGGGAGCGTCCACAGCGGGCGGACGTGCATTGAGCGGAACGAGAAACCTGGGAATCATTTTTCTGTTTTCTGTGCCGCGGCGAACGCTACAAGTTGGACGCGCTCACCATGCTCCTGGATGCTTGCCATTACGCGCGCGGCAAGTTCGAGCGCGGCGCGGCCTGCTACTCCGTTGACGCGGGGCTCCGTGCGCGTACGCACCGCATCCACAAAGGATTCCAGTTCGGCGCGTAGCGGTTCGACGCTCGCCGCGGGGAGCTTCTCAAAGGCAAATTCCGGCTGCGGGCCGGCTTTTTTGACGGCCACACGCAAGGCATCGCGCCGCGCGTAATCGAGCGAAATGTATTCATGCTGCTGAAAAAAACGCACCTTGCGCACCCGCTCGGTCGATACGCGGCTCGCTGTCACGTTGGCAACCGCGCCCCCCGCGAATTCCAGCCGCGCGTGGGCAATATCCACTTTGTCGGTGAGCACGGGAATTCCGACCGCTTTCACTTCCGTGACGGGCTGCTTTACCAGCGCGAGCAGGATATCAAGGTCGTGGATCATCAGGTCGTAGATCACGTCGACATCAAGACTACGTGGCGTGAACACTCCGAGCCGGTGCACTTCGAAAAACAGGGGATTATTCAGAATCGGCTCGACCGCGAGCACGGCTGGGTTGAAGCGCTCGACGTGGCCAACCTGGAGCACGCGCCGATGCCGCTTCGCCGATTCCAGCAGCGCGTCTGCTTCCGCCAGGGTTTTCGCCATGGGCTTCTCGACGAGAACATCGATACCCATCTCCATCAGGCGGCAGCCGATTTCGGCGTGCTCGGCGGTAGGCACGGCCACGCTGACGGCATCGGCTCGCCCGCGCAGCTCATCAAGAGCACTGAAGGCGTGCGTGCGGAATTCGGTTGCGGCCGCTTGCGCACGGTTTGCGTCTCTGTCGAAGACTCCAACTAGGTCAGCGTTATGGATTTCACGGTAAACGCGCGCGTGATTGCGCCCGAATTCACCTGTACCGACAACGGCGACACGTATCTTCCCTGCTTGCGCTGCCCCCGTCATTCCCTGTTCATTCCCGCCGCGGTCTCTTTTGGTTCCGCTGGCGATGCCGTTGCCGGGGCGACCGCCTGAATCGCGATTCCCGCCGCATCCGCCAACTCGATCAATTTTGTGCGATCAAACAGCAAGGTTCGCCCAGCGTCTACCGCCAAAGCTGTGGCTTGCGCTTTCTTCATGTGTTCGATGGTGGGCAGACCGATCACGGGTACATCGAAGCGCATGTCTTGCCCTGGTTTACTGACCTTCACGACCACCAGCGGCTTGCCGCCGGCAATGCGTGCGGCGCGCGCAATCGTTTCGTCGGTACCTTCCATAGCTTCGACGGCTACGCACGCGCGGTCCGAAATCACCACGGTTTGCCCGATGTCCATGCCGGAAATTTGCCGTGCCACGCCTAGGCCATAAGCGATATCGGCGGCCTCGCGTTCGTCGGGTGCCCGACGCGTAAGCACTCCCGTTTCCGGCACTAGCGGCTTGAGAAATAAAGTTGAGTCCACAAGACGGATACCTTCGTCCTCCAGAACGCGCGCCACCGCGCCGATCAGCGCATCTGTATTTTTCCGGGGCAACGAAAATAGTAGCTTGGCTAGCTTCCAATCCGGGCGGATGGCGCTGAAAATCTTGTTGTGCTTCACTTGCCCGGCCATCACCGCATGCGTCACGCCTTCTTGATGCATCAACTCGATCGCTTTGCTCAACTCGCCGAGGCTCACCCAGTGCAGCCGTTTCGCGGAGCGCTCCAACTCCGGCGCGGCTTCTTCCTTCAGCGCGATCACTGCCATCTCAATGCCTTGGCTCCGCGCGCCTTCCAGCACGAGAAACGGAAATCTCCCGTTGCCCGCGATCAAGCCCCATCCCGTCGTGCTCGTTTGTGTTGTGGCCATGAATGCGTGCCGACGGTCGCGCTACTTCACAATTCCGCGCTCCGCCGTTTCGATAAACCGGATCAGCTCTCGCACGTCGTCCGATTCTCCGAACGATTTGCGCATTTCCGCCAGCGCCTGCGTAGTGTTCATCTTCGAGCGCAGCAGCAACCGAAACGCGCGCTGCAAAACTTTGAGCCGCTCCTCCGAAAATCCCTTGCGCTCGAGTCCAATCGTGTTGACCCCGTAACTTTTCGTGTCTCGTTCCGTCACCACGCGCGAAAACGGCGGCACATCCTGCGTAATCACCGTGGAAGCGCCGATGTACGCATAGCGTCCGACGCGGCAAAATTGATGCACCGGCGACTGAAAGCCGATCGTGGCGTAGTCCTCCACCGTCACATGACCGGCAAGCGTCGCGCCATTCACAAAAAGTACATGGCTCCCAACATGGCAGTCGTGCCCCACGTGCGAAGAAGCCAGAAAGAAATTCTCATTGCCAATCGTGGTTTTCCCGCCTCCGCCCACAGTGCCCCGGCTGATGGTCACGTACTCGCGGAACGTATTCCCGTCGCCAACCTCAAGCTCCGTTTTTTCGCCTTGAAAGCGAAAATCCTGCGGGTCGCCGCCCACCGAGCAAAATGGATGAAACACATTGTTGCGGCCGATCTTCGAAGGCCCCTGCACAACCGCGTGCGAATGCAACACGCAGCCCTCACCCAGCTCAACGTTTTCGCCAATCACCGCGTAAGCGTCAACGCGAACGCCCGCGCCGACTTTCGCGCTTGCCGCGACGATCGCTTGCTCGTGGACTTGCGACGCACTCATTTCGCGGATACTTCCACTTTTTTGCTGGCGGGGGCCAGAACGCGGTCCACCATTTTGCACATCAGTGTCGCTTCCGCGGCGAGCTGGCCATCCACGGTCGCGCGACCCTCCAGCTTGCAAAAATCGCCGCGCCACGAAATCACTTTCATCTCCACTTTCAATTGATCGCCTGGGACCACGGGACGCCGGAAGCGCGCTCCATCCACGGCTACGAAGTACATCAGCTTGTTCTCGCGATCGGGCACTTCCCTCAGTAGCAGCACGCCGCCGGTTTGCGCCATCGACTCGATGATCAGCACGCCAGGCATAATCGGCTGCCCCGGAAAGTGCCCCTGAAAAAACGATTCATTGATGGTCACGTTCTTAATGCCCACGACGCGCTTCAGCCGCTCCATCTCCACAATCGCGTCTACAAATAAAAACGGATAGCGGTGCGGCAGAATCTTCTGAATCTCGTTTACGTCCAGTATCATGGCGCTCCCGTAAGCCGCACACACCTGCGGCCCCCTGTGTTCTCCGGCAAACCTACAATTATATGCGAACCGCGCGCTTGCTGACGATCCTTTGCGCCAATAGCATCGGCGCTGTTAGCATGTCCTCCCGATGACGCAATCGAACCTGCCCACCGCCCTGCTGCGCCTTTTGACCCCAACCTTGCCGCAGATGCTCACCGTTGTGCGCACGTTTGTTCTCGCAGAATCGCCGAGCCTCGAGAAAGCGCCCGCCGACCGCTGCGGCGCAATCATAGCCGCAGAATGGCTCAAACGCAGAGCGCGCATCGAGCGCCTCCCGCAGAAACATCGCGGCGATCATCTGCGCATCACGTGGCAGCCGCAGAAGTCGCGCGCAGCCGGCCAGCTTCTCGTCCTCGGCCACTATGACACTGTGTACGCCACCGGCACCCTCGCAAAAATGCCTTTTCGCATATCAGCGGGAAAGGTCTATGGCCCCGGCGCCTTCGACATGAAAGCTGGCATCGTGCAAGCGCTATTCGCGCTCGAAGCTCTGCAGCAAAGTAAAACGCCGCTCCGCAAGCGCATCGTTTTTCTCTGGACCTCCGATGAAGAAATCGGCAGCGACTCCTCCCGCAAGCTCATCGAGGCGGAAGCGCGCCGCAGTGACGCCATTTTTGTCCTCGAGCCATCGCTCGGGCCACGCGGCTTGCTGAAAACTGCTCGCAAGGGCGTAGGCGAAGCAGAAGTCATCGTGCACGGGCGGGCTTCGCATGCGGGCCTCGCGCCACAAGAAGGTGTGAACGCGGTGCACGAGCTCGCGCAGCAAATCGCGCGACTTCAAAAGTGGAACGACCTGGGCCGCGGCATCAGCGTAAACGCCGACATAATCGAAGGCGGCACGCGCGTAAACGTCATCGCCGAGCGCGCCCGCGCGGTGGTCGACCTTCGCGCGCTCCGCCTCGCGGACATGCGCCAGCTCGAAAAACGCCTGCATGCGCTCCGTCCCGTCACACGCGGAGCCCGCCTCGAAATTCGCGGCGGCTTCAATCGCGAGCCCATGGAGCGCAAAGTCAGCGCCGCCCTTTTCTCGCGCGCGAAATCATTGGCCGCGCAAATGGGCTTGTCGATCGGAGAATGTGTGGCGGGCGGCGGCTCAGACGGCAATCTCACCGCCGCTCTCGGCGTCCCCACACTCGACGGCTTGGGAGCAGTTGGCGATGGCGCGCACTCCGCGCACGAACATGTCATCGCAAAAACCATGCCACAGCGTGCGGCCCTGCTCGCCGCCTTGCTTGCCGAAAGCTGACGATCAACGGACACCCAAAAGCGGCGTTCGAGACCTAATTCCCGTACGTCTTGCGCAGATACTGCGCTGTCGATTGCATCAAGTCCGTGTAATCGCTGTGCAACACGTCGCGCACAGCTGTCTCCGTCGCACTCCCCGCCGCGATCCGGTCCAGAATGCGCTCCACGTCACTCATTCCGTCGACCCGCACAATGTATTCGATATTCGCGAGCGCCCAAGCATACGCATAGGCTGCCACCGGGTTGGACAACCTCAACCACGACCCCTCCAGGTCCTTAAGCGACATAGCCTGCTTCGCATCATAAGCCTGCAGGAGCATAGGGGCGTTCACCCCGCTGCGCTTCCCCTCCATCCACTGCGCGATCCCTTCCTGCACCCAGGTCGGCGCAGCCGCCCGCGTCTTCTGCCGCACAAAGCTGTGCGTTAGCTCGTGCTTGAGCACCAGCGACAATTGCGGCGTGAGTTGTGTCAGCCCTTGCACCGGCACGCGAATGCGCCCGTCGTTCAAAGCACCCACCCAACCAGGCGCGCGTGTAATATCCGCAAAAGCCTGTCGCGTGTATAAAATCACGCCGATCGAATCCGGCGGCGTGTAGTTCAATTCCGACTCAATGGTAGAAAAATGCGTTTCCAACGCGCGGAGAACTTCCCGCGCTAAACCCGGCTCCGCCTCTCCGCTGTAGCGCAACGTAAAATGGCTGCTCTCGTTCTCGCGGTAGTTTTCTTCTTCCTGCTGGTCGCGTTGCGCTTTCTCTAGCGCCGCTTGCACCTCGGCGTCCGGGCGTAGCTTTAACGCGCGTTGCCATTCCGCCACGGCCTGCTCCAGCTTGTTCATGCCGTAATACGCCCACCCAGCCAGCTTCGGCACGTCTGGATTTTCCGGCGCCACGCGTTGCGCGCGCTCCAAATACTCCAGGGCCTGCTTGTATTCGCTGCGCCGCAGATGCAAGTACGCAACATTCAGCAGCATGACGGGATGTTCAGGTGCGTACGTCAGCGCCGTGCGCTCATCGGTAAGCGCTTTTTCCATATCGCCGCGTGAGAGCTCGAACTGCGCCGCGGCATGATAAGCGAGAGCCGCCTTCTCGTTTGCATCTCCCGCGCCAGATCGCGCCTCGCTCGCAAGGGTGGCCAGAAAGCCGCGGTCCACAGCGCCGTCGTGCACCGCGCCGCTCTCCACCGCGGCGTTGACGCCGGTCGGTTCGATAGTGGGGGGCGTAATTGCCAGATTAGCCGCTCCCGCCGCAGTCGAAGCCGGCATCTGTGCCAGCCCACCCCTTTCAATGTGATCGACCATCGATTTCGGCAGGGCCAGCTCCCCCGCCTCGGTCAAGTAACGAACCTTATCGCCCTGCACCTCCACGCTAAGCGCCTCGATGCGGCGGCCATTCTTCAAAACGATCGTGTCCGCGCGCACATCCTTTTCGGCGAGCAGACACAAACCGGCAGAGAGACACACATGAATCCGCATCCCTTCAGTCTAGGCTCCGGTATCTGCCGCGCCTACCCAACTCCTTGTACCGCTATGCCGAAAGTGACTACACTCGGACATGCAGTTCCGGGTCGCGTTCCTCGCGCTCTGTTGTTTGCTGACTGTGAAAGTCTCGGCGGCGGAGAAAACTGTCCGCGAAGCCTACGACCAACTGAGCGCACTGCGCGTGGATCCCGCCACGCTCTACGAAGTCGGCCCCGCTGATCGCATTGAGCTCCGCCGTGGCGACGCACAGCTCTCTTTCGAACAGGGCAAGCTCGCGTTCCTACAACCCCTCGAAGGCCGCGTCACGGGCGCCGTCTTCTTCGGACGCGGTCACATCCTCGCTGCACCGCGAGTTCCCGTTGAGAAGCAGCAGATGGCGCATTTTTTGGGTGCGCCGGTTCTGGACCAGGACTTTACTTCCGCTTGCCTGCGCTTCACTGACGACACTTCCGCGGACTTGCTGCGGCAGCTCCGCGAAGCCGCCGTTTCGCCCCAGCAAGATTCCGCTTTCGCCTCCCGCTGGGATTCGCTCCTGGTTACGTTAAATCCCGGCCAGTCGCTGCGCATTCTGTTCGAATCCCTTTCGCAAACGCCAAGGCCATATTTTCTCGGCTCCATCGACGGCGTCACCACCGGCCGCTTCGATGTGATTTTAGATCCGATGCGTCCGGAGTCTTTCCTGCTAGGCCAGACCAAAAAAATCACGGGCAGAACCTTTTACGACGTGTGGGCCTCCTATAAAGCCCCGGGCACTGCCGCCCCCGCTGTTCCGTTCCATGCGCTGCATTACTCGATTGACACATCCATCCTCGCCAACAATTCCCTCGAAGCGAAAACGGAAGTTCGCTTTCGCACCGAAACCGGCGGAGAACGCGTGCTGCCACTGCAGCTCTCCCGCATGTTGAATATCGATGAGGTCCGCGGAGAGCACGGCGAAGCTCTCGCTTATTTTCAGAATGAAGGCATGACTCTGCGCGAGCGCAGCACTCGCGGCAACGATTTTCTCTATGTGGTGCTCCCGTCAGCTCCGCCCCGAGGCGCTGAGTTCACCCTGCACTTTCGATATCGCGGAAGCGTGATTGAAGACGCCGGAAACGGCGTGCTCTACGTTGGCGCGCGTGAAAGTTGGTATCCGCACTTCGGTGATGGCGCGGATTTCGCTGAGTACGATTTGACGATGCACTGGCCGCGCCGTCTGCGCCTGGTCGCCACCGGCGCAAAGCTCGACGAGCGCGAAGATGGCGACTTCCGCGTAGCGCATTGGCGCACCGAGAAGCCCGCATCCGTCGCCGGCTTCAATGTGGGTGACTACGCTTTTGCATCCTTGGCAGCCGGAGGACACTCGGTGGAGGTCTACGCCAACCGACTGCTGGAGCAGGCGCTTAACAATCGTTTGGGGTCTTCACCCTTCGATTTCCCGAGCCGGCCTTCGCCTTTCGGCCCAGAGGGCCAGGGTGCCGCGAAATTAATGCAAATCCTCCCGACTATGCCACCGAGTCCCGCAGACGCGCTCAGACAACTCGGCCGCGATATCGATTCTTCCATTCGCTTCGTCGAAAATTACAGCGGGCCTTTTCCATTTCAGAAGCTAGGCGTCTCGCAAATTACCGGAACCTTCGGCCAGGGCTGGCCGGGACTGCTTTATATCTCCACGTATTCTTTCCTGCCGCCGGCGGCTCAGCAACGAGCCGGACTCTCAGAGAGCGGACAGGAACTCTTCACCGAGCTTGTCCCCTTCCACGAAGTGGCTCACCAGTGGTGGGGCAACCTGGTCGGTTGGAGCGCTTATCGCGATCAATGGATCGATGAAGCCTTGGCCAACTATATGGCGCTGCTATTCGCCGATAGCCAGAAGAATGCCAATCACTCCTTACGCGTGTGGCTCGCGCGCTATCGTCAGCAGTTGATCGAGAAATTGCCGGGCGCGGAACAGCCGCCTTCCGAGATCGGCCCTCTCGATTTAGGCACGCGCTTGACCTCTTCAAAATCGCCGGAAGGTTTTGAGCAAGTCATTTATCCCAAGGGCTCCTGGGTGATTCACATGCTGCGCGAAATGCTGCGGCAGCCTGGGGCCAAAGATGCCGACGCGCGCTTTGTCGCGTTGCTCCACACGCTCGCGGATAAATATGCCTATCGCGCTCTTTCCAGCGCGGACCTGCAACGCGAGATTGAAGCAGTGATGACGCCGGGCATGGACCTGGAGGGCGGGCGCTCCATGGAATGGTTTTTCGAAGATTGGGTGCGCGGGACCGGCATTCCGCACTATCACGTGGAATTTTCCGTTCACCACTCCGATAAAGGCTTCGTGGTGCGCGGAAAGCTCTTTCAGACAGGCGTGCCTCGTTCCTTCATTGCGCCTGTGCCGCTCTACGCAAATGCTGCCGGCGGGCATCCCTCGCAGTTGGGAACAGTGATTGCCGCCGGCCCAGAAACCGCATTTCACTTCACTACCCAGACGGCGCCCACCAAGGTCATCATCGATCCCCGTATGACTCTTCTCTGTGTAAGCGAGTGACCGCGCTTAAGGCCGCTTGTTGTCGACGCGTTGCTCTTTGAAGAGCGGGCTTGCAGGATTTATTTGCGCGTTGCCTTCCAGGTCAAACCAATATTGAACACCAACAGGGTCCGTGGCCAAACCCGGTAGCAAGCCGGCCTTCACGAGATCACGCATGTTGGCCGGAGGGTGCCCAGCGCGTTTCTTGTATTCCGCGGCAAGCTTGTTCAATTGCTCGCAATCAGCTCGTGCGCGAAGTAGTTGCAAATGCACCTTCGCGTTTTCTTTGATGGAAGGCTCGCTCGTGGAGTTGTAAATCTCGCTCCACAGCATCGTAGAAGTCTCCGGAGACTCGCCTTTTTCACTGATCCTCGCGGCGAACGTTTTCATCCAAATCATCGCGCCAGGTCGTTTGCTTCCTTCGAGGAAAACCTCTGCCGCCTTGGGATAATCCCCCAGATCGAAGTAATAGATAAAGCCAAGATCCTCGTAAAAGCGCCAGTATTCAGGATTGTTGCGAATGCCACGCCGCAGCAATTCGATTCCCTGCTCGGGTTTGCCAGCTCCCCGCGGTGGGGCGTCGCTCAAGAACATCCCGCCGAAGCGATACGCAACGATCAGGTTGGGATCCAGAGTCGTGGTCACATCGAGCAGAGGCCAGAGAAGGTCCAGATTGGTTTGCTGACTTTCGTGCTTGCCACCGTAATACTGCACCACCCGCGTCCAATACAGGTCGGCCGCCAGCGGCGCATACTCCAGGCTCAGGGCCTTCACGAGCGCGCCCGAGCGCAACGTCAGGTCATCTTGCTCCTGGCGTGTCGTGTTCAACTGAGCGTCAATGCCATGTTGCAGCCGCCATACCCCAGAAAAGCCAAGCAGCAGAACGGCACAGAGCAGCGTTCGCGAAGCCCCGGTGCTCATTTTAGGTTTCGCCTTGTGAAAATTGCCGTAGCGGCGGCCAGCACCACGGCGCAATACAGCGCCGCGTAAGCCGTGTTCTGCGCGATCAAAAGTCCCGGTATTGCACGTCCATGCGCCGCAGCGGCCATCACGTCAAAATTCTCAAAGTTCGGCAATATATAGGAGAGTCCGCGCAAGACGGATTGCACTGCCTGCGACACCGTGTCGCTTTGAAAAGCGCGCATTTCCTTGACGAATAATCCCGCGATGTAGAGCCCAGCCGTGCACAAAATCGCTAGCAGCGGTGTGGTGTAACAGGAAAACAGGAGCGCCAGGGCCACCACCAGCGCGAGCTTCAACAAAATGAAATATACCGCCACAAGTACGGACCCTGCCAGATGCTCGTCGCTTTGTGTGATTACACCTAGCGCAAGAAACAACCCGAGAGCCATCGCGATAGTGTTCACCGTCAGCGTAAGGACCAGCCCGCCGAATTTCCCCAATAAAAATTCCCAGCGTCGCACCGGCTTGGCCAGCAGGGCATACAATGTGCGCTTATCCATTTCCTTTGAAACTAAACCCACGCCGATAAACACCGCGATCAACAACCCGATCACCGAAATGGCGCTCAAGCCCAGGCTGACAATCACCATCTCTTCGATGCCAATCGAGATTTGGCCGACCAAAATCGACGCCGCAATCATCACCAAGGCGAAAAATACGAGGTTGTACAGCACGCGATCGCGTACCGCCTCGCGAAACGTGTTCAGCGCCACTATCCCCACGCGCCTCATTTCCCGCTCACCTCCACCGCCGGCGCCTGCGCGCGGTCCGCCGCCACCAGGTGCATGAAATATTCCTCTAGCGTGGCCCTAACCTGCGAGACCGACAGGACCTTCGCTCCAGCGCCGCAAAGCTGCTGCATCGTTGCATACAAGTCGGCCTCCGCAACTTGCAGACGATACCGACTTCCGGTTTGCGTCGCTTTACTGAGCAACCCCCGCAAACCTTTGGAATCTCCCGTGTATTCGAACAGAATTTCCATGCCCTGTGGTTTCATCCCGACAATTTCATCGGGCGCGCCCACACCGCGCAATTTCCCGCCAACAATTACGCCAACGCGGTCGCAAAGCATCTCTGCGTCAGACAAAATGTGCGTGGAAAACAGCACGGTTTTTCCTGCCTGTTTCAACTCCAAAATAATGTCGCGCACTTCGCGCCGCCCTACCGGATCGAGTCCGGACATCGGCTCGTCTAAAATCACCACCTTCGGATCATGCAAAATGGCTTGCGCCAGCCCCACGCGCTGCAACATCCCTTTCGAATATTTCCGAAGCTGGATTTTTCGCGCCGTTTCCAGGCCCACCTTCTTCAGCATGGCGTCTACGCGCGCCTTGCGCTCTTGCGCGGGCAAATCGTGAATTCGCGCGAAATAATCGAGCAGTTCCGCGGCCGTCAGGTAGTCGTAAAAATACGGCTGCTCCGGCAAATAGCCGATATCCCCGTGCATGGAAATGTCGCTGATGGGTTTGCCGAGTATGCGCGCCGTGCCCGCGGTGGGAAAAATCAGCCCCACCAACAATTTGATCGTGGTGGATTTTCCCGCGCCATTCGGACCGAGGAAGCCGAACACCTCCCCGTTCTCCACGCTCATGGTCAGCCCTTCGAGCGAGGTTTTCTTTTTCAGGTGAAGAAAACCGAAGGGATAATCCTTGGTTAGATTTTCGATTTCAATCGCCGGAGTTGCCATGGTCACATTTTCGAAAAGCTAGAATTTAGCGTCAATTGGCCGAATGGACTGATGTGCACTGACAGGAAACACCACCGTTAAAACGCCGGCGCCAGCTAACTGTATTGATCGCTAACTGTCGCTGCGAACGGTGCCGATTTGCACTAATTGCGCGGCGGGAACCGGCGGCGGAGCCATGGGCTTCGGTTTGCGGGTTTGGGGGTCGCGCCAATTATCCAGAATTCCCACCTGCTGCACGCAGGAAACGGTGCAGCGCGGCCCGCAGAATTTGTCCGTGAAATATTCGTGATGGCGCATTTCCGGCGTGTACTGCGTCAGCGGAATGCCCGGATAGCCGCGCTGCTGCGAACACCAGTGCACCAGCCCATCCTCGCAAATATAGAGATAACGCGAGCCGGAGCGGCAGCGCCAGTTGTGTTCGCGGCCGCGCGCCACATTGTGCTGAAACTCGTTGAAGCGCGAAAACGAACGCTTGCCCAAGGTCATGATCTCTTCGAAGATTTCCGTTTCGCGCGGACCCAGCGGCTTTAGCTGGCCATTATTGTCGTGAATAATTCCCACTGTGCTTGTGAATCCCAATTCAATCGCGCGGTGCGCGATTTTCAGCGCGTCTTCTGGATTTTTCACGCCGCTGCCCAGCACGGAATTTATATTCACCTGGAAAACCGCGTATTGCGCGAGCCATTCCAGTCGCGTATCCAGCGTTTTCAAGCTTTTCAGTGAAACTTCATCCGGAACGGCGTTATCGATGCTGATTTGCAAATGCTCCAGACCGGCCGCGTTTAATTTTTCAATGGTTTTCCGGTCTAACAAAAAACCATTGGTAATCATCCCGGCAATCATGCCGTGGCTCCGGATGTGCCGGATAACCTGGTCAATCTCTGGATGCATAAGCGGCTCGCCGCCGCTGATGGTAATAACCGAGGTGCCCATCCCGGCCAGAATGTCCAGCCGCTTTTTCATCTCCTCCAGCGGCACTGGCTTGGAAAAATCGTCGAATTCGTTGCAGTACGTGCAGGCCAGGTTGCAGCGCCGGTTCGGAATGATGTGCACCAGAATAGGGTGCTTGGTGGAAACCAGGGCTTTGCCGATCATGCGCAATTCGCGCAGACGCGTGCGCAGGAAGCGGAGGCGCTTCCGGGCGCGCACGGAAGCAGAAGGTCGCACCGAGACGGAAGCTCGCACCGAAGCAGAAGGCTGCGCTGAATTCATCGCTGAATTGGTATCCCCACCCATTGACCGTGAAAAAGCCCCTCACGTAATTATACATGACCCAGTTAGGGACGAGGCACGCCTGTCCCAGCGTACTATTGTTCGTTGCTAATCAGATACTTAGGCTCGAAATGGAGCCGAACCTGATGCGCAGCCAGCCTACTGCTAATTCCAACGATTCCACGGCCATAGCCGAACCGCCACGCGCTACTTCCAACGATGCTACGGCCTCGGCTGAACCGCGCGGCGCTAAGAGCTTGATGGTTGTTCTTAGCTTGGCGCTGGTTCTGATTTTCCTTGCTGCTGCGATTCCTGCGCCTATTCGGGCGGCTTGGGATGAATTCTCGTTCAGGATGCAGTTGCCGCAGAGCGAACCGCAGTCGGCTTCGCCTGGCAAGCTGTCCGACCATGAAATCGAAGAGTTGGCCAATTTGCCGGCGCAACAGCAGGCGGAGCGGTTGCTGGAGCGGGCGGTCAATCACTACGACAGCGCGCTTGAGCTGATCGGCAAATCGGTTGATAACTGGTTTGGGCAGTTAGAGTTACAGGGACAGCTTTCGAGCCTCCTGACCACGGCGCTTAATTCTAATGACCTGCATGTGCGTGCCGCGGCTCTGGAAATCGAGCTGGCCGGGTACAACCTTCCGAAGCGTGCGGAGAGCGCGGACAACCTGATTGAGCGCATCCGGAGAGAGCCTTCGGCCCGGCCCTGGGCTTTGTGGATGCTGGGCGTGCTGGGCAATCGCGGCGTGGAGACGCGCCGCGCTTTCGTTACGCTGATGGACCACCGGCACGACCCGGATGAGCAGACTCGGTATTGGGCGGTCGAAGGATTGTCGATGCTGGGCACGGACGAAACGGTAGCGCCTTTGCTTGAGGCCTTCCGTAGCGATCCCTCGCCGCTGGTGCGGGAGCGCGGCGGGTGTGGCTTGGCGCAGTCTGGGATGCTTACGCGCGAGCAGCGGCTGCGGGCTGTGCCCGATCTGCTTAAGATGACGGACGATAAGACGCTGGACGACTCCACGCGCGGCTGGGTCTTCCAGGCGCTGCGGGACATCACCGGCGCGTCCGTTGCGGCGGACTCCGCTGCGTGGCGCGCCTGGTGGGCGCAACATAGAGCTGACTTCCGCAGCTGACCGGCTTCTCGAATCCTCCCCGAGCACTTCTGAAGCTATATACCCCCCCACCCCCCGTGGTGATAGAAAGACTGCGCAACCTCCTGAAAATACAGGCGATAGCGAGTTGCCGTTGCGCAAAAGAGTGCGTAATCGCCTGATCCTGCTGGGTTTACACGGATGTAATAGGAAGGAAAGAACTTGCGGGTTCTGTTCGATCGACATACGAGAGAGTAACAGCGCTTTCGTGTTTTGTCAATGGTAAACAGGAGTTTTGGGTGTGATTTCGTGTACGCTTGCCCTCCAGCCATCACGCTAACAAGATGCCGACGCTGGCACGCTTGCCTTGCGGTAAGATTTGGGTGGCAGTTACGGAGAGCTTATGTCTGACGTTGGGCGGGCCAAGTCGAATCTTCCGCCACTGGCGGCGGCAACTACCCACGGGCCGACACCCACGCATGGGGCGGCATCCATACACGAGACGACACCCAGGCAGGGGCCGACGCGCACGGAATCGGACAGCATGGGGAAGATGGAGGTGCCGGCGGACCGATATTACGGGGCGCAGACGGCGCGGTCGCTGGTGCACTTTGCGATTGGCAAAGACACGATGCCGGCGGAGTTGATCCGGGCATTTGGGATATTGAAGAAGGCGGCGGCGCTGGTGAATCAGGATTTAGGGAAGCTGCCGGCAGAGAAGGCGCGACTGATTGCGCAGGCGGCGGACGAAGTGATCGCGGGGAAGCTGAACGAGCATTTTCCGCTGCGGATTTGGCAGACGGGCAGCGGAACGCAGACGAACATGAACGTCAACGAGGTGATCTCAAACCGGGCGATTGAGATTACCGGCGGGACGATGGGCAGCAAGAAGCCGATCCATCCCAACGATGACGTGAACATGTCGCAGTCGTCGAACGACACGTTTCCTACGGCGATGTCCATTGCGGCGGCTACGGAGACGGCGCGGCGGCTGCTGCCCGCCGTGAAGAAATTGCGCGACGTGCTGCTGGCGAAGTCGCTGGAGTTTGCGGACATCGTGAAGATTGGGCGGACGCATTTGCAGGATGCTACGCCGCTTACGTTTGGGCAGGAGTTTTCGGCCTGGGTGAATATGCTGGACCGCGACGGCGCGCGGATCGCGGTCGCGCTGGACGGGCTGTACGATTTGGCGATTGGCGGGACGGCGGTGGGGACGGGATTGAACGCGCATCCGGAATTTGCGGAACGCGCGGCGCGAAAGATTGCGGAGTTGACCGGGCTGCCCTTCCGGTCGCATCCGAACAAGTTCACGGCGCTGGCGGCACACGACGAGATTGTGTTTGCCAGCGCGGCGCTGAAGACCCTGGCGGCTTCGCTCATGAAGATTGCGAATGATATCCGCTGGCTGGCTTCGGGGCCGCGGTGCGGGCTGGGGGAATTGACTTTGCCGGAGAATGAGCCGGGATCTTCGATCATGCCGGGGAAAGTGAATCCGACGCAGTGCGAAGCGATGACTATGGTAGCGGTGCAGGTGATGGGCAATGACGCGGCGATTGGGTTTGCGGGGTCGCAGGGGAATTTTGAGCTAAACGTCTTTAAGCCGGTGATCATTTTCAATTATTTGCATTCGGTGGAGCTGCTCGCTGACGTCTGCAACAGCTTTGTAGAACACTGCGTGCAAGGGATTGAAGTGAACCGCGAGCAGGTGGACAAGTACGTGAAGAATTCGCTGATGCTGGTGACCGCGCTATCGCCGAAGATCGGATATGACAATGCGGCGAAGGTAGCGCACACGGCGCATCATGAAAATATCAGCTTGCGCGAAGCGGCAGTAAAGCTAGGATTCCTCACCGGCGAAGAATTCGACGCCCTCGTTCACCCCGAAGACATGACACATCCGTGAGCCCGACGTGCTTTCAAATAAAAAACTGATCGATAAGCCAGATCTTGATGCAAGAACCTTTCAGGAAAAGCTGGACAGTCTTACGACTACGATGGCCTTCAAGGTTCAGCGCGAAGCTGCTCAAAAGGGCTTGAGACCTCTATTCCTAGCAGCCGACCTTTACTATCTTCTGCGGCAAATGCAGCAAACCTACAACTTGTTCTTTTTTGTCAACGCTGACAAGCGCAGATATGAGGAATCCGACTGGAGAGCTGCATACACGGCTGTGATGCTTCCCCTCGTCCGCAGCATGATCGACGGTCTTTATAACATTACGACTATTCTGGAAAACCCCGGCCCCAATGGCTACCTTTTCCGCGAAAGCGGGTACCGACTGATGTTGGAAGCGCTTGGATGCCGACGAAAGACGGTGCGGAGGTGATCCAAAATGGGACGAGTGGATTGCACGTCAGCGGAAGCACATCGAATTTGACATGCGTAGTAACGGCTTCAAAGAAGCCGAGGTTAGGACCGGAAGGAAGCTATGGCCTACGATGAGCCGATATCTTAGCGTCAGCCCAGGCTCAACTCCTACGCCGCACCAAGAATTTTTGAAAAAGCTTACGTTTGGATTTTGGCAAGAGTATTCCGGAATATCTCACGCAACCTTCCAGGGTTTACTGCCGATCGCCGTCTTTCTTGCACCTAGGGACCTGCCTATCGATGATCGATCACTGGTCGACAACGCATCAGAGGAACTAATCGCCATCCATATTCCCCGGGTGGCTGCAATTCTGCTTTGTGCGCTGACCGAACTTCAGGCCCATTTTCACTTCGATGGGGCAAGCATCGACCAACGCCTACACGAAGTCTGGAACGCTCTTGTGACAGCTCCTGAGGTCAAAGAGTTATACGACTCCAGATATGCGCAGCTTATGAAAGACAAAGGGATACATGCTGTCTGATAAGGTGCGATGACGCATTTTCTGCGGGACATACTGCGACAACCGAACGAATTGCAACGGACGCTCGATTATTTGTCCGGAGCTGGGCAACGTGCGCTCGTTGCTGCTGTGGCGGCGGTGCGGGCGGGGCGGCATGTGTACTTGACTGGGATTGGGAGTAGTTGGCATGCGGGGCTTAATGTTTCGGCGCTGTTTCAGCTTGGGGGGCGGCCGGTTTACTTGGTGGATGCGGCGGAGATGGTGCAGTTTGCGGCGATTCCGGCGGAGTCTGTGCTTATTGTGATTTCGCGGAGCGGGCGGAGCGTGGAGATTGTGCAGTTGCTGGGGAAGGCGCGGGAGAGCGGGGCGACGGTTATTGGGATTACGAATGCGGCGGATGGGGCGCTGGCGCGGGAAGCGCAGATTGCGATTGCGGTGCCGGTGGCGATGGATCATGCGATTTCGGTGAATACTTATACGACTTTGGCTTTGGCGGCGGGGATTTTGGCGAGTTTGATAGTGCGGACAGCCAGAAATGGCTGTCCTACTGATGCTTCGCTCGCGGACTCGCTTTCGCGGGCTTTTGCTGCTGCTGGCCGGGCGATTCCTGGGTGGAAGGCGCAGATTGAAGATTCGGCTTGGCTTGCGCCGCGTAGCACTACTTATTTTTTGGCGCGGGGGTCTAGCCTGGGGAGCGCTTATGAGGCGCGGCTGATGTGGGAGGAGGGCGTTAAGTCGCCGGCTACGGCTATGGGGGCGGCTAGCTTTCGGCATGGACCGCAGGAAATTGTCGAGAAGGATATGCGTTTTGGCATCTGGATCGATGGATCGCGGATGCGGGAACAGGATCTGGCCCTGGCGCGCGATTTGCGGGAATTGGGGGCGCGGGTGATGTTGATTGGGCAGCGCGTGCCGGAGGATGCGGGCGATCTCGTTTTTCAGCTTCCGGAGATTCCGAGCGAGTGGCAGTTTTTGATTGATATTATTCCGTCGCAGCTTGTGGCGGAGCGGTTGGCGCGGCTTTCTGGGGCGGACCCGGATACGTTTCGGCTTTGTTCGTTTGTGGTGGAGGATGAGGAGGGGTTGTTGCCGGGAAAAAGTCCGAAAAGATAACGCGCCCTTCGCGGCTCAGGGTAAAGAGACGCCGAGAACGCAGAGGCTCGCAGGGAACGATTGCAGGTGTGCCGCACCTACGGCGCTCAAGCGGCAGTTGAAAAGTGGGAACTCAGAGGAGGAGTGCATGGTGGGACGGTGTCTACTTCTGTTCGTGGTATTTGTTTTTGCGGTGAGCGCTTCGGCACAGCAAACGAGTTCCTCGGCGACGTATTCGCTTAAGCCCACGCCGAAGACGGTTGCTTGGGGGTATTACGATGCGAGCGCGGCGCCGGTGTTGCGCGTTAAGTCTGGCGACACGGTGGAGATTCAAACGCTGCTCACTTCTAGCCCGAAACGGCTGGAGGGAGCGGGTGTGGCGGCGGATCAAGTGGAACAGTCGCTGCGCGATATCTATGACCAGGTGAAAGACAAAGGTCCGGGCGGGCACATTCTTACTGGGCCGATTTACATTGAGGATGCGCAGCCGGGCGACGTGCTGGAGGTGCGCATTGTTTCGGTGCGGCTGGCGATTCCTTACGCTTATAACGGGTTTGGTCCGGGACGCGGATTTTTGCCGGAGGATTATCCGTATCCGAAGATGAAAATTATTCCGCTGGACGAGAAGCGGATGATGGCGCGGTTCGCTCCGGGCATTGAGATTCCGCTGCATCCATTTTTCGGCAGCATGGGTGTGGCGCCGCCGGAGACGACTGGCAAGTTCAGCAGCAATCCGCCGTGGATTCACGCGGGAAATCTGGACAACAAAGATTTGGTGGCGGGCACGACGCTGTATATTCCGGTGCATGCCGCGGGAGCGCTGTTTGAGGTGGGCGATGGACATGCCGGGCAGGGGAACGGCGAGGTGGACATTACGGCGATGGAGACATCGCTGATCGGGACGTTTCAGTTTGTGGTGCGCAAGGATATGCACCTGCGCTGGCCGCGGGCGGAGACTCCGACGCAGATTATCACGATGGGGCTGCACGAGGATTTGAATGAGGCTACCAAGCTGGCCGTGCGCGAGATGATCGGCTTTCTGATGACCGAAAAGCATCTTTCGCGCGATGACGCTTACATGCTGTCGAGCGTGGCGGCGGATTTGAGCATTACGGAACTCGTCGACGGGAACAAGGGCGTGCACATGGCGATACCTAAGGCGATTTTTGTGGGGACGAAGTGAGCTTGCGGTTGGCGTTGGCCGCATGTCTTGCGATTGGGGCTGGAAGCATCGCTGCGGGACAGACGGCGTCGGCGGAGGTTCCGGAGTGGTGCAAGGCGCTGCCCCGGCCGGAGTACAAGGCGCTGGAGCGGGTGGAGGTCAGCGATGCGTGGTTTGAGGTGTACAAACCGGCGAAAAATGTTTTTGCGATTTACGAGCCGCATCAGGCAGAGGAGACGATCGGGTATTTGATTGTTGGGGACAAGCGGGCGCTGCTGTTCGATACGGGGATGGGGATTAGCGACGTGAAGAAGGTCGCGGCGGAGCTTACGAAATTGCCCATGGTCGTGGTGAATTCGCATACGCACGACGATCACGTCGGCGGGAATTGGGAGTTCGAGACGGTGTATGGGATGGATACGGAGTTCACGCGCACGAATGCGAAGGGTTCGCGGGAGGACGCGCAGGCTGAAATTGCTGGGGATCAGGTTTGCGGTGAGTTGCCGAAGGGATTCGATGCGCAGAGCTATGCGACAAGACCCTGGCACATTTCGCGGTTTCTGCACGACGGAGACAAAATCGAGCTTGGCAATCGAACGTTGGAAATAATTGCGACGCCGGGACACACGCCGGATGCGATTTGCTTGCTGGATCGCGCGAACGGATTGCTCTTTACTGGAGATACTTATTATCCCGCGCCGATTTGGCTATTTCGACCGGAGACTGATCTCGATGCCTACGTCGCTTCCGTGAAGCGCATTGCGGCGCTTGGGCCCAAGTTGAAGCTGGTACTGGGGGCGCACAACATTCCCGTGGCGGAGCCGGCGGTGTTGCCGAGATTAGTGGCGGCGATTGAGGCCGCGCGCTCCGGAAAGGGCACGAGCAAACCGGATGGCCAGGGGCGGGAGATACGCAGCGTCGACGGATTTTCTTTTCTTTTGCGGGCGCAGTAGGATTCCGAGGCTAAAATAAAGATTCCGGCCCGTGGCAAGGAACTTCCTGATGCGTCTGCTGCTTTATGCGATGCGCTGCGCCGCCGCTCTGCTGATCGTCTGCAACATTTCCGCGTTTGCGGGAGACAAAAGCGTTTGGAATTACGAAGGCGGGCTGTTCGTGATCACGAATGGCTCGATTCCGAAGGGGCCTTGTTTTCGGCTGGCCGGGCGCGTGACGTCCGGCGATTTTTTCGAACGCCTGAAGCGCATTGACAAAGAGAGCGGCACGATTTTCCGGCGCGGGGCGGAGCCAGTTGAGACTTTTCCTCAGCAGCTTACGCTTTCGTTTGTCGTGCACGATTGGTACGACCAGACTTGCCCACCGCGCGAGGAAAATCCTGACGCACCGAAACGTTTGACGCGGGCGATGATGAGCTCGCTGCACCTGTATTTGTATTGGAAGCACGGTGTGGAGCTGCGGCCGGTGGGCGAGATAGAGCGAAAATATTTCGGAGTGCGAGAGGTCATTCCGGAAGCGGCTGCGCGAATCCACGACTTACCCGAGCAGCTGGAATGGGCTTACCAATACGTTGTGCCTAGCGCTGGCGTGCCGCTGACGGACAGCCTGGTGCTGGTGCTGCGCGATGCGGAAAATCACATTGTGGCTCGCGTGGCGGCGCGCCTTTAGGTCCCCTTGCGTGCGCCTAATTGAGAGGTCAATGGGTTGGAGCGGAAAAGCCGCAGGGCTCCGCGGACTCCGCTCTGCGCTACAGGGAATTGTCATTGGCTTGGGCGGCTCGATCAGCCCATTGCGCTAAATTTGTGTGGTTCAATTTTGTATATTACGCGCTTTTCGCCTGGCTGACGGAACGGGTAGACGTCTTTGCCCAGATATTTTTTCGCGAGGCTATTGATGTGATCGTCGGCGCCTTTTTCAGTGGCTTCGACCACTTTCCCGCGAATTTCGAGGTAGCGGTACGGATTCTCCGGGTCCTGAATGGATAGGGAGACGCGCGGGTCACGGGCGATGTTTTTATCTTTCTGGCGGCCGCGCGCGGAGTTGACGCGCACGTGCTTCCCATCGTAATCGACCCACACTGGCGTCACTTGTGGGCTGCCGTCACGATTTAGCGTGCCCAGGTTAGCGAACGCCTTTTTGTTGTCCAGCAGATCCGCGTATTTTTCAGGTAGTTGCTCAGCCATTTCAACCTCCGGAGGATTTGGTCCTCGATTGTCTGATTTAAAAAGTCTTTTTCGTGGCCTCAGGTATTCGCGGCCAGCTTCACTGCGTGGTCGCGGGTCGATGGTTCCAAAGGGGGCTGCGTCAGACGTTGCAAGACGCCGGCGCGCTGGAGCCACTCGCCCGTTTCCGTGCCGCGCAAATCTTCTTGCACTAGAGTTCGCAGGTCAGTTTCATCGTCTACGTCCATTTCGAAACGCGCGTTGCGGCGGATGAAGATTTGTGCGCCAGCGTGCTGCGCCTCTGCACAATGCTTTGTGAAACTGCCGCTGCCGAAATGCGATGGAAAGAGAGTCGGCGGCGTGCGTAGGATCGCGTTCGTCCCGGTGCCGTCTCGCGATGGGACAATCACCAAGGCGGGAGCGTCGTATTCGAGGGCGAGCAGTTCGTCGATGTCGCTCGATTGTACGAGGGGAACGTCCAGCGGCAGGCGCAGCAATGCGGTGACTCCGCACCCGGCGCAATGCCGTGACGCGGCGTCCACCGAAACACTTTCGGAAATTTGCTGCTCTTCGCGCAGAAGCTCCCAGCCGTTTTCTTTTGCTGCCTGCATCGCTGGGGCGTAATTCGTTATGACGAAGATCTTGTCCGCTTGGCACACACCGCGAACCGCGCGAATCGTGTCCGCTAGCATGGCTTGCGCGAGGCCAAAGCGTTCTTCGGGATTGAGAAACGGAGCGAGGCGCTTCTTTGCTTGGCGCAAGTCCTTAATGGGTAAAAGCAGTGCGCGCATCGGCTGGCCTTAGTACGCGCCTTCGGCGTAGGAAACGTGCGGAGCGTTTTGCAGGAGATTCAACTGAGGCTGCGCGGGAGTGGTCTGCCCTTCATCGTTGCCGCTAAAGAATTGGCGAATTTTGTATGTAGTCGTTCGCTCCGCGGGGATGCGGCCGATGGAGCGGATCATGCGCCGGAAATCCTGGGGCGAAACGTATTCGCCGAAGGTTGCGCCGGCAGCTTTCGAAATGTTTTCTTCCATCAGAGTGCCGCTGAAATCGTTGGCGCCGGCGTTGAGGCACGCGAGCGAAGTTTCGAAGCCGAGCTTTACCCAGGAGACTTGGATATTTTTGATTGCGCCATGCAGTAGAACGCGGGCCAGGGCGTGCACACGCAAGTGCTCTTCGAGCCGGGCACCGGGGCGTGCGCCGCCGTGCTTGAAAAGGCGCGTATTTTCATGGATGAAACCGAGGGGCACAAATTCGGTGAACCCTCCGGTACGTTTCTGAATGGCGCGCAGCAGCAGAATGTGGCGGACCCAATCGGCAGGATCTTCGACATGCCCATACATCATCGTGGAAGTCGTGGGAATGCCGAGCTCGTGCGCGGTGGTGATGATTTCCACCCAACGCGCGACGGGGAGTTTGTTGGGGCTCAGCTCGCGGCGGACGCGGTCGTCCAAAATTTCGGCGGCGGTGCCAGGGATGCTGCCGAGACCCTCGTCTTTCATCATTTGGAGATACTCGCCTAGCGGCATACCGGTTTTATCGACGCCGTAGGAAATTTCCATGGGCGAGAAGGCGTGCACGTGCATGGCGGGAATGGCCTGCTTAATGGCGCGCAAAATGTCTCGGTAGAAGAAGCCGTCGAGGTCGCGCGGCAGGCCGCCCTGGATGCAGACTTCGGTGGCGCCAGTTTCCCAGGCTTCGCGTGCTTTGCGGACCACGTCGTCCGGGGAAAGGGAGTAGGCATCGGGCGCACCGGGACCCTTACCGAATCCGCAAAAACTGCATCCTACAAAGCAGACGTTGGTGAAATTGATGTTGCGGTTCACGACGTAGGTGACGGGGTCGCCCACAGTTTCTCTCCGCAGCGCGTCTGCGAAGGAAACTAACGCTTGTAGATCGTCGGCCTGAGCGTTGGCGAGGAGCAATCCCTGATCGAAGGTGAGTTCGCGGCCGGCGCGGCTCGCTTCCAAGCACCCACGCACCGCGGGAGAGCATGAAGATGAAGAAGCTGGCAATTTCAGATCTTCGGGGTCGGCTCGCATCGGCGGCATCCATGCCTGAGGCATCGCGGGGCCTCGAGGGGGGTTGGAAATCACTGACATCCTGTATCGTATCAGATGTGGTGTAACGCGACATATCGAATTGCGCAGCACGCTAAGTTCGGTGCTGGCTTGCGCGCTTTTGGTCCGATACCATATGGCGCGATGGAGCGGCCATGAGTCGCGGCAATGGGATTCTTCTGGGAATCGTGGTCGGTATCGCTCTGGTAGGGGCTGCCGTTGCATCCCTGCTGCACGGTGGGGTGAGCGCACGCGTGAACCCTTCAGCGCTTGAGATTATGATGGCGCGCGAGGTGCGGCACATGGCGATTCCCAAGAGCGCGCGCAAGCTGCAGGATCCTGTGACGGACACGCCGGAAAATCTTCGCGACGCGCGGTTACACTTCGCGGATCACTGCGCCATCTGCCATGCGAATGACGGAAGTTGTGACACTCCATTCGGGCGCAACCTGTACCCAAAGCCGCCGGACTTGCGGGGGGCGCAAACGCAAAAGCTCACCGACG
Source organism: Candidatus Acidiferrum typicum (assembly GCA_025463055.1). Taxonomy (GTDB): domain Bacteria; phylum Acidobacteriota; class Terriglobia; order Acidiferrales; family UBA7541; genus Acidiferrum; species Acidiferrum typicum_A. The sequence goes on from JAOAPV010000114.1 coordinate 47,700, forward strand.
GCGAAATTTTCTGGATTATCGAAAACGGCGTGCGCTTCACGGGCATGCCGGCGTTTGGCGGCGGACACGGCTCGGAAGAGGATAGCTGGAAGCTGGTGCGCTTTATTCGGCACCTGCCGCAGCTTACGGCTGAGGAGCGCATGGAGATGGAACAATACAATCCCAAGAGCCTGGGCGACCGCGAAGAGGAACAGGAAGAAAACGAGTTTCTTGGCGGTAAGCCGATGCAACAGAAGCCGGAGACGGCGCATCATCATCATTGATTGCATGAGATTGCGTTGCTATGGCGGGAGCAGGGGAATCTGATGAAAACCTCTATTAGTAAGGCGAATTCGATTAAGACGAAGGTGTATGCGTTGCTTGCAATGGTTGCGCTCGTGGCGAGCGCGGCGCTGGCGCATGGTGACAAAAAACACGTGATCGGCACGGTGGAGAAGGTGGGTGCCGATTCTGTTGTGGTCAAGACGGCTGCCGGGAAATCTGTGCTGGTAAAGCTGGTTGCTTCGACGATGTACGTCTCGCGGGTTGGAAACGAAGATAAGTCCGCCAAACAGGCCGACCTGGCAGTCGGGTACCGTGTCGTAATTCATGCGACGCCAAGAGGCGAGACGCTTGAAGCTAATGAAATCAGGTTTTCCGCGCCGTCATCATCGGCAGCTACGGCCAAATCGCGAAGCTAGAATCCCTCCCCACCATAACTGGAAAAACCAAACAGCGGTATAAGACCGGTCGCGACCCGGCAATGGGATTGCGGATCCATTTCTTCGAGAAACCTTTCCCCACTCACGGACGTATACTTCGCCAAGGCAGGTGCTTGATGGCAACTCTCTGGCAAGACATCCGTTACGGTCTACGCGTATTGCGTAAATCTCCAGGTTTTACCTTCGTCGCTGTGCTGACGCTCGCTCTAGGAATTGGCGCCAACACTGCCATTTTTACGATCGTGTACGGCGTGCTGCTTCGCCCGCTGCCATTTCCGCAACCCGAACGCATTGTCATGCTTGCTGAGAGCTACAAGGAATTAATGGATGAGAAGGGTGTCACAACAACGGAGCTGGAACTACTTCGCCGATACAGCGAACCCTTTGAGTATATCGCCGGATACACGCAAGTTGGTTACAACCTGGCTGCGGGAAATGCCTCGGAACATCTGCGCGGCATACCGGTGAGCGCCGAATATTTTCGTGTTTTGGGCGTTCACCCAAAGCTTGGCCGCGAATTTCTGGACGAAGAGGATCGCGGGAACGGCCAGCGTGTGGCAATCGTTAGCTACGCTGTTTGGATGCGCCGGCTCGGAGGCGACCCCGGCAGCATAGGCAAAACCGTTTTGCTGAACGGTGAGCCATTCACGGTGATTGGGGTAATGCCGCGCGAATTCAATCCGATCGGCGATCAAGGTGCGTCCGACCGTGGCGCACCGGATGTCTGGACGCCGCTGGCGCTGGTAGCTTGGACTGTGGGCAGCGGAGAAAATATCAGCGTGCTGGCCCGGCTGAAGCCTGGTGTTAACCGCGCTCAGCTTGCCGCGCGAATGCAGGTCGTAACCGAGAACTTCTGCCGAGAATTCCCAAACGACGTGGGAGCGGAACTGCAGCTCAGCTTCGTGCCTTATCAACGCATGATCGGATCGGACGAGCGCCCGTATCTTTTTGTTCTGCTCGGCGCGATTGGCTTCGTCTTGCTGATTGCGTGCGCAAATGTGGCGAATCTGTTGTTGGCGCGCGGCGGCCTGCGCGGCCGTGAGATTTCCGTACGCATCGCGATGGGCGCATCACGTAGCCGGATATTCCAGCAACTGCTGACGGAAAGCGTGCTGATTGCGCTTGCCGGCGGTGCGCTAGGTTTGTTTGCTGCGTATCTAGGATTGGGTTCACTGCTGGCCATCGCTCCGATCGATTTGCCGCGTGCTGAAAGCATTCATCTGGATGGCGCGGCTTTTGCGTTTACGTTTTTTGTTTCGCTGCTGACCGGCGCGGTGTTTGGTTTGTTGCCAGCGTTGAAGACTTCCGCTGTTAGCGTGAGCGAATCGCTTAAGGAGGGCGGGCGAACAGGGGCATCTGCGGGACGCGCAAGGCTACGCCAGGGACTGGTGATCGCGGAGTTCGCCATGTCGCTCGTGCTCTTGACCGGCGCTGGTTTGATGATCGCGACGTTTTCGAAGTTGCTGCACACCGACCCGGGATTCAATCCGCGGCCGATACTTTCGATGCAGTACTGGCTGATCGGGTCCAAATACAACTCCACGGCAGACATCGACTCGTTTAACCGCGCGCTCATTCAACGGCTTCAGTCTTTACCTGGAGTCGAGGCGGCGGGTGTGATCGCTGCAGGACTGCCGCTGGAACGCGGCGGAAACAATGGTGTGCGTATTGCGGGGCCTAACGCGGCGGAGTATTACAACACCGACTACCGCGAAGTCTCGCCGGGATACTTCGCCGCGATGCGCATTCCGCTACGACAGGGGCGGTTCATCAGCGATGCTGATTCAGGCAGCGCAGTTCCGGTGGTAATCGTCAATGAAGAGTTTGCACGGGAGCATTTCGTTGGCCGCAGTCCGTTGGGCGAACACCTTTACGTTAGCGGAGGCTTATTGTGCGAAGTGGTTGGCGTGGTCGGCGACGTGAAGTCTTATCTTGACCAGCCGGCGCGGCCGACGACGTTCATTTCGTCCGCGCAAGCGTCGTACGGCACTTCCAAGATTTTCGAGGGGTGGTACCCGCGAAGTCTGGTGCTGCGCGCCAATGTCGAGCCCATCGGCCTCACGCGTACGGTGCGCGACACGTTGGCTAGCGTTGACCCTCTCGTTCCAACCGGGCCGGCGCGTTCGATGCAGCAGGTGCTGTCGCATTCCATTGCGCTACGCAGCTTTATGATGATGCTGCTCACCTTTTTCGCGGCGCTCGCGCTGTTGCTGGCTTGTGTCGGAATCTATGGCGTCATCTCCTATGCTGTTTCGCAGCGTACACGGGAAATCGGAGTACGAATGGCGCTTGGCGCACGGCGCGCGGATGTACTGCGTCTGGTATTGGCGGAAGCCATGAAGCTTATTCTAATCGGCGTGGCAGTCGGCGTCGCTGCCGCGCTTGCATTAACGAAAGCGATGGCGAGCCTGCTCTATGGCGTCAGCGCTTCTGACCCGCTCATTTTCTTATCGGTGGTGGCGCTGCTGATGATTGTGTCGCTTGCCGCTTGCTATGTGCCGGTGCGCCGGGCCATGCGGGTTGATCCGATCGTCGCGCTTCGTTATGAGTGACGATCAGAGTTCACGCGTTGCCTGCACTTGCGGCCTACAGGCCCAGATGGTCGAGTTGGTAGCGGCCCTTGGCGATGATTTGGTCTTGATCGATCCAGACATCGCAGTTGCGCGTTAGGACGTCTACATGGGTGCGGGATTTCCAGTTGGCGTGGGTCTGGCTGCCATAAGGGTCACCGAAGGCGATGTGCACGCCGGGAAACTTTTCGTCCTGCAAAAGGATGCCGATCATTTCCGAGAGGCCAAGGTTGGTGCCGAAGGCAAGCTCGCCGACGCGATCACTGTTTTCGTCCGTGTGGCAGTAGTCCCAAAATTCCTGTTCTAGATCTTTGCGTTCGCAGTCGACGTGCTTCAGGCGGGCGCCCTCGATTTCGAGGACCATCGGCGTGCGCCGTAGGTCGCCGTATTTGCCGTTGAAATGATCGCCGGCGGTGGCGTCGCAAACGAACGTACCGTCAACCGTAGCGGGCGTGGTGAAAACTTCGCCTGCCGGCAAATTCGACCAATAACGCGGACTGATTAGGCCGCTGGTTTTGACCCAGTCGAGCCCGCGGTCGAAGTGGGCGGCGAATTCAGTGCCGGCCTCAGTTTTTACGGTGAGAGTTTCGGCGCGGAGCATGCGTTCGCGCAGCTTGTCGCTGAGACGGTCGACCATGCGGTAATCGGCGCGCATGCCTTGCCGCATGATTTCCGGAGTTACGCCGACCATGTGAGCGTAGCGGATTTGACGGCGCTCGACGACTTTGACGATGGCCATGCGCGCGGTGAGTTCGCCGGGCTGCGGGTTCATGCACAGGACGCCGACGTCTGCGGTTTCAAGGGCCTCGAGGACGGGAGCTGGCGCGGCCTTCAACGGCCGGGGGCCGAATTCTTCCAACAATAAGCCGGTGTAGTCTGCACGAACTTTGGCGAGCGCTGCCGCGAGGCTCGCGGCGACGGCGCGGCTCGGCTCGTCTGCAATTAGAGCGACGCGTTCGCCAGGTTTGACGGCGAGGCAAGTTTCGATCGCGTTCTTCGCGCCGGGGAGTAGGTCTGGTGAGGCCGGGCCAAAGTTCATGTCGTTATTTTAGCGTAGGATTGCGGCAAGATTACAGTGGGATGTGTTGTAGTGCGTGGAATTTCTCACTTTGTTCGGATCACGATTTGTAACCACTAATTATTAGCGGTGCGCGGTGTCACACGAAAGGCGGGGACTTGGCCGCCTCCGGAGGTTACGTTGGCTAGGCCCGTGGCGCTGAGACGGGTAAGGAAACCGCACAGCTTGCCGCGAAATAAGTAGGGGGCGAAGTCGACGAGCATGTCGCGAAATTCGACTGTCTTGTCCGGCGTGATGTAAGGGAAGATCTCGCGGCGAATGGGGATGCGTTCCTGCACAATCCAAGCGCCGCCTTGTTCGCCGGACTTGGTGGCACCGGGCCTCGTGGCGGAAACCGCGCGCTCGATGGCTTGATCCCAATCTTGCTCGCTGGTTTCCCAGCCGAGAGTGACGCCGGAGCCGCCGTATTCGTCGCTAGGCTTGAGCACGAGATTCGAACGGTTTTTGCGGATAAAATCGAGCAGCTCGATGTGGTCGCCGTAGCGCGCTGTGCCGGTGTCCTCTACGACGCGGGTCCAAGGGATGTGATGGCGAATCAGCTCGCGCTCGTGATGCGAAAACAATGCGCCATTACGTTCGTCGGTGATGACGGCGAAAAAGGCCTTCACGTGCGGGATTTTGCAACGGAAGGTGTTGGCGACGCAGACGGCATTGGCTGCGTAGGCTTTGACCAGGGCTTCGCATTCTTTAGGGCGCGCGACGATGTCGTTGATTAGTACACGGCGGTAAACGAGATCGATCTTCACGCCGTGGGCCGTGAGAGCTTTTCCATCGAAGACCAGATCGCGCGGATCCGCGAGCACCACGGGCACGCCCATTCTCTCAAAGCGCTCCTTCAGGATCTCGAATTCGCTCCAAGTGGGGACTTCGCGCCAGTCGACAATGGCCATTTGCGGCCGCTTGGATGTTCCGCCCCAATCGAGGTAGCTCATGACCAGCGCGTCCAGAAGCTTGGCGCTGAGCGGATAACTGTGCACTTCGTAGTGCTTCGAGAACTCGGCCATCATCGGGAGATTATTGAAAATTTCCGCTAGCGTTTCGGAGTAGCCAGCGCCGGCGGGAGATTCGCCGTTGTACTCGGCAGATTTCAGCGAGTCCGGGAGAAGAAAGGCGTCGAGGCGCGAGGCGGTGCTGGCAAAACCATAACCGGCGTGGAGGCGCGCAAGGCGTTCTTCTTCGGAGCGCAGACGGAATTGCGCGAACAGAGCGCGATCTTCGAGCGCAGCGGCGATAACGCGTTCGCCGAGCGCGGCGATCGTTTCGGCGACGGTGCGAACGCGCTGCTCGTCTTCCGGTGAAAGAAAAAATGGGCGGAGGAAAGGGCAATGGACGCGATCACCGAAGGTGAGTTTAGCGCCCCGCAGCTGCTCGAAAAATCGTTCCGCGAAACGTTGCGAATTGCCGAGCGCGGGAAGGAGTGCTTCGCGCCAGTGTTCGGCGGGTTTGGAAGCGGTCGAGGAGGGGACGGCGGCGCTGGTCATCTGACTTTGGCTCCGACGCGATCGGTTTGCGGGCCTGCGCTCAGCGGGGCAGACGAGGAGGTGGTCACCTGGCGAGCTGAGGCTTTTGGCGCGGCGGTAAATCCCGACGGGGCGCCGAGGCCGAGCATTTCTTCCCAGCGGGGCCAGGTGTTGGCGACGTTGCCATGGAGAGCGCGATCGATGACTAGCTTGGCCATTTTTTCCACGACGTGCTCGAAATAAAACTCGGTGATGCGATCGCGTTCCATGTCGGGCGCGGGATTCAGGAAATCGATGGCGTAGGGGACGCCGTCTTTTATGGCGAACTCGATGGTGTTCATCTCGTAGCCGAGGGCCTGATTGATCGTCTGCGCGTCTTTGACGATGCGGGCGCCGAGATCTTTCGAAAGATATTCGTGCTCGATGAGATAGCGGCGCTCCTTAGGATCGTAGCGGACGGGAGTGATGTCGTTTTTGCCGAAGGTGAAGCAGCGCACGTAACCGGTGAAGTCGATGAATTCCTGCAGGGTCATGCAGTACGGCGATGTTTTGTCGTAGGCGGCAAGGAGCTCCTCTTTGTTGCTGACTTTGTAGACGTGTTTCCAGCCACCGCCGGAGAACGGTTTCAGAATGGCGGGCCGGCCGACGTAATCGAGCAGGCCCTCCCAATCGACGGGATATGTGAGGTTGTGAAGTGATTCCGAGGTGATGTCGACGTCGGTCGGATAGCCCTTTTGCGGGAGGAGGACGGTTTTCGGAATAGCGATGCCGAGCTTTGCGGCGACGGAATAGTTGAAAAATTTGTCGTCGGCGGTCCACCAGAAGGGATTGTTGATGACGTAGGTCCCTTGCAGTACGGCGTGCTTGAGGTAGCCGCGATAATATTCGACTTCGTGAGAGATGCGGTCGACGATGACGGAATATTCGGCGGGCTCGTTCATGCGCGTGCCGCCGAGCTTGGCGAATTCGGCGGCGACGCCGTCGGCTTTGCCAAGTTGGTTCACCTTGACGATGAACGCGGGAGGGAAGCTATATTCGCGGCCGCAGAGAAGGCCTACTTTCTTCATGACGTGCTCCTAAAAAGGACTTCGCGATCTTTCGCGTGTTGCTCCGTGCATGGGACGCGCCTGCAAGTTGCTGGCGGTACGCTGCCGCCTTTCCTTAGTTGATGGCGTGGGCGGAGGAAGTGCGTGGCGCCGTGACGCCCCCGCGAGTCTCGTCCACCAAATGTTTTACGACGGCGCGCAAGTCGCCGGTCTGCTGGTAGACGCGGAGCTGCCGCTCGGCGCTGGTGCCTTCGTTGAGAATGGTGTGCACGTATTCAACGGCGCTGCGGCTGCCGAGCTCGTCGACCACATCATCGACGAAGGCGAGCAGTTCGACTGCGAGATCACGCATGGGCACTTCGCTTTCCTTGCCGAAGTCGATGAGCTTACCTTCGATGCCGTAGCGTGCGGCGCGCCACTTGTTTTCTTCAATGAGGGCGCGACGATAGACGCGGTAACTCATGTTGCTGGTGTAAAGGCGGTGGAGCTTTACGACTATGGCCTGCGTGAGAGCAGCTATGGCGACCGCTTCTTCCACCTTGGTGGCGACATCACACATACGGAACTCGAGCGTACCGAACGTGGGATGCGGGCGGACGTCCCACCAGATTTTTTTGCCGCTATCGATGCAGTTGAGCTTGACGAGCAAGCTGAGAAAATTCTCGTAGGCGCTCCAGGACTCAAATTGCTCGGGGACACCGGTGCGCGGGAAACGGCGAAAAACGGTGGTGCGGAAGGATTTTAAGCCGGTGTTGCGGCCCATCCAGAAAGGCGAGCTGGTGGACAGCGCGAGGAGGTGCGGGAGGAAGTAGCGGACCATGTTCATCATGTCGATCGTGGTCTGCTTGTCCGGCATTGCGATGTGGACGTGCATGCCGAAGATGAGCAAGGAGCGCGCAAGCTGCTGCAATTCCTCGACGATGTGCTGGTAACGCTCGCCGGGAGAGATGACCTGGTCAATCCAGCTTGAGAAGGGATGCGTGCCGGCGGCGGCGACTTGCAGGCCGACGCGCTCGGCGGCGGCAACCAGTTCGCCGCGTGTGCGGTGCATTTCGATGCGGAGCTCAGCGACGTTTTCGCAAATATTGGTGCCGGTTTCGACGATGGACTGGTGCATTTCGTGCTTGACTTGCTCGACGATGTCCGGCGAAGCGGCGGAGACGAGCTGCATTACATGCGAGCGAAGCTCACAGGTGGCCGGATCAATAATCTGAAATTCTTCTTCTACGCCGATGGTAAAGCGGTGAGCCATGGAGTGGCCCTCCGGGTCCGTAGATTGTGGGGACTGCTAAGCGCGTATCATACGCCGCAAACCCTAAAATTACACGCCACGGGTGCTACAACCAGTTTCGCGTCTGGTTTTGTAGATAGAGTGTAGTAGGTCGGCTCGGGCCTAGAGGCGATGCGCGGATTATGTAGCGCAGCGGGGAGCGCGGGCTTCGCCCGAAGGGGTAGCAGGTTATCAGGGTAAGCGCGTCGTCCGAAGTGGGGGCGAGCAAGCTCACATCTTCGGGCGCAACCACGCGGATCGTGTTTATGCCGTAGGAGCGCGAGCGCAAGCTAGACCGACGAGTGTCGTACCATTCGAGGTCGATGGTGTCGCCGAGTTCGACCGCTTCGAGCGACTTGAACCAAGTGTCGCGGTGGCCGGCTAATTCGAGATTGCCGGGCTCTCCGAAGACGGCGGCGCTGAGCAGCCGGGCAGGACCGAACGCAAGAGTGCGCGGCGTGGCGCCCTCCAAGACGATTTCGTCATAACGCAATCGCGGAATGCGAAGGCGCGCGACCGGATGAGTATCGGCCCAGGGCCACGGCGGACGGGACTGGGCGTGGCGTATGGACTCTTGCCAGGCGCGTCTAATGAGGACGCCGGCGAGCTCCGCTTTTGCGTGGAGGTACGCCGCGCGGCTCGTGAGACTAACTCCAGCCACCAGCGTTACCGCAACGAACAGCCGCAATAGCTTCACGAGAGCGCTCCAGCTCTGCGAGGACGCCAAACCAAGAAGCTCAGCAGCAAACCAAGAAGGACAAGCACGACGCCGAGAGCTTCCAGAAACGCGTCGGCAGTACCGGTAGCCGGGGCGCCGAAGACCTTTTCCATCTGCATTCCGGCCGGCAACTCTGTAGGCACCGCGACGGTGGTTGATTGGCCGCTCGTGTTCGCCACAACTTCCTCAACCGCAACAAGCGAGGTAAAGCGCGTGACCAGCCGGTAGCGGATGGCGTGAGCGATCAGAGTGGAACGAATCCCCGACCTGGCGTCTTCTTCGGAGACGCGCCAGCGGTCCATAAGGTCTTCCACGCGCTGCCGGGCCCACAGAGTGGTTATCCCCGGATGGAACGAGGCCGTCGATGTGTCGAAGGCGATCGTCGCTTCGTAAGGCTGATCGCCCGCGCGAGCGGTGAGATGGACGCGGCCGCTGTGGCCTTGGGAGATGCGGCCATAAAGCAGAAGAGGTTGGCGCAGGAAAAGATCGGGCGGACGCTGCGGATAAATATCGGCAACCTCGACGCCTTCGAACGATACCTTCACGTCGGTAAGCACCGGGCTCTCAATCGTGGAGAGCAAGCGCCCCATTTGTTCGCGAATCTCGCCGATATCGGCAATGTGCGTGAACGTGCCGCGGCCAAATTGTGCCATTTTTGTGGCCAGGAAGAAATTCGGAGAGCTGCCAATGGCGACCGTGTAAAGGCGGGCTCCGCCCAAATGACTGCGCAGCGCCGCAAAGATTTGCTCTTCGTTGCCGAGGTCACCATCGGTGAGCAGGACGATATGACGCAGGTAACCGGAAGTCTCGGTCTTCTTCATCACGTGCTGCAGCGCGGGAAGCATTTCTGTGCCGCCACCTGCTTCCAGATGCTGGACGAAACGACGCGCGGCGTTGAGATTTTCCGTGGTGGCGGTAAGAGGCTCGGCGGCGAACTCATAATATTCGTTGTTAAAGGCGAGAATGCCGAAGCGATCGTTTGCGCCAAGCCGGTCGAGCGCCTGGAGCAGCGCCTCTCGAGCCTGCGTGATGGAGGTGCCGGCCATCGAGCCGGAAATGTCGATCATGTAAAGCATCTCGACGGGCAAGCGTTTGGTGGGCTGCACGGTTGGCGGAAAGGCCGAAAGAAGAAAATAGCTCTCGCTGTTGCCTGGTTCGCCTGACAGGAAGAGAGCGGTCTTGGGCTGTTTGCTTTCGGCCTGCTGCACTTCCAGAACGAAATCTTTGTTTGGGATGGTCGCACCGGAGGCAAGTTCCACGTGCTGGCGACCGTCAGGAAGACGATGAACGGTGATGGCGTGAGATATAGAATTTATTGCGCCGAACTCGAACCCGGCGTCGAGATCGACAGAGAGCGAGATGTCGTGGCCGGGCCGGCTGTCAGGGTGACGGACGGGAGGAGTAATTCGCGAGGCGTCAGAGACGGCATCGGTGTCAAAGGCCCAGCCAGTTCCGTCATGACCGACGGCCTGCGTTCCGGGAATGTACCGCGGACCCACGACCATCGGAAACACCAATCGAACGCGCCCGTCTTCCCAGCGCAGCGGCTCCACGTAGCGCAGGCGGACGTCTATATGGTCGCCGGGCATGAGGTTCGCTACGGAGGCCGTGAAAATGTTGGGGCGTTCTTCTTCGACGAGAGCAGCGCGCTTGCCTTCGGATTTTGCTGACTCGTAGACGCGCTTGGCCTTTTCGCGTTCGCGGATGACACTGCGGATCACGCGATTGCCGATGCGGATTTCCATGTCGTAGACGGCCGCGTCGTGCGGCAGAGGGAATACATAGATTGCCTCGATAGGTTCCGTGCCAGAGTTCACGTACTGCTGCGTGACGGTGGCAGCGGCCGCTAAGCCGCGCACATCGATGGCGGCGTCGGTGTGGACCAGCGGCACGGATTCGTAACGGCCAGAGATAGGTGAGCGGTAGTAGAGCGATCCCTCGCAGGCGTTAGGCAGGGCGTTATCCGGCTGTGCTTGGTCTTGTCGGCCGGAAAGCGATCCGGAAAAGATGGTGAGGACTGCGAGAAGCGTTGCTGCGAGACGTGTTGAGACTGTGCTGTGAAACCAATTTCGCGCGAAGCGTGGCATTTTCTCCCCCTGTTCAATGGAGCCGCGAGCGGTGGAGTGCAAGGCGCGCGCCAGGAGAAATTTGTGCTGCGTCGACGGAGCAAGTGTCTCTGGGATCAGCGACTTAGCTTTTGAATTGGGCTACAAAGGGCACCATCGGTGCGTGTTGCGGTGCACACGGTTGTGTAAGCACGATGACGGCGGTCGTAGTTGAGGCTTGAGAGTCACGGAATGACTGAGCGGGGCGTTACTACAGAAAAGGGGCAGACGCAGGTCTGCCCCTTTGATTAGCGTGACCTCTCGCGGCCATCCTAAAGGCCGCCGCTACCTTCGCGAAATTAGGCGGCGCCCATGGCGCGTCGCTGCTGGAAGCATTCGCGGCAGAAGACGGGACGTCCCTGCGTCGGGCGGAAGGGCACCGTCGTTTCCTTTCCGCATTGGGAGCAATTGGTTTTTGTTTCGGCGCGCATCGGGGAGGCGTTGCTCCCACCTCCCCCACCGCCTTCGGCACGCTTGGCTTTGCAAGCCTTGCAGCGCTTGGGCTCGTTCTTGAAGCCCTTGTCTGCAAAAAACATCTGTTCGCCCGCAGTAAAAACAAACTCGGCGCCACACTCTGAGCACTTCAGGACCTTGTCATGGTATTCCATTGAGCCGCTCTCCCTGGACCCCGAAAAGGGCAAGGAGATGGGCGCACTTTGCACCATGGGCCTGGGAACATGGGGGATCCTGGTCTCGGAGGGAATCGAGACGGATCCCTTGGGCCTGCGGGCACGAAGCTGCAACAGAAACCCAAACGTCCTTGCCTTAAGGGGCCTGATTCTCGGAAGTGCGGCGCCGAGCCGCGACGAGGAGGGAGGTTAGTCCGCTTCGCGCCGCTGCTTCTTGCGCAGTCGCTTCCGCGAAAGCGCTTCTTTTGCCCGACGCTTTTCGCCGGGCTTCATGTAGAAGCTGTGCTTCTTTATTTCCTTGATGATGTCTTCCTGTTGCACCTTGCGCTTGAAGCGGCGCAGGGCATTTTCCAGAGATTCACTCTCTTGGATGATGACTTCTGCCACTGTATTAATTCACCCCCAATCCGGTTCGGATTGGACACTGTGCGGTGTTCTCTCGCTGCTGCACACCGCCCCTGAAGATTATCGCACGAGGTAGATGGCATCTTCTAATCAATTAGGGGTACAGAAGTCAAGCAATCTTTATGGCAGAGGGCGTTTAGACGCCGGCGCGACTAGCAATTATAGTAAAATGGTTAAACGGGTCAAGTTTACGGTTTAAGAATCTGGGTGTTCAAATCGGCTCTTCAATGCGAGGGGTAGGACAGTATGCTTTGGGTGGACGTCTTGCCCGCTTTCGTGCGTATGTCCATGATCAAACGATACACCGATTCCACGTTCTCAATGTCCGCGAAAACGGGCACATCGCCTACCGAGAAGCGACTGAGGTCTCGTGTTTTCCTTCCCCTTCCAGCAATGACCGGGTATTTCGGCCCAAACCAAAGCGTGCCTGTTTCCGTGCCCTCCCGTTCAATTGTGGGAATTGATTCCAGGAATGTCGTGCTCGTCTTTTTCTTCCATCCCTCTTGAAGGACGAGGACTCGCCGGTTCGTTACGGCATAAAACGTTCGCCTCTTTAACCAGGCGTCCACAAAAAACCGGCCCCACACCATATAGTTCCCGACTACCAAAAAGGGTATTCCCCATAACGCCATAAAAACGTCGGGCGCGCCGTGCCGCGACTCTTTTCCCCAGTAACCAAGCGCTCCGGCCTCCCAGAAGACGAAAAATCCTGTCCACATTACGGTGAGAGGGATTGCCGTCCAATCGTCAGAATGAAAGATAATTTTGGGATTCGGCGTGTCCGCCCAGTGAACGCTTTCTCCGGGCATCAGTTCGGGCTGGATTTTCGCGGCCGCCTGAGGATTAATTAGATCCACTCTCTTCTGTTTAGCTCCGTTTGCTTGAACTCGTTTCTGTTTTTCGAATTTAGGGAAATCACTCTCAAATGTAAATAGAAATACGCGAGTGCTCACGTTAGTGCGCCTGTCGGCTTGAGCGTATTGTGTTTTAGCACGGTTCTGTTGTTAGAATGTGCCGCTCCACGAAAGCGAAGTCCGGGGGTCCACTGTGTCTGAAATGCGCGACGCCATCGGAGTACTGCTTGCTGGGGGACAGGGTGAACGTTTGTGGCCGCTGACGCGCGATCGTGCGAAGCCGGCCGTGCCTTTCGGTGGGCTGTATCGCATCATCGACATCACGCTTTCCAATTGCATCAATTCGGATTTGCGGCGCGTTTTCGTTCTCACGCAGTACAAGGCGCTGAGTCTAAACCGGCACGTCCGCGCGGGATGGTCGCCGCTCGCCGGCCTAGGCGACTACATCGAAGTGCTGCCGCCGCAGATGCGCGTTTCGCAGCAGTGGTATCAGGGCACTGCGGACGCGGTGTATCAGAATATTTATTCCATCGGCAGCGAGCGTTCGAAATACGTCTTCATTCTTTCCGGCGACCACATCTACAAAATGAACTACAGCCGCATGCTGCAGCGGCATGTGGACTCCGGCGCCGAAGTGACGGTGGCGACGATCGAAATTCCGACAGAGCAGGCTGCGCGGCAATTCGGCGTGATTGAGGTAGATAATGACTGGCGCATTATGGGATTTGAAGAAAAGCCCGCCGCGCCAAAAGAGTCGCCGCACCACAAAGGCCAATGCAATGCGTCGATGGGCATCTACATTTTCAACACGCATTTGATGATCCCCATTTTGCTGGCCGACTCCGAAGATCCCAAGTCTGCGCACGATTTCGGCAAAGACATTCTGCCGCGCATCATCAGCAAGCACCGCGTGTTTGCATTTAATTTCATCGACGAAAATCGCAAGGATGCGCTGTACTGGCGCGACGTCGGGACGCTGGACGCGTACTACGAAGCGAACATGGACCTGGTCTCCGTCTCACCAATCTTCAACCTCTACGACAAGGAATGGCCGTTGCGCACTTGGCAGCAGCAATATCCGCCGGCTAAGTTTGTCTTTGCCGATCCGGAGCGCATGGGCGTGGCGCTGGATTCGATTGTGGGAGGCGGCTCGATCGTATCCGGCGGACGCGTACAACGTTGCGTGGTCGGCTACGACGTGCGCGTCAACAGCTACTGCGAAGTGTCCGATTCCATCTTGTACAACCACGTGAATGTAGGACGGCACTCGCGCATTCGGCGAGCGATTATCGACCGGCACGTCACGCTACCAGAGCGAACAGAGATTGGTTATGACATGGAAGCAGACCGGAGGCGGTTTCACGTGACGGATTCGGGGATTGTGGTGGTAGTGCGGCAGGAATCGCTGATCGAAGAACCGGAATTGGCTTAGCTTGCTACTCGGGAGCTTCTGAAAATGAAAAAGAGGGGCGACCGGATCGCCCCTCTTTTGGCCAATACCTAATTGTCTATCGATGTGCGGAACGAGACTTGCCTTCTGCTCTCCCTCCCTCGCCCGCGCGAATCTCTCCGAACGCCGGCGCCTCCACGAACTCCCAGCCATTACCCGAGTTCCAGGGACCGCGCGCATCGCGTTCGCCGTGGTCGCCGACACCCGTTGAATCGTTGAAGTATTGATCGACGAGTTCCGGCGTGGGCGGAATCTGGCCGATCGAAAACGGCTTTTTGCCCAGGCTGTCCAGCGCGAACGCGAAGGACTTCATGTGCGCAATCTCGCGGGTCATCAAGAATTGGAGAGCATCTTTCGTTCCTGGATCATCGCAAAAGTTGATGAGCCGCTCGTAGACAATCTTCGCGCGCGCTTCCGCGGCGATATTGCTGCGCAGATCGACGTCTAGCTCGCCGGTGATCTTCAAATAGTCGGCCGTCCATGGCGTGCCCATGGAATTGCAGAGCGTCGCGCCACCACCGCCGGCGATGGCCACCAAGGGGTCGGATTCGGCGGCAGTAGCGGACTTCTTCATAGGCTTCAGATGCATGCGCGCCAGTGTGCCGACGATTTCCAAGTGGCTTAGTTCCTCGGTGCCGATGTCCATTAGCAAATCTTGCCGGTCAGGATCATCGCAATTCAGACCCTGAATGGAATATTGCAGAGCTGCGGCCAGCTCGCCGTTCGCGCCGCCAAACTGCTCGAGCAGCATGTTGCCAAACCGGGGTTCGGGCGTGCCGACGTTCACGGTGTACATCAATCTTTTCACGTGGTGATACATCTCGTTTCCTTTCTTGAAGTTTTTGAGAGTCCCAAACACGAGGAAGGCGAGAGCATGAGGATGCAGGACCCATTGTCCCTTTATCGACGCATTTCTCTGGCCGAGATATGCGGAGGAGACCGCAATTGCGAAGGGGTTTCGGTGTAGGAAGGCGCAGGGTGTGTGTGCGTGTGCAAATTTCTGTAGAATAGTCGGCTCACATTCGTTTAGGAGACCACACAAGTAATGTCGACAAAGATTACGAGGGTGCACGCGCGGCAAGTGATTGATTCACGAGGGAATCCGACCGTCGAGGCTGACGTTTATGTCGGAGCGGAGGCCCGCGGGCGGGCGGCGGTTCCGTCCGGCGCGTCGACTGGCGAACATGAGGCCCTGGAGCTGCGCGACGGAGACAAGTCGCGATACTTGGGCAAGGGCGTGCTCAAGGCGGTAGGCAACGTGAACGGCGAGCTCGCGAAGGCTGTTGTTGGGTTAGACGCTTCCGATCAACGCGGTTTGGACAAGCACATGATCGAGCTTGATGGCACGCCGACCAAGTCCCGGCTCGGGGCGAACGCGATTCTGGCGGTGTCCATGGCGGCGGCGCGCGGAGCTGCTGCTGCGCAGAAATTGCCCCTGTACAAATATTTGGCTACGTATTCGACGGTGAGGTCCGCGAACCTGCTGCCGGTGCCGATGATGAACATCTTGAATGGTGGAGCGCATGCGGATAATTCCGTTGATTTTCAAGAGTTCATGGTAATGCCGATTGGCGCGCCGAACTTCTCGGAGGCGCTGCGCTGGGGTGTGGAAGTGTTTCATGCGTTGAAAGCCGCGCTAAAGAAACATGGTTATTCCACGGCGGTCGGTGATGAAGGCGGATTCGCACCTAATTGCAAATCGAATGAAGAGGCGATTCAGATTGTGCTCGAAGCGATTGGGGCGGCGGGCTACAAACCCGGCGAGCAGGTGAGCATCGCGCTCGATCCCGCATCAAGCGAATTCTATGACAAGAGCAGCGGTAAATACGTCTTCAAGAAATCGGACAAATCCGCGCACTCATCCACTGAAATGGCGGCGTATTGGACGGCTTGGACTGAGAAATATCCGATCGTGTCGATTGAGGACGGCATGGCGGAGGACGATTGGTCGGGATGGAAGCAATTGACACAGAGCGTCGGCAGCAAATCTTCGAAGAAGAAAATTCAACTTGTGGGCGACGATTTATTCGTGACAAACACCGAGCGACTGTCGCGTGGCATTAACGAAAGCATCGCGAACGCAATCTTGATCAAGCTGAACCAAATCGGCACGGTCACAGAGACGATCGACGCGATCGAGTTGGCGCGCAAGGCCGGATACAACTCGATAATTTCGCACCGCTCGGGCGAGACGGAAGACACATTCATTGCGGATCTAGCCGTAGCCACATCTGCGGGGCAGATCAAGACTGGATCGGCGTCGCGTACGGATCGCGTCGCGAAGTACAACCAGTTGCTGCGCATCGAGGAAGAACTCGGCGCCTCAGCGCGATTCAACGGCAAAGCCGTCCTCGGTTAAGCAGTGCACTTGAGCTTGACCGCGCTTAGTTCGCGTAGTTAAGGTTGGCGCTGAACCGACGTTTCGGTTGCTGCTGGGTTGTTCAACGCGATTGGCCCATTGTGGCGCACCCAGAGTGGCGGTTGAATACGGCCCCGTTTGGCCGCGACCCGCAGCAGAAGAATCGCGACACCAAGGCACGATAGCACAGCAACAACGGACGCCTCCGGGCCGAAGGAACCGCCGGTGAGAATTACTGGGCCGGTCAAGCTTCCTTGTGTGAGCGCGTTCTTTGCGGTGAAGCCGGAGACGGAAAGTCCGTAAAGGGAGCCCTCGGAAAAATTCCAGCCGGCGTGCAGGCCCATAGGAAACCATAAGCGCCCGGTGAGCACATAAGCGGCGGCGAGGAGTACTCCCGCTTCAAGCGTAATGGCGAGTGAACTTGTGACGGTGGCGCCGGGATTGAACGCGTGCGCAGCGCCGAAGAACGCCGAAGAGATAATCACAGCGATCCAGGTGCCGCCGACCATTTGCACCATGCGGAAGAGGAAACCGCGAATCAATGTTTCTTCGATCGTTGCGGCGAGAAGAGCGCTCAATGCCCGGCACCGAGCCCGACCGTGCTTCCTCGTGCTTGCAGATGATAAACGCGCAAAAGCCAGAGAACGCTATCGAAAATGGGCCTCGGAAGGCCACGGGAATTGAGCTTGCGCGCTGGTCACATATACGAGCCAAGAGCGCGGAAAGTCTCCGTACCACCAATCACGAGGGATTAAAGTGACGCGCAGAGGCACGCCAGCGTAACGGCCCCGCTATCTCGGGCCGAGGTACGTGACGTGGGCGTACGTGCCGGTTCTCGCGTTGTAGGCCAAATACCAGACCGGGTGGTCCGGATCTTCGTAGATCACGATGGGGTCGTTGTTCCAGTACCAATCAAAGACATAATCGTAGTCATACGGAGCTACGCCGAAATAAAAATTGTTGAACCAGAAGCGATCGCGGTCTCCTCCGCCAAGATGGTACTCATGTTCGCGGCCGAAGCCGCCGGGGAAGCGCCCGTGTTCCCATGGATGATCAATGTGATAGTGTTCGTCGCCGCGGCCGGAATCATGGCCGACCCAGGTGTCATCGTGGTGAACGTGGGGCACCTCCGGATGATTAGGCTGATCGCGGAAAGAGCGACGATCTTGCGGGCGTGCCTCTTGCGGACGCCCTTCTTGCGGACGGCTCTCTTGCGGACGACCCTCTTGAGGGCGGCCTTGAGGCGCGCGATTGTCCGCTGAGCGATTGTCCTGCGCGCGATTCTCCGGGCGGGACGGAGCGCTT
This sequence comes from Candidatus Acidiferrum typicum, assembly GCA_025463055.1. Lineage (GTDB taxonomy): Bacteria > Acidobacteriota > Terriglobia > Acidiferrales > UBA7541 > Acidiferrum > Acidiferrum typicum_A. The sequence continues at coordinate 65,650 of JAOAPV010000114.1, forward strand.
CGCGCCGGAGGAGGGCCGTGCGCCGGAACGTGGCCGCCGCCGACATCGTGAGACCCACCGTGTTGCTGTTCGCCACGCGGTGCCTGGCCGCCCCTTTCCTGCGTAAAAGCTGGCGCGGCAAATGCGAAAAGTAGCGCGAAGGAAGCTATCAGAATCTTCATGGAGAGACCTCTCGTACTCAATTAGCGAAGTCAATTTAGCATCGCCGTGAGCCGAAGACTTTAGGTCATTCCCTGTAATCTCAGACGTACGGAGCGGTATCGCGCGTTTCAGTAGGGTCCCGTCAGATCAGCGTAGTCCGCTAAGTCATAAGGACTTAGAGGCGCGAAAGGCGCGGACCACCGCGGTCGCGTCGCGCTGATCGGCATCGACTTCGGCGTTGAGGTGGCGCATTTCCTCGGCAGAAATTCTATTCGCAAGATCTGCCAGCGCCGACCGGAGTTGCGGAAATTTCGCGAAGGCGTCCAGGCGAACTATGGGGACCGCATCATAAGGCGGGAAATAATGCTTGTCGTCGACGAGCGGGACGAGATGGAGAGCATCAATCAAACCGTCGGTGGAATTGCCTGCAACAATGTCGACTTTCTTATCGACGAGCGCGCGGTAAATGAGGCCGAGGTCCATCACACTCGGCGGCGCGGCAAAATGCAGGCCGTAGAGTTGGCTCCAGCCTTTAAAGCCGTCGGGACGCTCAAGAAATTCGTAACCAAAGCCGGCGCGCATTTTGGATGCGTACGGGACGATGTCACTCGTGTTGCGAAGGTGCAGCTGCTGGGCATCTTGACCACGGACGACCATGGCAAAGGTGTTTTCGAAACCGAGCGGCTCGGTGACTTCGAGATTGAAACGCTGCGCATATCCTTGTTTCACGCGGTTATAGACATCGTGCGGCTCGCGGCTCGGGGATTCGTTGAGCACGGCCGTGAGAGCGGTCCCGGTATATTCAACGTACAAATCGAGGTCGCCGGAGAGAAGAGCTTTTTGGCAGAGGAGCGTGCCGCCGAGATTGGATTTGCGTTCGACGCGTAGGCCGGTTCGGGCCTCGATGTGTTGCGCGACAAGCTCTGCAAGAATGACTTGCTCAGTGAAGAATTTCGATCCGATGGTCAGGTGAGGCTTTTTATTTTCGCGGCAGCCGGAGAACAAACACGTAAGAATTAAGAAAAGGATAAAGCAGAAACGCAGGATACGCGGAGCAAACGCAGAGGAGAGTGGGCGGCGCATGGTGGAATTTAACATATAGTTCATGGAGAGCGGAGCGCAGACGGTTGCAGACTAAACGAGACGAGTTTGAGCGGAACGGCGCTAAACGATTTTGAGGCGGCGCTCTAACCAGCCGAGTAGGAGGTCCGCAGCAATGGCCAGGAGTGCAGCGGGAATCGCGCCAGCGAGAATTACAGCGTCGCTGACCATGGCTACACCACGGAAGATGAACGTGCCGAGCCCGCCTGCGCCAATAGCCGCCGCGATCGTGGCGACGCCGATGGTGATGATTGTCGCAGTACGAATACCGGCGAGAATGACGGCGCGAGCGAGCGGTAAGCGAACGCGCCAGAGGATTTGGGATTGCGTCATGCCCATAGCTTCGGCGGCTTCGAGTACGGCGGGATCAATCCCGGTTAGGCCTACATACGTATTACGAAGTATCGGAAGCAGCGCATACAGAACGAGCGCGACGATCGCAGTGCGACGTCCGATGCCGCCGATGAACGGAATAGGAATCAGGAAGCCGAAAAGGGCAAGGCTCGGGATCGTTTGAAAAATACTGGCAATGCCGAGCGCGAAATTGCGTAGCGTTGTACGGTGAACGATGACCATGCCGAGCGGAACAGCGATAGCAATCGCAAAGGCCATGGCGACTACGACCAGGGCCAGATGATTGGCGGTGGCTCCTAGGATTTCGGCACGATGCTCGATGAAAAATCGCCAGGCGCTCATGCTTTCGAACCGGCAAGCGGAGCGAGAGACGCGGTGAAAGCTCGCACCTCAGGATGGTCGATACGAGAAAATTCCTGCGGAGTGGCATCCGCGACGATGCGGCCACCTTCGAGCAAGATTATCCGCGAAGCGAGGAGCAGCGCCTCGCGGAGGTCGTGAGTGACGAACACAATTGTCTTGCCAAGGCGATGAGCGAGAGCGCTAAATTCACGCTGAAGCTCCGCCCGGGTCACGGGATCAAGTGCACCGAATGGCTCGTCCATGAGAAGAATGGGCGGATCGACCGCGAGCGCACGGGCAACGCCAACCCGCTGGCGTTGGCCGCCAGAAAGTTCGTGCGGCTTTCGCGAGGCAAATTCGGCAGGGTCAAGCCCTACCAGCATCAATAGCTCATTAACACGCGCGGTGGTCCGGGCGGCATCCCACTTTTCGAGGGAAGGAACAAGCGCGATGTTTTCGGCAACCGTGAAGTGAGGAAAAAGCCCCGCATCTTGAATGACATAGCCTATTCCCCGACGTAAGCGGATGGGGTCCCATTCGGTGGTTGGGCACCCGCGGACGATGACTTGGCCGCCCGTGGGAACGAGCAGGCGATTGATTAATCTCAAGAGCGTGGTTTTGCCGCTGCCGCTGCGGCCGAGGAGCAGGAGGGTCTGACCAGCAGCCACGGAAAAGCGGATTTGACTAACAATTGTGTGATGGGCAGTACCGTTAATACTGTATGTTACATCCTCAAAGTGAATGGTAGGGTCAGCTTTCTCTGGAACGGTTTTCGGGTTCATTTGGATTGACACTCGGCGCACCCGCGAGCGAACATAATATAGTTCACTCAGCCTCCTGACCGTCGAGATTTCGCAGACGAATCTTGATGCATCGGAGCAGCGGATGCCGCATCCAATGGGAGGAGCATACGCATGGGAGCCTCGGCTAGCGCTGTCCGCATTCGGCACGACCTTCACACCCGCCTTATAAACGCGCGCAAACGTACAGACGATGTATTCCGCATAGTGCGGGAAGATGCTCTATACGATCGGCCGATTGCCGAGCGGCATCGGATTATTTTTTACATTGGCCACGTCGAAGCTTTCGATTGGAATTTGCTGGCGCAGCGCGCGTTTGGCCTGCAATCGTTTCACCCTTCCTTCGATCAACTTTTTGCCTTTGGAATCGATCCAGTTGGCGGAGGCTTGCCTACAGACGCGCCATCGGACTGGCCGACGCGCGAAGAGGTTGATCGCTATACCGATCAACTGAAGAGCGAATTGGATCAAGCGATCGCTCACGCTCTGCGACGTCCCTCGGATGGGCATCCGCAACTGGCGGCGATGCTGGAAGTGGCCGTAGAGCATCGATTGATGCACGCGGAGACGCTGGCGTACATGCTGCACCAGCTTCCGGCGGAGAAGAAGATTCCTGCGGCGCACGAAGCGGTGTGGAAGACGCCGCGGGCGAAGTCACACCTCATTGAAATTCCAGCAGGGCGCGCGACCCTCGGACTTCGGCGAGTGAATGGTGACGAGTTTGGCTGGGACAATGAATTCGAAGCGCACGAAGTGCGCGTGGCGGACTTCGCGATCGACAACTACAACGTAAAGAACCGCGACTTCATATCGTTTGTACAGGCCGGCGGATATTCCGAGCCATCACTGTGGGATAAAGAATCGTGGGAGTGGAAAGAAAAAGAAGGCGTGAAGCATCCGGCTTTTTGGCGGCGGGCAGGAAATTTGTGGGTATATCGCACGATGTTTGGGGAGATTCAACTCCCGATGGACTGGCCGGTGTACGTGAGTCACGCGGAGGCCACAGCGTACGCAAAATGGCTCGGGCGCAAGCTGCCAACCGAGGAACAGTTTCATCGTGCGGCGTACGGGACGTCAGACTCTGAGGTAGAGCGGAATTATCCCTGGGGCGACGAAGCGCCGGACGGGCGCTACGGGAATTTTGATTTTGGTCATTGGGATCCCAGCCCAGTGGGATCGTATCCACGCGGGGCGAGCGCATGTGGCGTTCATGATCTGCTCGGCAACGGCTGGGAATGGACACGCACGGAATTCAAACCATTTCCCGGATTTGCGGCTATGCCGTTTTATCCCGGATACTCGGCGAATTTTTTCGATGGCAAGCATTACGTTATGAAGGGCGGTTCGCCGCGCACGGCTGCTTGCATGCTGCGGCGATCGTTCCGCAACTGGTTCCAGCCGCATTACCCGTATGTGTACGCAACCTTCCGTTGCGTCGAGGACTAATCCAGGACTAATCCAGTAAATCCCAGGCCCTTGGGAGCCATTCATGCTGACTTACCAAACTCTTCCCGCCCGACATGTGTCCGAATTTGCCGCGGCAGTGCGCGAAGGCCTGCTGAAGCCGGGGCAACGCGAGCTGCCGTCGAAATATTTGTACGACGAGGTGGGCTCGGCACTGTTCGAGACCATTTGCCTTTTGCCGGAGTATGGGTTGACGCGCGCAGACGCGCGACTGTTGCAAACACACGCGCAGGAAATTGTTGACCGGCTGCCTTCGCCGATTCACGTCGCGGAGCTTGGCAGCGGAAGCGGAAAAAAAACGCGATGGATTTTGGAGGCGCTCTCGCGCCGTCAACGAACGTACTATTTCCCGATCGAGATTTCGCCCGCGGCCCTGGCGGCTTGCGAGAAGGAATTGGGCCAGATCGACATGGTGAGTATGGTGGGTTATGAGCAGCCCTATTTAGAGGGCCTGCGCGCCGTGGCCCAGGGCCGCGATGAAGGTGACCACCTGCTCGTCCTTTTTTTGGGCAGCACGATTGGTAATTTCGACCGTGCGGCGGGCGAAGATTTCTTGCACGAGGTTCGGGAAATACTGCAACCCGGCGATGCTTTGCTGCTTGGGACGGATTTGGAAAAGGATACCGCGACGCAGTTGTTGGCCTACAACGATCCGGCTGGTGTGACTGCGGCGTTCAATTTGAATGTGCTGGCACGCATCAATCGAGAGCTGGGCGCGGATTTTGATTTATCTTTCTTCAGGCATGAGGCGCGCTGGAATTATGAGGAGCGCCGGATTGAGATGCATCTGCGTTCGATGCGCCGTCAAAGCGTAAGAATTCCTTTAGCTAACTTGCGGCTAATGCTCAATGAGGGCGAAACGATTTGGACCGAAAGCTCGCACAAGTACCAGCCTGAAGAAGTTGTGCGCATGGCCGAGCGCACCGGATTCCAATGCAAGGGCCAGTGGATCGATGAAGAGTGGCCCTTCGCTCAAAATTTGCTGATTGTAGTGTAGCTAGACTTCTTAAGGCAGAAAACAGGTCGCGCCCGCCAGTTATCACACCTGCAGGTCCAGGTTCAGCGTTAAGGCAGGTTCAGAAGGATTCAATGCGCCAGAATAGATGGGCGGCCCAGGGCTTGGCGGTAGAGAGTGAGGGGCGCCAAACGGCCAGAATCTGCGAACCCTGGTAGACCCGCTCGAAGCCTTCTTCCGATTCGGAAACTGTCTCAATCGGGGAAATCCAGAACTGCTCGGCGCCTGGAGCATGCAGAGCCACGCGAATGCGCTGCCAACCGTCTTCCACGCGGAGCGTGGGGCCAGGAATGCAACCGCTGAAGCGCAGGTTCTGAGGGCCGGAAGGCGTCTGGAAAAAACGATCCGGCTCGGTAGGCGCGAGAAAATTCAGTACGGACTCGATTCCCACCGCAAGGGGCCGATCGAGCGCTGCAGGCAATCCGATTTTCACTTCACACGCGACTTCGCAACCGCGAGGCGCGGGACCAAACGAAAACAATTTGGAGACGGAGAGACGCGGGCCAGAGTCGTCCTGCCCATGCCAGGCAAGCGGAGCCTCGCGAACCAATTCAGCTTCGCGTTCCGTAGTTCGGCCAATGCTAAACGCGCCACCGGCAAAGCCAGGATCCTCTTGCAGCTGAATATTTTCGTAATCAGCGTGACTACGCGCAGGGTCGAACAGAAATAGACGAAATGTGTGGCGCGGCCAACGATCGTATCGCAGATAGCGTTCCAGGCCGGGTTCCTTCACGCGCGTCTGCTCATGAATCGAAGTGACGGTTCCCGATGGGTTCTTGGCGATTTCGCGAAGCCGTGCGTGATAAGCCTCCGGGCGCCGCGCGACCGAATTGATCAAAGTCGAACCGGCCGGACGAAAATCTAGAGCGGCTAACGTACCGCCATCGGAGGGCTTCAACAGAGCCTGATATTCCGTGGACGTGAAAAGCAATTCGGGAGTACCGTCGCCATCATAATCCAGCTTCTCGACGCGAGGAGCCAGGCCACCGGGCGTTTGCTGGTCGGCAATGAGCTCCGCACGAATGAGATTGCGCCAAAGCTCGGTGCGCAGGTGAGGTGCATAGAGACCGCCGAAAACTCCGTGCCAGTAGGCGTCATTGCACTGCGCGCGCAGCAGAAGATCGCGAGCCTTCTTGAGCTCCTCGCCGGCTTTCGAGATGCTGCGTCGCGCAGGCGAGGTGTCGATGCGATTGGCAACGTGCAGCATTTTCTTGTGGAGCAGGTTCGATTCGGAGTATTTGCGGAAGAATCCGCGCCAGGAACCGCCGCGAAGAAACGAGAGTACCTCATTGCGCGAACCGAATTCCTTCAAGACTTGGTTGTACCTCTGGCGGACGCGTGTAGGCAGCGCCCATTCCATCATCTCCGTATACGAGGCGGTGGGCAGATCGGCGCGTCCCGCAGGAGTGTGCGTCGAAAGGTATTCGCTCGGAGTGGAAGCGCGCAGCCATGAAGAGTTTTCTTCGAGAGCTACAAAGAATTTCTCGAGCCAGCCGTCTTTGTAACAGTGGTCGAACGTACCCGGCCACCCGCCAAATTTTTCCATGTCGTCGCCCATGGCGGCCATATGGTCCGGATGCGCGCCGGCGGTTTCCTTAAGATAGTTGATGACCTGCTCGACGGTGCCGAACGGAATCAGGTAGCGAAGAGTCTTCTGTCCGGGGATCAGGCGTATGGTTTGGCCTTGGTCCTCCGCGATGTAATCAGCAAACAGCTCGTCGGGCTCGAAGCCCGCCGATAGGAAGTGAATGTCATCTAAGGCGGTGTAGCTGATATTGGCTTCCGCGAGGACGGAAGCGAGTTGGGGCTCCCATACGCGTTCCGCCAGCCAGGCGCCCGAGGGGCGCTCGCCGAAATGATGCTCGAGATAATCCGCAAGGCGGATCAACTGAACGCGCTGGTCGGCGTCTGGGATGGAGATCAGAATCGGCTCGTAGAAGCCGCCGCCGACCATTTCCACCTGACCATTTTTCACTAGAGTTCTTAAACGCTGGAAATACGCCGGGCGATTCTCTTCAATCCACGTCAGCAGTGGGCCGGAATAATGGAGGCCAACGTGAACAGTAGGGTGCTTCTCAAGGGCCTCGACAAACGGAAGATAGCAGCGCTCAAAAGACTGCTCAAAAACATGGCCGAAGTTGCCGCAAGGCTGATGCGCGTGGATGAGAAGGACCAGATGGAACTTTGGCGGCACGGGAACGGGGCGATCTCCAGAGAAACAGAATAACTCTGCCCCCGGTTGGATGCTTGCTGCACGTTGAATGATGCGAAACGGCGCGATACAAGGCGTACAGGCTAGGAAGTTGAGTTATTTCTTGACGTACCACTCGGCGTTAATAGGCGTATAACTCTGCCACTTTTCCGGCAGATCTTCGAGCGCGAAAATAGCAGTCACGGGACATACCGGCACGCAGGCGCCACAATCAATGCATTCCGTCGGGTTGATGTAGAGCTGCTTTTCGCTCTCAAATTGTGGCTCGTCCTTGCGAGGGTGGATGCAGTCCACCGGGCATACGTCCACGCAGGCTGAATCTTTCGTGCCGATGCAGGGTTCGGCAATCACGTAAGCCATTCAATTCTCCTTTTGTTCAGCACGGCCCGGAGGCACCACTTACGGAGTGCGCGACGAGCGAAAGTTTTCTTATACCACGGCCCCATCGGGGGCAACAAGCGGCATACAGCGATTGTACGCGGGGGGAATAGGTTTCTCAACTTGCCGCGTCTATAGATAGAATGGTGAAGGAAGGAACCGAATGCGAATCCAGATTGGCGTTGCCGCGTTGCTACTCGCCGCTTTTTCAGCGGCTGGGGCACCCCAAGCAAAAGCGCCCACAGACCCCAAAGTCATCGACGCACCGGGCTATCAGAAATTAGTGCAGCAGCACCGCGGGAAGCCACTGCTGATCACATTCTGGGCCACGTGGTGTGAGCCGTGCCGCGATGAATATCCCATGCTCAACGAACTTGCCAAGCAGTACGGGCCCCAGGGATTGCAAGTCGTCGGTGTAAATTTTGATGACGAAGGCGATCTGATTTTGTCTCGTCTCTTTATCGCACGATACTAACCGGTCTTTCCGTATTACCGCAAAAAGCATGGAGACGAAGCCGGATTTACTCAGGCAGTCTGGCCACAATGGAATGGCGCTCTACCGGCATCGTTTCTCTATGACAAGGACGGGAATCAAGTCGGCCGTGTGCTTGGCGCAGGCACTCGAGAGACCTACGAAGCCGCGATTCGCCAGTTGCTCGCTGGCGGCGGCGCGAGCGCTTCCCGCTGACCTCCACCGACTTCCAGCTAACATCCGCAGCTAAAGTTTTCAGCCATCCCAGTACATTCTCTTTCAGAGGTGCAACATGCTCGACATGAAGGGCAATCGCATAACATATTTCGGCCACAGCACATTTTCACTGACTACCGCGTCCGGACAGGTTGCGTTAATCGACCCATGGGTGATGACGAACCCGATGTGTCCGGACAAATTGAAGAAAGTCTCCAAGCTGGATGTAATCTTTCTTTCGCATGGGCATTCGGATCATCTCGGCGATCTGCTTGCGCTCGCGAAGCAACACAAGCCGCAGATGGTGGCCATTTTCGAGACGTGTTTGTGGATCGGGAGCAAGGGATTTGAAGAGCAGACCAAGCCGATGGGGAAAGGTGGAACGCAGAAGGTTGGCGAATTTGAAGTGACCATGACCCATGCGTTTCATTCGAACTCAATCGAAGACAACGGAAAAGTAATCTATGCCGGAGAGCCGGCCGGCCTGGTGATTCGCATGCCCGGAGGCCTTACGGTGTACCATGCTGGCGACACTTCGCTGTTCAGCGACATGAAATTGATCGGCGAGTTGTATAAGCCCGATGTCGCGCTGCTACCGATCGGCGATCATTTCACGATGGGACCGCGTGAAGCGGCGCATGCTACACGCTTCCTCGGAGTGAAGCATGTGATTCCCATGCATTACGCCACATTTCCATTCTTAACGGGAACACCGGAACAGTTGAAGCAGCAAACAAAGGATATTGCCGGACTGGAGATTCACGCCTTGAAACCCGGAGAGAGTCTGCCTGGAGACAGCCTATGATCCGCAGCGACAACTTGCGCAGCGCTTTCACCCAGGAGGATGTGGACAAATATATCTACGATTTGCTCCCGGAGCGCGACGCCGTCGTACAAGAGATCGAAAAGTATGCGGAGGAACATCGCACGCCGATCATTGGTCCGGCGGTGGCACGTTTATTGACGCTGCTGGTGCAGGTTTCAGGAGCGACGCGGATTTTTGAGATGGGCTCAGCCATCGGCTACTCGACGATTTGGCTCGCACGCGCGGCGGGACCAAAGGCGCAAGTTTTTTACACAGATGGCGATCCGGAAAATGCGAAGCGCGCCCAAGAGTATTTCCGTAAGGCTGGCGTCGCCAAACGCATCAAAGTTCAAGTGGGAAACGCTCTGGAACTGGTGAAGAAGACCCCGGGGAAATTTGATTTCATTTTCAACGATGTGGATAAGCATCAGTATCCCGACGCATTACGATCAGCATTGCCTAAGCTGAAGCGTGGCGGGTTGTTCGTGACGGACAACACACTTTGGTCTGGAAAAGTGGCAAAGCCGGCGGAGCCGGACGATAAATATACGCGCGGCGTGCAAGAGTTCAATCGGCTGGTTTATTCGTCGAAGGAGTTATTCCCGGTTTTGATTCCCCTCCGCGATGGCGTAACAGTTTGCCGAAAGGTGTAGCAATGCATTTGTGACTGCACGCTAAGGGCGCAGGAAGTTGCGAGCGAAGAATGCCAAATTCGCTGGGCGCTCAGCCAACCGGCGCATGAAATACGGAAACCAATCGCGCCCATACGGGATGTAAATCCGCAGCCGGTAGCCATCTTTTACAAGCTGGCGCTGCAAATCCGTGCGCACGCCGTAAAGCATCTGAAACTCAAAATCATCCTTCGATATTTGTTTGGTCGCCGCGAAGCGAATGGTCTGCGCGACCATACGAGGATCGTGCGTGGCGATCGCGTGGTAAAAGCCGCTAGGCAGCAGCATATGCATTAGCCGCACGTAATTGCCGTCTACGTCTTTTTTCCTCGCGAACGCTACATCGTCCGATTCCTTGTAAGCGCCTTTGCAAAGGCGAATGCGGCAGCCGTAGCTCAGCAGCTCCTGCACGTCTTTCTCGCTCCGGTAAAGATAAGACTGGATCACCGTGCCAACGGCGGGATTGCGAGCGCGAACGCGCTTGACGATATCGATAGTCCTCTGCGTGTAATTCGAGCCTTCCATGTCCACGCGAAGGAAATTCTCGTAGCCGGCCGCACGCTCGACAATCGAAAGCAGCAGCCCTTCACAAAAATCAGCGCTGAGATCAAGGCCAAGCTGCGTCAGCTTGCAGGAAACATTGGCATGCAGGCGTTCCTCGGCAATGCGGTCGAAGATTTGCAGGTAAGAGTCGCGGGCGCGCTGCGCGTCAGCCACGGTGGCCACGTTTTCGCCAAGGTAATCGAGGCTCGTGTACATCCCCTGGCTGTTGCAAGCGCGCGCGGCAATAATGGCCTCATCCAGCGTCTCGCCGGCGACAAATCGGCGAGCCATGCGGCGCGTGGTTGGATTGGAAGTAACCCAGTGAGCGAAGCCGGGACTCACCGAGAGTTTCAGCAGGGTCGAGCGAAGCATGAAGCTTCATTATGCCTGCGGGAGAGATAGCCTACTAGGACAGCACTTCTTCGTTGTGCTCTTCCAGGAATCTTTCGGCGTCCAGCGCGGCCATGCACCCAGAACCAGCGGCGGTAACAGCCTGCCGATAGCGGTGGTCCTGCACGTCCCCCGCGACAAAAACCCCTGGCACCGTCGTCTTGCTGCCATTCAGCGAAATTAAGTACCCGTTGGGATCCATTTCCAGCTTGCCGCGGAAGGCCGCGGTGTTGGGATCGTGCCCGATAGCCACGAACACCCCCTCAAGCTCAAGCTCTGTGGTGGCATTGGTCTGGGGATTACGCAAACGCACTTTCTCAACGTGCCCATTAGGATGTGGAAGAATCTCATCTACCACCGCCGGGGTGACAAACTCCACTTTCTCGTTGGCGCGCGCGCGATCGAGCATGATTTTGGAAGCGCGAAACTCCGGACGTCGATGAACGAGGTAGACCCGGCTCGCGTAGCGCGTCAGAAAAACAGCCTCCTCCATGGCAGTGTCGCCGCCGCCTACGACGGCAATAGGCTTGCCTCGAAAAAAGTAACCATCGCATGTAGCGCACGTGGAAACGCCGCGGCCCATCAACTGGCGCTCGGAAGGCAGCCCTAGAAGCCGCGCGGAAGCCCCGGCAGCCACAATCAGCGTCTTGGTTTCATACGTGTCTTTACCGGCGACGATCTTGAATGGTCGGCGACTGAGATCGACTTCACTCACTGCACCGGATTTGAACTCCGCGCCAAACCTTTGCGCCTGCTTGCGCATATTTTCAATGAGCTCGGGGCCAAGAATACCTTCCGGGAAGCCCGGGTAATTCTCGACCACGGTCGTCAAGGTGAGCTGGCCTCCAGGTTCGTGGCCATCGATGACCAGCGGCTTGAGATTGGCGCGAGCCGCGTAAATCGCGGCGGTGAGTCCGGCGCAGCCGCTGCCGATTATGACAACGTTATACATTCAGATACTCCCTCACTATTGGATTCGCCATACCACCCCGCCGGTACAGAGAAACATATATTGTATCGTTGCGTTGGCGCGGCAGCCAAATTGGACAAGCATCTTGCCGGCCCGCAATTGACTCGGAAAAGTGCGGCGCTTATATTGCCGACTACATTCAATTCAACGAAACATCTACTTTGCCGAAACGAAAAGGAAAACCGAACTATGGACCCAAGCTATCCCATTGGAAAGTACACGCCGCCCCAGGAGGTTACGCCGGCTCTGCGCCAGCAAGCAATTTCTACGATCGCGGAGACACCCGCCAAATTGCGTGCTGCGATAAAAGATTTGACGGAAACGCAGTTGAACACGCCGTACCGCGAAGGTGGCTGGACCGTTCGGCAGGTGGCGCATCACGTTCCCGACAGCCACATGAATGCGTATGTCCGCTTTCGTCTAGCGCTCACGGAGCAGGAGCCGACAATCAAACCTTACGAAGAAGCACGCTGGGCGGAGCTGGAGGACGCCAAGTACGCCCCGCCGGACGTGTCTTTGGCCCTGCTCGATTCGCTTCATGAGCGCTGGGCGAGGCTGCTTCGCGCGCTGAAGCCGGAGGATTTCGCGCGCACGTTCCGCCATCCGGATCACGGCGTGCGTACGTTGGATTGGATGCTGTTCCTATATGCCTGGCATGGTCGGCACCACACCGCGCACGTCACAGAATTGCGCAAACAAAAGGGCTGGTAGCGAGAGCGCTAGCATGCTTCCCTGCTGGACCTCAAGGCCAAGTTGGCGCTAACGACTATGTGCTGCGCCTCAATCGGGTCAATACCATGCGTTTGATTGAGCACGGTGGCAAAGTCCTGCGCCTGGGTCCACGTTTCAAAGCAGCCGTACTCCTGCTGAGGCCAGACCGCTGATGTGTCCGCCAGGACGCGCACTACCTCGGCACCGGTTCCCGTAATAACTGCGGTAAATGCGAAACGCTCGCAGGCCTCTTGTCCCGTGGAATCACTTCCGACCTGGTTGCCTGCATCCGCCGGCGCTGGCATCGCCAAACAACGCGCCTCGCCGGGGACTAATCCCCGGATCTGGTTGGACACTGCTGGGAGTTCCCGGAACAATTTCATCATGTTCAACTGGACGCGAACGATTTCGCGCGACGTGTGCGCCAATTCCTCGGCGTCTCCAGATCTCAGAGTCCTCTTGGAATACGTGTCGACGCGAGCCAAACACGTTTTTGAGTAGCGGTCCAAACGCGTCAGGCTTTTGAGCAAACTGGCGCGACCTTTCACAGCCACCTCCGAGTCTGGTCTAGCGTCGACGTTTACGGCTTACCTGGGGCGTCTCCGGGGGGGCCAGGAACGAGACTGCCGGATAGTACGGCCAATAGTTAGTATCACTTGTATATTACCAGTATTTATATAACCAAACACAAAAGCGTGACGGGTGCGACTGGATGCGAACTGGCGTGTTTTGCGGCCGCTCGTGTACGATTGTGGGGCGAGGAGAAAGCATGAGTCGACCCACTGGCACGTACGCTGTATTCGAGACCTCTCAGGGCAATATCGTCATTCGCCTGCTTGAGAAGGAAGCGCCCAAGACGGTGGCCAATTTCATCGGCTTGGCCGAGGGTAGCAAGGAATTCACCGATGAAATGACGGGGAAGAAACAGAAGAAGAATTATTACGATGGCCTGACGTTCCACCGCGTTATTCCCGATTTCATGATTCAAGGCGGCTGCCCGCGCGGCGATGGACGCGGCGGCCCGGGCTACACTTTCCAGGATGAGTTTCATCCGTCCCTGAAACATTCCAAGGCTGGAAAGCTGTCCATGGCTAACTCCGGTCCAGGAACGAACGGCAGTCAGTTCTTTATCACCGTGGCGGCCACTCCATGGCTGGACAATAAGCACACTATTTTCGGCGAGATTGTGGAAGGCCAGGACGTGGCGGACAACATTTCCAAATCTCCACGTGACGCCAGCGACCGCCCGCGTACACCGATCACTTTGAACAAGGTGAAAATCGAGCGCGTGCAGTAGCCGCCGCTAAATTCGATACGCGCCTCCGCGAGCGGAACATAGAGGTCTCGGAGAAGAATGCTCACGCCGCAGCAAGTGCTGCGAATCACCATTGAAATAATTTTTGTGCTGCTCGGAGGGCTGGTGGTGTGGCTTGGCCTGAGCGGGCACATTTTGTTTGACCGGCGCAAGCCTGGATGGCTCGTGCTGAGCCTTGCGGTCATCTTCTGGGGTTTACGCGCCCTGTACAAACCCGTCCAGTGGTGGTCGCGTACAGAGCAGTGGACGCGGGGTCTCTCGTTGACGTTGCTGGGCGCGGTGATGCTGGCAATTTCGCGCGTCCCGTTTCAATGGGTAGGGCCACTGCTGGCCTTTGCCGGGCTCGTGCTGATCATTCGGGGCCTAATCGGAGCTGCGCTGATCCTTCGTCCGCGGTAATTACCTACAATCGTTCCCTTCTGGATTTACGCTCTTCGTCGGATATAATCCCGCCACACACGGCTTCTGCAAGGCCTGCGGGCAGGCCACCAACCAGGAGAACCCATGTTCAAAGAGTTCAAAGAGTTCGCCCTTCGGGGCAACGTCATCGACTTAGCTGTCGGCGTCATCATCGGGGCAGCATTCGGCAAAATTGTCTCCTCGCTGGTTCAAGACTTGATCATGCCGCCGATCGGGATGCTTCTTAAGGGCGTAAATTTTTCAAATCTGTTTATCGCTTTAGACGGCAGGCACTTCGATAACTTGCAAGACGCGCAGAAGGCGGGCGCTCCCACGCTGAACTATGGGATTTTTCTCAACAATGTGCTCGATTTCATGATCGTCGCCTTTTGCGTATTCCTCCTCGTCCAGCAAGTGAACCGCTGGACAAGAAAACCTGAGCCGGCCGCTGCGCCCGCTACCAAGGAATGTCCGCAATGTGCGATGAGCATTCCCATACAAGCCAAAAGGTGCCCCCATTGCACGACGCAAATTGGGTGAGGCACGCCACTGGCCGACCGCTAACTCTTAGACCTTTGGCTTGCGCTTGTTCTGGTTCGCGCCCAGGTGGCTGCGTAAACGGTTAACGACTTCATCTTCGTGGCCTTCTTCAATTTCTTTTTGAACCTCCTCTAACGCGAAGTGCACCACATCGTGGTGGTGCAGCTCTTCGCGCGCGAGCGATTCGCTGAACCGCAGCCATAGGCGATGGAGCAGATTCACTTCGTTAGCTGTGAGGTTGGGCGCGTGCGGGCCCAGCACTTTGTAAATTTTGTCGCCGTTGGGCAGATGTATTTCCAGGTTGAATTGCGGCTTGGGATCAGGCAGTTTTTCCCATGCTTCCCCGATCTGGCGCGCCTGTTCCTCGGTGTTCTCCCTGGCGGACCGGCCGATCACAATCGTGCTGGACTGCAGCGCCGCAGCGGCGCGCAAAATACCATCCCACAAGTCGTTGGCCGCAACGACCGCGAGCCGAATCGATTTGCCGCGCTTCTCCGCCATAGAGAGCGCTTGCGAGAACAAATGCTGCTCGACGCTGCCGAAGAGCTGATCGGCGTCCAACTCGTTTTCGCCCGATCCAGAACGTCGTAGCAATCGCACATGAAGGAGCACCACGTCCCTGCGCCCAGGCTTGATGCGGTCGAGAACGTTTCCAAGGTGATACAGATTGAAGTGATTGCTGACCGGTACAAGAATATTCCCGGGCCGCGCGCCGACTGCCTCGGGACTTAACTCGCCTTCCAGCTCAAGGTTGAACTGGTCCATTTCCACATGACCGCCGACACGATTCCTGGTGCGGCGCTCGGAAATGGTAAACACGATGTACAAAACCACAGAAAAAGCGCCACCGGCGATTGTTGCTATCGGCTTGGTGAACAGGTTCGTGATAGCGATCGCGAACAAGGTCAACGTGATCAGGCCCAGCCCAACGGGAATCTGCACGCCGCGAATATAGAAATTCAGGGGAACCTGGAACTCGCGTTGGCCCGGACGCGTGTAGCGCAACACTAATACCGCCAAGCCATTCATCGCGAAGCTCCAGATCACTCCGAACGCGTACAAGTTCGCGAGGAACGTCACATTGCCGCGGCTGATTAGGATGGTGAGAAGCTGCAAGCCGACAACGATATTGATAATCCGGTAGCTGGTACCAAAGCGCGGATGCGGTTGGCGGAACCATTCGCTGAGCACGCCATCTTCGGAGACGCGGTTCAGCACGCCGTTGGAGCCGACGATCGCGGTATTCACCGCACCGGCAAGAATCAGCGTGCCCACCACAACCACAAATCCGTGAAAAATCAGGCGGGCGATTAATGGCCCCTCGAGATTCATGGCCAAGCCGCCGATGAGGTTTTCCAGGTAATGCTGCCGGACGTCGTCCGGAATGATCATCACCGCGAAGAAGGAAACCATCGAGGTGAATACCAGGCTGTACACGAAAATGACCAGGCCCGCCTTCTTCAGGTTTTGCAGCTTCGGGCTTTCGATTTCGCGGTACACCTGCGCCAGCGATTCTTCGCCGCTCATCGCCAGCACCGAATGCCCTAGCGCGATAAAAATAGCCACAACGCCAATTTGGGGTAGGGCAGTATGCGCAAGCCACCCCAATGCGTTAGGGCTGAAGCGAAGATTTCGGGGATAGGGAAATGGCGGTAGCTGCGAATGTCGCAACAAGGCCGTGTAAATGCACCAGCCGATCAGGAGCACCACCATCACGGTGACCAGCTTCATGATGTGCAGTGCTTTTTCGCTGGATTCCGGAATGCCCTTGGTGTTCTCCCACCAGAAATAGACGGTGATGACAATCGCGAAAATCGTAGCAATGCCCGCGACCGTCGACTCGGAAAAGGGACCACTTAAATGAGCATGCTGAGAAAGTTCGCTCAGCAAGCCCCCTAAGTACTGCCCAGCCGCCACGCCGCTGATTGGTCCGGTCAGGATGTAATCGAACATCAGCGCAGAGACGCTGAACTTTGCCAGGCCGCCCCCGAGAGACTGCTTGACGGCGCGGTACACGCCGCCGCGCACGAACATGCTGCAGCTCTCGACGTACACCGCGCGCACAGCGTAAGAAAACAGCATGATCGCCAAAATGAACCAAGGCGCTGTTTTCCCGATATACCCTTCTGCTTCACCGCCGGCGTAGTAGGCCGAGGAGGCCAGGTCATTCAGCACGATGGCCGCGGCGCGCCAAAAAGAAATAAAAGTAAGTAGAGCGGTAGTGGCTACGATAACGCGGGGAACGCCGTTGCCCCGGCCGCGCGTGGCAGCGGGGTTGGTAGGAGTGCTGCTCATGTCTGGGTGAACTTGTAACCTAGCAGATTAAAATGCTCGCATTTTTACGTCGCGAAGTCTAGCCGCCCATCGCTGGGTGAGCTTGCAATGTGCGGGCGCCTTTACTTAACTGCTTCGTTCCATTCCTCCTCGGCCCGATGTAGCAGGGCTGCGCGGTCCTCCTCCAAAATCCAACGCCGCTTCACTAGTTCATCCAGCGCGTGGCCGAAGCGGTTGAGATAGTCTTCGCGGCCAGCGTAGCGCTCCGCAACGGATTTCCGTGGATCACCGAGTTTTTTTCGATCGGCTGCAGTTTTCGGAAATGGAATGTACGACGCCTCGAAGGAAACGCGCTGGTCCGCCGCGCCAATCGAGCGATCGCGTAAATTCCAGCTAGCGTATGTAGCAAGAGGAACGGCTATTTCCGGCAAGCGCACTCCGTCGCGTTCATTTCCGTCGGCGTCCACTTGCGGCACTAACGCGGGAAATGACTGGCCGACTTTCGGCGGTTGAAGGGTCAATATTCCGTCGCGCCAGTTCGCGCCGAAGTCGACACGCCACGCTTCATTCGCCTCTCGCGGCTTGTTTACGGCAGGGATCGAAGGGAAAGCGTAGTCCGCCAAGGGCACCAGCGTTCCGTCCGCAATCTTCGGATAGCTGCTCTCAGGCGGAGACGTGTTGCTGCGAACCCATGCGTCCATGTTGGCGATCATCGCACGCCAGAAATATTTGATGGGGAGCGGCGACTGCGGCTGCTGGCCAAATAGATCTTCCTTGCCCTTTGTGGGTGGAAAAGGTCCGGAGAAATGCTGGAGCCCCGTGAAGTGATAAATTCGCACCTCAGGTAAAATTACCGCGTCCCGTTTCCCGTCCGCAGTGACATGAATCAATGCCGCTACGCGTCCCCAATATTCGTACGACGTGTTCGAGAAAAAAATCTTCGGCGCCACTTTTTCAGTCGCGGCACGCTCGAGCAGCGCTCCTTTTTCTTTTGTCACAGGATCGGTTTCGGTCTGGTCCGTAAAAGGGAAAACGTCCGTTGGAAAAAAGACGGACGAAGTGGGCTGCGCGTCCCGCGAAGGCTGCGCGAAGCGATAGTTGAAGCTGCCACGGCCTGCGCCCGCCACGTGCGCGAGAACTCCATCCAGCGCGATTCGTCCTTCTTCATCGGCATTGAAACCTTGGTAGAGAAAGTCTCGAAGAAAGCGGCCGTTCTGCGAAATGCCTTCGCCATAGACGCGCGCGGCCGGAGCGATGGCGTCGTTGCCGTGCTTCGCGTACGAGGCGAAGTCGCGCACAGCTGCGAAACCCAATCCGGCAATCACCGGATCAGCAACGACGTAAACGTACTCGTAAATTTTCCCCGGCTGGAAACCACCGTTGAGATGAATGTGCCGATCGCTGGGGGTCAGCTTGCCATCTACGGCGTGCGCGAATTGCCACTCGGAGCGACGAATCACCGACCGCGGGGCATTGCGTGATGCTCGAACCGTGAGCACATTGCGCGGATCGTCTGGTGCGGCAACCGGATACTCTATCCCGCCGATGTCACCAGTGATGAGATGCCCGAGCGGAATTTCGTCCATCACTTTCGAGGGCATCAAATCGCCGCGCAGCAGGCCCGTAATAGTGTTCCCGTTTTCTTTCGCGATGGGCGCGTAAAAACGCAGAGCGTTCTCCCCAGCGGCATCCCACTGCCACCCGACACTGACAATCGTATAGCCGTTGCGCAGCAGCCACGCGTCTCCCGCGTCTTTGGACAGGTCCCAGCTACCGCCATCAACGACACCGATAATGCGCGCGCGCCCGCGGTTCGGAACCTCCAGCAGCATCGAGCCGTTTCCCTTACTCGAATCCTTCGGCCGCACAACAACAAAGTCCGAAGAAAACTCCACTTCGCTATCCTTGAGATTCACGGCTCTGTCGAGATCGACGATGCGCCGATTATGAGCATTGGCAACCGGAACTGAAAAATAGACACGACCAAGAATGCGTTCGTAGGCGCCAGCGTGACCGAAGCTTTGACCATTGAGCACGTCACTGCGCGAGGTGACCTCGACGCGAACGACTTTGCCCTTGAGCGAACTAGTGCTACAGATTATGCAAAACAGGACCGAAATTACTCGGAGCGAGAATATTCTTCGGCGCAAAATCATGCGCGAAAGAATAGCACACGCATCTTAGTGAGTAGACCTCTATACTTCCGCAGAACAACCAACTTTCGACGACAACTTTCCATAGCCAACTTTCGGCCTTCTTGATTTAATCCCAGTCAGAATCATTCTGGCCGCAGGTGCATTTATTTGACGGTCCAGGCGGGAGGGACACATGATCGATTCGGCGCGAGCAATTGATCGACGAAAATTCCTTGGCAAGTCCGCGGCGTTAACGGTCGGAGGTACTGGACCATCTCGAAACTCACCGCGACGCATAACGTGGAGATGAGTGCGGTCTGCGATTTGTGGCGCCTGAATCGCGACAAAGCCGTAGCGACGAACGCGAAGTACTACGGCCGGCCGCCGCGCGCCTTTCAGTATCTCGAGGATGTCCTCGCTGGAGAATATCGGCGGCGAAGGAGCCCGCACTACCAATTGGTTGAGGAAAAAGGAACGCACGAGGACAATCCAGACATTGATAAACAGCGGAAGTCGAAATACGTTTTGCTGCCCGGTGAAACGCAGCTTCCGCCCATGGGAATTGACGACCGCACGGTGGAGCACATGGCTAACTGGTTCGAGTGCATGCGCTCGCGGCAGCAGCCCCACTGCACGGTGCAGGATGGACTTGCGCATTCGGTGGCAAACATGATGGCCGCGGAGTCTTACTGGTCCGGTAAAAAGCAGTTTTGGGATCCAGCCACTGAGACGTTTTCCGACCGGCGCCCAGCTTAGCGCGGACACTCGGAGCGTTGATCTGCACTCAGCTTGATGCCGCGCGGAAGGCTTTGGCGCAGTCGGCGCAAGGGCAGATGCTGCGGAGGTGATCGTAGCTGAAGATTCCGGTGGCGTGCCCGTCGGTAAAGGTGATCTGGATGGCATAGTTGCCGACTGTTGTGGCGGCTTGTGCGCGAGCTTTGGGCTTGAACATCGGCAGCGCCGCCGCGGACGCAGGACCCGCACCGGCGAAGGCGCTTTTCCTTATACGCTCGTCATTACAAGTTGCGCACGGGCATTCTTCGCGAAGATACACGAAATCATAATGGCTCGCGTGACCGTCGGACCACGTAATGTCCACGCCGGCACCGCTGGTTACATGCACCTTTACCGTGGCCGGCTTTTTGCGGGAATCAATTGGGATTGGCATCGAGTTCTAACGCCCGTCAAATCTTGATCTTGCCGTTGCAGCAATCGCCGGGCGGAATGGGATTGCCGTGCGGGCACGTTTTTGGATGGCCGAGGAAGGTGCAGATGCGCTGGTCGAGCTCCGGGCTGATGATGTGCTCAAATTTGCAAGCCTGGTTGTGCACTTCGGATTCGTCGATCGCAAATGTGTCTTTAAAGAGCCGCTCGGCGAGCCGATGACGTCGCACCACGTTGCGGGCCCGTTGGCTGCCACCTGGCGTCAATTGCACTTCGCCATTGCGCAATTCCACTAACTGCAATTCCGACATGCGGCCGAGCGCGCGAGAGGCGGGCTCATCTGGCAGCACCGGAAGATTCCCGGCTGGTCCGGTGGCGCGAAGAACCTCTACAAGCGCCGGCTTGCCTTCCTCGCCGCAAATCCAAATTTGCTCGAGCAAATGATCGAAGCGAATTTCGTCGTCGGTCGAGACATTGCTGCAGCAGTCGGCTGTGTTGACGAGCGGGCAAGCGAGCGGGTGCCCCGGACCGTGCTGCAAGGTATCGAAATGCAGGCGCCCGTGCGCGAGCTCGATGCGGCGGTCGGCTTGGCGCGCGATATCAGGGTCGTGCGTCACCATCAAGATTGTGTGCCCGGCGTTGTGCAGCTCGCGAAAAATCTGCAGCACGATCGCTTCGTTGACTTCGTCGAGGTTGCCTGTGGGCTCATCCGCCAGAATCAGCTGCGGCTCATTGATGAGCGCGCGAGCGATGGCTACGCGCTGCTGCTCGCCGCCGGAGAGCTGCGCGGGCAAATGCGTGCGGCGGTCGCCTAGGCCGACGCGTTGCAACGCATCGCTGGCCTGCTGCTCGTTCGTGACACTGTGAAAGTATTGCGCGAGCATCACGTTCTCGAGCGCCGTCAGATACGGCACGAGATGAAACTGCTGGAATACGAAACCAACCTTTTCGGCGCGATAGCGAACCAACTCGCTTTCGCTGAGCTTCGCAAGATCGACCCCATCAACGATCACGCGCCCGGAAGTCAGCGTATCCAAGCCGCCAAGAATATTGATGAGCGTGGTCTTCCCCGAACCGGACGGTCCCATCAGTGCTACCCATTCGCCAGGAGCGATGCTAAAACTCAGGCCATCCACCGCGCAGAGCGAGCCGTATTTCTTTGCAAGCGATTCGATGGCAACCTGGGCGGAGGCACTCACGCTTCACCCCGAAAAACCGATGCCGGGCGAATATTGGCAAGCCGGCGCAGGGGATACGCGCCCGCGATTGCAACGATGATAGTCAGTGCCACAGTTACAGGATACACAATCAACCGTGGGCGCGCCGCAATGCCGAATACCGCTTTGCCCAGCCACATCGAAAGCAAAATGCCAATCGCCGCGCCGAGAACGCCGCCAGTCAAACCCAGGAGCGCGGCCTCCGCTAGAAATAGCCGTAGCACGCGCCGCGTCGCTCCGCCGATAGCCTTCATCAAGCCAACGTCGTTGCGGCGCTCCATCGCGACGTTCGTCATTGCCGCCATCACGCAAAGTGCGGTGAGCACGAGCACGAGCACGACTGTAGCGGAAAGAATGCCGCTGATTCGATCGTATATTTTCGCCTCGCCCTCGGTGAATTGGCGAATCGGCCGAACCTCCGCCTGCGGAAATCGCTGCGCGGCGCTGGCAACATATTTGTCAATCACGGCCGGCGTGCCTTCCACGCGAAGTTGAATCAAGCTGATTCTGCCGGGCAGTCCAGCCAAGTGTTGCGACATTCCCAAATCTACAGAGACTTGATTATCCTCAGTGCCGCCGCTCGAGGTGATCGCCAAGATCTGACATGTTGCTTGCGCTCCAGCATCGCGCAGCACTAATTTTTCACCCGCGCGCAAGCGCAACTGCTCCGCGACTTTGCTGCCTGCACTGCATTGCTGGTCATTCTGTGGCGCTGAAGCGCCGGTAACCCTATCAATAGCGTGCATTACCCGCCTGCCGGCGACCACAACCGGAACAAACTTTGCAGAACGATCCACAGAAACTTCCGCGATGACGTAGAGAAGAGCCACACCCGAGACCGGGCGCTCACCGGGCACAGTCGCAACTTGCCCCAGTTCCTGCGCAAGGGTCTCGCTGAGAGTGGCGCCATTTGGCGAGGAGATCTGTTCGCGAGGACTGACGATCACGTTGGGACCAAATGCACGAAACTCCGTCGTTAGGCGGCGCTTGGCGTCGATTTGAAGATTCAGCAGGGCGGCAGTGACCGTGGCGCCGGCTCCTAGCGCCAGCAAAATGACCAGCAACCGCGCGCGATTGGATGCAAAAATTCTCCGGATAATCCGCCAGAACATTTTGCGGTCCGGCATTATTCGCCCCGCAGAATCGGCGCGGGCTCATAGCGCGAGGCGCGTCGCAGAGGAATCGCGCTGCCGAGAAGTGTGACCACCGCGGCAAGTCCGATAATGACGCTGAGCACAAGAAATGAAAATTCCGGCGCAGCACCAAAGATTTTCTGCCCTACGAGGCGAGCGAGCAGGATGCCTAGCGAATAACCGAGGCCGCCTCCAAGAAGCGCCAACAAGAGCTGCTCTGCCGCCAGCAAAAATCCAACAGTGCCAGAGCCGGCACCCAGCGCTTTCATCAACCCAATTTCCGTGCGCCGTTCAATGACGGAAGCGGCGGACGACGCACCCACCGCCAACGCAGCCGCAAGCAGCGAAGCTAATGTCACGAGCCACAGCAAAGTGCGCACCCGTGTGAGAATGGCGCCCTCGCCATCCGCCACACGGCGAATCACGCGCACGTCCGCGCCCGGCAAAACCTGCCTGATTTGCAGCGCAATGGAAGAAATGTAAGGCGTGCAGTACCAGCGGTCGTAATCCGCCTGAGCGAGCGTGGTTGGATCACGCCGCCCAAACTCATCCTCCGGCTTGGTCAGCGCGCTCACGTACAGCCGCCGATATTCTCCGGTTTTTCCGGCCATCTTCTGCGCCATTGTAAGCGGCGCCACAATCGAATCGTCCTCGGCACCACCACCGGACAAAATCCCCGTTACGACCAGCGACAAATTTGCCCCCGAAGCGTTTACGTTCAGAGCGCTCCCGATCTTTGCGCCCGTGCGCGCCGCAAACGATTTGCCAACAACGCACTCCTCCGCGCCATCTTTAAACCACCGCCCATCCACCTGCCACCACGGATTCGTCTTCTCGATCCCCGTGACGTACGTTTTGCCGTCTGGAATCGAAACTGAGTGATTAGCCCAAGTGCCCATCAAAGTTGTGCGCTCTGCGATCGCAGGCGTTGAACTTGTTTGGGAGGGCTTTGTCCAAGCCTCGACGGGAACTTCGAGCGCAGGGGCAAAACCCACAATATTGTTTCGCCAGAAAATCGTCTTCAGTTTGCCAAGATCGGATTCCGGCAGGTACGCGCCTGCGTTCACGGGCCGATAGTCGACGCCGCCAATTTCCAACGGCAGTGAATCCGCTTGCGCCGTAACGACCAGATTCGCACCCAAGCTGCGAAACTCCCGCGCCAAGCGATCACCAACGTCCAGCGAAACGCTAATTGCCGCGGTAGCAACGGCCATTCCTAATGCAAGAGCAGCCCCGGTGAGGAGCTTGTGGCGCGGTCGGCGGCTGAAGGAATCGGCAACGAGTCTTAGAAACATGGATTGTCAGTATCGGAAGAAACAGCGGCGAAACTAATCATGAGTGCGTGTTGTGTGCAGCGCTCCAGCGGCCCGCACAGGCACAGACAAGAGTGTCTGTGCTACTACTGCGGAACCTCTTTTTCCGCCTGCCTCAGCGCACTCACATCCATCACCAAGTCGCCGCCCTCAACACGCGCGGACACGCCAACAGGATTGCAGCCGCCAGCTTCGCCAATCGACGGCACATAAATCGCCGAGCCGCAGTGCCGGCAGACCACGTTCTGCCCATCCTGCCGGTAGCCTTCCGCACCGCAAATCCGGCAAGCATCCAGCGCCGTCCCATACCCATTCGGCTTCTTGATGACCATGAAGCGCAGCGATTGACCGTCAACATTCACGGTGAACAAATGCATGTTCGAGTCCTGAACCTCGCTCAACGGAACGCGCACCTCGTTCCCAACCGCGGTAATTGGCCGCGCGGCCGGCGGCGCCGAATTCGCCCGCGTATAGATAAAGTCTGCCGTGAGCACCAATATGACTGTCATGCACCCGACGGCCCCCGTCATCATCCAGCGCTGCGCCCGGCGATTCTGCGACTCGACCAGCCGCCGTTCGGCATCGCCCATCGCTTCTTTCGCCGATTTGGCGTGCGTAGCGGACTGCCATTCCCGAAAAATCAGCAGCGCCGCCGCCCCAAACACAAACACAAAGAAAAACAATTCATTCCGCACGATGGGGCCGATCAGCGCCATCTCGTGCTTGCTCGAAGGCAGCCAGCCCGCCTCGCTCAGCTCGTGCAGCCCGGTCAACGCCAATTGAAACGCCACCAGCGTCAAAATCGCGCTGGTCACTGCAAAAAATCGGTGCAATGGCACGCGCAGGGTGCCCTTGAAGAAGAAAACCCCAACAGCCACCGCACCCGCGATGCCCAGAATGGTCCCAATCCACGTCTGCAAGCCTTCGGTGGACATCTCCACGGCACGCAAGATCAGCGCCAACTCCGCGCCTTCGCGCACGACCATCAAAAACACAAACAGAAATATTCCCAGGCCGGCGGCACGCCCCGCGCGCACAGCATAAGACTCCACTTTTTGCTCGATATCTTTTTTCAGATGCCGCGCAACGCGGTTCATCCAAACGATCATCGTAATCACAAAGAAGGCGGCGAGGAGCAGCATCAGGCCTTCAAAACCGTCTTCGCTAATGCGCCAGTGCTGCAAAGCCATAGCAACAGCCAAGCTCAGCGCCGTAGCAGTGGCCACGCCGTACCAGGCAAAGCGCGCGAGATGCGAGCGGCCTGTACGCGACAAATACACGAGGATGATGCCAACAACGAGCGCAGCTTCCACACCTTCACGGAGGGCAATGAGAAAGGCAGCGAGCAAGAAAACTCCAGTTGAAAATGAGTTGCAACTACAAATCCAAGTTTACGCGCCGCGCCCGGCCAGCGTCAAGCCGCACTCCCCGCGCACTTCCTCGCGTAGAATGATGGTGCCTCGAGCCAGCCATTCATGAGCCCAGCCTCCCTGCGCCAAGCCGCGTCGCTTGTGTTGTCCGCGCTACTCTGCGCCTCAGCTCCCGCGCAGCAGCCACAGCTCTCGTCGACGGCTCCCAACGCCCTCGTTCGCCCTGATCCGAAACGCGCGGAAAAGCTAGTCGAGCGCGGAGAAAAGGCGGAAGCCGACGGCCGCAACGATGAAGCCCTGCTGGCCTACGACGAAGCGGCTCGCCTCGCACCGCAGAACCTCGCGCTCGCCAGCCGTGGCGCGGGCCTGCGTTCCAGGCTGATTCGCGAACACGTCGACAAGGCCGAGCAATTAGCCCTAGCCGGCAAGCTCCCGCAAGCCAGGGAAGAGCTCACCGTAGCCATGCGCATCGACCCTTCCAACAGAATCGTCGCCGAGCGCTACGCCCAAATGGAATCCATGCGAGACGATGAGCCGGCCCTGCCCGCAACCGAAATCTCCGGTATGCCACAACTAAAGCCGCAGCCGGGAAGACACAGCTTCGACCTTCACGGCGACACGCGCAGCGCCTACGAGCAAGTTGCGCAGGCCTTTGGCGTAAAGGTTCTCTTCGACCCCGACGTCGTTTCGCGTCAAGTGCACATGCACCTCGACAACGTGGATTTCAACACGGCCGTCTCCCTCCTGGGTTCGACAACGGCAACTTTTTGGACGCCGGTGAACGCCAGCCAAATGTTTGTGGCCCCGGACACCCTGGAAAAGCGCCGCCAGTTCGGCTTGCAGGCGGAGCAAACTTTTCCTCTGCCCTCCTCGGCGAGTCCCGAGGAAATGACCGAACTTCTGCGCATGCTGCGTGAGATAACCGGCACAGCGCGCATCGACCTGAGCACCAGCAGCCACACCATCACCATGCGCGACGCCCCCGCTCGGTTGGCGCTGGCCGCCGAGTTGATCCACGACGTCGATCGCGCGCGCGGCGAGCTCATGCTCGATATCGAACTGCTTGAGGTCGACCGCAACAAAGCGCAGCAGCTGGGCATAACTCCGCCTTCGTCGGCGCAGGCTTTCTTGATCAACCCAAGCGACGTGCGCGCCCTGCAGAAAGCCACGGACTTAAATAATGCGCTCACGATTCTGGGACAGCTGCTCAGCGCAAAAGGACTTTCCAGCATTCCGGGTTTCACCCTGATTGGCGGCGGCTACACCACATTTTTGCTTACGTTACCCGGCGTGGCCGCCAATTTCTCTGACGCGCTCAGCCTGGTACAAAGCGGCCGCCAGGTTTTGCTCCGCGCGCAGGACGGTAAGCCCGCGACCTTCTTCGTCGGCGATCACTTTCCGGTCACGCTCTCTCTTTTGTCAGGCAGTCTCGGCACGGCCACCAATCCGAGCGCCAGCAATCCCTCATCGTTCCTTGGCGTGCCAACTCCCACCACTTTTCCCCAAACCTCCTTCGCAGTCGGCAGCAATCCTGTCGCGCTGGCGTCCAGTGATTTCAACAACGACAATCTCCCAGACCTCGCCGTTGCGAATCAGGGCGATAACACCGTCAGCATTTTGCTGAATCAAGATAACGGAAACTTCGTGGCCGCCACCAAATCCCCGATCGCCTTGGCGAAAACGGAGACTGCGCCTTCGGCCATCGCCGCCGGCACGCTCGGAAACACATTCGTCACCGCTACCGGCGTGACGGCTCAGGCCGCCGATCTGATCATCGCCAATTCCACTTCTAACAACGTAACGGTCCTGCTCGGCAACGGTGATGGCACGTTTCGCGAAGCTGCCGGCTCGCCGTACGCTGTTGGGAAAAATCCCAGTTCCGTGGTCATGGCGGATTTCAACGGTGACGGCAATCCTGATTTCGCCGTGGCCAACAAGGACGACAACACCATCTCCGTGTTCAAGGGCAATGGCCAAGGTGGCTTTACGCAATTTCCGGGCTCGCCTTTCGCGCTGACCAATACCTCTACTGTTTCCGAGAAAGGACCGGTCGCCATGGTGATCGGCAACTTCCGCAACGCCACCAATGCAACAAACAATAGCCCCCAAGTGGACATCGCGGTGGTCAATCAGACTTCCAACAATGTCGCCATCTTGCTGAGCTCCGTCGACGCTAATTCCAATATCTCTTTCACCGAGGCCACGAATTCCCCCATTGCCGTTGGCCAGTCGCCCGTAGCCATCGCCGTCGGCGACCTGAATTCAGACACGGTTTCCGATTTCGCCGTCGTCAATCAGGGCGACAACACGGTTTCCATCCTTCTTGGCAGCAACAATCTCAATGCAACCTTCACCGCCGCGACCGGTTCTCCGCTACCCACCGCCACGACGCCAGCGGGCATCGTGATTGCAAATTTTACCGGCGGCAACTTTCCTTCTCTGGCGGTTACCAATAAAGGTACAGGAACATTGGGCATCTACGTCGGTCTTGGCGCGGGCACATTTTCGAATCGCATCGAGATTGGCACGCCCGCCAGCCCGAGTGGCATCCTCACCGCCGTCTTGACCTCTACCGCACTGCCGGACGTCGCCCTGACGGCACTGGGCGCCACGGCGAACCAAGGCGTAGTCACCGTCATACAGGACTCCACAGCCTTCGCGACGGGCGCGAGCACGACGCAAACTCCTTACCCGGGGTCGGAATATATTGACCTCGGCGTGAAGGTCAAAGCCACACCGACGCTGCACCCCCATCACGAGGTTACGCTTCAACTCGAATTTGAAATCCGCGCGCTCGCGGGCGCTAATATCAACGGTATTCCTGTCATAACCAATCGCACGCTGACACAAACCGTGCGCGTTAAGGACGACGAAACAACGCTCATTGGTGGATTACTGGACAACGAAGAAACACGTTCGCTGGTAGGTCTGCCCGGCTTGGCCAAAATTCCGGGACTGGGCTACGCTTTTGGTAACCGGAACAATTCGCTGAAGAATACGGAATTTATGATTCTCATCACGCCGCGCAGGCTGCGTGATCCGATTCGCAACGCACGCACGATCTACGCTGGACGCGGCGAGCCCGCAACTGGCCGCGGCTCGATTCGAGGCGTTCCGCAACAAGGTCCAGAGCAGCCGCAACCTTGAGGTCTGCTAGGGCAGCGGTTCGAAAACTACAATGGGTTGATACGTACGCGGCACAACCGCTTCCGCGATTGCAATAAGGCTGTTTTGCTGGCTGAATACGCGTAGCCGGGGTGGCCGCGGTTCGCCGCCATCGAGTTCCGTGGTGGCTCCAGGCACAGGCTCCACGCGTCCGGGCTGCACCTGCGCCAGTGTCACGTTGAACTTTGTCCCATGCCGCACGCGCCGCTCGATTATTGGCAGCACATTCACTTTAGGAAAATTCGGCAGCAGATTTTCAAGCCGAATGACATACTCGGCGAACTTCCCGGCTCGCGCCCCTTCGGCCAGCTCTTCCAACTTTATCGCTTGCTCCAGCGAAAATTCGCCAACTGCGGTTCGCTCAATTTCCGCAAGATGCGCTCCACATCCGAGCTGCTGCCCCATTTCGTGGGCCAGCGAACGAATATACGTGCCCGAAGAGCACTCGATCACAAAACGGGCGACGTTACCCTCAACTTCCTTCAATTTGTATTCGAACAACTCAACGTCCACCGCTTTTAGCTCGACCGGTTGTTTCTTACGTGCCAGCTCATACGCTGGGCGCCCTTTTACTTTTTTCGCTGAGAAAGCCGGCGGCATCTGCTGAAAGCGCCCGACACGTTCGCCGGCTAATCTCTCCAGCACAGATTGATCCAGGGCCGGGTGGGCGTCCGTCCCTTGGGCCTCACCGTCGGAGTCGTAAGTGTCCGTAGCAAAACCGAAGCGAAATCCCGCGGTATATCGTTTCCGGCGGCCAGAATAGAACTGCACCAGGCGGGTGGCGCGCCCCAGCAGCAGCACCAAGACACCTGTAGCCAGCGGGTCGAGCGTCCCGAGATGCCCGATCTGGCGAAAACCGGCAAGGTGCCGCACCGCATCCACTACGTCGTGCGATGTCTTTCCCTTTGGCTTGTCGATTACCAGTGCGCCGTCGAAAGGCGCAGCTTGCGGTTGTTTTGGCATGAAGTCAGAAGGCGTAACCGAACATTCAGGGCGTAGAAGAAGGCTTATCCTTCTTCATGTCGTTCAGCAGTTGCTCGATGCGTTCAACATGCTCTTGCGAAAGATCCAGCGTGAAGTGCAGCTCCGGCAGGCGTCGCAATTGCAGCCGTTCGATGATCTCGCTGCGAATGTAACCCGACGCGTGCTCCAGCGCTTTAATCGCGTCGGTCTGCTCTTTGCTGCTGCCCCGCATGCTCACGAACACGCGTGCATGCTTCATGTCCGGCTGGACGCGCACTTCGCTGACCACCACCATGCCCTCGAGCCGCGGATCCTTCAACTCGCCTGCCAGCATGGCGTTGATTTCATGGGCAATTTCCTCGCCCACGCGTTCATGACGGTGATTTGTCGGACTCATTTAAATCATTTCCACGACGTGATTGATCAGGACCGGACCTAGCAACCGGTCCGCTTCCCTCAACACCAATTGCAGCGATTCCTCAACGTGCTGTTCGGCGGTAGACAACGTCACCACGCCGATGATCGACCGCTGCCACACTTCCTGATATTCCATCTCCGCCACGGCAACGTTGAAGTGCCGCCGCAGCCGGTCTTTCAAGCTGCGTACGATCTGCCGCTTGTCCTTCAGCGAATGTGCATGCGGGATGTGCAACTCAAGGGTAAGTAGGCCGACCGGCATGAGCGGCTCCGCGGGGACGGAAACAGTTTATCTACGAGACGCGGGCGCGCTGCTCTGCGCTGCGGCTTCCGCGGCGCTCAGCTTCATCACCTGGAAGCATTCCAGTATATCGCCAACTTTCACGTCGTTGAAATTCGCAATGCCCGCGCCGCATTCAAAGCCTGTGCGTACTTCGCTGGCGTCGTCCTTGAAGCGCTTCAGCGAACTTAGCTTGGACGTGTAGATGATCGCGCCGTCTCGCACCACGCGGATCTGCGCGTCGCGCTTGAGCACGCCATCTACTACATAGCAGCCTGCCACCGTGCCCGCACCCTTCACGCGGAATGTATTGCGCACTTCCGCGCGTCCCACGTACGTCTCCTGAATCACCGGCTCCAGCAGGCCTTCCATGGCCTTCTTAAGCTCGTCGGAAACTTCGTAAATGATGGTATGCGTGCGAACGTCCACATGCTCTTGCTGCGCCAGCTCCAAGGCTTTGCGGTCCGGACGTACCCCAAACGCAATCACGATTGCGCCCGATGCTGACGCCAGGAGGATGTCGTTTTCCGTCACCGCACCCACGCCCGAGCCTATAATCTTCAGCTTTACCTGATCCGTCGAAAGCTTCGGCAGCATTTCGCTGAGCACTTCCACCGAACCTTGCACGTCGGCCTTGATAACAATTCCCAATTCCTTCACGTCGCCGGACTTCAACTGTTCGTGCAGTTGATCCAGCGTGATGCGCGCACCGGAAGTGCGTGCCATCGCGGCGTCGCGCTGCTTACCTTGCCGGTATTCGACAATGTGCCGCGCTTTTGCTTCGTCCGTAACCTGGAAGTTGTCGCCTGCTTCCGGCACGCCCTGCAAACCCAACACTTCCACTGGCGTAGACGGCGGCGCGTCTGTCACCGTGCGCCCATGATCGTCGAACATCGCGCGCACTTTGCCGAACACCGCGCCGCAAATGAAAAAGTCACTCGGCTTCAAAGTTCCGTTCTGCACAAGGATAGTCGCCACTGGCCCGCGCCCTTTATCCACGCGCGATTCCAGCACCGTGCCCGTTGCCGGCGCGTCCGGATTCGCCTTCAACTCGCGCAAGTCCGCCACCAGCAGCAGCGTTTCCAGCAACTTATCGATTCCCGTTTTTTGCTTGGCCGAAACTTCCACAAATTCCGTGTCGCCGCCCCACTCCGCGGGCAGCAACCCGTTGTCCGCGAGCTGCCGCTTCACGCGCTCCAGCTGCGCGTCCGGCTTATCAATCTTGTTGATTGCTACCACGATCGCTACGTTCGCCGCTTTAGCGTGATCGATCGCTTCTTTCGTCTGTGGCATGACGCCGTCGTCCGCCGCCACGACCAGCACTACAATGTCCGTCACCTTCGCGCCCCGCGCACGCATCCGCGTGAACGCCTCATGGCCCGGCGTATCGATGAACACTACGCTGCGATTGTTCACCTGCACTTTGTAAGCGCCGATGTGTTGCGTAATACCGCCCGCCTCGCCAGACGCCACGTCTTCGCTGCGAATCGCATCCAGCAAGCTCGTCTTGCCGTGATCCACGTGTCCCATCACGGTTACCACCGGCGGCCGCGGCTTCAGATTTTCCTTGGTCTCTTCCTTCGCAACCTCAAGCACCATCTCCTCTTCAAAGGAGACCACGCTCACAACGCCGCTAAACGCTTCCGCCAGCGTCGTTGCTGTCGGCACATCCAGCGCCTGGTTGATGCTGGCAAACACGCCCCGATCTAGCAGCGTCTTCAGCAATTCCTTTGCGCGCACGTCCAGCTTTTCCGCCAGCTCGCGAATTGTAATGCCTTCCGTAATCGTCACTTCCCGCGGAGGCCGCGGCTCTGGCGGCGCAATCACCGCCGCTACGGATCGCCCAGCTCCTGGACGCTGCCGCGTCGGGTGCAGCTTGCGCTCACCTTCAATCTCTCGCTTGTCCAACACCGGACGTTGCCGCTGTGTCGGCTTTCGCGTATAGAGCGGCTTGCCTGGCTCAGCCTTTGGAGGCGCCTTGTCCGGCGGCAACGGCGGCAACATCCCGGGGCGTCCCGGCGTACGCGGTCCCGGTCGCGTGCCGGCAGGCATCGGACCTCGTCGCTGCTCAAAAGGTCTTGGCTGACCTGCAGGTCCGCCACTTGATCCGCCCGGCCCTCCAGATCGCGAAGGATACGGACGTCCGCCTTGGCCAGCGGGCATTGGCCGCATCGGTTGTCCTGGACGCGGGCCGCCCTGACGCTGCCCTCCCTGGCCGGTATTTGGAAGGGGGCCGCGGTTACCGCCCGTCGGCATAGGTGGACGCACGGGCGCAGAAGGCCGTGTTGCCGTGCCTGGGCCCGCTCCTGGACGCGCTGCCGCCGATGGTTGTGTACCCGTGCTTTGCCCCGGCCGCGGTGGAGGACTGCCGCCCGCAGGCCGTTGCGTAGGAGACCCACTTGGTGCGGATGCTGGCGCTGATGGACCCGAAGGTCGAGCAGTAGATGGACCCGAAGGTCGAGTAGGAGCTGGACCGGAAGGTCGTGCAGCCGGCGCTGAAGGCCGAATTGGAGTCGCGGCAGGCGCACCTGTCGGAGGTGCATTCGGTGCAGGCTTTGCCGCACTAGGAACCGTAGGAGCAGGCGCCGCAGGCGTAGCTGTCGCGGGAGCCGCCGTGTTTGCTGGAGGAGCCGCAACCGCAGGTGCTGCGGGAGCAGGCGCAGTAACTGGCGCAGCCGGTTTCGGCGCCGCAGGCGCTGCCGTGCTTGTTACAGGTGTCGCAACAGGAGCTACGGGCTTCGGCGGGGCAACCGCAGGTGCCGCGGGAGCCGTCGCCGCAGATGCAACAGCCGGACGCATACGCGCCGCCTTCGCTGCCGCATCCTTGGCGTCTTTTTCCGACTTGGCCTTGGCTTCTTCCGCCGCTTCCGCGTCCGCTACTCCCTGGATATGTTTCCGCACCTTCTCCGCAACATCCGCGGGAATGGAGCTCGAGTGCGTTTTCTTTTCCGTGACGCCGTAGCCCGCCAGCAGGTCAATAATCGCCTTAGCCTTGACCTCCAGCTCGCGCGCCAGCTCATTGATTCGAACTTGATTTACGTCTGACATGCTTCTTAAGACTTTGCCTCTTCCGGCCGCTCCGCAGCGTTCTTGTCTTTCGCGGATTCAACCTCTTCTTCATTTTCGTTTTTCGCCGGGGACTCTTCCTCAGCAGCTTGCGCGCTGTCGGGAGCTTGCTCCCCTTCAGGAGCCGCTTCGGGGGCTTCCACAACACCTGCTTCCGAAGCCGCGGCGCTCGCTTCCTCCGCCGTCGCAGCTTCTCCAGCAGAGCCTTGCTCTCCCGCGGCATCTTCCGCAAGCGCATCCGTATTCTCGACCGCTTCGCCCGCAGGCGCTTCGCCGCCTTCGTAGAAGCGGTTCACCGCCTGATAAATCTTGTCCACCATCTTCTCGCCGATGCCCGGAATCTCCATCAACTGCTCCGGCGTCATTCCCGCGAGCTTCTCCACGTTGGTAATTCCCGCCGCCTCGATCTTCTCGATCGTCTTCGGCCCCACGCCCGCCAGCGCAGTCAGCGGCGTAGTGGGCGCGGTCAGAGCCGTCATCTGCTCTTCAATCTCGCGCCGCTTCTCTTCTTCGCTCTTGATATCGATGTCCCAGCCAATCAGCTTGCTCGCCAGCCGGACGTTCTGCCCCTTCTTCCCAATCGCCAGCGAAAGCTGCGAATCTTCCACAATCACTTCCAGCTTCCTGGTTTCTGGGTCGATAATCTGCACGCGCGTAACTTTCGCCGGGCTCAGCGCCTTCTGCGCGAACGCCACCGTCTCTTCGCTGTACGGAATGATGTCAATCTTTTCGCCGCGCAGCTCGCGAATAATCGACTGCACGCGCATTCCCTTCATCCCCACGCAAGCGCCCACCGGATCGACGTCTTTGTCGCGGCTCATCACCGCCACTTTCGTCCGCTCGCCCGCTTCGCGCGCCGCAAATCGGATCTGCACCGTGCCGTCATAGATTTCCGGCACTTCCATCTCAAACAGCCGTTGCACCAGACCCGCGTCTCCGCGCGAAACGATTACCTGCGGCCCCTTAGCCGCGCGGTCCACCATTTTGATCACCACGCGCAGCCGCTCGCCAATGTTGTACGTCTCCAGCTTCGATTGCTCGCGCTTCGGCAGCCGCGCTTCCGTCCGCCCCATATCGACGATCAGGTCCGGCCCTTCCGCGCGCTTCACAATCACGGTCACCAGCTCGCCCACACGCGTGTGATACTCGTTGTAAATCGTGTCGCGCTCGGCTTCGCGCACCTTCTGCAAAATAACTTGCTTCGCCGTCTGCGCCGCAATTCGTCCCAGCACATCAGTCGGCTTCGCGGTAAGAATTTCCGTCCCGACTTCCGCCGCCGGATTTTTCTTCTTCGCATCCGCCACGCTGATCTCCATCTTTGGATCAGCAACTTCCTCGACGACCGTCAGCACAGAAAACACATCTACCTGACCAGATTCCGCGTTGAATTTCCCGCGCAGGTTCTCTTCCGTCTTGTAATATTTCCGCGCCGCCACCACCATCGCGTCTTCAATCGCAGACACCACGATTTCCGGCTCGATGTGCTTCTCGCGGCTCAGCATCTCAATTTGTTGATAGAGCAAATTCGCCATTGCTAGTTCCTAAACTCTTCTCCCGATCAATTTCTCTGAGGCTGCTCCAAATTCCGTCAAATCCTTTTCTTCTCTGCGTTCCCTCAGCGCTCTCTGCGTCTCTTTACCCTGAGCCTCGAAGGGGGCGTTATCTTTATGCTTGCCCTAAAATTCCACCACCAAGTTCGCCTTCCGAATCCCTTCCAGCGGTATCTCCACCATCCGCGGCTCTTTTCCCTGCAACTCCATCCGCACTTTCCCGTCCGCGAACCCCGCCAGCCGTCCCTCAAAAAATTTTGCTTCCCCAATCGGCTCGCTAGTAGATATCTTCGCCAGCCGCCCGGTAAACCGCTCAAAATCTCCTGGCTTTTTCAGCGCCCGGTCCAGCCCCGGTGAGCTGACCTCCAAAATGTACCCCGCCGGCCCATCAATCAGCTCTTCCACATCCAAAATCACGCTCAGTTGCTGGCTCACCCGCTCGCAGTCCGTATGACTGATCTTCGGGTCCGGGTCGCTCAAAGGAATGTTGGCGCCCGCCGTTTCCGCGGCAATCGTGCCATTCAGTGCGGGGTTTGCCTGAGGTACGCGATCAATATAGACCCGCAAAAACCTCTGCTTCCCCACTTTCCATTCCACGTCGACTACTTCCAGCCCTTCCGAGCGCGCCACCCGCTCGGCGGCTGCGCGAATGCTCTCCAAATTCACGCGGAGACTCCCCGGCCGTAGCCGGTATCAACTGCACCCCAACCGGCATCAACAAAAAAGCGGGCTTGCGCCCACTCATCGGTGCGACCGCTTCAGAGTGAAAATAGAGTATATTCCCACGCCACGGCAAAAGCAAGACACCGCCCCGCTAACACCGCGAGTCCCCAAGCGCGTCCGCCTCAGGGGGTCGGAGCTTTAGCTCCGACATTAATGTTACCCCCCAATGGCTTTAGCCCCTGCAGAAAGCTGCCACCCTTGAGTGCCCTATGCCTTGCGAATTGCAGGCTTTTTTATCTATCTCTTGCCCGCAAACGTTCGCGCTATGTCCGCGACAATCTCAGCAACAACCTGCTGGGTTTTCGGTTTTGCCGTGGATTTCTCAGCAAACCCCTTGTTTGCTTTCGTTTTCGCCGGCCCCCGGCGATCCGTGCCCTTGAGTTCTTCCCGCGAATACGCTATCCACGGCAACTCGATCACCGCCTGCGTTTCTTGGCTAAACACGACGTACTCGCCCGGCTTATGCGTCGCGAACAATTTAATGCGTTCTCGCGCCGCTTCCAGATCGTGTGCCGTTTCAACCCACACAATTCCGCCATCTGGTAATTTTTTGAGAATATCGAAGCGATCCCACATATCAAAATCCAATCGAAGAATTACTATGGGAGGATGCGTTAACGCGGAAGTTACGCCCGGCAATATCGCGGAGTCAAGCGAAATATACGAATTCCAGCCAAAAATTACATTTTCTCAGCGTAGCCTATCGAACATTACTTTCTCGCAACTCTCTCCGCCGTCACGTCACGCCGGCTGACTGGCCGTGGCCTCCGGCCCAGCAAATCCTTGCGCCGCCTGCTCCACCGTCGAGAAAATCTCGATCACCCGATCCACCTTCGTCAATTTCAAGCTATGGTCCACCATCGACTGCGCCGCCGCGATCCGCAACCCGCCGCCCGCGCTCTTCAGCTTCCCCAAGCACCGCACAATCGCTCCAATCGCCGCGCTGTCCGCATGCGTCACGCCCGCCATGTCAAAGATCACTCGCGTATCGCGCGCCGCAATCATCGCGTCGACTTCTCGCTCCAGCCGCGCGCATTCCGGCCCGCAGTGGATGCTGCCCTTCATCACCAGCGCGGTCACGCCCGGCTGCACCGTTCGCTTTGTGAATTCCAGAATCATTTTCTTCTTGCGAGTATCATTTTGTTGCTTATCATTTTCTTGCCCGCATCATTTCGTTTGTCCCGAGGACTGGGACGCCGCGCGCTCCTCGCCTTTTTCACCTTCATACGGAAACTGCCGGATCAGCCGCACGCAATCTCCCAGCGCCGAAAATAGCGACGGCCCCCACCCGCACGGCACAAACGCAGCCGTCTTCTGATTCACCGCTTTGTCCGCCTCCGCATAAAAACGCAGCCGCTGCCCCGGAGGCGGCACCGCAAACTCCTTCACCGTAATCGCAAACGTCACGTCACCGTCGGCCTGCTGCTTCACAATAGAGAAGTGATGCAACTGCATCAACTGCTCCCCAGAATTAGCCTGTATATGTACCCAATCGCTCATAAGCGTATTCCCTGCACGCCGCGGATACTAGGCCACCCCCAACCCCAAGTCAACGCCCGACCCCTATGTCGTCATTCCCGCGCTGTATTGTCATTCCGAACCCGCCGCATTTTGGTGGGTGAGGAATCCGCTTCTCTCTTATCTTCGCTTCTCTTCGCTTCTCTTATCTTGTCATTCCGAACCCGTTCGCGTACTTTGCGAACGGTGTGAGGAATCTGCTTTTTCTTTTTGCTTTTGCCTTTGCCTGGCCCTTAAGATGACCCATACCTACTGCGTCTACATTCTCGCCAGCCGTTCGCGAAACCTATACACCGGCGTAACCAACAATCTCGAACGCCGAATGGTCGAACACCGCCAGGGGCTCGTCGCCGGGTTCACAACGCGCTACAAGGTCTTTCGCTTGGTCCATTTTGAATTATTCGGCGACATTCGCGACGCAATCGCGCGCGAGAAAGAAATCAAAGCCTGGCGCCGTGAAAAGAAACTAAGGCTAATCCAAAGCCACAATCCCACCTGGGCCGACCTAGCCGAACACCTCCCAAGCAAGCACAACCGCTAATCTGTTTTCGGGGGCGCTGTCATCCCGAACCCGTTCGCGCCGTTTGCGAACGGTGTGAGGGATCTGCTTTTTCTTTTCCTGTCATCGCCCCCACCCCCGTTGACTTCCCCCTCCGCCCAGGCCTACGCTTTTACCCCCATCCCCTAAAAAGGAGACTCCTCATGACAAAAGTCCTGAAATGCAGCGATCTCACCCCCGGATGTAATTTCGAAATCCGCGGCAACTCCGAAGACGAAGTCCTCAAAAAAGCCGGCGAACACGCCAAGACCGCGCACAACATGCAAAACATGCCCCCAGAAGTTCTCTCCAAAGCCCGCGCCGCAATCCACGACGAAGGCCAGTCCACAAAGAAAGCAACCGCGTAACCAACAAATCCGAAGCAGCATAAAAAATGTCTTGCGGGGCGACTCGAAACGGGTCGCCCTTTTTGTCGTGACGGCTTTGCTTTTTGCTGTCATTCCGAACCGCCGTATTTTGGCGGGTGAGGAATCTGCTTTTCTCTTATGTTGTCATTCCGAACCCGTTGGCGTACTTCGCGAACGGTGTGAGGAATCTGCTTTTTCCTTTTTTGTTGTCTTTACGTCCCTGTATTTACCCGAAGGTGATGGCTCTGAAATACAACGAAGCAAACTTCTAGCGATTGATGCAAAATATCTCCCTACTCAGATTCTGAAAGGTCCAGCCCGTGTTTGAACAAGCGTTCAAAAACATCGACGACATCCTGCGCAAAGAGGCCGGCTGCACCACCGAGCTCGACTACACCGAGCAGACCTCCTGGCTCCTCTTCCTGAAATATCTCGACGCACTCGAGCTGGACAAGGCCGATGAAGCAGGCCTCCACGGCAAGAAATACTCGTTCATCCTCGACAAGCCCGACCGCTGGGAGGAATGGGCCGCGCCTAAAAACAAAGACGGCGAAATCGACCACAACAAAGCCAAGACCGGCGACGACCTCCGCGACTTTGTCAACGGCAAACTCTTTCCCTATCTCCACGGATTCAAGCAGAAGGCCAGCGGCCCCAATACCATCGAGTACAAAATCGGCGAAATCTTCGGCGAAATCAAAAACAAGATTCAGAGCGGTTACAACCTCCGCGAAATCATCGACCACGTTGACGAGCTGCGCTTCCGCTAGCAAGCCGAAAAGCACGAACTAAGTCACCTCTACGAAGCCAAGATCAAAAATATGGGCAACGCCGGCCGCAACGGCGGCGAGTACTACACCCCGCGCCCGCTAATCCGCGCCATCATCCAGGTAGTAAAGCCCCGTATCGGCGACCGCATCTACGACGGCGCCTGCGGCTCAGCCGGCTTCCTCTGCGAATCCTTCGAGTATCTAAAATCCCCCGGGAACGCCAATTTCCATATTGGCGAGCGCCGGAACGGCGCGTCAGGGAACGGTGCAGCCAAACTCAGCACCAAAGACTTCAAAACCCTCCAACAGCACACCTTCTTCGGCAAAGAAAAAAAATCCCTAGCCTACGTAATCGCCATAATGAACATGATCCTCCACGGCATAGAAGCCCCCAACATAATCCACACCAACACGCTCACCGAAAATCTAGCCGACATCCAGGAAAAAGACCGCTACGAAGTAGTCCTCGCAAATCCCCCCTTCGGCGGCCAAGAGCGCAAAGAAGTCCAGCAGAATTTCCCCATCCGCACCGGCGAGACCGCCTTCCTCTTCCTCCAGCACTTCATCAAAATCCTAAAAGCCGGCGGCCGCGGCGGCATCGTCATCAAAAACACCTTCCTCTCCAACACCGACAACGCCTCCGTAAGCCTGCGCAAGATGTTGCTGGAAAGCTGCAACCTGCACACCGTCCTCGACCTACCAGGCGGCACATTTCAAGGGGCAGGCGTAAAAACCGTAGTCCTCTGCTTCGAGAAAGGCACCAAAACCCGCAAAATCTGGTACTACCAACTAGAGCCCGGCCGTAACCTCGGAAAGACCAACCCGCTAAACGACGCCGACCTATCCGACTTCGTCGCGCTGCAAAAAACTTTCGCCAACTCGCCCAAATCCTGGAGCGTGGACGCCAAAACCATCGATCCTGCGAAGTTTGACCTCTCCGTGAAGAACCCCAACGGCGGCGAGACCCTAGCCCACCGCAGCCCGCAGGACATCATGGACGAAATCGCCGCCCTCGATGCCGAAAGCGCGCAGGTCCTGCAAACCATTAAGGGGCTACTGTGAAAAGCGGTTGGGTTTCCAAGAAGTTGGGCGCTGTGACGACCAAGATTGGAAGCGGGGCGACGCCACTGGGGGGAGCGGAAGCTTACAAAGAAGCGGGCATCTCCCTGATCCGTAGTCTGAACATTCATGACTGGGGCTTCAAAGAAGATAATCTCGCTCATATCGACGACGCTCAAGCTTCGCGACTTTCTAACGTTGTGGTCGAGCCGAACGATGTACTGCTAAACATCACCGGCGCTTCCATCGCAAGATGCTGCTTAGTGCCTCCCGACATCTTGCCCGCTCGCGTCAATCAACACGTCTCAATCATCAGACCCGTGACACATCAACTCTCGCCAGTCTTCCTCTATTATTTGCTCACCTCGAATACCTACAAGAATCGCTTGTTACAAACAGGCGAAGATGGCGGTTCCACAAGGCAGGCGATAACCAAAGCACAAATCCAAGAATTCCAGGTCACCTACCCGGAATCGCTCGCCGAACAGCAGCGCATCGTCGCCATCCTCGACGAAGCCTTTGACGCCGTCGCCACCGCCAAAGCCAACGCCGAAAAAAACCTCCAAAACGCCCGCGCCCTCTTTGAAAGCCACCTGCAATCCGTCTTCACCCAGCGCGGCCAGTCCAAAACTGTTCCGATCGGCGACGTCGGGGAAGTGTTCGACGGGCCCCATGCGACGCCAAAGACGGTTGACGCAGGGCCGATTTTTTTGGGAATAAGCGCGCTCGAAGACGGCATTATCAATCTCAGCGAAACCCGGCATGTGACGCCCGATGATTTCCGAAAATGGACCCGCCGCGTAAGACCCCAGGCGAATGATATTGTGTTTTCATACGAAACCCGCCTCGGTCAAGCGGCGATCATTCCCGAAGCTCTCGACTGTTGCCTTGGCAGGCGAATGGGGCTCGTCCGTCTCGACCAAAACAGAATTGAACCACGATATTTCGCCTATCAATACATTTCCCCACCGTTCCGCCAGTTTCTTAACAGCAGAACCGTTCGGGGAGCGACGGTCGACCGCATCTCGGTGAAGGAATTCCCGTCGTTTCCGATCGTCCTGCCGCAGCTCGCCGAGCAGAAGCTAATCGCAGACCGACTCGATGCCTTTCGGGCAGAAACCCAGCGCCTCGAATCCATCTACCAGCAAAAGCTCGTCGCCCTGGAATCCCTGAAAAAATCTCTTCTACACCAGGCGTTCAGTGGACAACTCTAAGAAATCTCCCCCGGGAACGCCAATCTCCGTATTGGCGCGTAAAGTGTCGCCACACCAAGCCGCCGACAATCCGAAACAAATAAAAAACGCCATTATGGAAAATGGCGTTCCCGGGTGGCACAGCCGCGGCTATCTCCCCCACTTTGAAAGCCCCGAAGCCACCCAGCACGTAACCTTTCATTTAGCAGACAGCCTTCCAAAAACCGTCCTCCTGCGGCTCGAAGCCGAACTAAAAACTCTTCCAGAAAAAAAGCGCGACGCCGAGCGCCGCAAACGCATACACGCATGGATCGACGCCGGCCACGGCTCCTGCATTCTGCGGAATCCAGCCATCGCCGGAATGGTGCAGCAATCGTTGTTACGCTTCGATGCCCTCCGTCATCGGCTCCTGGCCTGGGTAGTGATGCCCAATCATATCCATGTCCTTTTCCAACCAATGAATGGATGGACCGTAGCCAAGATCGTAGCCTCGTGGAAGAAGTTCACCGGCAACAAAATCTGCGATCATCGCTTCCGCACCGGAGAAGGTCCCC
This sequence comes from Candidatus Acidiferrum typicum, assembly GCA_025463055.1. Taxonomy (GTDB): domain Bacteria; phylum Acidobacteriota; class Terriglobia; order Acidiferrales; family UBA7541; genus Acidiferrum; species Acidiferrum typicum_A. The sequence continues at coordinate 107,259 of JAOAPV010000114.1, forward strand.
GCCCGCCCATCTGGCACCGTGAGCATTGGGATCGCTACATCCGCAATCAAGACCACTTGCAGGAAGCAATCGACTATATCCATCTGAATCCTGTAAGGGCCGGCCTGGTCGCCGCCGCAGAGGCGTGGCCCTGGAGCAGTGCATTTCCCGGGAACGCCAATCTCCGTATTGGCGCGGAGCGAAACGCCATTATGGAAAATGGCGTTCCCAGCACAAAACCATGAACGAAGCCGAAACCAGAGCCGAGCACATCGACCCCGCCCTAAAAGCCGCAGGCTGGGCGTAGTCGAAGGCAGCCGCGTCCTTCGCGAACACGTCATCACACTGGGACGCCTCGAAGGTTACGGCCGCCGAGGCAAGCCGCTGATCGCCGATTACGTCCTGATCTATCGGAACCACAAAGTCGCCGTCATTGAAGCAAAAGCCTGGGACGAATCGCTGACGGAAGGCGTGGCGCAAGCAAAAAACTACGCCGATAAGATGGAAATCCGCTTCGGATACTCCACCAACGGGCGCGAACTTTACGGCATCGACATGCACGAGGGTAAAGAAGGCGTCTTGGACCAGTATCCGACGCCAGAAGAACTTTGGAATCGCACCTTCGCCGAAGCCAATGCTTGGCGCGATCGTTTCGCTGCCGTCCCCTTCGAGGATAGAGGCGGCTACTTCCAGGGACGCTATTATCAGGACCTCGCCATCGAACGCGTGATGGAAGCCATCACCGCGGAGAAAGAGCGCATCCTCCTAACGCTCGCAACCGGCACCGGCAAAACTTTCATCGCGTTTCAAATCGCCTGGAAACTATTTCACAGCCGCTGGAACTTGAGCCGCGAGCCTGTGCGCCGCCCTCGCATCCTCTTCCTCGCCGACCGCAACATCCTCGCCGACCAAGCCTACAATGCGTTCTCGGCCTTTCCCGAGGATGCCATGGCGCGCATCGAGCCAGACGAAATCCGCAAAAAAGGCAAAGTCCCCAAGAACGCCAGCCTCTTCTTCACCATCTTCCAGACCTTCATGAGCGGCCCTCCCAAGGATGGAAAACCCTCGCCCTATTTCGGCGAATATCCTCCGGACTTCTTCGATTTCATCGTCATTGACGAATGCCACCGCGGAGGCGCCAACGACGAAAGCAACTGGCGCGGCATCCTGGAGTATTTCGCGCCCGCCGTCCAACTCGGCCTCACTGCCACGCCCAAGCGCAAGGACAACGTCGACACGTATGCCTACTTTGGCGATCCGGTTTACATCTACTCGCTCAAAGAGGGCATCAATGATGGCTTCCTCACCCCCTTTAAGGTGAAGCAGATTTCCACCACGCTCGACGAGTACGTCTACACGCCAGATGACAAGCTGATCGAAGGCGAGGTCGAAACCGGAAGACGCTACACCGAGCCCGATTTCAACAAGGTCATCGAGATTAAGGAGCGCGAAGCATATCGCGTGAAGCTCTTCATGGAGCAGATCAACCAGAATGAAAAAACTCTGGTCTTCTGCGCCACGCAGGACCACGCCCTCGCCGTGCGCGACCTCATCAACCAAATGAAGGCCAGCAAGGACCCCTACTACTGTCAGCGTGTGACCGCCAACGATGGCTCGTTAGGCGACCAGCATCTCCGGGATTTTCAGGACAACGAGAAGAGTATCCCCACGATCTTGACGACGTCTCAAAAGCTTTCCACTGGAGTTGATGCCCGCAATATCCGCAACATCGTTTTAATGCGCTCGATACACTCCATGATCGAATTCAAGCAAATCATCGGGCGCGGCACCCGCCTCTATGACGGCAAGGACTACTTCACGATCTACGATTTTGTGAAAGCACATCACCACTTCAACGATCCCGAGTGGGACGGCGAACCGATCGAGCCCGAGCCCAAGGGGCCGCCGCGGCAACCGGGACCACCCGTTCCGCCGGGACCACCCCCTGGGCCGGTCCCCCGCCAGGAGAAAATCAAAGTAAAACTCGCCGACGGTAAAGCTCGCGCAATACAGCACATGATGATGACCAGCTTCTGGCATCCGGACGGCACGCCTGTGTCCGCGCAGCAATTCATGGAAATGCTCTTTGGCAAGCTTCCCGAGTTTTTCAAGAACGAGGCCGAACTACGCGCGCTATGGAGCGCCCCAGACACCCGCGCCAAGCTGCTGAGCGGATTGGCGGAAAAAGGCTTCGGCGCCGAGCAGATGGGGGAAATGCAAAAAATCATCAACGCCGAGAAAAGCGATCTCTTCGACGTGCTCGCTTACGTTGCGTACGCGCTTCCCACTTTGACGCGCGCGGAACGCGCCGCCAACGCCAAAATTCGCTTTGACGGTAACTTCAATACCAAGCAGCAGGCCTTCCTCGATTTTGTCCTCGCTCACTACATCAAGGAAGGAGTTCACGAACTAGACCAAGAGAAACTGACCCCGCTACTTCGTCTCAAATACAACGACTCCATCGCCGATGCGCTAGCAGACCTACGCAAGCCGGAAGAGATTGGCACTGTGTTCGCCGGATTCCAAAAGTACCTTTACCAGCACCAGCCAGCAGCCTAGTTCAATTCAAAATAATCGTTCACCTACACTCGAACCGTCCCTCCGACCAGTTGTCCCGGCGTACTCCCCCTGCTATCGTTTGCCTCGAATAAGTTGAGGGGTCAGCCGTGAAAATCGAGATGCCCGCCCCGGCGCATTCCCCGCGACCGCCCGCACTCCGCGAAGGCGGACACCCCGACCGCATCCCGCTAACTCCCTTTAGAATGAACACTTGCAAAAGTGTAACAAAACAAACTACTTTAAGTACCTTTAGAATGAACACTTATGCAAAAACCGGGGGAGGGGGTACCTACTACCGCATTGCTCGGAACCGCCGCAACGCGCCAAGTCCTTTGCCTCCTATCACATCCCTGTAACCCTTGCACTTTCATGCGATTACGCACTCTTTGGCGCAACGGCGGCCCGCCAAACCCTTTCGCATCAAGAGGCTACGCACTCTTTCTATCGCAACGGGGGCGGTACCCCCCACCCCCGCTGCACAAAAACAAAACGCCCCGGGTTGAGTTGGTGATCGCTCAACGCCGGGGCGTGGACAGCTATGAGACTTGAGACTAAATCCCGATCCGTTACTACTGCTCGGGCGGCTTCGCGGCAGGAGGCTGCTGCGTCGTCGGCTTTGGCGTCGTCCGTGGCGCCGCGGGCTTGGTTGGAGTCGTGGTCGCCGCTGGCGCACCACCCTTCGCCGGGTACGCTGTGTCGTAGAGCTTCACGATGTCTTGCGTCACATCAATATTGGTGGACGCAAACAGGACCGGCGTGTTCTGCGCCGAAGTGTCCAGGATGGCCACGTACCCGTTCTCGCGCGCGTACCGGTCCAGCACATCGATCATCTTGCGCCCCACGCGGTCGAACACTTCCGCTTGCGCCGCGTTCACGTCTTCCTGGTATTCGTCCTGTTTCCGTTGGAGTTGCCGCGCCCTGGTTTCGCCTTCGCGCTGCAAACGCACTTTCTCTTCATCGCTCAGCTTGGCGCCGCCGGTCTCCATGCGCTGCCGCAAATCGTTGATTGCTTTGTTCAGTCCTTCCAGCTCGCTCTGGCGCGGCGCAAACTGCGATTGCAGTTCCGCGCCGGCCTGCTTGCCTTCGGAGGTGCTCGCAATCGCTTGACGCACATTGATCACGCCGATTTTCGTGCCGGTAGCCGAACCCGGCGCGGGACTCTGCGCGCGCAGCCCGCTCGCGCCAAAAGCGCAAGCCGCCGCAATGATTGCAATCTGAAATGTCTTTTTAAACGGCCCCGAGCGGGTCAGGGTCAAAATTCTGGAATTCACTTTTTTCTCCTTATTTCTAGTCGCTCAAACTCTAAGCCGGCGACTGCCGGCTTAAAACTCTCTCTCGGCATGCCAAGCGGCGTGCCACTGGGACCACTAACCGGAACCTCTCACCGGGACTACCGATGCCCTGTGGGCTCCGCGGTCCCCACACAAACGTTGCAGTATAGCCGAGCCCACAATGACTCGCAACCAGAGACCGGAAAAGTTCCCTCGCTTGCGCTCGGACTGGGACGCGCCCTTCGAAGCTCAGGATAAACTAAAGCACGCCCCTACAACTGCAAAGTACGTCCCCTACAACAGCAAAATCAATTCGGCATCGGGAAAATCAAAACGCGATTGTGGGCCTGGTCCACAATCACCGCAAGATTCGTGAACTGGTCGATCGCCACGCCAAACTGCGCCGACCCCGGCAAACCAAGTGTCTGCACCGTCTTCACCTGCGAAACCGTATCCACGATGGACGCGGATTTGCCCGCAAAATTTGAAGTCAGAATCGCGCCACTCTGCGGATTCACCGCAAGCGCCATAGGATTGATTCCAACTCGAGTCTGACTCGACCCGCCAGTGTCCGGATTGAAAGACGAGATCACATTCCCGCCACTCGAATTCACGTAGAACAATCCAGGATTCGAGGTGCCAGTAACCACCGCCGGATTGAAAACAATTCCCGTCGGAGTAGAAGTAACGCTTCCCAGCGTAACCGTAGTGCTAAGTGCCGGACTAGCTAATCCAATGTCCACCGGATACAAAGCACCAATCGGCGCATTCCCGGAAACCAATTGCAACCCGGTGACCACGGCGAGGCCCTGATTATTTGTGCCGCGATCCGGATCGATGGCTACGGCAATGGGCTCCTGCACACCGCCAATGGACGTGGCGGTGAGAGTCGTTGCGGGCGAAGATCCTAGCAAGAGGCCGAGGTTGATCTGCGAAACCGTGTTCGAACCGAAGTTGGCGACGAGAGCGACGCCGGTGGATTCATTAATGGCGACTCCGATCGGCCCCGTCCCAGTAGCGACGTCCGGAACGGCCTCGGCGTTGGTCATCAGATTTACGATGGATGCGGTGCCGGCGCCATTATTCGCAACAACGGCCAGGCCAAGATGCGAGCTCACAGCTACGCCCTGCGGACCCGCGCCGATGGAGATTGTGTGGAGCACGGAGCCGAAAGTTGCGCTCGACGGATTGATATCGATCGTCGAAATGTTGTTGCAGCCGCTGTTGCTGACCACAGCGATGGGCGAGAAGGGACCATTTTTGAGCTGGTCGGCAATGGCAACGGAGCTGGGCATGGGCGTGGCGCAGGCCACAGTCATGTCAACGGACTTAATGACAAAGAAATCGGAAGGGTTGGATTGCACGCCGTTGCTCACAACGTCGAGAGCAAACTTGTGTGGCAGCGACAGGAAGGAAGCCGGAATCGTCGCGACGATTTCCCTATTGCTGACTACCTGCACATTCGCCGATGGAATAGGCGTGCCATCAAGGCGCACTTGCGCGCCCGCGATAAAGCCGGAGCCAAAGATCTGCACACCCGCCAAATCGGCTGCGGAGGTAAGCGCTGCTTGCGGAACAAATGCGCCCGGAATTCCGCCAATCGCGCCCGCGCCAGGATTGGGACTCGGGACAACGATTTCCGTGATTTCGGCGGACTTGAAGGCGCCAAGATTAATGACTTCGACCTGTCCGGCATTGGTGCTGCCGGCCGTGGTACTGCCGGATTCGACTACGAAAGCCTGATTCGTGGCCGGATCGACAGCGACGCCGCCCCAGAGACGGAGAGATCCGGTGGTGCCGTTCTGAACGGGTAGCGTGGCCGTGCTGGGCCCATTCACGTGAACGATGGCGTATCTCTTTCGAGTAACCGGATCGGAGATGGAGACTTGCTGCTGATCGGGGTTGTACGAAACGATGGAATTCGTGTACGGCTGCCACGCGACGTCCGCAGTGTGCAGGAACTCAGGCGCATTGGTGCAGCTAACTGTGAACGCAGTGCAGCCGGAAAAGAAACTGATGGAAGAAACGGACTGATCGAGTTGATTCAGTATGTCGATCTGCGGACCGAATTGGCTGGCGGAGGCTATTCCCGTTGCGTCGGCGTCAGCGAGCGCGGCCGTGTGCGTGATGGGATTGATGGCGATGCCTTGCGTGGTTGAGGACACGCCACCGAAAATCACATTGGGACTGCCAAAGAAGACCGTTCCACCGTTGGCAGTGCCGCTCCCCGTGACATTCGGCCCCAAAAAGAAAGTAAAGGATGTGCTGCTCGTGACGCTGATGGTGAACACGCCATTGAAGTTAACCGGCGTGGGGTTGCCGGAGGTGTTGGGGGCGGGAACGCCAGTGATCAGGACAGTAGACGGAATTCCAGGGACGAGCCCTGCGAGTGTGCTCCCGGAAGCCGTGGTCGCGGTGACAGTGCCAGCTGTCAATGTGAGAGTGCTGAGCCCGACGGAGGTGGAGGGCTGCGTGACGTCAATCGCGCTGACTACGCCCGAGCCGCCAGGGGACACGTATGCGATGTGGCCGTGGGGAGCAACGGCGATCTGAGGGAACGCACCGCTGTTCAGCGTAACCTGAGAAAAGACACAGGGCGGAGTTTGGCCCGAGTTAGCCAGGCAACCGAACGGAGCACCGGCGCCTTGGTTGAGATTCACAACAAAGCCCAGATTGGCGGCCGAGGAAGTGGAGGTGGAAGAGTACGCCACTAGAGCAAGATTGGTGTCCGGGTCAACTCCGATTGCGTACGGCAGCGGAGCTGGAGAGACCTGGCCTTGCAAAACGCCGGAGAGACTGACGGTCGCCGGAGTAACGGGATTCGGAGCCCCGGGAATGGGCAGGATAGAAACGCTCTGGCTTCCATAATTAACCACAGCGACGGAGTGATTGGTTCGATTCACAGAGACGCCGGTAGGAATCTGGCCGACAGCAACCGGGCCACCCAGGGCAGAAAGCGTTCCATTGCCAATGGTGTAAAACTGCACCGCGTTCGAACCGGTTTCCGCGACGACAACAACGCCGAGGACGGGATCGATATCGATTGCGCTGGGATTCGTACCCGCCGGAATAGCGCCTACAGTTGCAGGAGGCCCGGCAGAATAGTCTGGAAACACAGCCAGAGTGGTCACTGCCGGATTGTTTGGATTCGGCGCCGGCGGAGTTGTGCGTGAAACGGAGAGAGGGTACAGGCCAGGGGGGCCAACGGCGCTGGCTGGAAAATTGGCGGAGAGAAAGCGCGAGTTGGACGAAGAAGCATTCTGCGAAATCTGGTTACCTTGAAAATTAATAGGAGCGAATGTGCCGTGCGGCCCGAAATATCCTCCATCGATGAAGAGTGGGAATTCACCGGGGTTTCCGCCCTGAACAACACCGGTCGGAGAAGAGGTCACTATAGTGGGCCTAACGGGCATAAGAGTAAACGTAAACTGGCCGCCGGCGGTTGGCGTAACAGGCTCAGCAGGATCGGTGACGGAAACCGTATAAGTAATTGGTGTTGTCGTATTGCCGGTATTCACAACCCCGAGGTCGGACTCCAACAATCGCAAGCGAGCGCCGCTGGAGGGAGGATTGGCGGTCGTAGAGTTGGGAATCGGAAAGATCACCTTAATCTGACCGGTGTCGGAGGTGAAACTCTTGGTTCCGCCATTCTGATCTGTAAGAGTAATGATGGAAGCGGAGGAGATATTGGGAGCGTCGAGATAAATATCCCAGAGTGCGGCACCTTGAGGAGCGATAGTGGGAGTGATGCCATTAAAGACGATCGGTCCGCCCTGAATGATGGTGATGGTTCCGGTGGCGAAGCGCGTGTTGTCGGCCTTTGCGATGGCGACCACGGTGACGTTGGCAGGCGTAGTGCTCAGATTGGTGGCTCCGGCAGGGGCCGCAGCGGTGGGAATCGCGGCCGGGGCTGTGTAGACACCACTTGCATCGATAGAGCCACAGTTGGGACTGCAGGTGGCGAGATTGGGTACGGTGATGGTGGAAGTGGGGGTTGATTGGGTAATCAACCAGGTGACACCTTGAGTCTGCAGGTCATTGGCAAGAACAACATTGAATTTCTGCAGCTCTTTGGTAGGGACCGTAGCGGTGGTTGGAGTCAGTGTGACACCGATACCTGAGTCAAGAACGAGCTTCACACTGCCAGTCTTGGTGGTGTCTTGTTGAGACTGCGCGGTGATGACGATCTGGAGGTTGGGATATTTGGTTTGGTCGGGAACTTTGATGGGGGCAGTGTACGTTGCGGTGCCGGTGGTCTGTTGATTGGAGATAGTACCGAGAGTGCCGTCCGTGGGGCAATTAGCGGGAGTCGAGACGGTGGTGGTGGTTCCCGAGACGGTCGTGGTTGTGAACTGACAGGGCTGCCAATTCACAGCGGTGTTGGTCGTGGTACCTCCGACTACTGATGCGGTGAGGGTGGTGGACTGGCCCACGATAATAGCGCTACCCACGGAGGAGATGACGGAAACAGTCACGGTATTCGTGTTACTGCTGCTGCCGCACCCCGCGGCGAGCCATGCCGCCGCGACCGCGGTAGACAGGCACGTTAGAATTGTTCGCAACTTCATCCCACTTCCTCCCAAGCAGACACGCGATGCAGGCGCGCGGTCAGTAGCATAGACTTCACCCACCTCAAGCAAGCTTCCAATGGCCGGGCATCAGAAAGTCCGGCTAACCGTAAAACGAAAAGTCGTCTTCGGCTCGAAATAGTCGAGCCGGCCCGGGTTGTTCAAGATGTTGTTGAGCTGCGGCTGTATCTGCAGCGGAAAAATCGTCGGATCGATGCCATTGAAGGCGTTTTTCAAGAAATTGATATCGCCGGGATTGAGGAACGGCGTTGGGGCAATGATCTGTTCGTGGAGGCGGTTGACATTATAAGCGTAGTAGATACGGAACGGTGCCTGAACGATGGGCAATTGCACGACAAACTCGATACCGGCTGAGCCGCGCAAACGGAAATTCGTATGTGGCGCGATGGAGAGTTGCTGTTGCAGGTTTGCCGTTGGAAACTGTTGGGTTAGTTGCTGGAAGCCTGTGGGGTTCAGCTTAAGCGCGCTGGGTCGCGCAACTCCGTCGGTTCCGCCGTCGAAGAAGAGCGCGGCGGTAACCGGGCCGATGATGGGAATACGGTATTCGACGTTGCCGGAAGTTTGAACGTCGCCGCCGGGCAATGTGGCGGTATAGGTGAGCACTGGAACTGAAAAGGAACGAATAGCTCCGCCGGCGGTAGGATCGTGAAAGAAGATGGGCTGCGAGGAGGCTTGCGGGATAAAAGTAACCGGGGAAATGGAGCGAATATCAAAGCCGCGCAAATCATTCTCGCCGCCCATATAGAAGCGGCTGAACGGCGGCACTTCTCCGCCGCCATAACCAGTCGTGTAAGCCGCAGAGGCGTGAAAGCCAATGACATTGCGACGTTTCTGAATGGGATGGAAATACTTCCAATCAAATACATTGGTAATGGTTTTGACATTGCCGCCCAGCGGGCCGCCCGTGAAACCCAAGGAATAGAAGTAGCTTTTTCCGGAATGCTCATTGGTGGGATTGTCGATCGTGTTGTAGGTGATGGTGGGCGTGATGGTGCTAGAGACTATGCCTTGCAGGGCGCTGGGACCGGAAATGCTGCGGAACTGCAAGTCTTCAAACAGGAATTTGGAAGCGTCGTTAAAAGGGGTGATGCTGGTGCGGGTAAGGCCGTAGGTGACTCCGAAGCGCGTGAACGAAAGCTTTTTCACCGGGTAGCTGGCGAAGAGTGTGAACCCGGTGCTGTTCTGATTGTAATTCTGGATGAATTGCGGATTGATGCTGACGGACTGGCCCTGCAAAAGCGCCAGCTGCCGAGCTTGATTGAAACTGTATTTGCTGGAGAAAATTGTGAAACCGGTGGAAATCGGGCGGTCGAAAAGGTAGGGCTCGGTGAAGCCGAACATGAAGCTGCGTTGAATATCGCCAAACTGCGCAGAGAAGGTTAACGTTTCGCCGAGGCCAAGGAAATTGTTGGTCTGATAGGTGAGTCCGATGAAGGTGCCGGCGAGGCCGCTGACGCCGCCCTGCAGCCCGATGGACTGCTTGCCCTTTTCCTTTAGCTTGAGCGTGAGATCGACAGTGCCTTCTTTTTGATTGCGCTTGATCTGGACGGCCTTGTCTTCCTCGATGCGGTCAAAATAATCGAGTTGGTTCAAGCGCAGGATGCTGATTTCCCAGGCGCGCTTGTTGAAGAGCTGGCCTTCGTCGAGAAGGAGCTCGCGGCGGATAACTTTGTCGCGCGTGGTGGTGTTGCCAACGAAATCGATGCGGCGGACGTAGTATTGCTTTTCTTCGTTGAAGCGCATGGTGATGTCGATGCGCTTGGCGGCCTCGTCGATATCGGTCTGCGGTTCGGCGGTGAAATCGATGAAACCGTACTGGCCATATGCTTTGCGGTAGTCATCCAGGGCCTTGCGGATTTTGGACGCCGAGAAGATATCGCCTTCCTTGAGCGGGAAAATGGCCTTGAGAGCATCGACTTTCAGAGAGAGAGCTTTATCGGGATCGGCGCTTACGATTTTCAGCGTGCCCATCTTGTAGCGCTCGCCCTCTTCGATGGGGATGGTCATATTGACGGCTTTGCCGTGGCTGCGCCCGGCGACGGGGACGCCCATGCGGAAACCGGTGGTATCGATATTCTCGAGAATTGGATCTTTCACGACGACTTTGAAGTAGCCGTTGTCCTGATACAGACCGCGAACGCCGACTTCGAGATCTTCGTTGAGCTTTTCGCGATCGTACGTCTTGGTGAGGACGGGAATGTACCAGAAGTAGAGAGGAATGGAGTACGGACGATCGTGGCGCATGGCGCGGATGAGCTTGCGATCGCTAAATGCGTGATTGCCAGTGAATTTTATCTTGCCGACTTTTACCTTAGGACCTTCCTCGACTTTGAAAACCAGAATGACCGCATTGCTGGCCGCTATGCGCTCGTACTGCGGCGTGACTTTGGCAAATTGACGGCCGTGCTCGCCAAGCAATTCTTTCAGGACGACTTCCGCTTTCTTGATGCGCGTAGGATCGAACTGGCTTTCTACGGTCAGGCCGACTTTGCGTTCCTTGAAACGATCGAGAATGTCCGATTCGGAAACGGAATGGATATTGTCGTAACGGATGCGGCGGATGACCGGGCGCTCTTTGACTTCGAAGATGACGTTCTTGTGATTGGGGCCTTCGGGAGAGTCCTCGACGCGCAACTTAACGTCTTCGAAGAATTGCGTATTCCATAGCGCCTGAAAATCGCGGCGCAGCGTCTCTTCATTATAAGGATCGCCGTCGCGGCTGAAAATTCGCGCTTTCAGCGTGTCACTGCGCACGCGGCGGTTGCCGATGAAAAGGATGCGGTCGATTATAGTTCCGGGCGGCTGAGGAGGAGGATTCTGGAAGGGGTGTTCGGAATCGGCAGGGGCGTCAGATTCCGCCGTAACCTTTGCGAAGTACGTTGAATCAAAAGGAGCAGAGAACGAAGACGGCGATGCAGCCGCATTAGGATGGTGCTGCGCAGCAGCAACGACAGAGGACGCGAGCAATAACACAATTGCCGCAGCCGACAGCACTACGCGCATAACCCCAAACGGCAAAGAAATTCTTGCGTGAGCGGCCACAGAGGTGGTCAAGGCCGCGCCCCCAAACCCAAGATGTTCTTCTCCCGCCGAACCACGGTACAGGCCGGCCGTGCGTTGACCCGGTAAATTCCGGGGCCACACATGTTGGTGTCAGATTCCCTAGTGGACGACCGGGGTTGCCTCACCGACAGGACGGAACGAAAGACCTTCCCCTGCGACGTAAATTTGCAACGTCGCTGGCCTTTGGATTCCACCCTGAATGAGCGCCTCGGACAGCGGGTCTTCCACATATTTCTGAAGAGCTCGCCGCAGAGGTCGTGCCCCGTAACTGCGGTCTGCACACGTTTTTTCGAGGATCCACTGGCGTGCTTCCGGAGAAACAACAACCTGGACTTGCCGGTGGATGAGCGTGTCGTTCATCTGACCCACAAGCAGATCGATAATGCGCAACAGGTCGTCGTCGCCGAGCGGGTTGAAGATAATGACTTCGTCCAAGCGGTTGAGAAACTCCGGATTGAACGCCCGCTTTACTTCAACCATCACCATATCTTCCATGCTCTTGAGACCGGCTTCATCGACGCCGGACTGGAAGCCGATGGAAGTGCGCTTTTGCAAATGGCGCGCACCCAAGTTGGAAGTCATGATGATGATGGTGTTGCGAAAATCCACGGTATTGCCGAGCCCGTCCGTCAACTGACCGTCTTCAAAGACTTGCAGCAGGATATTGAAAACGTCCGGATGCGCCTTCTCGATTTCATCCAGCAGGATGACCGAGTACGGCGTGCGGCGAACGCGCTCCGTCAACTGACCGCCTTCTTCATAGCCTACGTATCCTGGAGGGGCGCCGATCAGCTTCGAGACGGAGTGCTTTTCCATAAACTCCGACATATCGAAGCGAACCAGCGACTTCTCCGAACCGAACAAAAATTCCGCGAGGCGGCGGGCGACTTCTGTCTTGCCGACGCCGGTGGGACCGAGGAAAAAGAAGCAGCCGACGGGACGCGCAGGATTTTTGAGTCCGGCGCGACTGCGGCGAATGGCGCGCGCGAGGGCAGTGATCGCTTTGTCCTGGCTGATGACGCGCTTGTGCAACTCGGGCTCGATGCGCAGCAGCTTCTGCTGCTCGTCTTCCTTGATGGAGGTAACGGCGATGCCTGTCCAGCGGGAGACGACTTCCTCGATGTCCTCACGAGTAACGATGCCGGTGGATGCGTCGTCGAGCTTGTAACGCTCGCGTAGGCCGCGGAGATTTTCTTTTTCTTTGCGCTCTTCTTCAGAGTAGAAGCGCGCTTTTTCGAATTCGTGGGCGGCGATAGCGCTTTCCATGCGGTGGGTGATGAACTTCACGCGCTTCTGCACTTCGCCAACTTCTTCAGGGACGCTGGCTTGACGGAGCTTGACGCGGGCGCCGGCTTCGTCGATCAGGTCGATCGCTTTGTCTGGGAGGAAGCGATCGGGAATGTAGCGGTTCGAAAGATAAACCGAGTACTTTAGCGCGTCATCGGTGTAACTGACGGCGTGGAATTTTTCGTAGCGCTCGCGCACGCCGCTGATGACCTGGACGGCTTCCTCTTCGTTGGGCGCGGGAACTTTCACGGATTGGAAGCGGCGCTCGAGGGAGCGATCTTTCTCGACGGACTTGCGATATTCGCCGGGCGTGGTGGCGCCGATGCACTGAATTTCGCCGCGGGAAAGCGCGGGCTTGAGAATGTTGGCGGCATCGAGCGAACCTTCGGCGGAGCCTGCGCCGACGAGCGTGTGCAACTCGTCGATGAAGACGATGGCGTTCTGGCTCTCCATCAATTCTTTCATGATGGTCTTGAGGCGCTCTTCGAACTGGCCGCGATATTTTGTGCCGGCAACGATGAGCGAGAGGTCGAGAGAAAGGATGCGCTTGTCTGCGAGGAACGATGGAACATCGCCATCAGAAATGCGCTGGGCCAAGCCCTCAACAATGGCGGTCTTGCCTACGCCGGGCTCGCCGATGAGAACAGGATTATTTTTTGTGCGGCGGCAGAGGATTTGGATTACGCGCTCGACCTCGCCTTCTCGGCCGACCAGGGGATCGAGGGAGCCTTCGGAAGCGGCTTGCGTGAGGTCGCGGCTGAATTCGGCGAGAAGCGAAGTTTCTTTGGGGCGCGCGGCGGTGGTTTTTTCGCCGGAGGTGCGCGCGAGCTCTTCACGCAGCGTGGAGAGGCGCAGGCCGCGTTCCATCAGGATTTCGGCGCCGAAACATTTTTCTTCGCGGAGGATTCCGAGGAGCAGGTGCTCGGTGCCGACGTGCTTTACACCGAGGCGCTCGGCTTCTTCACCGGCCATGTTCAAAATTCGTTTGCATTCCGCGCTCAGAGGGACTTCAACAGATGTTGAAATTCGCTCGCGGATGGTGATGCGCGCTTCAATTTCTTTGCGGATGGATTCAATCGAGCCCTGCTGGCGCAGGAAGCGATTGGCCAGGGCTTTGTCTTCGCGCATCAAGCCGAGCAGAAGATGCTCGGTTTCAATGTACGGACTGCCGTACTGGCTGGCTTCATACCTCGCAAAGAAAATGACGCGTCGCGCTTTCTCTGTATACCGTTCAAACACGATTAGCTCGCTTCTCCCCCGGGGGTCCCCATCGCAGCGGCCGTAGCCGCGCGAGTACGTAAAACGCCATGTTCTAGAGTGAGGATGCGGTCGCAACGCGCGGCGAGCGCCAAGTTGTGCGTCGCGATCAATGACGTCAACTGGTACGCGCGGTGCAGCCGCTGCAACAACTCGAACACGGCCCAAGCATTCTGCTCGTCCAAGTCTCCGGTCGGTTCATCAGCCAGCAGCACGGCCGGCCTGGTGACGAGCGCCCTGGCAATAGCGACGCGCTGCTGTTCCCCGCCCGAAAGCTCCCCTGCGCGGTGCTCGGTCCGGTCTTGCAGGCCGACTTCCGCGAGCCACTTGCGCGCTGTGATCATGGAGGGCGAGAAACTCTCGCCTCGCAGCAGCAGCGGCATGGCTACGTTTTCCGTGGCAGTAAAATCCGGCAATAATTGATGTCGCTGCCACAAAAATCCCACGATGCGATTTCTAAACTCAGCGACCGTGGTGTCTTGATTCGTTTCAATGGGCTTGGAAGCGAAGTATACTGCACCGCTCGTTGGCGTGTCTAGCGCAGCGAGCAGATGCAGCAGAGTGCTTTTGCCCGCTCCAGATGGGGCGACAATGGCCACCATCTCTCCGCGACGCAAAGTCAGATTCGCATCAGCCAAGACGGTCAAAGATCGCGCGCCAGCGCCATACGTTTTCCGCAAACTTCGCGCTTCCAGCACAATCTGCGCCTCGGGCAGGGCGGTGGAACTCACTGCGCCTGCGACCGCCCCCGAATTGGCTTCAGAATTCATCCTAGGTCCACATTCCCCTTACTTGTTACGGCTGCCAGTCCGGCGCTTCTACATATTCCCGAGCGCCCACTCTGTTTAGATGCAGGAACGGCAGTTACAGTGCCGAATGTCGTCCATAATCGGTCCCTTAATCCCTCCGCATCTGGCCCATCTGCTTCCCATTTATGCCGCGGCATTGCCTAGCCAAAAAGCAGAACCAAAAGGGGCAATTTGTTAAGCGGTTAATTGCTTTTAATTCAGGCATTTATGACCGCCACTTTTCCGCGCCGAGATGAAGCGAGATTCCTGGATTCTGCCGACCCGCCCATGCTGAAAATAGGAGCAACCTGCACTCCAAAGCTCGCATTGCCGCTGAAAAATCGTTCTTCTCGGGTATTTGCGCTCGGCTGCTCCACGATTTCCCTTCATTTCCTTTATTCATAACGCAGGATCTCGACGGGTAAGAGCCCTGCCGCTGCGCGCGCAGGCAGGAGGGTTGCGCCCACGGAAATGCCCATGGATACGGCGGCGATCCACAGGGCATCGAGGAGGCTGGGATGAAAGGGCACGTACGGAACGGCATAGACCTGTGGGTCAAGCGGAATCAGATGATACGTGCCGGCGATCCAGGCGAAAGCATACCCGATGCATAAGCCGGCGAAAGTGCCTGTGGCGCCGATGGCAATTCCTTGCCAGAGGAAAATGCGTCGAATTTGCTGACTGCGTGCACCCATGGACATGAGGACCGCGACGTCGCGCGCCTTGTCCGTCACGGTCATGGACAAGACTACGAGAACGTTTAATCCCGCAACGAAGGTGATCAGCCCAATAAAGATGGCGGTGACTAGCTTTTCGAGGTGCAAAGCGCGAAACAGAGCGCGATTTTCTTCCATCCACGTGGTCGCTGCGAACCCGGGGCCTGCGGCTTGTTCCAACTTGCGCGCAATGTCCGCGGCTTGTTCAGGTTTATACAATCGGAATTCGAGGACGCTCACTCTGTCACCAACGCCGGAGAGGGCTTGTGCGGCAGGCAAGCTCAAGAAACACCAATTCTCATCGTAATCGTAGAAGCCGGAATCAAAAACGGCCGCTACGCGGAAGCGCCGGCTTCGCGGCAGCATGCCGAACGGCGTCAATCGCCCTTGCGGACTGGTCAAGGTCACGTAATCGCCCGGCGAAAGCTTCCACTCCTGCGCTAACTGTTTGCCGACGACGACTGCGTCGATACCGTCCGCATCGGGCGAAAAATCCAAGCGGCCCACGATAATTCGTTGCAGCGCTTCGTCGCTGCGGCGCTCGCGTTCCAGATCGATTCCCTTTGTTACGACGCCGCGCGCTTCGTGCGCAAAGGTGAATAATACGGTCTGATAGACGGCGGGAGTCACGGACCGCACGCCCGGCATCGCAGCGAATTTGGAAGCCAGTGCTTCGTAGTCGCGGATGCCGCCCGCGCCCGGCCGCGTGAGCGACACGTGTGCCGTGACGCCCAGCAAGCGGTCCTGCAGCGTCTCGCGAAAGCCTGTGTTCATCGACAGAGCGACAACGAGCGTTGCGACGCCGGCGGCAACTCCGATCACAGAGAAAGCCGTCACCAGACGCAGCACCGCTGGGCGGTACGGCGACCGCAAGTACCGCCTGGCGACGAACCATTCAAATTTCATGCTGAACTCTTTAGGGCTTCGTGCCTTGCTCCGGATTCGATGGGGCTTCCGGCCGCAATTGCGGGAATAAGATTACGTCGCGAATGGACGGCGAATCCGTGAAGAGCATCGTCAAGCGATCAATGCCGATGCCTTCGCCCGCGGTGGGCGGCATCCCGTGGCAGAGCGCGCGGATGTAGTCCAAGTCGACCTGCTTCGGAGCTTCCTCTCCGCCTTGCGCTACCTGCGCGCGAAAGCGGCGCTCCTGTTCTATCGGATCGTTCAATTCGGAAAAGCCGTTGGCAATTTCCATTCCGGCAACGTAAATCTCAAAGCGCTCGGTCACGCTTGGATCATCCGGTTTTTGCTTAGACAACGGAGAAATATCTGTGGGGAATTCGTACAAAATAGTTGGCTGGACCAATTTATCTTCGGCCATGGTCTCAAACAATAGACCAGTCCATTCTCCGTCTGAGAGAGTTCCCTTCGAGGCCGCATAGGGGGCGCCCGCGCTCTTCGCCCAAGCGTTATATCGCTCTGTAATCGCGCGCGGTCCCCCGGACGCACTTAGTTCGCCCACCGTAGGAGCAGCACCTGCTTCAGGCGGCCAGTACTTCACAATGGCCTCGCGCATGGAGAGCCGCTCAAACTTTCCGAAATCGAGATCGACATCTCCGTAACGCACCACGGTCGACCCAGTGATCTTCTTTGCCAATTCCGCGAATAGTTGCTCGTTCATATCCATCAGATCGCGGTAATTGCTGTAGGCCTCGTAGAATTCCAGCATGGTGAATTCCGGGTTGTGCTGCGTGGAGATGCCTTCATTGCGAAAATTGCGATTGATTTCGTAAACGCGATCAAATCCGCCTACAGTCAACCGTTTCAAATACAACTCCGGGGCGATGCGCAGATAAAGGTCGATGTCCAACGTGTTGTGATGAGTGACAAAAGGGCGCGCGGCCGCTCCGCCCGGCAGCGGGTGCATCATCGGCGTTTCTACTTCGATGTAGCCACGTGCGTCCAGAAAGCGCCGCAATTCCTGGATAATGCGGGGCCGCGTGACGAAAACCTCGCGCGACTTCTCATTGGCTATTAAATCGAGGTAACGCTGGCGATAGCGCAGCTCAACATCGGTGAGGCCGTGCCACTTCTCCGGCAAAGGCAGCAGCGCTTTTGCCAGGAAAAATATTTCCTCGACGCGAACCGTGAGTTCGTTGGTCTTTGTGCGGAAAAGGTGTCCGCGGACGCCGATCGAATCGCCGAGGTCCAACAATTTAAAAAGCTCGAACCCGCGCTCTCCTACCACGTCCTTTTTCACATAAATTTGGATGCGCTTTCCCGAACCTTGCAGGTGCGCAAAGCCGGCCTTGCCCATCAGGCGCAGCGAAACGATTCGCCCGGCGACTCGGACTTCCCGCTGGTTGGCCTCCAAATCGGCGCTGGGAGTCTCGGCAAACTTGGTGGCGAGATCCGCGATCGTATCGCTCCAGCGGAATTCGTGCGGATACGCCCGCATGCCGAGAGCTTGAATTTGCTCCAACTTTTTCTGACGCTGTTCAAATTGCTCGCGCGGCTCAAATTGCAACGAAAAATCCTTTCCGCATAATCGCAGGCGAGTATAGCGGCCAGCGCAGCCGGAGGGCAAGAAAGTGACGCCGCGTACAGGCGCGCGTTGACAAATTCCGCCAGCAAGCTACAGAGGCTGACTTTTTGATAACTGCTTTATAATAAAACTGTTATTTAAAATATCGTTTGGTAGAAACAGGAATTAAGTTCCTCTAATAAATTGTCCCGCTATGGAACTATTTTGGTATACTCCCCGGCCTTAGGAGAGACTCTGTGCGGGTTCGCGCCCACGCCCTTCCTTCCAGGTTTTCATCGGTGCAAGAGGACTGGAGCGCTTGGCTGCCCCCAGCCAAGGCAGAAGTCTTTGACTCATGCGTGCACCAGTTGGAGCTCTTCTACGGAATGTTCAGCGTTTCGTTGAATGAAGCTCTGGAGCTCCGCCGGACGGGAAAATCGGGGCACTCCTGCCGCGTCATCTTCGTTATACCGGGTCTATGCGCGCGGTTAGCGGTTCCGTTGGAGCGAGTGCTCCACACTTTGGGCGAGCACGCGAAACACTTCGGGATTGTTCCGAATATCGCGCCCCTGGACGCCTCGAACTTCCGCGGCGCCCGGGAGCAGCACACCGCGCGCATGAGCGACCTCTTAAGTCACGTCCTCCTTACGCAACGCTCGCAGTTTCTGCACAAGATCGAGACACTGGAAGAAATGGTACTGAGCATCCGCAAGGAATTCTACGAAGTAGCCTCCGATCTCGGCAGCGGGGTCTCTGAGGCGCCCTCAGAGGATTGGCGCACGGTGGATGACGCTCACTTTGACCTGAACACCTGCCTGCGCGAAGCTATCGTTGTTTTGAAGTCCTTCTTAGTGGTACTCCCCAGTGACCAACTCGGGGTGTTCCAGAAATCCATAGCCGCCCAACTGTTTGCACCTCACGATGCAGAGCCGGCGGGACGTAGACGAATGGTCCTAATCGAGAGAGAATAGGTAGGCCTGTTCTCCGGGTTGCCAACCAGCGAGTAATAAACGCCCGCTGCGTGTTTCCTCGGTATGCGGGCTATTGCAAAGACAACTCCGGGAGGTATCCGGTGCATCCGAAAGGGTGGATGCGCCGCTATTGGACCGTTGGCCCGAAACAGACCAAGCGATCCCATCGCAGCAAATGCGCCGCAGCCGCCCAAGGCACTGACGGAAGCGGAAGCCATTCGCCTGGCACAAGCCGGGGACGCTGCGGCTTTCGAGTTCTTGTACGAGTTGCATGGCCGCCGCGTTTACGCTTTATGTTTGCGGATGGTGAGCAACCCTTCCGATGCGGAAGACCTGATGCAGGAGGCCTTCCTGCAGCTCTTCCGAAAGATCGGGACGTTTCGGAGCGAATCCGCGTTTTCGACCTGGCTGCATCGCATGACCGTGAACGTTGTGCTCATGCGACTGCGCAAAAAAGTGCTGCCGGTGGCTTCCCTCGAGGAGACTACCGAACCGGATGAAGATGGCGGCGGCCCGCGGAAGGACATAGGAGCGCCGGATTTACGGTTGAGCGGAGCGATCGATCGCGTCAATTTGGAGCGCTCGATCGAAAGGCTGCCGCCAGGGTATCGCACCGTATTCGTATTACACGACGTGCAAGGCTACGAGCACAACGAGATTGCCGGAATCATGGGTTGTTCGGTCGGAAATTCGAAATCGCAGCTACATAAGGCGCGAACCAGGTTACGCGATCTGCTCCAGGAGGAAATCCGAGAGCAGGCGCGGCAAGAGCGCCATGCAGCGAAAACGCAGACGGGAAGCAGTGATTGAGCTACAATAGAAAAAATTCCGGGGTGCACGGAACAAACGCAGACACGTCGCAAAGTGGTATTCGGGGTCGAGCCGAAGATCCTTCCGAAGCCGCGTGTCGCGGAGTAAACGGCCATGCAGTGTAAAGAAGTGGAAGTCGTCCTCGAGCAAGAGGGTTGTTTGCCCGTGCCGGAAGCGGCGCGCGCGCATCTCGCCGGCTGCAACTCCTGCCGGAATCTCATTGCCGACCTGACCGCAATCATCGCGACCGCTCATTTGCTTCCAGCGGAAGTCGAGCCGCCCCGTCGCGTGTGGACCTCACTGCGCGTTCAGTTGGAGAACGAGAGGATTATCCGTTCGGGAGCGCGGCAGCCTTGGTGGCAGAGTCTCTCTGAGTCCTTCCGTCCACGACTGATGGCCACTGCGGCCGTCGGTTTGCTGATCGTGGCGGCGGTTGCATTGCAATTTCAGCGTCCGGCGACGCAACCCACCGAAGCCCTCAACACATACGATAATTCGTTCCAGGACACGAGCTTGACGCTCGATAACGACGAAGCGCATCTGCCGGCCATGCAGCTTGCCGGTAATTCCGGTGTGGACGTTTCGCTCCGCGACAATCTGGACATCGTCGATAAATTTATCCTGGACTGCGAGCAACGCGTGAAGCAGCAGCCGCAGGACGAATTGGCGCGGGAATATTTGAACGGCGCTTACCAGGAAAAAGCAGAACTGATATCGGTGATGATGGAACGCGGGAGCGGACACTAACATGAGCTTGAAAACCATGGGCCATGGAATCTTGCCGATGCTAGCCGTCGGAATGCTTCTCGTGCCTTCTACCTTTGCACAGGTTAAGCCTCAGCATTTTGAAAGGCATTTTGCCGTAAAGGGACGGCCGGTGGTGATCCTGCAGAATGTGTCCAACGGCCGCATCGAGGTAAAATCTTCGAAAAACGCCGAAGTAGTCGTCGCGGCTACCCAAGCTTCCAACAAAATCGGGATCGTGGCCGAGCAAGCCGAAGAGCGCATCGATGTAGCGGCGACCATCCTGGACGGCTCCGCGCCGGCCAACGAGCTGGAAGCCAATTTCCAGTTGACCGTGCCGGAAGAGACCGAGCTGCAACTCAAGACGCTAACAGGATTGGTTTACGTCGAGCAAGTGATGGGCGATATGACCCTGCAAAGCGTCGCTGGCGATATCCACCTGAAAGAAGTCTCGGGGTACATCGTGGTGCGTACCACGGGCGGATCGCTGGTGTGCACGCAGTGCGCGGGTAAGCTTAATTTTAGTTCCATCAGCGGGAACGCGCAGGTGGTGCAGCCTGGGCTGAGCAGTGTGACGCTGTTCACGATGTCCGGAAATATTCTTTTCGATGGCGACTTCATCCGCACGGGAATCTACACGATGAAGAGCGGCAAGGGTACCGTCGAGGTGCACTTCTCCGGAAGCGATTCGTTCGATCTGAACGCGCAGACCGCGACGGGTACGGTCGACAATCAAGCGGAAGCCTACTTGAAGCCGGATTCGCACGGGGTGCGACGCATGGCGTCCCGATTTACCAAGGGCTTGTTCGGCACGGTCGGCAGTGGGCTCGCCAAAGTCGAACTCTCATCCTACAGTGGTACAATCCGCATACTGAAGCGCGACTAGCGCGGCTCAGCGCCCGCTATCAAGCAATAGTTTCGCCTTCAAATACACTAAATGACGCAAATTCCTCCGCGACAATCACAATCGCGCCTGCAGGTGCTTTGCTTGGCCGGCTTCATGGGCTCCGGCAAAACCACCGTTGGCACGCTGCTGGCACGGCAACTGGCTTGGCGCTTTGTCGATCTGGACGATCGTATTGAGGAGGCCGCCGGGCTGCGCATTTCTGAGATTTTCGAGCGCTTGGGCGAGCCGGCATTTCGGCAAATCGAAGCGGATCAATTGCGGGCAGCTCTGGGCCGGGCCGTCGAACACAGGGAATCTTTGGTCTTGGCGCTCGGTGGAGGAACCTACGCGCAGACTGGCGCGCCGGAGTTTCTTCGCGCGGCGGGCGTTCCCGTAATCTGGCTGGACACTTCTCCCGACGTTTTGCTGACGCGCTGCATGACCATGACCGGCCGGCCGCTCTTCCGCGACGAGCCCAGCTTTCGAGCGCTCTACGCACAGCGATTGCCTTCGTATCAGCAAGCGGACCACCGCGTGGACAGCTCCGGCGAACCGGCGCGCGTCGTTGCGGAGATTCTTCGCCGCGGAATAATTTCCGCCGTTGCGGGCCATGCTCACCTGGTCGTAGAGGAACCCAAGTCCTAAAGTGATGGCGACCTGGCTATTCAAGATTTCCCGACAGAGACTTGCCGGTAACACTCTGAGCGCAAGGTCGCAGGATGTCCGCGCTTCCAATCTCGCGTGTGGCAGACTTTGTGTTTGGCAGTCGTGCGAAGTAGTCGTTCGTGCCAAGGAGTCGTTTCAATATGCGCAATCCTCTTGAATCGAAAATCACACTGGGCGTTCTTACAGTGTGTCTCGCGGCGTTGAGTTCTCTGGCTCTGGCTTCCCAACCGCAGCAAAGGGCGGCGGTGTTCGCGCAGGACAAAGGCAAGTTCACCATCCAGCTTGACGGCCAGACCGTTGGGCACGAAGAGTTCGAGATTTCGCCCGCAGGCGGAGGCTGGGCCGCGCAAGGCACGACGGACCTTAAGGTGCCCGATTCTCCGGCCAGCCGCGTGACGGGCACGCTGACGCTGCAGCCGGATGGCGCTCCCATCAGCTATGAATGGAGCTCGCACGCGGAAAAAACGAATGGCGCGCGCATCCTTTTCGCCAACGGCGTCGCCAAAATTACGCTGCAGATGCAAGGCGCGCGGCCCTTCGAGCAGGACATGACGTTCAACACGCCTCTCATCGCCGTGCTCGACAACAATCTTTACTATCAATACGGTGTGCTGGCCCGCGTGTATGACTGGTCCAAACGCGGAGCGCAAAATCTTCCGGTGCTGATTCCGCAGGAGCTGACTCCCGGCTCGGTCACTGTAGACTCGACCGGTTCGGTGAGCGCGAAAGGCAAATCCTACGATGGACTGCGCGTCACCACGTCTGACGTGGAGGTGATGCTCTACCTCGATTCGAATCACCGGCTGATGCGCCTCGAAGTGCCCGCCGCGAAAGTCTCTGTCGTCCGCGATTAGTGATTCCAAGCAGCCACTGAAAAAGAAAACGCGGCGTGATTTTCATCACGCCGCGCACATTCTTGGTTAGAAATTTCTACCGCGCGAACGAACGCTGAAACGTCGGCTTCCCCGGAGTTGCATAGGGTGCGCCTGGACGCCGCAGCGGGTAGCCCTGCGGATGACCATGCGCGTGCGATAGCGCATGCCCATTCGAATGGCCAGCGGTGACGTGTCCGTTGCCGTTGCCATTCCCCGACGCGGGCTGCGGCAGCCGCGCCGGATTACCGATAGGGCGGAGATTCGTCGGCAGCGCTCCAACGTGATCGCTGATCGCCTGCAGCCTCTTCAATATGGACTGCCACTGTTCCCAATCCAATTGCCGTAGGAACGGCCGCAATCCCTGGATGAACGGATCTTCCAGCAGAGCTTCGCCGTCGGACTCCGGAATGAAGAAGCGATTCAGGCCAACGTTCAGCGCTTCGGAGATTTTCTCCAAAGTGCCGAGGCTCGGCGTCATCTGGCCGCTCTCAATGCGCGACAGGTACGAGCGCGACACCTTCGAGCGCGACTGTAGCTGGCTCTGGGTCATCGTGCGCGATTCGCGTAATTGGCGAATGCGCTGGCCGATATTCTCGACCGTCTCGCGGTTAGCGAACTTTTCTTCGGCTGGTTCAGCGCCGGCTTCCTCCACAGGTGCGGGGGGAGGAATCAGGAACTCCAAACGCTGAGGCAAGGCGCGCACGCAACGGCGGCAATTCCCCGTGCGCGTCCGGTACTGGACTAAACCGCATGTCTTACAGCGAATGACTTCCCTATCCAATGCCAATTCTAACGAACTAGCAGCTTCTTTATCTGATTGTGCAGACACCGGCACTCCTCGCTGACTTTTTCCGGCGCGCGGATAGGAGAGGAAACGTCGGAACGTGCTTCGGGGGGAAGGCAGTGTAACTGGCGCGACGGGAGTATCGTGCGAATCGCCTTTTTCTGTCAAGGGTATTTTTAGACTTTTTTTAACTGTGCTCATTTGAAACACAAACACTACGCCGAAAGTTCGCCTGTCCGTTCGTACAGTTCTTTCTTACTCCGACCTGCGCATCGTTCCGTTGAACACGGAATCGACGAAAATTGTTGCGGTTGTTATAACCGCAAATGGGGAGCGAATGCCACACCAATTTTCAAATCATCCACAAGTGAATCGATTTATTAACGTAACTTTACGCGCGGATGTCGTCCCGAATCCCGCTCGCGCGGTTTGCGAGCAGCGTGAGGGATCTGCTTTTCACTTTCATCAGGCGCCAACGGGGGCGACGCCGAGTTCGTTCCGGACGATAGGTGCCACCCCGGTGCCGAGGATCTCTATAGCGTCCAACATTTTTTGGTGCGGGAGCGTCGAGACACCCATTTGGAACGTGATGCGGGATATGCCGCCGAGAACCTCGTTCACATAAAGGATCTTCTTCGCCACAGTTTTAGCGTCGCCGATCAGCAGCGCGCCGGTGGGCCCGCGCAGGGCGTCGAATTGAGCGCGCGTGGCGGGTGGCCAGCCGCGTTCCTTACCGATCTCGGTAAACGTGTGCGCATAGCCTGGAAAGAATATTTCCGCGGCTTCGTCCGTGCTCTCGGCGAGAAAACCAACAGAATGAAGACCCACAGTAAGTCGCTCCGGCGAATGACCAGCGCGGCGTCCAGCCTCGCGGTAGAGGTCTATGAGTGGCCGGAAACGTCTAGGCTCACCACCGATTATCGCCACCATAAGAGGAAGCCCGAGCATACCTGCGCGAACAAAGGACTCAGGCGTGCCCCCGACGCCGACCCATATCGGCAGCGGATCCTGTAGCGGCCGCGGGTAGACTGCTTGGCCGGTAAGAGCCGCTCGGTGTTTGCCGGACCAGTGCACTTTCGTGCTTGCCCGGATTTTCAAAAGTAGATCGAGTTTTTCCGCAAAGAGCGAGTCGTAATCTTCCAGCCGCAGGCCGAAGAGAGGGTAGGACTCAATGAAAGAACCCCGACCCGCGACAATTTCAGCGCGCCCCCGCGAAATGAGGTCAAGCGTCGCGAACTCCTGAAAAACGCGAACGGGGTCCGAGGCACTAAGCACCGTCACAGCGCTGGTGAGCCGGATGTTTTCCGTGCGCGCGGCGGCAGCGGAGAGGATCACAGCCGGCGCCGAGTCCAGGAATTCCGCCCGGTGATGTTCGCCGATGCCGAAGACGTCCAGGCCGACGCGATCGGCGTGTTCAATTTCTTGCAGTAAATTGTGCATGCGCTCCACCGGGCTGAGCGTAATACCTGTGGCCGGGTCGGATATGGCTGCTGCGAAACTGTCGATTCCAATCTGCATTTGTGTCACTTCTCCAGGAAATTTTCGTTAACCGATTTCCACTAGACTGATTCGGCGTACTTCGCCGCTCTACGAAAGCCGGCTTCAAGACCTCGGTTTGATTCCGCTCCCCAGGCTCTCGGCACGCTTACCAATCTTTTTCAGTATCGTTTCAAGACTTCGCACTTCTTTCGGCGTCGCATCGGCAAACATTCTTCCAATTTCGTCTGCGTGTTTCCGAAAAATCGGCGCGATTAATTCTTTGCCTTTTGGCGTGAGCGATACGAGGCGCACGCGCCGGTCTTCAGCACTCTCCACCCGGTTTACTAGGCCCTTATCGAAGAGCCGGTCGACCGCCACGCTGATCGAACCCGGCGTAAGGTTCACCTTTGGCCCGATCGTATTCACCGGCAAAGGTCCCTTGTTCAGCAGCGCCTCAAGGATTCGGAAGTCGCTATCGCACAGTCCCGTCTCCGCAAGTCCCGCATAGAGATATTTCGACGCCGATTGAAAGGCCTTCATCCATACCAGCCAACAGTGAACCGGGCCCGCGGAGCGCTTCCAAGAATTCTTGTCCATCACCACACTATTGTGGCACAAATATGTATCGATATCAATACAATTGACATCAATATGTACATCGGACTGTTCTTTCAAAAGGAGAAAACACATGGCAACGAATTCAGTAGCAATTTCCAGCAGCGCGGACACAAGAAGCTTTTCCCAGGGTGCAGTAGTCGTTTTGGGACGATTTCTCTTCGTTCTGATTTTCCTGATGATTGTTCCCAATCATTTTTCCAGGCAAACCATCGCCTTTGCGGCCTCTCAAGGCGTCCCTTTGGCTTCCATCGCGGTTCCGTTTTCTGGTGTGCTGGCCGGCGTTGGCGGCCTCAGCATTTTGCTGGGCTATCGCGCAAAACTTGGCGCCTGGCTCATCGTCCTGTTCCTGGTTCCGGTGACCTTGATGATGCACAAGTTCTGGACAGTGCAGGACCCGATGATGGCGCAGATCCAAATGATCCTATTCATGAAAAATGTCTCCATGCTCGGCGCCGCTCTCCTGATCTCCCAGTTCGGCGCAGGACCGTTCAGCCTCGACGCCCGGCGCTCGCAATAATCGCGCCTGACCTTCGAATCCACAGCGACGGCATTCTCCTTGGAGGGTGCCCGTCCTCGTCTCTTGAGGGCGGGTTTTTTTCCTGGTCCTTCTCCCACTCAGACATCCACCCGGCCCGGTGCCACTTGGCTGACAACCGCGTCGGCCTAATACCACCGCAACAATCGCCACGATGGGATGCGATTTGCCTTCTTCTTCCCTATGTGTCTTCCCGCTCAACGATTTGCGAAGCGATTGCCTCGTCTCTATCCATTGGCACAGCGATTGCCCTTCGAAGGGAAGGCACGCGATCCGGGCGAAAAAAGGATCGTTTGCTAAGCGAATTGGGAGAGTTTAGATGCAAAGCAAGATAGAACATAGCGAAGGCTTCACACTGCAGTTGACCTGCGAGCACGCGGCGATTCACATCGTCAATGATGTGGCTACCTGCACGGATTGTGGACAGACCCTCGGATGCATAGACAAACAAAACGAAGAAGGGGCTGCGGTTCTGGGGGAATGTCTCACCTGCATCTCACAGGAAGACCACTACCGGTAGACGTTTCGCTCGAATCTCAGAGACGCAATTAGAGCTCCGTGTAACGAGCCAAACGATCTTCGCGTCAATCAGTGTGTGGGTCATCCGGCAATTAGCGGGACAATTGTAGGCGTTGGTGTTGTTGCGGTATTCGGCGCCTTCGTTTCTGCATGGAAGGTAGTTACAAAGCAGTTGGAGCCGGGACACCGGGTCAAGGTGAAGGGCTCCCAGTTTGGCGGAGACTCCATTTTAGTTACGGCATTAAACGTGGGAAAACAGCCCGTAACTTTGGTTGCTGGTGGCCTCCGGCTTCCTGAACACAAGACCACGCATCACTTTGAGCCATCCGGTACCGCTAAGTTCCCAGTTGACCTTCAACGCGGCAAAAGCTGTTACATGGTGTTGCCCAAGCGAGCCGTGGCTGAAGCGCTAAAACGCGGAGGTCTCTCTGGTACTATTGATGTGAACGGATATTACTGCGATTCATTCGATAAGAGACATTTCAGCGAGGTTTTCAAAGTGGACGTCGAAGTTTGGCTGAAGACGTAAGACAACTGCCCCCTCTGGCAGGTTGCGGTGGCGAGCAGAGCTTCCCGGCAGTAAAACGAAAAGCGGGCTTTCGTTCCGGCAGTTACGTAGACACAGTTCGATCTCCTCTTCTCTACAGTTGAGCTGCGAGTCATTTCAAGGACGAGCTTTCAAAGAAGTAGTCACATAAGCAGGAGGTTTCTGCCGTTTGCGCTTGCTGTTCGCCTTGGTTTAATTGCGTAAACGCCCTTAGTCGTGCAAGACAACACTGAGAAGGGACTTGTTGACCTTGATTTCGCCGTTGTATTCGATGAAGCCTAGCTTCCTGAACTTGTTCATGAACATATTCACCCGCGTGCGAGTTGTACCGACAATTTCCGCGAGCGTCTCCTGAGAAATCTTCCGAAGTACGGGTTCGGGCTCGCCTTCCTTGCCGTAGCGAGCGAGCAGCAGAAGTGTGCGGGCCAGCCGTTTCTCGATGGAGTTGAACAGATGGTCTACCAAGTCCGCTTCAAATCGGATATTTCGTGCAAGCATGTGAGCGATGAAACGGTCGGACAGTGTGTGTTCCGCACTGACCACGCGGATCATCTCGTCTTTTTCGATTACAAGTACCGTGGTAGGCGCGATTGCCGTCGCCGTCCCCATACGCATCGGCTGGCCTGCCATGCACCCTTCTCCAAAAAAGTCACTAGAGCCAAAAATCGCAACGATTGCTTCTTTGCCGCTCTCATTCACCACGGTGAACTTCACACGTCCTTTTTGGATGTACAGAACGCTCTTTGCAGCGTCACCTTGAGAGAAAATTATTTCTTTGTCCTGAAACTCGGAAACCGTTCTCGATGCCCCGACCGATTCGAGAAAGACCTGCGGATCGAAGGCGCTTTTCCTCTTGGGTTTCAGACCTGACGGCGGAAGCTTCCTCAATCTCATTCTTGTAGCCATATCGTTCCTCCCGAATAAAGAAGGACCCACCTCAATTGTAGCGCAGGCGAGAACACAGGAGGGCGGGATTGTGCGAATAGGAAGGTAGCGGTTTTTTGACAAGCTGCTAAAAAATACCGGAAACCGTCCGAAAGTGGACTGCTTTCCTTCGCACGCCGCGCCATCATGAGGTCGCAAATGCCGAAGAAGAAACTCAAGAAGCAATCCCCTGCAGCACTTCTGTCTGAAGTGAAGGAGGAAATGGCACAGCCGCGTGCCGCCGCATCCACTCAGAGCGAGGTATCGGGTGCTTCTACGTTAGTGGTGGCGCGCGTTCAAAAAACAAAAAAAACAGGAGTTTTGGAATCATCCGGGTGAAGCGGTGAAATCAGCCAAGCAAATCGTATTCCGGTACAACGGCGATCCATTACTGAAGAGATCGACCTCGACTAATCGCCCATTAACTCATGTGCTTTTTCAACGAGCGTGGTGAGCGACACGCTTTTCGCGAGGATTAAGGTTATGCCTACCATTCGAATGTTCGCCTTCGGACGAAGCCAAGTTTTGATGGTGCAAACACTGGCGCTTGCGAAACGCGAAATCCCCGCAATCTGAACGAAGAGTTCCTATCTTGCAATCTGTTACTCCTCTCGCGCCATGTTCCGGTTCGTATGTGGAACTATTGCCACCAACATTCGACCCAATGTTGAACAGCCGTCAAACCACGCAATTGCCCTGACCAACCGCACTTGCAAGCGTGTCTAAACGCGCGAGTGGCAACCTGCTCCCGATCCATGTCCTTGCTCGAACAAGCAGCCGTCGCAGGTGCGCTGCATTGGGGACATCTGAACAGCAGGATGTGAGCGAACGTCCGCACTTCCCGACTTCGGGTAACGGTGTTAGCGACAGAGATGGAGATTGATTCCATAGGAATAGGCTCAACGAAACCGCTGGCTGGGAGCACGGTGGAGGGTTGTGAAATTCTGGGCAGGTAAGGATACCGTTTAACGTTTGCGAAGGATGTGCAAAACCGGACAGCCGAGGGAAAAACGCCGGCGCTATCCTAAATTACCGCCGGCTGCCGCACGCTTGCCTTTCAAGCCTGCGGGATTTGACTTGCTCGCGCGCCCAAAAAGTGTCCGCAATCCATTCACTCGTTTCAAATTACAGTTGACTATTGCCCGAGGCAGGCGCTGAATCGTGTTTTCATGGAATTGGGACGAAGGAGGGATAAACCATGGCTATTGGCGGAAGGGCAGCGGCTTTGGGCGCAGAGTTCGACGTACGTGATCAGATCATCGCGTTCAAGCGCAAGCTCGCGCCGCGTCGCGAGGCCGTGAAACGCGCCTTCGCAGACGTGAAGGACCACATCAGCCGAGCCGTCGACGTAATCCGCAGGGAGGTCGCCGCAGGGCGCGCCGTGGTGCCGGAGCTAAACTACAGCGACATACGCAACAACACTGTCCCGGAGGCGCTCCGTCAGTCGATTCGGAAGACTGGCTGCACGGTGGTTCGCGGCGTGTTCCC
This sequence comes from Candidatus Acidiferrum typicum, assembly GCA_025463055.1. Taxonomy (GTDB): domain Bacteria; phylum Acidobacteriota; class Terriglobia; order Acidiferrales; family UBA7541; genus Acidiferrum; species Acidiferrum typicum_A. The sequence goes on from JAOAPV010000114.1 coordinate 137,081, forward strand.
CGCCGATCTCGCGCGCGACTGGTTCGCGCAAGTCGGCGAGTATCTCGAGACGAACCACTACGAACAATTGGAAGGCGAGAAACGGAGCCTCGACAAGTACTTCTCCGCGCTGAAAGCCGGGAAGCCGCAAGTTTTCAACGTCTACTGGTCCAGGCCGCAGGTCATGGCGCGGCAGGACGCGAGACTCGCCGAGACGCGTGCTTTTCTCGATCGCCTCTGGAAATACGAAGGCGTCTTCAACCCCGACCGGCAGTGCACGTATGCGGACCGTGTGCGCCGCCGGCAGCCCGGCGACAAGACGCTTGGACTTTCCCCGCACATGGACGCGGGCACCGTCGAGCGCTGGATCGACCCCGGCTATCAGCAGGTGTACGAGAACGTCTTCGCCGGTGACTGGCGCGGGTATGACCCCTTCGACGCCACCCACCGCTTGCAGACCCAGGAGATTCCGTCCCCGGCGGTGTGCAGCATGTTCCGCACCTATCAGGGCTGGACGGCGCTGACACGCCAAGGACCGAAAGACGGCACTCTGCGCCTTATTCCGATCGCGGAGGGCATTGCCTACGTGCTCCTTCGCGCGCTTCAAGACGACGTGGACGAGGCCGATCTGTGCGGCGCGGCCCCAGGCCGTGCGCTCGGCGTCAGCCCGGAGTGGCATCCCGATCTCATCGCCGGCCTGGTGTCCATCCCGGAGGTCATGCCCGGCGACACAGTGTTCTGGCACACGGACATCTGCCATGCCGTCGCCGACGAGCACGCGGGCAGCGAGTACGCCAGTGTCATCTACATCGGCTCTGCGCCAGACTGCCCGAAGAATCGCGCATACCTTCCGAAACAAAGGCAAGCCTTCCTCCAAGGCCGTTCAGCCCCAGACTTCGCCGCCATGGACTTCGAAGTCGACTTCAAGGGCCGCGCAACCGAGCAGGATCTGACGGATCTAGGCCGCGCCCAAATGGGCTTCTGAGCCGCGTGCCGCCGGGGGCCGCATCCCTTGTGGTTTTCAAGAGCGCGGATCTTGTCTTCACTTCACGCATTACAAGCTGCGACACCAGGGCTACTTCACCCAAAACCAAAAATCACCAGCCACCTGCACTTCGACCGTCCCTCCGACCAGTTGTCCCCGCGTACCCCTCCTGCTATTGTTCACCCCGAGTAGGGTCAAGGGGTTGGCACGAAAGGTAACGGGTTTACCCTGAGCAACATTTGAGGGTCGGCCGTAAGCATAGCGCCACTTTACGCCGAGCAAGGTCAAGGGGAAGCCTCAGTGCACCCCACCGGTTGGCCCCCACTCACTCAATCTCGGCCACGCTCACGCGTCCCACTAAGTACCTTTAGAATGAACACTTGTAAAAGTGTATCAAAACAAAGGACTTTAACTGTCTTTAGAATGAACACTTATGCAAAAACCGGGGGGAGGGGTCCCCGCTTCTTCGCAGCCTCTGCGCGACTCGGCGTTCTCTGCGTCGCCTCAGCGTTATCCTTTGGCTCCGTCTGTTTTCCCAACGCATTGTGCGCGACGGCTCGACCCGTTCTGCGTTACGCTAATCCCTTTTTCGGACCCCTTTTCGGAGAAACCAAGAATGCCGACGCGCGATGATGCCTGGAAACTACTTTGCGAATACACGCAGTCTGAGAGCTTGCGCAAACACATGCTGGCTGTGGAAGCCTGCGTTCGCGCCTATGCGCGCAAGCAAGGCGCCGATGAAGAAACCTGGGGACTCACCGCGCTGCTGCACGATTTTGACTATGAGCGCTGGCCCAACAACGCGCACGCGCCAGACAAAGAGCACCCGGCCGAGGGCGCCAGAATCCTGCGCGAGCTGGGCTACTCGGAGGAGATCGTCCGCGCCATTCTCTCTCACGCGGACTATTGCAATGTACCCCGGCAATCTCCGCTGGAACACACCCTTTTCGCGTGCGACGAGCTCGCCGGCTTTCTCACCGCCTGCGCCTACGTCCGCCCGTCGAAAAGCATCCTCGATCTGGAAGTAGACTCCGTGAAGCGCCGCCTGAAAGACAAAGCCTTCGCCAAAGGAGTAAGCCGCGAAGACGTCCGCAAAGGCGCAGAAGGACTAGGCCTCCCCCTGGAAGAGCACATAGCCTTCTGCATAACCGCCCTACGCGAACACACCGACACCCTAGGCCTACGCGGCACAATCGCCACGCAAGCCGCGAGCACGTAGTGATTCGTTTTGCTAACGGCACGGCGCCGAGCGCAAGAATAAAAACGGGGAAAAGCCTTTCGGCCTCTCCCCGTCTTAAACCGTGATCTGCAGGCGAGCTAGAAATCGACCCGCAGTCCCATTTGGATCCAGCGCGAGCCCTGAATACGATCCGCCGGAACCAGTTGCGTATTGATGACGCCGAAGGTTGCCGGATTCGTGGTGTCGAACAACGGATCCAGGAAGTTTGGATGGTTGAACACGTTGAGGAAATCCGCGGAGAGTTCCACGCGCAATCTCTCCGTGATCTTGGTCACTTTGCCCAATCGAAAGTCCGCATCCCAGTAGCTAAGTCCCGGAAGCGGGCTGTTGCGTCCATCATTCTTATCCGAAGCGATCAACACTGGGCGAAATTTCGCCAGAGCCGCCGCCGGATTGGAGAAGTAATTGAGTCCGGTACCTGTTCCGGGCGTCGCGCAACTCGCGCCGTTGCCAGCGGAACCCGCTCCTGTGCTGCACACACCGGAGTTGATACTGCCTCCGCCCAGGGAACCGATCGGTGCCGTCGGCAGCATTCCAGCGGTGATGCCAAAGTCCAACCCGCCGCCAAAGGTCTGCCCGCTGACGGTAACCAAATTCGGTATGCCGCTGCTGGCGCGGAAAATGCCGGCGGTATACCAACCTCCGATGATGCGGTTCACGCCCCAATGACTGCTGCTGAATCGGTGGTTTGCGCCGAAGGGCAGCTCGTAGTTAAACAATGCGTTGAACACGTGCGGGCGGTTGAAGAACGACGGCCCATAATCCACGTGCGGGTCATAGCTGGATGTGTAGTATTCCGCGGCGTTCTGCACTGCCCCCACGGTGTCGAGCGATTTCGAGAACGTGTAATTCATGTCGAACAGCAGGCCATGCCAGTTGTTGTTCCGCAACGTCGCCACGAACGCGTTGTAATTCGACTTGTCGCGGCTCGTCCGTGTGAAGAGTTCGAGTACTTGCAGGTTATCGAAAGGAGTTAACCCAGCTCCGAGGCGGGCAAAGTCCATCGAGAGAAATAGATTTGATAGGTTATCGTTGGCAAAGGCGGATTTATTTCCATTGGCCAAGCAAATGGTTCCGCATCCCGGCACTAGATTCTCAAACCACGGCTGCGGCGTTACCGGCTGGCCGTTGCGGATTTGCGTGGCCACGGCGTCGAACGCCTGCCCGAAGGTCTGACCGGAGATTTTGTCCTTAAACATGTAGGGAACGGAATTGAAGTTAACGCTAGCGGGAAGATTTCGCCCTAATCGCCCAACATAGCCCACCTCCAGGATCATCTGACCTGGCAGGCTGCGCTGAATGGTCAGATCAAACATGTGGGCCCGGCCGACTTTGAAGTTGGGATTGTTCTGGAAGCTGAGGATTTCGCCTAATGGCACTGAGGGCACGATCGGTGATTGCAAAGCTCCCGGTGCCGGCGGGGTGGGGATTTGTCCATCAACGCCTACACGGAAACTGGCAAGCCCTGCGTTCGTGAACTGGCCAGTTGCTGCGTTGAATCCGGAAGGATCGCAACCGCTAACAGTCGAGCCATTTGCATTACATAGAGGTGACTGAATATTAATTGTCTGAGCGAAACCGACCCCAAGCATCGGGATAATTACGCTCTGCACCGTGTTTACGCGGTCGTAGGAAATGCCGTACCCGCCCCGTATGACCGTTTTTCGATCGCCAAACATTCGCCCGAAAACACCGTCGTGGAAGCTCGGGTTCCACGCAGCAGAAAGGCGAGGAGCCCAGTTGCCATAATCCACGCTGAAAACATCGTTCCTTCCGGTATTTTTTAGCGGTAGATACGAAAGGGTCGGGTTATATGTGTCGCCATTCAGGGCGGCCTGCTGTTTGGCTTGAATGTATTGCAGACCATCGATAATTTTGTCGCCGTTGTCGTGATTGGCGATCAGCGTCTGCTGGTTGCTCAGTTCATGTGGAGTAGTTTGCCAGCCGTAGGAGAGGCCGTAGGTGAGGGTAAAAGACGGCTTCAATCGCCAGGTGTCCTGAAAAAAGAAGTTGTAGGAGCGCAGCGTCGTCTTGGCGATCAACGAAGCGCCCAAGGGCTTGGGTTGTAGGTTTCCGTCGCGAACCGCGAGCATCCCTACCGTATTCACCAAGCCCAGCGATGCGGCGTACAATCGGTCCCAGCGCTGCGCGTCCGCGGTTGAAAGGCCCGCCGGTTGGTTAGCGCTACTGCCACTCAAGGTGCCAGTCACGTCCGCATCTAATGTCGCTACCAAAGAATTCACAGACCCGATTACCTTATCGTCGCGATCGTGAATCGTGGGCAGCCACCGAATGTCTGCGCCGCCCACCACCGTGTGCTTTCCCTTGATCCACGTAAGCGTTTCCACGTATTGCTTGTTGCTGGCATAGATGGCCTGGTGGCGCGCACGTTGCGTATCAACGTCAACGATCGTATCTATCAAGCCCGTCTGGCCTAACCCGGGGGCGAGCGCCACCGTGCCTAGCGCCGAATCCGTTCCCGGCAGAGCCAGTTGCGCTGCAGATACGCGCGGCCGCACGACGTTGAAATCCTGGCGGCTTCGGATCCAGCCGACATGGAAGCTGTTCACCAGCGAGGAGCTGATTTGCCAATCCAACCCCGCTGTGAACCCATCACCGCGAATGTCTGCGGCGCTGGAAGACGTTGCCGACCCGCCGATGAAATCAACTTGACCGCTGGCCTGGCCAAGCGCATTGGGAGCAATATTGCGATGATACATATAACGACCAAAGAACTTCACTTTGTCCGTGAAGTTATGGTCCAGCCGGAAATTGACAAAATCATCTTTCAGCGGCTCCGCTACGCTGGTGCGGAAACCAATGGTATTGAAACCATCGCCCACGTTGGGATCGTTTCCCACGGGCATCATGTTCCACAATTTTTGAATTGTTGGGCTTATGCCGATGCCGCGCGGATCACATGGCAATCCGCCAGTGGGGCCGCATGCAGTTGAGCTCGCCAGATTATATTGGACGCCGTTGAAGACCAGGATTCCGTTGCGCAGCGTGCTTGTTGGCACGATGCGCTCGACCTCTGCGGACTGCGGAAAGCGACGCAACTCATAGTTGCCGAAGAAAAACGTCTTGTCCTTGCGAATAGGCCCGCCGAAACTCGCGCCGACGCGGTTGTCGTGTTGCGGCTGCTTCTTCGTGAATTTGTTCCCAGTCCCGTCCGGAGTGTGCCCGTTATCCCAGGTGTTGGCGTTCAACGCTGAGTTTTGGTGAAACCAATAAACCGACCCGTGATAACTGTTTGAGCCAGATTTGCTTATGATGTTGATCTGGCCACCTTCGGAGCGCCCGAACGAAGCATTGTTGTTCGTGACTCCCACACGGAACTCCGCCACGTTCTCCACGCCGATGGGGATGACGGGCGTCTGGTTGCCGCCGCCCGCGATCACGTTATCTGTGATATCGATACCGTCCAGGTTGAACGCATTCTGGTCGCTGCGTGCGCCGGCAATCGTCCCGCCGCTATTCCCAAATCCACCGCCATTTGAGGTTTCGAACGGCGTGGACAACGGCTGGAGGGTCAGCAATTCGCGCGAGTCACGGCCGAGCGTAGGCAAATGCATTAACTCCGTCTCGCCCACGACGTTGCCCACTACGGCATCGACGGTCTGCAACTCTGCTTGGGCTTGCGCGGAGACTTCAATCACCTCCTTGCCCGAACTGATTTCTAGGGTGACGTCCTCCGTGTAGCTCTTGTCCACATCCACCTTTAAATTGCCGACCGTCGTAGTGGCGAAACCCGATTTTGACACCTTCAACGTGTAGGCTCCCGGCGCTACGCTGGGAAACGCGAACTGCCCGGAGGAGTTTGTCATCACTGTCTTGGTTTCGTTCGTCGCCGCATTGACGAGTTCCACTTTGGCGTCTGGAACAACGGCAGCGGCTTTGTCTGTCACTGTACCCAGTACAATGGCGGTGTTGGCCGTCTGGGCTGCAGCTGGCGCTTCGCCAGAAATCGCAAAAAGAACCAACAGGCTGGCTAACGTGAATTGTAGAAAGAGTTTCATATCACCCCACTCGAGGCAGGTTGTCTCCCGGAGTGGTTAGCTTTGGCAGTATTTGGCGCGCTTGCAAAGCGACACCTGTTCGCAGCGTGCTCTCGGCGTTCAGACGTTTCGTCACGTAGACCGAACACACGTCGATCCAATGGAAAAGAAGTCGCCGCCAATGGACTACTGCCGCAGGGGTAACCACTCGCAGGGCTCCCACCTGGAATTAATGGAGCACTTGTTACACCACGCTTTCCGCGGTGTCAACAAGTGATTCATTGGATTTGTATTTTGAAACATTCGTCGCGAAGAGTGGTACATACCAATTTATGTACTATGCAAGACGGATTTCTGTTCGACTCCATGCATAGTGAGTTGTGATGCCTGCCGTTTTGCTTACCTGAGCCTGCGGCGGGGCAGACACTTCTTCTTTCGCGGCAAGTCACGTTAAAATGGGAGGCGAATGCTCACCCAAATCGCAGGTTCTGATGCCGCTGCTACGCGGCACCCTCGCCGCAAGACATACGGCGTGAACGTGGGACAAGTCCGCGTGGGCGGAGGCGCGCCCATTGTCGTACAGTCCATGACCAATACGGATACGGCGGATGTGGCCGCTACGACGCAGCAATGCCTTGAGCTTGCCGAAGCTGGGTCCGAAATTGTGCGGGTTACCGTGAATGTGCCGGAGGCGGCGGCTGCCGTTCCCGAGATCAAGAAACGCTTGCTTGCAGCGGGATGCAAAGTGCCGATCATTGGTGATTTCCATTATAACGGTCACGTTTTGCTCACGAAGTATCCGGACTGCGCTGTTGCGCTGGATAAATACCGCATCAATCCGGGAAATGTGGGGGCGGGTCAACGGCGCGACGAACAATTTTCTACGATCTGCAAAATCGCTCGCGACAATGGAAAGCCAGTGCGCATTGGAGTTAATGGCGGCTCGCTCAATCAAGAACTGGTCATGCGCAAGATGCAAGAGAACACGGACAAGAATCTTGGCAAGGAGTCTGAGGAGATCATCAACGATTGCATGGTGCTCTCAGCGCTGGAATCCACCGAGCTTGCGCTTGAATCGGGTTTGCGGCACGACCAAATTATTATTTCGTGCAAGACTTCGCGGCCGCGCGACCTAATCACCGTGTATCGCGATCTTTCTGCTAAGACGGAGCAGCCACTTCACCTCGGCTTAACCGAGGCTGGGATGGGGATGAAGGGGCAGATTTGGTCCGCGGCGTCTCTCGGCGTTCTTCTCTATGAAGGAATTGGCGACACTATCCGCATTTCGCTTACGCCACGTCCAGGCGGCGATCGCCGCGACGAGGTCTATGCAGCGTGCGAACTGCTGCAGGCGCTTGGCTTGCGCTCTTTTTCTCCTAGCGTGACGGCGTGCCCCGGCTGCGGCCGTACTACCAGCTCGACGTTTCAAGAACTCGCCGAGCGCATTCAGAATTATATCCGGGACATGATGCCAATCTGGAAGACCCAGTATGAAGGTGTGGAGACGATGACGCTGGCGGTGATGGGCTGCATTGTTAACGGGCCGGGCGAATCCAAAGCGGCGAACATCGGCATCAGTCTTCCGGGAACCGGCGAAGCTCCGCGCTGCCCGGTCTATATAGATGGAAAGAAAGACGTGACGCTGGAAGGGACCTACGATGAGTTGGCGGCAGCGTTCCAATCGCTGGTGGACAACTACATCGATAAGAAATATCCGCGCAAAACCGCGGACGTTCTTTAGCGCCAGATGATTGAAGGTTGGAATGGCGACGATTACTTGATCTTCTTTGCAGAGGGTGAACGCGCAGCCGCGGAGAACCGGTATGCTTTTTCGGCCTTGTTGCCGGGGTTCAAGTTGATTGGATTGCGCGGGTGGGACGACTTTATAGTGCAAGATAAAACCGGCAGCACATATTGCATTCCTACAGTCCCAGTAGACCTGCAGTATCTTTCGCCTTTTGCTGTGCCCGCAACTGAGGGCCTGAGTCCAGATCCCAGATTCACGGGTAAGATCAAATGGTATGTGAAGCCAATCGTTTTCGGCGGCGATCCCGCCGTTAGCACGAACCTGATCTGGGTAAACCATGAGGAGCACGGGCACATAGTCAAATGGTGGAACGACCTTTACCGCTCACTAAGAAAAACAACTCATGAAAATTAGCCGAGAAGATGTTTTGCGAGTGGCGGACCTGGCCTATCTTGAGCTTAGTGAATCCGAGCTGGAGACTTACCGCAAGCAGATCGACGAAATCCTGGAATATATCGGCAAGCTGAACGAACTCGATACCGCGAATGTGGAGCCGATGGCCCAGGTGCTGACCGATGATCAGACCGCGGATGCCACGCTTCGCGAGGACGTGGTTGTTCCTTGCAAGGTGGCATCCGAGATCCTGAAGCAAGCGCCTGATCCGGAGCCCCCGTACTTCCGTGTTCCAAAGGTCATCGAACGCTAATCATGCCTGAAAATTGGACAATCGACCGGGTGCAGGAAGCCCTGGCTTCCAAGAAGATTTCCGCGCGCGAGCTTGCTACGGATTATTACGAGCGGATCGCGGCGCGCAACCCTGAGCTGAACGCGTACCTGACGCTGTCGCAGAACCGCGCGTTCGCGCAAGCTGACCGCGTGGACGCGTTAGTCGGAGCCGGGAAGCCACTGCCTCCCCTGGCGGGAGTACCGCTCGCAGTCAAAGACGTCATCAGCACGCGCGGCGTGCGCACTACCTGCGGGTCAAAGATTCTGGAGAACTATATTCCTCCGTATGATGCGACCGCGGTCGAGCGGCTGGAAGCGGCTGGCGCCGTCATCCTGGGCAAGACCAACTGCGATGAATTTGCCATGGGCAGCTCCAATGAAAACTCCGCCTATGGCCCCGTGCGCAATCCGGAGGCGCCGGACCGGGTGCCTGGCGGTTCGAGCGGTGGCTCGGCGGCGGCAGTTGCGGCGGGATTAGCCGTCGTTTCGCTCGGTACCGATACAGGCGGCTCAATCCGCCAGCCCGGAGCTCTGTGCGGCATACCTGCAATGATGCCCAGCTATGGGCGTGTATCGCGTTACGGGTTGATTGCCTTTGCTTCCTCCCTGGACCGCATCGGCCCATTCGCGACAAACGTGCGCGACGTCGCCGCCGTGTTGCAAATTATTGCCGGTCGGGACGCGAACGATTCCACATCGACTACCACGCCGGTCCCGAACTATCAGGCTGAAGCCGAAAAACCAGTGAAGGGACTGCGCATCGGTATTCCCAAGGAGTATTTCGGGTCGGGCATGGACCCGGAGGTCCGCAAGAAGGTTGAGGCGGGTATTGAGCTGCTGCGCAAACTCGGGTGCGAGATCCGAGAAATCCGCATGCCGCACACAGATTATGCGATTGCCGTTTATTACATCATCGCGACCGCGGAGGCCAGTTCTAACCTGGCACGGTATGATGGGGTTCGCTACGGACTGCGCGTTGACGGCGATTCTTTGCTTTCGATGTACCGGAAGACGCGAGGGGCTGGCTTTGGCGCCGAGGTGAAACGCCGGATCGTCCTCGGAACTTACGTGCTTTCCGCCGGCTACTACGATGCGTATTACCTGAAGGGCCAAAAGGTACGCGCGCTAATCGCTCAGGACTTCCGCGATGCGTTCACGAAGGTGGACGCGATTGTGACGCCCACCTCGCCGGTGCCTGCCTTTAAGCTGGGCGAACGGACCAACGATCCGCTGCAGATGTATCTTGCTGATATTTATACGGTTACGGGATCTTTGGCGGGCGTGCCGGGGATTTCCGTGCCTTGCGGCAAGGTCGGTGGAAACCTTCCGGTGGGCTTGCAGATTTTTGGCCCTCCGTTTGGCGAAGGCCGGGTGCTGCAGCTGGCGCAAGCTTTCGAGAACGCGGGCGGGGCCGCCCTGTAGCATTCGGGTCAGATTAAACTATTCAAGTTCTTCGTAGTAATCGTGATGGCTTTGCTCGAACCCATCCTCGAGAAGCTGGATAGCGCGCAGCACAATTTATTGCGCGCTGCCGACGCTATCCCTGCCGACGTCTGGAAAACACCTCCCCGGGGAGGCGTCTGGTCTGCCGCCGAGATCATGGCTCACGTGATGAGCATTGAGCGTACCGTTATCGGAGCGGCGGAGAGAATCTTCAAAAAACAGCCACGGCAGACTCCGCTGCTGAAGCGATTTCGGTTGCCGTTTGCGTTGGCGGAGATTCGCGTGATTCGGATGAAGACGCCCATACCGATCGATCCGAAACTCCTTCGCGAAAAAGAAATCATGTTCGCGGAACTGCGCGAAGTTCGTGGGCGCACCCTCGCGCTCATTGAGGAAACCAGGAACCGCGACCTTGGAGTTTATCGATGGCGGCATCCTTTTCTCGGCTCGCTCAATGGATACGAGTGGTTTTTGTTTTTGGCTTCGCACGAAATCCGGCACGAAAAACAGATGCGCGAGATTGCAACGAACCTACCGAAAACTATCCAGAATTCGCAAAAATAAGCCTGAAATATCTACCAGAATTATGGTACGTCGGCGAGCGTTGAATATGGGATTGCGGAGGCGGCTTGCAAAAACGGGACAAATTTTACAATGAAGTGAATTTAATGCTCGCGAGTACTAACCCGCATCCTGCAAGAGGAACGCATCTAAAGGCGCGGTTTCGCGCGATTTTAGGCGTGAAGTACTAGCCGAATCGTTTTTCGCGGAGCTAACGGAACGACTATTGCTCTTACTAAATGCAGCCCGTAATATGCGGCCAGCATCTAACGGGTAGATAGGAAGGCGGAGAGAAAAGAGGGCCGGGGCCATGGTTACCGTCAAAGCGAGCCAGAAAATTTTCACTGATAACGAGGTGGCCAATCTCACGGGGATTTGCGTGGACCACTTGCACAACTTCGCGAAGAGCCGTCATCTTGGCTTTATCGCGCGTGCCGCGGAAGCAGCGGGAATTCAAGCGGATCAATGGCTGTTCACGTTGTCGGACCTGATGGTGCTTGTCACATTGTTCCCGCGCTGCACGCACTAAAAATGCGATACCGCTGCGTCGGACGGCTTGTGCCGCGCCGCTGCTTTTAAGCGGAATTTAGCTTTATCTTGAGCTCTCCGGTCGAACCGGGGAGCTTTTTCGTTTAGGTGGAATGGTGAGCGTCCGCCCGTTTCGCCACTCCATAACGGTTACTTTCCGTTAGATTAATGCGGGTTGCCCAACAGATGGCCCGGCGCTATGCTCACGATTGGAGGCATACAGGTGGCAATGTGCCGCATCGCACTTCGCAGGAACCCACTTATGAGTCGTTTGCCTCTTTGTGTTGTCTGTGCAGGCACGCTTGGGCTTGTGGCTGTGGGTAGCTCTGCCAAACTGCTGTTGAAGAATCCAGACAGTGTGTCAGCCATAGGTCAGTGCGCTCCCAGTTCCAAGCAAGGTTCGGACGATAATTCGGCGGCGGCGCGGCTGACGCGGGGGAAGAAGCTCGTGCTGAAGGACGGAAACTTCCAATTGGTGCGGGAATATGAACGGAAGGGCGAACGGGTGAGGTATTTCAGCCTGGAGCGCGGAGCATGGGAGGAAATTCCGGCAGCGATGGTGGATTGGGACGCTACGGCTAAGGCGCAGGCGGATTCGGACAAGGCTTCGGCGGCTCTGCTCGGAAAGATTCACGCGCAGGAAGAGGCCACCAAGGTTGAGACGGTTTTGGACGTCGATGCCAGCTTGCAGGTGGCGCCGGGGGTATTTTTGCCGCCGGGCGAAGGCATGTTTGCGATTGAGGGGAAGTCGGTGACGCCGCTGGTGCAGGTGGGTTCGCAGGAAAAAACGGATAAGAAGACGTTTTTGAAGCAGGTGCTATCGCCGATTCCCATCGTTCCGGGAAAACGCAACGTGGAAATCCCGGGCGCGAAGGCGAAGGCGCGAATTAGCTCGAGCGGACCGGAGTTTTATTTGCGGGAGGCGCCCCCGGATCCGGATCGCGATTCCGCGGTGCATCGAAGCAGCCGACCGGGAGAGTCGGGACCGGAAGTGGAGTTGGTGCGCGCCATTGTGAAGGGCAACAAGAGGCAGTTGGAGTCGATACGCAGCTTCTTCGGGCAGGACGTTGGGACAGAACGGAAATCCATCGCTATCCAGAGATGGGAAGTGGCCGCGACGGTATTCCGGTTTACGTTGGGTGAGCCGCTGCCTCCCGGAGAATACGCGCTGGCGGAGATTTTGCCGGGCGGGATGAATTTGTTTGTTTGGGATTTTGGGGTGGATGGGCCGGCGGGGTCGCAAAGCGCCAAGCATTAACCTTCGCACGCTAACGGAAAAATTTCAGATACTGACCAAATTAGCAGCGCAGATTTGCTGCATCCCTGGAAGAGCCTATTGTTTTGTGCCAGCCGGCAGGGGTGGCGGGCGGCGCTCCATTTCTGTGGGTACCGCGATGGAGCGGGCGCCATTTTTTCCGACGCTGCGGACGGCAAAGAAATGGTTGTCGGTGGAGACGCCGTGCAGCACGGTTTCTCCCGGCGACGTGGCGAAGTCGTAGACTTGCCAGCGAGCTTCTGTGGTTTCACGCCAGAGGATTTCGAAGCCGGCGCGTTCGGGATCATCCTCTGCGGACCAGGAAACTTTAGCGTCAGGGGTGACTGCGCCGGTGAGCCGCGCGTTTGTGGGAGCGGCGGGAGCCATTGCCAATTGGCGCAGAGCCTCGGCGTTGTCGCGGGCTACGTTTCCGAGGAAGGCCGAGTTCAAATATTTTGCGAAGTCGCCGTACTCAATGCCGTTTTCAGTGCGCGGCGTTTGGTGCTGGTGATTGTAGTCCTCGAGCGGTTCTGTAAAGCGCACGGCGGGAAGGCCGGCTTTGTAGAAGGGATAGTGATCGCCGCCACGGCCGTAGCGATCGACGCGGAAAATCATGCGAATACTTTGGCGGCCGGCGATTTCTTCGATGGCGCGCGCTAGTTCGCGGCCGGGCGAATCGCAATCCTCGATTTCGCCGTTGCCCGAGAATAGGCGCACGCGATGCGGTGCTCCGGGCGAGGGGTCGTCGCCAACGATGTCGTTATCGAGCATACCGGCTATGGTGTAGCCTTGCTGCTTGGCCCAGTCGAGCAAACGATAGCCCCCGAGGAGGCCTTGCTCCTCTCCGGAAATGGCGGCGAATAGGAGCGTGGCGCGGTTTGCGCCTTTGCCGTTTGCGGCGGCTTTGCTGAGCAGGCGAGCGGACTCTACGCTGACGGAAACACCGGAGGCATCGTCGTCGGCGCCGGGTGCGTCCGCCTCTGTGTTCATCACATCCGAGGGGCGTGAATCATAGTGGCCGGAGACTATGAAAATGGTCTTCGCTAGCTTGGGATCAGAGCCGGGCAGGATCGCGTACACACTTTGCAGAGGGAGCGGTTTGCCGGAGGTTCGTTCGGAGGTGGAATCGAATTTGTCGACAACGATTTGGAGTTTGCCGCCGGAATCTTTCGCGATCTCGTTGACGCGAGCAACGATGTAGTCGCGGCCGCAGCCGATGCCGCGCTTTGGGTCGGTCCAGGAAGAAAGAGATAGTCGCGTGCCGCAGGAGACAAGTTGGTCGTTGAGGGCGCGCATGGATTTTTCTTCGACACTTTGGCGTGTGATGGCGCCGGTTGGACGCGGCAGCAGTTTCGGATGCGGCCGGCCTTGCTGCGGCTCTGCTGGATCGCGGGGAGCAGATTGCTGCGCGTGGGCTGGGGAAATGCCGATCCAGAAACAAATACTGGCGGCTAAGCTACTTGCCAGAAGTGTGCGATGCAGGTAACCGCCGTTGGTCATCGAGTACGCTCCGCAAAAAGAGTGGGTTCAGCAGCCCGGCATTCTAGCCTAAGTGCGGAGTGGACACGAAACGGTGTGAAACTCGGGCACAATGGTTAACGCGATAGAAGAGACCTGCGACCTCGAGGGTGCTCTCATGGATTTCTCGTCTCAGCAGCAGTGGATCAACGCGCTGTGGTTTCTCTTCGCTTTGTACTGGATCGTTTCCGCGTTCAAGCTAAAGAAGACGAAAAGGCGCGAATCGTGGGGGCAGCGGTTTCGTTACGTATTACCTCTGGTGGCCGCGTTTTACCTGTTTCGGCCCAGGGCGCACTACGGGTGGCTGGGGATACGCTTCATTCCTGCGAGCGACGCCGTGGCGTGGGTGGGCGTTGTGCTCACAGCTGCCGGCGTGGCCATCGCGATTTGGGCGCGGTGGCATCTGGGCACGAACTGGAGCGGAGTTGTGACCCTCAAAGAGGGACATGAACTGATTCGCAGCGGGCCTTACCGGAGCATTCGCCATCCCATCTACACGGGGATTTTGCTCGCGTTCCTGGGCACGGCGGTCGCCGTGGGCGAAGTGCGCGGCTTGCTGGGCGTGGGAATCGTCTGGCTATCCTTTTATACCAAGGCGCGCCGCGAAGAATCCTTCCTCACCCAGGAATTCGGCCCCAGCTTTGCAGAACACACCAAACGCACGGGCATGTTTCTGCCCCGCTTCTCTTAGCGTCGCCGCTATACCCTAGGCTTCTTCTTCGACGAGTTGTTCGCCGTGGGCGGCCTTGTGGGCGGCTATTACTTTGTCGGCGAGTTCGTTGGGTACGTAGTCGTAGTGGGAAAATTCCATGGAGTAGGTGGCGCGACCTTGGGTTTTTGAGATTAGGTCGTTGGCGTAGGTAAGCATTTCGGCGAAGGGCACCTGCGCTTTGATGATTACGTTGTGCCCGCGCAAATCGCTGCCGGCGATGCGGCCGCGGCGGCTGCTGAGGTCGCCCATCAGGTCGCCCGAATATTGATCGGGCGCGTAGACCTCGACGTGCATGACAGGCTCGAGCAAGGCTGGACGGGCTTGCTTCATGGCTTCTTTGAAGGCGAGCGAGCCGGCGATCTTGAAGGCGATATCCGAGGAGTCGACGTCGTGATATTTGCCATCGTAGAGAATGGCGCGGAAATCGACCATTGGGAAGCCGGCCAGGTAGCCGCGCGCGGCGGCTTCGCGAATTCCTCTTTCGACGGAAGGAATCCAGTTCCTTGGTATGGCGCCGCCGAAAACGTCGTCGACGAACTCGATGCCTTTGCCGCGCTCGACGGGCTCCATCTTGATGCGGCAGACGCCGAACTGGCCGTGTCCGCCGGACTGCTTCTTGTGCTTGCCTTCGGCGTCGGCTTTGCCGCGAATGGTTTCGCGGTAGGGGACTTTGGGGGGCTTGAGCGTGAGGTCGACGTGATAGCGCTTGTGCAGCTTGGCGACGACAACTTCAATGTGCTGCTGGCCTGAGCCGGCGAGCAAGAATTCTTTGGTCTGCGGATCGCGCGAGAAACGCAACGCTGGATCTTCTTCCATGATTTTGTGGATGCCAACACCGATTTTGTCTTCATCGGCGCGGGTCTTGGGCTCGATGGCGAAGGTAATGGAGGGTTCGGGAAGCTGTGCGGGCGGATAGTAGATTGGCGAGTTTTTGTCGCCGAGCGTTTCACCCGTGGTGGTTTCCTTGAGCTTGGCGATGGCGCCGATGTCCCCGGCGTGCAACTCGTTGATTTCTGAGAGCTGCTTTCCCTGCACTAGCTGCGTGTGCTGGAAGCGTTCCGGCAAGGCGCGGTTGTAGTTCATCAGCGTGGCGTCGTTCTTCAGCACGCCGCTTTTTACCTTGAAATAGTTGATACGGCCCGCAAAGGGATCGGCAAGCGTTTTGAAGACAAAAAGCGAAAGCGGCTGGCTGTCGTCGTATTTGCGCTCGATGCGGTCGCCCTGGCCTTTCGGCTCTTTGAAACCAACTTGCGAATGTTCGTCCGGGTGCGGGAAGGCGTCGGCGATGAATGTGAGCAGGCTGGCGGTCCCGACGTTGCGCAGCGCGGAAACCATCAGCACGGGGAAAATTTTCTCAGCGACGATGGCTTTGCGGACGCCGGGGATCAGATCTTCGATGGGGATGGTGCCTTCGCGGAAGAATTCTTCCATCAACTCATCGTCGCCTTCGGCGACCATTTCGACCAATTTTTCGTGCGCGGCTTTTGCCTCATCGGCGAGCGCGGCGGGAATTTCTTCGATGGAGGGCTTGCCATCGCCATCGGGCTTGTACATGTGCGCCTTCATGGCCACTAGATCGATCACGCCGCGAAAACCTTTCTCGGTGCCGATGGGAAGCTGCAGGGCGACGACGTTTCGGCCAAAGACGGACTCCAGCGATTCCATGGAGCGATCGAAGCTGGAAAGGTCGCGGTCCATCCAGGTGAGCACAAAAGCCCGGGGAATATCGTATTCGGTGCAGTAATCCCAAACTTTCTCGGTGGTGACTTGCGAGCCGACATGGGCGTCGACCGCGATCAGCGCTGCATCGGCGGCGATCAGCGAGGCTTTAGTTTCGGTGATGAACGTGGAATATCCGGGCAGATCGAGGAAATTTATTTTCACGTTGCTGCCCTCACACAGGGTGCAGGGCCATTCGGCGTAGGCGAGGCCGGTTTGAATCGATATTTTTCGCTGGATTTCTTCGTCGTCCCAATCCGTGGTGGTGCTGCCTTCCGCAACTTTACCCCACCGGGGCGTCATGCCCGCGGTGTACAACAACGACGACACCAGTTGCGTCTTTCCGGTGCCGCCGTGGCCTACAATGCCAACGTTGCGAATGTCCTTGGTGGGATAGCTCTTCATACAGACCTCCATTGGGCGAGGTCCGCCAAGCACGGTAGAGGCGCGGGCCTGCGCCTGGCTTGTGGTGCTGGGATCTTGAGAGCGCGGCCCTTTCCCTGGGTCCTGCGAAGAAGGACGAAGAGTTAGCTGAATCCCCTGGTCCGCTCTCAAGCGGTGCTTGCCCCGTAGGGGGGGCACACGAGGCGGATGCTAGCACAGGGGATTGGGGAGGGCAATCGTTGTGCGCTTATTCCGGCCAGGGGGTCAGGATGGTATGCACACTGGCAAAAACGTAGATGCGCTTGCTCCAGTCGGCTTGGCCCAGAGACTTCACGACGATCACATAATACTTCCCTGCGGCGAGGGGTGAAGACCACGGGATGTCGCCTGCAAACTTGCCGTCGACATATACCTCGGCAGCTTTGGGCTCGCGCAGTTCAATGGTGCCGAATTCCTGGCCGGGTGGCGAGGATTTGGCGCCAGCGGTGGAGTCAGGTGAAGACAACAATTGTTTGCCGCCCGGCGAAAGTGGATCTGGGTAGTACTTGAGCAAGACTGCCAGTAGGTCGCTGGCGCTGATCGCAAAGCCGATGCCGCTCACATTCTTTTTCTCGAGTTTGAGCGTATTGATTCCGATGACTTGCCCGCGTGCGTTAAGCAGTGGACCACCACTATTGCCTGGGTTGATGGTTGCGTCGGTCTGAATCCAGATTCCTGGCCCAGCGGCAGAGAACTTGCCGACCGCGCTTACAATCCCTTTGGTAACAGCGAAGGGCATCGCATCGCCGGGGTTGCCGATGGCAATTACGGTTTCCCCCTGGCGCACGTTACTGGCGGCGCCGAGGCTCAGGTACGGAAACTCATCGCCTTCAACTTTTACTAAAGCGATGTCGCGGTCCGTGTCGATGTGAATGATGTTGGCAGCAAGTTGTTGTCCTCCCGGCAAAATAGCGATCAACGACCCCTCACCGCGTACGAGATGAGCGTTGGTGGCGATCACGCCTTTTTCGGTAACAAAAAAGCCGCTGCCCGATTTGCCTAACCCTTTTAGTCGAACCACAGCGGGTTTGGCCAGCGCGATTACATCCTCGAGAGGCGGTTCCGGAGCGAGTTCGGCATCACGCCGTTCGTCCGAAGCTTTAGGGAGATCCGCAGTGATGTTGCCTGTAAATACCTTCGAGATCGGATCGAGCTCGACGTGAAAACTCTTTAATTTGAGCAGCCAATACTCGCCATGACTATGACCTTTCAGAGAGACCCAGTTCATCGGCCCCTCGGTCATCTGGATCTCTTTAGTTGTGTAACCGGCGAGGCGGATGCGTGCAGCCATTGGATTCTGAAGTCGGCGGCCGAGGGCTGTTTTGGTTTTATGAAAATAGCCGCCGGGCACTTCCTCTTCATAAGGCGTGGTTCCGACAACCACGCCGTTGATTTCCACGGTAGCGCCTGGCGGTGTGCTGGTGATTTTAAGCGTGTCGGCTCGCGTGAAAGGAGAGCAAAGACACAACGACAAGGCAAATAAGAAGAGGAACTCCGAGCGGGACGGCATGCCCCAACCTCGTAAGACAGATAAAACCACGCAGGCGGAGATTACCATTTATGGACATACTTGTATAGGGAAGAACGTTAGGAGTTAGAGGTGCGTAGCGGGTCGTTGGTCGGCAAATAGGCCGCGCAAGAGAATACCGGCAGCCGCGGATACTTGGGGAAAGTGGAATCAACAGCAGAGTACTGGCACATGATGAAGGATGAGCCGCGATCGGAGGTTATCGTGCGAGCGTGGCGGCAATCGTAGCATAGGCCGACCTGCATGTTTTTCAGCTCATTGGTCACAAGTACAAGCATATCGCAGCCTCACCGCGAGATTTCGCCAAGCCCAACACGGCAAAGAATTGGTGTCTCACGTTCCAATAGCCACAGCGTATGCGGCGTCGCATAATCGAGGCATGACGCCGCGGGAGCTGGCCAATTCTATTTGCGAAACGCTGCGCAGCCATGGGCATCAAGGGCTGCTGGTCGGCGGCTGCGTGCGCGATCTTTTGCTGGGGCGTGAGCCTGCGGACTATGACGTGGCTACGGATGCTACTCCGGAGCGGGTGACGGAGCTTTTTCCGGATAGCGTGGCTGTCGGAGCACAATTCGGTGTGATTCTGGTTCCATGCGATGGGCTGAAGGTCGAAGTCGCGACATTTCGCGCCGATGCCGGATACTCCGATGGGCGACATCCGGACGCGGTGGTGTTCGCACGCACCGCAAAAGAGGATGTGCAGCGGCGCGATTTCACGATCAACGGGCTGTTGATGAGCCACGACACCGGGGAAGTGCTGGATTTCGTCGGCGGCCAAGAGGATCTGCGGGCTGGGATCGTCCGGGCCATTGGTGAACCGGACCGCCGCTTTCGCGAGGACAAGCTGCGCTTGCTGCGGGCGGTGCGCTTTGCCGCTCGATTTGGTTTTGCGATTGAGCCTGCCACGTTTGAGCCGATACGGCGGCATGCCCGCGACATCAAGCACGTTTCCGCGGAGCGCGTGCGAGACGAACTCACGAAAGTGCTCACCGAGGGTGCGGCTCGGCGGGGATTTGAGCTTTTAGACGAAACAGGCCTTCTTGGGGCAGTACTGCCGGAGATTGCGGCTCTGAAGGGCGTCGAACAACCGCCGCAATTCCACCCGGAGGGGGACGTCTGGATCCACACACGGCTGATGATCGAGCAACTACCCGCCGGAACCTCGCCCACGCTGGCATGGGGCGTTCTATTGCACGATGTAGGAAAGCCGCCGACATTCAAGTCTGCTGAGGAGACTGGGGATCGTATACGCTTCAATGGCCACGTGGACGTCGGGATACAGATGGCTCGGGGCATTGCCCGACGCCTACGTTTCTCCAACGAAGATACAGAGCAGATTGTAGCGTTAGTCGAGAACCACATGCGGTTCGGTGACGTCGAACAGATGCGGGCTTCGACGCTGAAGCGGTTTATCCGGCTGCCGCGCTTCGACGAGCATTTGGAGCTGCACCGGCTCGACTGCGCCTCCAGCCACGGGCGGCTTGAGTCATACGGGTTTGTCAGCCGCACGTTGGCCGAGACGCCGGCAGAGCAGATCCGGCCGCCTCGACTGCTGACGGGGGACGATTTGCTTGAAATGGGCTACAAACCCGGGCCTATCTTCAGCGAGATCCTCCGCAATGTGGAGGATGCGCAGCTGGAGGGGCAGCTCAAAACCAAGGATGAGGCCGCGGTATACGTTCGGGCCAGATTTGGCAGCTTGAAGCAAACGGCTAACCGGGCTATACCTAGTGATTAGCATCATTGAACTCCGTGCTCCATCTAATTGATTGGTGGGGAGTTAAGCGGGGGATAGCGTAGGAGGGTAGGAAGGACTACAATCTTAGTAAGAAAGACTAAAGTTTTATGCTACTTGCGATTGCAACTCTCGCACCCTTTACCCCGGGGGCGCATCTAAACGAATCAAGCGCGTTGGGTCTTCGATTTCGCGCTTAAGATTTGAGGACATCATGGCTGAGAAGAAAATTTCAGTGCCAGACGTTTTACCGGTTCTGCCCGTGAGGGACACCGTGCTGTTTCCAGGGGCAGTGCTGCCGCTCACAGTAGGTCGGGAAAGCTCTTTGGCGCTAGTCAATTCATTAGAGGGGGAAGAAAAGCTATTGGCGGTGGTCGCCCAGCTCGATCCACGCATTGAGGATCCCTCTGCCGCGGACCTACACAAGGTCGGGACCGTGGCCAAAGTACATAAGACCGTAAAAATGCCGAACGGCAATGTGGTGGTCTTCCTGGAGGGCTTGCAGCGGGTGCAGGTGGCCGAACTGATTACGCTTCGTCCATTTATGCGTGCTCGCGTCGAACCGCAGCCGGACATTATCGGCGAGGTCGATGCAGAACTTGAGGCTTTGCAGCGCAATGCCCAGGAACTGTTCCGTGACGTTGTAGGTCACTCGCCGCAGCTTTCCGACGACCTGCAGTCGGTCGCGTTGAACATCGACGACCCCGGCCGGTTGGCGGACTTCATTGCCGGGACGCTGCCTTCGCTCTCGACGCTCGTGCGCCAGGAGCTCATTGAGACTCCTAATGTGCGCAAGCGGCTGGAAGCGTTGATCCGCGAGCTTTCCAAGGAGCTCGAAGTACTCGAGCTGCGCTCAAAGATTCACGAGCAAGTGCAAGAGCAGGTTAGCCAAAACCAGCGGGAATACCTGCTTCGCGAGCAGATGAAGGCGATTCAGAAGGAATTGGGCGAGTCCGACGACTCCATGCAGGAGATCGACGAGCTTCGCAAAAAAGTCGAAGACGCAAACATGCCCGCGGAGGCCAAAAAGGAATCCGAGCGTGAGCTGAAGCGGCTGGCGAAGATGACTCCTGCTTCCGCGGAATATATGGTCTCGCGGACATACTTGGAGTGGA
>JAOAPV010000015.1 GCA_025463055.1 Candidatus Acidiferrum typicum
GTGCGACGTCGTTCAATCATGCGGCCACCTGGCAACTACAGCGTGTGGCGAATTCCGCGCCTGTCGGCTACGACGCGGTTACCAGCGACTTCCTGACGCACCACGACGGCTTTTTCAACGCGTTTGAACTACAAACAAACGGCGTGCGCCACGTGGCCGGCCAATTCTCGGATATTAACTAAGCGTTTTGCTACTCGCCAGCCCACTCTACCTGGTGTTCGATGGTGCCCACATTTGGGTCGATGCTATGCACCGAAAATACTGGCAAAACTCTAGGGGCTGCGTAGCGCGGCGAACCGGGCACTCGACCCTAAGTACGAGTTTTGCCCCGGGCGGGGCCGTCATAGGTTAAGTCGACGAATTGAACGAGCGGCGTTTCGTCGAGCGTAATTCCCTGCTTTGCTGCGATTAGCTGCAGCGCGTTGTAAATGTGCGGAAGATGATTTTTGGCGATGTCGCACACGAATTCGTGCGTGTTTTCGTCATTGCGCATGCGGCGATGCAGCCAGCGCAGGAAGACGATGAGCTGCAGGCCGACGGGCACTAACGTTGTGAGCCAACCTGCTACTACGGCTGAGCCGAAATTGTGCATGGAGCGCGTCCTTCCGGAGCGCACAAATTAGTCGAACTGGAATTCCATTGAAATCTGGATAAGCTTCGGCGGACTACGGTAAGGCGAGAAAGCGTTTGCTTCGGAAATGTTTCGGATGCTTGTGAGTGTGGATTTTGGTGTTCAGCTGACCGAACGTGCTGCGGTTTTTTACTTACCTTCGCTCTTGAGGCGGAAGTATTTCCTTTTGGCTTTATTGCCCTGCCAAATCATGCCAACAATTCCAGTGAAAAATGAGACCCACGGAAGAAAAATCATGGCCCATTTTGATACATAGGGCGATCAGCAGCAATCTTTATTGGAATAGCAGGCGTTACGTTTGGACTCAGAGGAACAGGCCGGGGATGCCGCCTAGTGTGCCGCCTAAGCTCGACCCTAGCGAGCTGAAGAAGCCGCTCGGTCGGGAGGCGTTGGCGCGGGTGTTGAGTAGCTCGGCGGGAATGCCGAGGGTGCGGCCGAGGAGATTGGTGTCCACGCCGAATAGGCCGGAGAGGCCTTGCAGCGCGGCCATTTGGCGTTGGAACGCGGTGTTGCTGAAGGCAAGCTGATTTTGCTGCGCCTGATTCCCTGCTGCAATTCCCTTCTGGCGCGCGAGGTCGTCGGAGAGATCGGCAAAGCCGGCGGTATTGCGCGTGCGCGCGGCGCGATTCGCGGCGGACTGCTGGAGCGAATCGAACGCGCTGGCGAGGGCGCCTTGCGACTGCGATGTGACCGCGGCTTTGTCGGCTGGGCTCAGGCCGGGATTGTTCGCAATGCTTTGGAATTGCGGCACCAGCGAATTGCCGATTTGCTGCTGATTGCCGAGCAATTGCTGGTTCAGCGCGTTGATGCCGGCGAGTTGCTGGTCGGTGAGTTCGCTCGGGACGTCCTGCGAAAGCACGGCGATGAAAGACAGCCCGAAGCCCTGATAAAAATTGGTGACAAACTGATAGCGCGGCATCTCCTCAAGCGCGCGGTCGTCGATATATCGCTGCTCGAACGGCAAATGCCAGTTCATGTCGTTGGGATTCCACCACGCGTACTGTAAGCCCTGCCAGAAAAGCCGTGCCTGGCGAATCCGCCGAATCTCATGCCGCCGCGCAACAATGCCCTCTTCGCGATATTGCCGCACCAGTTCGCGCAGCGCATGCACCAGCTTCGGCTTCAATTCCTCCAGCCGCTCGTTGTTCGGCCCAAGCTCTGGCGACTGCGTAGCGCCAGCATCTTGCTGGCGCGGCGAGTCATCGAGCAGGTGCGGGTCGGCATCGTGGCCACGCGCACCACTCGCTGGCAAAGATGCTGGCGCTACCCCTCTCGCCGCATTCCCATCCGCCGGCGCAATCGCGCCCGGCGTTCCGGTCAAAGTCTCAGTTGTCGGATAGAGATCCATTCGCGCTCTCTTGATCGGTTACACTTAGTTTGCGGTTCTCAAACGCGTCCAGTACGCGTATTAGGGCGGGCTCAATCGCGCCGCCCTTTTCTTTACTTCGTTTCGTTGCTTCCTGCTTCCGCTTCTTTCCACGCCTGAATCTGGTGCCACGAGCGTCTGCGCAACCGCGGCACCGCTTGCGGTTTCGCCATCTCGGGATACTCGACGGGAGGAAATCCCGCCGTTCCGAGCAGCGAATTCGTCAGCGCGCGATTCTCCGCCCGCAATCGCGCCACTTCGCCCTCAAGCAGCCCGACGTACCGCCCTTGCAGCAATCGTTGAAGAAACTCTTTCATGTCGTCTTGTCCCACTTAGCGGCGGCGCGGCAGCGGCTTGGGCCGAAACTCCTTACGCGCTTCGGACTCGAGTCGCTGCGAATGAATCGCGCGCGATGTTGGATCGGTCGCGCTAATTTGCCGCGCGATCTGCTCGCCGAGCGGCATGCCGGTGACGAAGCGCGGCGCCCCTGGCGAATTTAGGGGCGGGGGTTGCCCCGCCCTGAGCGGCGCGACTTCGCCTGGGCGATCGAGACCGCCGAAGCGAGAGTGCGCTGCCCCAACACCAGCGAGTCTTCCGCCGGAGACCAAACCGTAGCGCGCGGCGTCGGCGGGATCGTCGCCGTCCACCTTGCGAATGTCTTCCACGCGGCGATCGTCGCGCACCAGCTGTGGCAAGCAATCGATCAGCTTCGCGCAATTTTCCGTGATGAGCCACGCGTCGGACTCGAGCAGCTGATACATGAGCTGCCAGCCGCCCACGCGATCGTCGTCAGCGGGCGCGGGCCGCGGCAATCCGCTTGCCGTGAGCACTTCGCCGAGCTGCTCGGCAATCGATGCTTCCGAGGTGCGATGCGCAAACGCGTCTGGCGAAAGAAATACGTCGCTGATGCGTTCTCGCCCGCTGCGCTCGGCGATTCCCTGCGCGAGCATGCGCGGCGATAGGCCGGCCTGCACGAACTCCCTGTAGGTAATAATTCGCGGTTCGGCAAAAGTATCCGCGTCGGCACTCGAACAGCGAAAATCGAAACTCGGTGATGCTGAAACCGTATTTCGAGTTTCGGATTTCGAGTTTCGGTGTCCCGGAACTGCGCAGTGCCAATACACAGCGCTGGGATGCTGGAAGCCCCAGTCGACCGAAATCCAGCGTGGCCACCACGGCTCGAGCCGCAACTCTTCCGCGCGAACGGTGTGACGCCCGAACTCAAAGACGTCGAAGTATTGCCCGGCGAAAACGTTCCAGTCGCCTTCGAGAAACGCGCGCCGCAAATGCTCCGGCAGCGCTTCGAGCGTGCGGTGATACGCCGCGTCGTTCGCGTAAATCGGATTATCGGCAAGCTTGGCGCGAACGAAATCGTAATCGCGCGCGTCGTATAGTTCCGGCCGGTCGAATCCCGGCGGCGGCGTGTGATCGACCCACAGCGCCTTCACCCAAGCGTGCCCGATGTTGCCGGGATTGCTCGCGCCAGCCATGCACGCGAAACTTTTCGGCACAGGACAGCGATTGCGCGAAGTAAGAAATTGCCACTGCTTCAGCGAGAAGTGCGTCAGCTCATCAAGCCCGATGAAAAGAAACTCCGCGCCTTGATATTGGTAGACGTCATTCTCGTTGCGACAATAGCCGAAACGAGTGGTCGAGCCGTTGCGCCAAGTGACGACGTGCTTCGATTCGTTGTAGCTGCGATACAGCTTGCGCGGCACATCGCGACGAAAATACGCGAGCAGCGACGATTCCAGCTCCGGATACGTGCGCCGCAGCAGCAGCGAATCCGATCCGGGAACCCGGAGTGCCTGGCGAATGGCTTCCCACAGAAGAGCTTTCGTCTTGCCAGGACCGGCAGCTCCGCCGAACAATCGGTACTTCGCGCCGCTTTCGTGAAATTCCTTCTGGCGCGGAAACGGCTTATATGAGTCGCTGATTCGCGGCGTCGATTTGGAAGGGCGTCGCACACGTTTCCGTTCAACGGTAAATCTTCGTGAAGCGCGCGCCGACGAACCACGCCGCCGCGCTGCACACAAATCCAGCCTTCAGCCCCAGGCCCATGCTGCGCCACGCGTTCAGATAGGTAATGACGAAACCCGCGACGCCGGCGATCTTCAGCACGCGATCCAAATAAACGGTTTGCGTCAGCTTTTGGAGCAAACTTT
Source organism: Candidatus Acidiferrum typicum (assembly GCA_025463055.1). Taxonomy (GTDB): domain Bacteria; phylum Acidobacteriota; class Terriglobia; order Acidiferrales; family UBA7541; genus Acidiferrum; species Acidiferrum typicum_A. Next base: position 4,163 of record JAOAPV010000015.1, read on the forward strand.
GCGCAGCGCTCAACGTGTTCATTGCTTGTCCCTTTCCGGACCCGGCATGTCAAAAATAATTTGCGTCGGCTCGTCGTCGCTCGGGCCCGCGCGCTTGCCGTAGCGCAGTTCGCGCAAGTAGGCCAGCTCGCGCTGCACAATTTTGTCGTCCAGCGAATGCAGCAGTCTCTCTTCCAGCAGAACCAAGTCCACGCGACTATGCACGGCGTCCACAAAGGCCTCCGCGTCGACCGGAAGCGGGTCGGTGCCGCCCGGAACTTCTTTTTTCTCTACGGCGTTTTTGTTTCTGCGCCTGCGCGGGGAAGCGGCCCCAGCTCGACACCGCTTCCCTTCGCCCTCGGCCGGAGCCACATCAGCGTACGCCTCGCGTTCCGCGCCAGCCACGGCGGAGGAAGCCGCGGTGTTTGCAACGGAGAGTTCGCTCGCGTCGTCAGACGCAGCCCTGCCCATCCCGCTCAAAGAAATTGTGCGGCCGTTCGCGCCGTTGCCCTTTGCGAGCAAAGCGCCATGTCCATTCGGTTTATTTTTCGGATTCATAAGAAATCAGTTCGCGCGCTGCGCAGACGATGGAGGTTGTTTGGTCGGGCGCTCTGGAAAGCCGTGCACGAAGAGCCCGAGAAGCGCGCCCTGCAGCGCATTCGTGTGCGGTCGGCAGAAGCGCTCACCTTGCGCACGCGGTCGCTGACACCTCACCCAGGCGTTTCGGTGAAACCGCGAAACGCGATACGCCATGCACTGTTTCATGAAGTTTGTAGCGCGGCATCTTGCCGGCGCTGTTGCAGTTGCGTCCGATGCGCCAGCAAGATGCTGGCGCTACTAAAAGACGGGCTAAACCAAGATCTTCGCGGTTAAACCGGCGCCGCCGGTCGATGATACGAACCGGATGCGTAGAAATTTCGCTTGCACACCACTGACGGTACGCGCTTCACCGGTCGTAAGCGCCGCGGTATCGATGGTCTGATACTCCGCGTCGACGTCGGCCATGGCGCCCTGCAAAATGATGCTGACAGCCGTCGGCGCCGTGCCGAAGATCGTCTGCCACCGCACCGCGGTCCCGCCATCGGTCGTCCCGGTGAAGCTGGGCAGCGCGAATTGCGTTCCCGAGGTGGCCGCGCCGGGAAACGCCTCATTGTTGAAGCTGAAACCTACATCGCCAGAAGAAAGCGAAAGTGGCGGGGTCGCATTCTGATAGACGGGCATGGCGTCTCCTTATTGCCGTGGGTTAGTGCCTGGTTCTCTGAGAGTTACGGGGGCGCTGTAAGCGCGGTGTAAAACAAAAATGCCTCCGAAGGTTCCGGAGGCAGCGCAAAATTCAACGTGCTAAAAAGCAAAACGCCCCGTTGTGTCGGGGCGTAGTTTTCTACAAGAGAGAGTGTATACCACTTTCTACTTTTTTGTCAAGGGAATTCTCGAATTATTTTTGTTTTTCCTTGAACTCATTTCTTTTCAGGAGCATAGTTCCCGAATTCCCCAGCCAATTTTACCTTGCGCGGCCTCCGGCCTCGCCAGGGTCCACGCAAGTCGAGGAGGACACATGCCGCATTATCTAAGTCAAGTGAGCTACACGCCGGAAGCTTGGGCGCGACTCGTAGCTCATCCCCAGGACCGCATCGAAGCCGTGCGCGGGCCGATCGAAAAACTCGGCGGGCGCATCCACAACGCATTCTTCGCGTTCGGGGAATACGACGTTGTGGTCATCACGGAAATGCCCGATAACGTCAGCGCCGCAGCCATCGCGATTGCCTTTGCCGCCGGCGGCTCGATAAAGAGCGAGAAGACCACACCGCTGATGACCACAGCCGAGGCCCTCGAGGCCATCAAGAAGGCCGGCACCGCCGGCTATCGCTCAGTGACAGCGGCAACAAGCGCCGCGGCCGCCCGCCCGTAAGCGTCGCCAAGTAGGTCGATCCCGGCAAGCAGGGGCGCAGCACGCTGCGCCCCTCCTACCGACGCTAATTTCAAGGAATCACTCCGATCGCGGCGAGCCGTAAGCTAGTTACGTCCATGAAAGGCTCGCGAGATTGCCAATGTCTTTGTCACAGCGGCGGAAGGGTGATTCACGTAGTTCCCTGCTGTAAAAAGACTTATTCGTTTAAGTTTCGGCTGAAAAAGAAACTGAAGCCAAGAAAAGAAACCGAAGCCGTTTCCGACCGTGCGGCAAAATCTAATTAATCGCATTAACAGCCTTGCTACCCGGAGGATCCGTTGAAACATTTACTGCCTAGGGTGACCCTACTAATGGCTGGACTTGTGATGGGCGTTGCGCCGACGTCACATGGCATCGCACGCGCGCAGAATCCTGCCGAAACTACGCCACCTGAACACAAGCGAACCGATCCGCAGCAAACAACGCCGCAGCGCGATCACACTCCGCCGCTGGTCGACCAATTTGCTCAAACACATCCAACTGCCGCCGAGCTCAGGACGGTGGCTTCGGCTCTGCTACTGAATTTTAGATTTGAGGAATACGAAATTCGTTCCGCTGCCAAAGCTATGCCAGCGGAAAAATATGAATACCGTCCAGCACAGGGTGATTATGGCGGCGTTTATCCCGGTTACGGTCCTAAAGAGCTGCGCACGTTCGGCGAGCAAGTAAAACACGTGGCCTGCGCGAACTTCGCGTTTGCAGCGGAGCTGGACGGCAAAAAGCCGCCTCCCGACTGCGACAAGGGCGGACCGAGCCCGGCCAAGACTCGCGACGAGCTAACCGTGTACCTGCACGACTCGTTCAAGGCGCTGGAAAATCGCTTGGCGCAATCACGAATGAAAATATGTTTCAGCCCATTGAAGGCCCGTACGCGGGTCCTAACACACGGCTCGGACTCGCAACGGTTTGCATTTGGCACGTCGCCGACCACTACGGCCAGATTGTGTTATACATGCGCCTCAACGGAATCGTCCCGCCCGCCAGCAGGCCTAATCCGCCAGAACTGAAGGATTAGCGGGTTGCGTCACAGAGCGTTGCGCTAAGATGCCGTGACCGGAGGTTGTCACCGTGAGTCGAGGCTTGCAAATCGCGAGTGGTATTTCGGTGCTTTTCACCACACTGGCGTTCGGGCACATCATGGTGCACGACACGCAGCACATGATGAGCCACCACGAGGACAACCAATTCTTCATCGTTGCGCACACGATCGTAGCGATCGCGCTCGGCGTTCTGTCCCTGGCCGGCGGCTTTTGCCTGCTCACGAACAGACCCCGGCAAAACTCGAACTGAGAACGCGCCCCGCTCTGCTACACTTTGTCGTGATTTCCAACGTCACCACACCTCGGCTTACGGGCATTCGCCTGCATCCCATCAAGTCGCTTGACGCCGTCTCGGTCCGTGAGGCGCGCATTGGGCCTGGCGGCGGGCTCGAACACGACCGCGCGTGGGCGCTCTATTCCGTCGACGGCCGCTGGGTCAACGCCAAGCGCACTGCTGCAATACACTTGATTCGCGCTACCTACGCCGCGGATCTCAGCTCCGTCACGCTCGCGGTTCCCGGAGATCGCCGCAACATTCCCGCGCGCACGTTTCCCTTTCCCAGCGGTAACGAAGACGCAGCGGAATGGTTCAGCGTCTATTTCGAGCAGCAGATCTTGGTGCGCCACGCGCCCGAAGGATTTCCGGACGACAACATCGCCAACGGTCCCACGATCATTTCCACGGCATCGCTGCAAGCGGTGAGCGACTGGTTCCCCGGCTTGACCTTGGATGCCGTGCGCCAGCGCTTCCGTACCACGCTCGAAATCGATAGCGCCGACATCGCCGCGGGCTCGCAGCCCCCAGCGAAAGCCGCCAACGCCAACGGACATTTGCCCGCGTTCTGGGAAGATCAGCTCTACGGCGAAGACGAGCGAACCGTAGTGCGCTTCCGCATCGGCGAAGTAAATTTCGAGGGCAGCAATCCGTGCGCCCGCTGCCCGGTTCCCGCACGCGACCCGCAAACAGCCGCCGACCTACTCGGCTTCCAAAAACGTTTCAGCGATCTCCGCCGCCAAACCCTGCCACCGTGGGCGCCAGCAACCCGTTTCGACCATTTCTATCGCCTAGCCGTAAACACCCGCGTCGCCCCCACCGAAACCGGCAAGCCCCTGCGCCTCGGCGACCCGCTGAGCCTGTAGGGGCACGGGACACCCGTGCCCGTCTTCGGCTCGCAAGATCCTAGGCGCCTACGATTTGCCTAGTCACCAGACCTAAAATATTTTCGCGGCGGGAACATGCCGCGGCGCAGCAGCTCCTTCCCGCAGCGGCGCCGCACTTCCTCCGACCAATTCACCCAGCTTCGTTCGCTTATGCCGAGAAAATGCCGCGCATTTTCGTACGGCGCCATGCCCAGGTAGTACAGTCGGAACATCACCATGCGCGAGGCCCAGTCCGGCCCATCAAGCGCCGCCTGGCCGGCCAGAGCGAAGTCCGCCACCCATTCGTTAAGCCGTGGACGAAAATCCGGCCGCCACAAGTATTTCGTCGCTTCCTTCCAATCCATCGCGGACATGCCCCGCTTGGCCTCCAGCACTTCGCGCGCTCCGCGATACACTTCCCAGCAAACGTCAAACGCCAATTCCGGCTTGACGCTCACTGGATGCTCCGCTGACGTGATGCCGCGCGCCCGTGTGCCGAAACGCGCCGTCGCGCGGTCAACCGGTACTCCCACACAACAAAGTGCTCTTCGCTGCTAACGACCTCCGGCTTACGTACGCGTTTTTCCAGGACGTAGCCGCCGCACTTCGCCTTGCGCAAATGCCGCAACTGCGCCGAGATGCTGGTTTCGCCGTAGCGCATCAGCCTGGCCAACTCGTGCAGCGTCATCCACGCGCCATATTTCCCCGCGGCCAGCATCACGTCGCGCACTACCTCGCGCTGCGTTGGCACAACTATCTGTGCCTTGCTCGTTCCCCCTTCTCTTCCCATAAGTCGTCTTCCCATACGTCGTCTCCCCATCGCCTGCCCCCTTCCCTGGTCTTATTCCTCCCGAACAGGAAACTCTTCGCGATCGACGGAGCGCCTCAAATTCGCGCCGCTCTCTTCGTCGTCGGCCTCTTCCGCCGCGGAATCGCGGAACGCGGTCCGCTCCGGGTCTTCGTAGTCCCCCGAACATGCGCTGCAGGCCTGAAGGCAAGTCCGGAACGGCTCGATCGGCGTCACCACAGCGCCTTTGTTCGCGCGCGTAGAAAGACGGACCCCTCCCGATTCGTAGGAAGCGATTTGCACAGCTTTCCACAGTACATACGTATTTCGATACTATTGACTATAGTAATGATACTGATACCGTGACGAGGCTTTCCCTGGAGGTCCCCTTGAATTACAGAACCCAGCCACCGTGGGAGTTCCTTCTCTCGGCGTCCCGGAACTCGCTGCAGAGTTATGAGCTTTCGCGGCTCGGCCATGCCGCCAATCTCCGCAAGGAGATCACGCAATTGCTCGATTCCTGGTTGGAAGAAAACACCGCGGCCATGCTGGCGCGCTGGTTGATGCAACAGCGCGAAACTCCCCCGGCTCGCGAGCACGGCGCCGCCGAGCGACCGGAAAATCCGCAGGCTTCGATGCCCGACGAGCGGACTTCGCCGTCCGAGGCGCGAGGCAAGTCGGCGCATACTGCGTCCGATAACTTTTTCGCCGATCAGACGGGCGCGACGCCCGAATTTCGCACCCGTTCGTGAACGCAAGCCCAGAACATGGGCCCAAAAGCCAATTCGCGAGCCGCTTTCCGCCAACAACGAGGAGCCGCCGAAGCAGCGCCGAACTGTGCCGTCAACCGTGGCTCGAACCAAGTCCACAACTCGCGCCGCGCCCCCAACCGGCGACCACTCGAACCCATGCGCCCAGCCGTAATCCCAATCCGCCTCGCCGCAACCACAAGCCACCGACTCCCGCATAGCCGCCACCCCATAACCCAAGCGTTACGTCTAAGCAGCCTTATATTTTTTAGAAGACACGGAGTGGAGGGCGGGACTTCTACGATCAGACGCAGAAATTCGAAAGCGCAACTCGGGGTGAACTAAACTGATTTGTGCGGAGTATATTTACTAGAACTTAGCGGGACGCGGCAGCTTCAGCAGGCATCTTTTCGAGAAGCTGCTCTTTGCGATAAACCAGTGAATTGATGTCGTACGTGGCGAGTTCAAATCCATGCCCATGCGTGATCGCGTCTGTGGGGCACGCTTCCACGCAATATCCGCAGAAAATGCAGCGCGAATAATCGATATTGTAGACGCTGGCGTAGCGCTCGCCTGCTGAAATACGATTCACATCTGTATTTTCCGCGGCCTCGATATAAATGCAGTTCGCCGGGCACGCGGCAGCGCACAAAAAGCATCCGACGCACTTTTCCAGCCCGCTTTCATCGCGATGCAACACATGAATGCCCCGATAGCGCGGCTGAAAATGCACCGGCTCGTACGGGTAGTTCTCCGTGACCGTCTTCCGAAACATATTTCGGAAGGTCACACTGAATCCTTGCGCGAGCGTGCTGAACGTCTCGGCAACTTCGCGGATGATGTTCGCCATGCCAGAAGTCTAACAAACGGAGCCATATGCGGCAAATTGGGAAGGCGTGCGGTTCTGCGGCACGAATGCGTCAAATTGACGTAATACCTCTCGCGCTGCGAAAGTGGCCTATGCAAATCCGCCTCGCTTCGCTGCAAGCCGATGCCGACCCGATTTGGGCGATTCTAGAGCCCACCATCCGCACGGGCGAAACTTACACCTTGCCGCGAGACATGGCGCGCAAGGAAGCACTCAAGTATTGGTTCGCTCCCCATCACGAAATCTTCGCCGCGGAAGAGAGCGCCCAAATCGTGGGCACGTACTTTCTACAAGCCAACCAGCAAGGTGGTGGCTCGCACGTGGCCAATTGCGGATACATCACCGCTCCCTGGGCAACCGGCCGAGGCGCAGCTCGCGCGATGTGCGCGCATTCGCTCGATCGAGCCCGCGAGCGCGGCTTCAAGGCCATGCAATTCAATTTTGTAGTGAGCACGAACGAGCGTGCCATCGCGCTTTGGAAGAGCTTCGGATTTGAAATCGTCGGCCGGCTTCCCGGCGCATTTCAGCATCCGGCGGAGGGTTTTGTAGATGCCCTGGTGATGTATCGGTCTTTGCTCTAACCGTCAGGCCGATTCCGCCGCCTTCAGGTTCGACGTGAGCGCCTGGATAATCTGTTTCCCGTGAAAGCGTCCGTTCTCGATGAAGATTTCGCCCGTATGCCTTCCGCCAATCACCACTCCCCCCAAATAAATGCCAGGCACGTTGCTCTCGAGCGTGTTTGGATCTAGCGACGGCTTGCAGGTGACGGGATCGAGATGCACTCCCAAGCTTTGAATAAACGAAAAGTCTGGGTGGTATCCGGTCAATGCGAATACTTGCTTCGCTGGGAGCCGCGTTTCACCCGCGCGATTGGTCACGATCACTTCGTGCGGCGTGATCTCCTTCACGTGCGTTTCAAACAGCGCGCGAATCTGCCCGGCTTTAATCCTGTTTTCAATGTCCGGCTTAACCCAATACTTGATCGTTTGCCCCAGATGTGCGTCGCGATGCACGAGCGTCACTTTGGCACCGTTTCGATAAAGGTCCAGCGCCGCCTCCGCCGCGGAATTTTTTCCACCAACAACCACGACATCTTCCCTCCAGAACGCGTGCGGCTCCGTGTAGTAATGGGAAACGTGCGGCAGATTTTCGCCCGGCACATTCAGCTTGTTGGGCAGATCGTAGTAGCCGGTAGCGACGACAATTTTTCTGCTGTGATATTTTTCCGGTGTGCCGGTGGTTGTCCGTGTCCACACGGTGAAATTCTCATCGCTTCCCTCCACGCGAACCACCAGCTCAAATAGCCGCAGCTCCAGCTCATAGTGCTCCGCAGCCTTGCGGTAATACTTCAACGCCTCGACGCGTGTGGGCTTTTCGTTCGGGCTCACCAGCGGCAAATCGCCAATTTCGAGCAGCTCCGGCGTCGTAAAAAACACCATATTCACCGGATAGTGATAGATGGAATTGCACAGACAGCCTTTGTCGATGACCAGCGCGCGCATCCCGGCGCGTTTTGCTTCAATTGCGGTAGCAAGACCGGTGGGTCCCGCACCAATGCAGATAACGTCGTAGTCTGCCATAAGAATTTCAGTGTGCCGGGAGTCCTGAGGAATTGCAATCGGACCGTCTTACTGCGTCGCTGCTTCGTCCAAAATGGTCGTAAGCTCGCGGCGGAAATCCTCGAGCTGTTTCAAACGCTCCGGCGTAGCCTCGATTTCCGTTTTCTTCCAGACGAAGACCTCGCCGTTTCGCCGCTTCAGCTTTACGCTGAGATTCCCATCAACGATGTAGGTCGGCGACGCCAGTAAACGCAGCCCTGCATTTGCAACCGGAGCGAGGAGCGCCGCGCATTCGCCGCGCCGCATGCAGAGCGCATTGTCGTAAGGAGGAATCGCGATGGGCCGAAACCCCGCGGCGAAAAGCCGTTCGACCGTCTTCATCTGCTGCGGAGTTAATTCCGGCATGGAGTGTAGGGGCACGGGATACCCGCGCCCGTCTTAGATGCACTCTGAATCTACGCGGCGGTTGAATCCGCTTCGGAGTCCGAAGACGACGAGGAGCCCTCAAGCTGCAAAAGTATATCGCGTAACGTCCCAATCAGCTCGTCGCGCGACACATGGCTTTTCTTAAACTGAATCCGAAACTTGAACGTTTCATTTTCCGGCTCAAATTGAAAAATAAATGGTTGCGGCCGCTGCGGACCGGACTGCTCTTCCCGTCTCTCCCGCCGCGCCTCATCGCGCGTCAAGCCGCCCTGCAGGATTCGATGCAGCATCTCCACCATTTTCTTTTCGGTGGGCTGCCGAGCAATCTGCAGCAGCAGCGACTTCGATGCGATTCCCTGCTCGACGCATTTCTTGCGTAGCCCATCCGGAATATTGCGCAGCGAAAGCGTCTCGGTAACAGAAGAGCGCGCCCGACCAATCTTCCGCGCTACATCTTCGTGCGTGTATTCAAACTGCGTCGCCAAACGGTGCAGCCCATCCGCCTCTTCAAACGGCGTCAAATCCTTCCGCTGAATATTCTCGATCAATCCAATCTCGAGCGTCTCTGCGTCGTCTGCCGTCTTCTCGATGCACGGCACCTCACGCAGACCCGCGGCGCGCGCCGCGTGATAGCGCCGCTCTCCCGAAATGAGGTAATAGCAATCCTCGCGCGGCACAAAGCGCACCAGCAGCGGCTCGAGCACGCCCTTCTCGCGAACCGAATCTGTGAGCTCCCGCAAATCGCCGATGGCCTTGCGCGGCTGGTCCGGATTGGGACGGATCTGCTCCACCGGAATCATCCGCCCGATGGCCGCTCCGCTATAGCTTGTTAGTGACTCGACGTAGTGCGAGTCATGCCGCATCTTCAGCGTGACGGGTAACCCGGCTCTCTTCAACACGTTGGATAACCTCCGCAGCCAGCTTCTTGTATTCGACCGCGCCGGGTGATTTCGGCGCGAACGTCAAAATGGTTTCTTTATACGCGGGACTTTCTTCCAGCCGCACGTTCTTGCTGATCTTCGTCTTGAACAGCACTTCGCCGAACACAGTGCGAATCTGCCCGTGCGTGTCCCGGGAAATATTTGTGCGCTTGTCAAAAAGTGTGATGACCACGCCCAAAACTTTCAGCCCCGGATTGGGGCGCGCGCGAATCCGCTCGTAAGTCTCGAGCAGATCATCGGTGCCCTCAATCGCAAAATACGCCGCCTGAATCGGCACCACCAAATGTGTCGAAGCCACCAGCGCGTTCACCGTCAATATTCCCAGCGATGGCGGCGTATCCAAAACGATGTATTCGTACTCTTTCAGGATCGGCCCCAACGCGTCTTTCAATCTGTATGGCGCATCGAATTGCCCGGCCAGTACCTGCTCCAGCTTCGCCAAAGCCAATCTTCCCGGCCCCAGAAACAACATCGGATCTTTCGTAGGCTTTATTACTTGCGCCATTGTCGCGCGGCTTTCGCTCAACACCTCGAACATCGATGTTGCGATCTCGCCAGTATTGTAAAATGCGATTGTCGAGTTGGCCTGTGGATCAAGATCGATGAGCAACGTGCGCTTCCCACGATTCGCAATAGCGGCGGACAAATTAATCGCTGTGGTAGTCTTCCCCACGCCGCCTTTTTGATTCGCTATCGTGATGATGGCAGTCATAGCCTTCCGCCTCCGGCCAACCGAGCAGGATAGTGCCGGCGCCCTCCGGCAACTGGATTGCTATATATAGGTGCTGCCCCCAGAAAACCCCCTAGGACTAGGGACACTCTACTTTTCCAACCCTCGCCAACGCAAGCAAAAACGACATTAGCGGACTGTAACCCGGTGGAAAACTCCGGCTGGGATACGCAGCTTCCCGATGGGAACTTCATCATAAGCCCGCGAGTGGAAACCAGCGCGCTTGGTGTCCAACAAATCAATCCTCCCGAAACCGCATTCAGCGCCGAGATAACCTGCCCCTCCTCTATCCCCTTGGTCACAGAAAGCGCAAGCCTGTCCTTCAGACCATTTATTCTTTGTGCTCAGGAGTACCAACGTACCTTAGTGCCCTCCGACGTGCTGTTCCAAGCTGGCCAGTAGAGGTTCACCTGTGAAAACAACTATAGCTGTCCTCGTTTTCGTGTGTTCCGTCGACGGTGCTTTCGCTCAGCAGCAACCGGCGGCTCCGGTCAAGATGGAGTGCCGCGATCTCGCGCCAGGCGCCGCTTTGGCTCCCAACGAACTCCCTATGAACGGAATGGCTTGTCATGTCGTTGGCGCAAAACAGGATGTGCAGACCACCGGTACTCCGGCTAAATCTGCCGCCCTTGTAAATTCGTCGCCAATGCCCGAAACGCCTGCTGACCCGCGGCAACGGCAGGATTTCTCCGCCCCGGTTGCGGTCGACACTCATATTCTTTCCGGAGCCGCCGTATATATAGTCCCCATGGAAGGCTTTGAGAATTACCTCGCGGCAGCTTTTCAGAAAAAGAATGTGCCGCTCGTGCCGGTCGCGAGCGAAGAGCAAGCTCGGTACATTCTGAAGGGTACGTCAGAAGAGAAGAAGCCCGGATGGGCAAAGATGGTGATGATGAAGCAGATCCATTCGGACGACGCCGCGAGCGTGCAAATGATCGACCGAAAAACGGGGGCGATCGTTTTCGCCTATTCCGTAAACAAGAAGAACACTCTCCATGGCCAGCAGACTACCGCCGAGGCCTGCGCGAAGCACCTGAAGGAGCAAATGGAAAAGAAGTAGCCCAACCTCGGGTAATCCATTCCAACAAGAGAAGGCCGCGGATTTACGTCCGCGGCCCTTTTTGTTTGGCTTTTCCTCCTCGCCAAGCTTGCACCAGCCTTTGCCTACGGCGGTCGTTTGCGCCTTTTGCGCAGCACGCTTACACTTTCAACGCTTGCCTCCACGGCTTGCCGCGCAACCATGCTCCGATTGAAAACACTTCGCGCCGAAATGCGCCCGACGCTCGAGCTCGCGCTCCCGCTAGTGCTGGCCGAAATCGGTTGGATGACCATGGGCATCGTCGATACCGTCATGGTCGGCCACTTGCCAGACAGCGCGAACGCCATCGGCGCGGTCAGCATCAGCTCCGGCATTTTCAACGTCGTAGCCTTCTTCGGTGGCGGCCTGCTGATTGGCTTGGACACCCTGGTAGCGCAAGCCTTCGGCGCAGGCCAGCGCGAAGATTGCCACCGTTCCCTGGTGAAC
>JAOAPV010000138.1 GCA_025463055.1 Candidatus Acidiferrum typicum
GCCACATCGTTGATAGGTTCCATTTCAGCAGGAAGGCCAAAGAGGTGGACGGGGATGACAGCTCGGGTCCTGGACGTAATTGCCCGGGCCATGCTTTCCGGGTCGAGATTGTAAGACTTCGGATCAATGTCTGCGAAAACCGGGGTCGCTCCCGCACGCACGATCGCGCTGGCGGTGGCGACAAAGGTAAACGGGGTGGTGATTACTTCGTCGCCACTGCTGACTCCGGTCGCCATGAGCGCCAGCATCAGGGCGTCAGTTCCGGATGCGCAACTCACGGCGAAGCGGCAGCCCAGGTAGTCGGATATTTCGGCTTCCAGTTGCTCTACCTCCAGGCCGAGTACAAAACGCTGCGTTTCCAATACGTTTGTCACAGCTTGCATTACCTCATTACGAATCTGTTCGAACTGCAGCCCCAGATCGAGGAACTGCAACGGTGTTGTCTTCTCCTGATGCTCAACTGGCGAATTCACTACTTCTTCAGTTGTCACTGCTGCTCCTTTTTATGGATGGAGGTATCAAGCGCGTGGAATTGTGTCCTTGGTATTAAGCAATTTTTGCTTTTTATGGTTCGAGGGAATTAAGCTGCGGCGTCGCCGAAATGAACCGCCAAACTGGCCCGGTCGCGCCGGTAACGCACTATGGAGTCGTGCCGGTCCACGTCGCAAAGAGCCAGAATCTCTTCACTGGGAGAGTATTCGGGAACCAGGGAAATCAGTGTTTTTACCAGGCCGTGTACATTTCTCGATTCAACAAGGGTTGAGAGCTCATCCAGCCATCCGCGCACTTGGAGAAAGTCAACCTTGCCGCCTTGCAACACGCGGATCTTTTCATGGGTAGTGGGCGCCGGGCCCTCGGCTTGAAGCCGCAACTCTTCCACCAGCTTCTCGCCTGGGCGGAGACCAGTGTAAACGATCTTGATCTCCTTGCCGGGCTCAAAACCGGCAAGCCGGATCACATTTCTGGCTAGATCATCTATCTTGACGTCCTCCCCCATGTCAAGGATGAAAATCTCTCCGCCCCTTCCCATGGTCGATGCCTGGAGCACCAACTGGACGGCTTCAGGAATGAGCATGAAATATCGCTTGGCTTCCGGGTGAGTGACCGTGACCGGTCCGCCATTCCGGATCTGCTCTTCAAATATGGGCAGCACACTGCCGTTACTGCCGAGGACGTTGCCGAAACGGACCGCAACAAAACGCGTGCGTTGATGCTGAAGCCCCAGGATAATGAGTTCGGCGATTCGTTTGGTTACTCCCATGATGTTAGTTGGTTTCACCGCTTTGTCAGTGGAGATCATGACAAAGTCCTTCACCTCGAATTGCCGCGCCACCAGCGCCACGTTGTATGTGCCAAAGATGTTATTGGTTACGGCCTGGAAGCAATTCGTCTCCATCATGGGAACGTGCTTGTAGGCGGCGGCGTGAAAAACCGAATGAGGCCGATGGGCCGCAAACACTTCTCTCAGCAGGCCAACGTCCAGAATATCGCCGACCACGGGAATATGATTCACCATGGGGAAATTGCGACGGAGTTCACAGCAAAGCCGGAAAAGGTCGTTTTCCGAACGTTCCAGCAGTACCACCTTTCCGGGCCTAAACTGGGAAACCTGTCGCGTCAGTTCGGAACCTATGGAGCCTCCGGCTCCAGTAATCAGCACTGACTCATTCTGCAGCTTTTTCTGGATATTGCCGAGATCCAGGCGTACGGGCGCCCGGCCCAGCAGGTCTTCCAGACGGACTCGGCGTATTTGGTCAATACTTGACCGTCCTTCAATGCGTTTTCCGACTCCATTGAGGATTTTGAATTCCACCTTGGATTGCGAGCACTTATTAATGATCTCGTCTATTTTTTTACCTTCGGCAGACGGAATTGCGATCAGAACACACTTCACGCCGTGTTCTACTGCTAATGCGCCTATGTCGTTGGTTGTGCCCAGTACGCGTTTTCCGTGGATCCTGATGCCCAGTTTAGTGACGTCATCATCGACGAATCCGATCGGCTTGTAATCCAGATCTGGATTTTGCTTCAATTCCCGCATGATGGTACTGCCGGCGACGCCGGCTCCAACCACGAGAGTCTCCTTTTGGGCAACACAGGTTTGAAGGGTTTCGGTACGGGCACGAACGACAAATCTGGCTCCGCCAATAAAGAGGATTGTAAGTACCAGATCAATGAGAATGACCGATCTTGGATAACCGGGTCGAGGCCATAACCCAATCCACAGAGCCGCATATATCAACATACCGCTGATCAGGCTTGCCCTGGCTATGTCCACAAGATCGCTCATTCCGACATATCTCCACCATCCTTTCAGGAGACCATGGCTGCGAAAAATCGCCAATTTGATGGCTAGTACCCAGGGCAGCGACAAGAAGAATACCGTTCGTGACCTGGAGTCTACAGAGAAGTCCAGCCTCAAGACAAAGGCAGTGTAGTAGGTCGCCATCACCAGCAAGCCCTGGAAGGCGACGATCAACACTTTGCGGTGGTACAAGAAAGGCGGCATGAGGCGGGCTCTATTGAATGTGGCGTTCATCTTTGATGCCAGGAAGAAATACCGAAATCAACTGCTTTTATAGGAATAGTAGTAATAGTCCTGATTAGAAAGATTATGTGCGTTGAGTACGATCTTGAGGATCCTTGGTGATTTGAGCTCGTTCAGCAATTCCATACTGCGAGCTATTGCAGGTCCGGGGGTGATTCCGGAGCGCGTCACAAGAATGATGCCGTCGGTCAGAGTGGACAATACGCGTCCCTCAGCGTAAGGAATGATGGGGGACGAGTCGAGGACGATGAAATCAAATCGAGCGCGTAGCGATTCCATTACCGATTTCATTACCATGCTGGCGATCAGGTGCGCCCTCTCGTCGCTCGCCTTCCCCCCGGGCAGGATGGCGAGGTTTGGAGAACCTTGCATGACTACCAACGCGTCCTGCAATGCGACAGATCCAAGCAGAACGTCTCCCAAACCGCTGTCGGAACATACGCCGCACGCGGCAGCCACGCATGGACGGCGGAGGTCGGCATCTACCAGGCAGGTTCGCTGGTACTGGGCTAAAGCCAGGGCCAGATTCACCGCCACTGTTGTCTTGCCTTCTCCGGGCAGCGAGGACGTTACTAATACGGCCTGCGGCTGCTCCTCTTTGGCCAGAACTATGTTCGCGTGAAGTGCACGCACCGCTTCCGATTCAGGTGAATGAGGCCGCTCAAACAGGAACTTCGCAGGCCCGGCTGAATCCGGGGCTGACTTTAGTCTGTTGATGCCCCGATGGAACCCATTACTGGCAAATTCAGGAATTAACGAAACAGAAGGAATACCTGTCCAATCGCGGACATCCTGTGGACTGCGTAACGGGCGATCTACTTTTTCCTGCAGGAATGCGAGCACGATTCCACCCATAAGCCCAACAACAAGACCAAACCCAAGGTAACGGACACGATGAGGGCGCGTGGGCCGATCCAGAACGCGGGCCAAATCTACTATGCGAATGTTGCTTGACTGTGACGCCGCCGCGATACCTGCTTCTTCGATCCGGCCCAGAAGGGTGGTGTATAAAGTAGACTGCGCCTGTGCCTGCTTCTTGAGGATGTTATATTCCGCCATGTCACTGACAGTTTTACTGGCTTCT
>JAOAPV010000033.1 GCA_025463055.1 Candidatus Acidiferrum typicum
GCCTGCGCCGCACCGATCGCAGCAAGAATATTGTAAACATTTATGCGGCCAACGAGCGGTGACTCAATCTCGATTTTGCCGTTAGGCGTCTGCGCGGTGAACGACACGCCCGAAAAAGTCAGTTGAAATTTTTTGGCCGTGAGTTGCGCACCCGATTGAAGACCGTATGTGAGCGGATTTTGTGCCACATCCGCCAAGCGTTTCCCGTACTCGTCATCGATGTTGAGCACGGCGGCATCCGGCGCGCCCGCTCCCGTCCCTTCAAAAAGCCGCAGCTTCGCCCCGAAATAATCCTCGAAAGTCTTGTGATAATCCATGTGCTCGCGCGTCAAATTCGTGAACACCGCTGCAGCAAAGTGACAGCCCCACAAACGATCCATCGCCAGAGAATGCGAGCTCGCTTCCAGCACGGCAAATCGCCCGCCCGCCTCGCGAATCTCCGCGAAAAATCCCTGTAAGTCCACCGATTCCGGCGTCGTGTTCGGCGCCGGGTAATCGCCGAGAGGAGTGTGATACGCGATCGTGCCGAACAGTCCCGTCTTCGCTCCCGAAGCCTTCACGATCGAATCGATCAGCGACGACGTCGTCGTCTTCCCATTCGTGCCTGTGACGGCGACAAGTTGCAACGCCGTGGCCGGATGGTCGAAGAAATTTGCCGCAGTGATGGCCAGCGCCTTGCGCGCATTTGCCAGGCGAATCCAAGCCACGCTCGACGGCATTGCCGCCGGCGCGACGTCTTCGCTCGCAATGGCCACCGCACCGCGCGACACCGCATCGCGAATAAAAGTGTTCCCGTCCGCCTTAGCGCCATGTAGCGCAAAAAACAAAGCACGAGGCTGCACCTTGCGCGAATCACAAGCCACTTGGCGAATCTCCAGATCGCCAGCCCGCGCAGGCACGTTGGCCGCAACGCCTTCAAACAAGGCGCCCAGCTTGCCGCTGTAATTAGACACGCGAACCGGCATCAGATGCCCTCGTTCATCGTTGCTCTGCTTTGCAGTCGAGTCACGCTGTTTTTCTTCCGTATGTGTCAATCCGATGCTCATCTAATATCTGGACCTGCTATGCAACCTTGCCGTCCGCGCCGTCCTCGTAGGTTTTGCGGGCGGCGGCGGGTTTCCGAACTGCACCGTCACTTTCGCACCGCGCCGGACGTTTGCTCCAGCCTCCGGAATCTGTTGCGTAGCAAGATTGCTGCCAACCAACAGCGGCTCGAGCCCGAGGTGTAAGCACATTTCCGTGACTTCGCGCATCGTCTCTCCGGAAAAATCTGGCACAGAAATATCGCCACCTTCATCGGTGGCCATGGCCACTTCAGGAGCGTGCGGTGTAGGCTTGTCGGGCGCTACAGGGTTCGACGCCGCCGGTGGCTCGTCGGGCTGCCCGGAAAAATCCGTCGGCGAAAAATCCTCCAGCATCGCGCCTTCGCTGGCCATCTGCCGCTTGTACGCGGCTTGAATAAGGCGCGGATTCAGCGGCACATCGCGCGGCACATCTAAATAGGACAGCACCTGCTCGGCAATGCGCTTGAACACCGGTGCAGCGACCTGTCCGCCTTCGTGCAAACCCACAGGCGAATCGAGCGAAACGAGAATCGTCACAGCAGGATTGCTGATCGGCGCAAACCCGGTGAACGACGCAATCAGTTGCGTCGGCGAGTAGCGCCCCGTAGCAGGATCGATTTTTTGCGCAGATCCCGTCTTTCCCGCAGCGGTCCATCCATCGAGCCGCGCGAGGGTGCCTGTGCCGTTGAGCACGACACCTTCCATCAGCCGGCGAAGCGTCGCCGCCGTTTCCGGCCGAATCACGCGTTTCGCTTCACCCGGCGCGTTAACCATGTCCGGGCCCACAACGCGATCCCCACGCTTAATCGCTTGTACCACATGCGGCTTCACCAGCGTGCCGCCGTTCGCAATCGCTGAGACAGCAGTAATCAGCTGAATCGGCGTAACGCCAATTTCTTGGCCCATGGAAACCGACCCGATCGAGATTGCGCTCCAATTTTCCAACCGGTGCAGCAGCCCCTTGCCCTCGCCTGGCAGATCGATGCCCGTCGGCGCGCCAAAACCGAACCCTCGGATGTAATCGTAAAATCGCGGCGCACCCAGCCGCAGTGCGATCTTGATCGCCCCTACATCGCTGGACTTGGCCAGAATCTCCGAAACATTCAGCAAGCCAAACGGCTTGTGATCGCGGATGCGATGCCCCGCGATGTAAATCGCGCCGTTCTCGCAATCGAAAACCTCGTCGGGACGGGTAATTTCCTGATCGAAAGCCGCCGCCAGCGTAATCAACTTAAACGTCGAACCCGGCTCGTAGAGCGCAGTCACCGCGCGATTCATTCGCGATTCCGCCGGAGCCTCGCTCGCCGCGTTCGGATTAAATCGCGGCCAGTTCGACATCGCCAAAATCTCGCCGGTGTTCGGATTCATCACAATCACGCTACCAGCCAACGCGTGGGTCTTCTCGATGGCCGCCAGCAGCTCGCGCTGCACGATGTATTGAATCTTTTCGTCCAGCGTAAGGACCACGTTCGCGCCACGCTCGCGTTGCGCCTCGCCGCCATCGAACCAGCGTTGCCGCGCGTCCGCCATCACCACGATTTTTTCGCTCTTGCTGCGAATCTGGCTGTCGAGCTGGTACTCGATTCCCGCCAACCCTTTCTCGTCGGGGTCGACAAATCCCAGAACATGCGCCGCCAAATCGCGCTTCGGATAAAATCTCTGATTCTCGTCCTGGAAATAAACGCCTTTGAGATTCAGCGCTTCGATGGCTTCAACTTTTTCTGGCGGCAGCTTGCGCGAAATCCACACAAACGATCGCGACGAAGCCATGCGCGCCTCGAGCACGTCCTGCGGTACGCCCAGCACGCCCGAAAGCAGCCGAGCCGCCAGCGATTCGTCTGCAATTTCCGCAGGCACCGCAAACGCCGACTTCACCGGCACACTCATCGCCAACGCATGCATGTTGCGGTCGTAAATGATTCCGCGCTTTGGAGTGATTTCAATCGTGCGCTGCTGCTGGCGCTGCGCCCGCGCCATGTACTCGCCGTGCGCAAAAAGTTGCAGGTAGGAAAGCCGCCCGAATATTGCCGTGGTCCACAGCAGAGCCACGCCAGCGATCATTAGCAAACGGACGTGGACTCGATTTTGTCGCATGGAGGGATCAGGTCGGCAAGCGCTCCGGTTGGATGTTAATTGGACGTGCCGAAATCTTGAGCGGCGGAGAATGGCCGCGAATTATTGCGCCCGATTTCCGCGCACGTAGCGCACGCTCGCCACTTCCGCGTCTGCAGGAGCTTCGTACTCCTGCACCTGCGTCGGCAGCGGCTCGGTCAAGCCCAATTGGTGTCGAGCAATCATATCGATGCGCCGCGGATCGCGCAGCCCCTCAATCTCCAGCCGCAATTCCGAATTTAGCGCCGACATTTTCGTCTGCCGCGATCTCAGATCCTCGAGATGAAAGCTCAGGTCGATGCAGCGAAAATGCTGGTACACGTAGAACATCAGAAACACAGCAATCAGCCCGCCCCACCCCGCCGTGCGATAAAAACCCTGCAAGCGCACCGGCTCCGCAGCTCTCACCAGCCGTGAATTATCGATCCGCTTCACGGTGTGAAATTCCGTTTGGGCCGCTTTTTTCCGTTTCCGCATCATACTCAGACTCTTTCTGCGCACCGCAATTTCGCACTTCGCGAACGTGGGTTCGCCGAGATCTCTTCTTCACTCGGCTGGATCACGTGTCTGGTCAGCACCTTGAGCGTGCCCTCACGCTCTGCCTGTTGAAACGCTTGCTTGACCGGGCGGTCTTCACCTGAGTGGTACGTCAGCACCACCAGGCGCCCGCCTGAATTTAATGTAGCTGGGGTCCGAGAAAGAAACTGCCCGAGTTCCTCCATCTCTCGATTCACCGCTATCCGCAGCGCCAGAAACGTTTTTGTGGCGGGATGCAGTCTCTGCCTTCCCCATTGCTTTCGGGCCCCAGCTACAACCGTTGCCAGGTGCGCGGTGTCGCGTATCGGCCGCGCGCGTACGATGCCCCTGGCGATCCTTCTGGAATCGTGCTCTTCGGCTTCCCGATAGAGCAGGTCGGCCACTTCCTTCTCCGACCAGCGATTCACAATCTCGTCTGCCGTCACTTCGTCTCCCGCATCCATGCGCATGTCCAGCGGACCCGCCTCGCGAAACGAAAACCCTCGCGCGGCTTGATCAAGCTGCATGCTCGAAACTCCCAAGTCGGCCAAGACCCCGTCCACCCCGGGAATCCCCAACTCGTGCACGACCTCCGCAATCCTCGAGAACGGCGCCTGTACCAGCGTCACCTTCTCCCCAAAGATCTTCAGCCGCTCCCGCGCCAGTTCCAGCGCCTGTGCGTCCCGGTCCAAGCTGATCAGCCGACCAGAGGTCAGCTTCTGCGCGATGGCCGCCGAGTGGCCGCCGGCGCCCAGCGTGGCGTCTACGTAAAATCCTTCTGGCTTTATGCCCAACCATTCCAGCACCTCATCCAACATCACCGGCGTATGTGGCTCTGTTCCTTTTGCCCGCCACTCGCCTGCCCGCCGTGGCGGACCACTTCCTCGCCCCGAGTCCCGTTTACGGGCCACTCGCCGCTTCCCCGCTTAGATCCCCAAATCTTCCAGCGCCTTATCGTCTTCGCTTGTGTACGGCTCGTTTTTCAAGCTGTCGACGATACGCGTATGGTTCATCACCTCAAGGTGATCCAGGTTCCCGAAGACATCCACTTCGCCCTTCATCTGCGCCGATTCGCGCAACACTGCGGGAACCAAGACTCTGCCCTGTCCATCGAGCTCCACCGTTTGCCCGTAATAGCTCGTGCGCATCAAGAACTTGCGCTTGGCGCGATTCTGCGAAGACACTTTCGCCAGTTTGTCTTCGATTTCCGACCAAACTTTCATCGGGTAAATGCGTGCTGACTCGCCCGTTGGACTGGTGATGTAAAACTGGCTGCCGTACTCCCTCAAGGCGTCCAGAAACACGGCGGGTATCTTGAGACGACCCTTCTCGTCGACTTTCGCCGGACAGTTTCCCCGCAGCTTCATGTGCCCCGTCTTGGACCGCCCTTTCGATAAAGGACTGGCCCGTCAGTAAGAAGAAGTGGTATCGAATGCCCGGTTGCACCACACCCCCTCTAGACCTGCCCACTTTTTTCTACGATGCCCTACTGCCACCCACTTTGCCCCACTTTTGTCCACATGATAGGCCGCTTTTACCTGTTGTCAAGCAGAAAACGCATCGCTGTTGAAAAAATCTGAGTCGTTAATTGTGCGGAAATATGAAGAAAATATGCGCGATAGGTTGTGCCTTCGACGGAGGAAAAAATCTATTTGTAGTGTCCTAGTTCCGGGAGTCACATGAGTCACATTATGCGCTCAATTCCTTTTTTGGCACTGGCGCCAGCTGGGCTGCACTAAGGCATTTTCCCTATTCCGCTTTAACGGAATCGTGCTATCCTCTTCTCCGTCGTTCAACTCCCTCAAGGAGCACTGCTCATGGAATGGGTTACCCCTCAACACGAAGAGATCGACCTGAACTGCGAAATCAGCTCGTACGCCAACGCCGAACTCTAGTCCGTCAAGCACGCCTTTGTAGCGCCCGCTTTCCTAAGCGGGGTTTTGCTATTTCATTTTCGCTTGCTCTAGTGCACTGCTGCATGTGTCGGCATGCGCATTAAAATCCTCGGCTCCGCTGCGGGGGGCGGATTTCCCCAATGGAATTGCGCGTGTGCAAATTGCCGGCGCCTTCGTGAAGGCACCTTCCGCGGTCGCGCACGCACGCAAACGCAAATCGCATTCTGCCCGGATCCTGACGCAAAAGTCTGGTTCCTGGTCTGCGCAAGTCCCGATTTGCGCGCGCAAGTTCTCGCCACGCTAGAATTGGCACCGCAGCCGAATGAAGAAACTCAATCGCTAATTGCTGGAGTCTTTCTTCCGTCTGCTGACGTCGACTCTGTGATGGGCCTGCTCCATCTGCGCGAATTTCAATCCTTTTTCGTGTTTGCCGCCGCGGCCGTCCAGCGCATTCTGAAAAAGGAAAACAAAATCTTCGGCGTGCTCGACCGCGCCGCCCCCCCGGTGCAATGGCAGGTGCTGTCCAGCAAAGGTCGTCTCGGTTGTCATCTCTCAGAAAGCCCGGGTGAAGCGCCGGCGTTCGTCTGCGTCACGATGCCGCTCGGTGGCTCGTTTCCTGACTACGTCAGCGAAGAGCTTCAGCGCAATCTTTCCCCCGACGAAGCGGCGGTAGGTTTCATGTTCGAGCAAAAAGGCAAAAGCGTCTTCATCGCGCCTTCTCTCTCCGGGCGAACTCCCGAATGGACCAAAGCAGCCGCATCTAGCGACTTGGTTTTGATCGACGGCACCTTCTGGAGCGACGACGAGCTAGTTAAAACCGGCCGCAGCAAGAAAACGGCAAGAGAAATCGGCCATTTGCCCCTGTCCGGTGCTGAGGGCCTCCTCGAGCAATTCCCGGCCAACACAAGGGGCCGTAAAGTTCTCATCCACATCAACAACACCAATCCCATCCTCGACGAAGACAGCCCCGAACATCGCGCCGCACTGGATGCCGGCTTTGAAATCGCCTACGATGGAATGGAATTCGAGTTATGACCATCGCCGCCGCCAAATCTGACCGGCCGCCGTTCTCCGAAGCCGAATTCATCGCCGGCTTTCACGCCATCGGGGAAGAGCGCTATCACCACAAGCATCCATTTCATTTGCTGATGCACGAAGGCAAGCTCACGCGCGGCCAATTGCAAGCCTGGGGGCTCAACCGCTACTACTACCAGAGCCGCATCCCCATCAAAGACGCCGCGATCCTCGCGCGCAGCGAAGATCCCGCTTTTCGTCTCGCCTGGCGGAAACGCATCCTCGATCACGATGGCGACGGCACGAAACCAGGCGGCATCGAAAAATGGTTGCGCCTGGTCGAAGCGACGGGCCTTTCGCGCGAGCAAGCCCTGAATGGCGAAGGCATCCTTCCCGCCACACGCTATGCGGTTCAGGCCTATGTCGATTTCGTGTCCACGCGCTCACATCTCGAAGCCGTAGCGTCTTCTCTGACCGAGCTCTTCTCGAGGAAGCTAATCGTCCTGCGCATGGACCGCCTCCGCCAGTATTATCCGTGGCTCTCAAGCGGCCTCGACTACTTCACTGGTCGCCTGACGCAAGCCCCCGAAGACGCCGATTTCGCGCTCGCCTGGGTCGTTAAGCACGCGCACACCCGCGAACAGCAAGACCAAGCCCACGCCGCCCTCCGCGCCAAGTGCGACATCCTTTGGGCCCAACTCGACGCCCTCTATTTCGCCTACGTAAATCCCGGCTGGCCCCCTCCCGGCGCGTTCCTCCCCAGTGAGAAAAGCGTGTGACGCCCGATCTGCAGTCACATCCGCGGGTCGCTCCCGGTTGCCGCCTGGGAGAAAATAATCAGCAGCGGGTCCTGCTAATGCCCGAACGCGCTCTGCGCCTTAACGGCCCCAGCCTCGAAATCGTCGAGCGCTGTGACGGCAACCGCACCGTGCAGCAAATCATCACCGAGCTGCAGCAGATTTACTCGAAAGCCGAGCCAAAGAAAGTAGAGTCCGACATCCTGGACTACCTAGCGCGTTTAAACGACCAGCGCGCCATCGACTTCGAATGATTTTGTAGAGCCAGCCTTCTGAGGCGGGCTCTACGCAGCCAAATGAGCACCGAAATCTCCAACCCGCTAGCCCTAATCGCCGAGCTAACCCACCGCTGCCCGCTACACTGCGTCTATTGCTCCAATCCTCTCGAACTGCAAAATCGCGCAAGCGAGCTCTCCACCGAAATCTGGACGCGTGTATTCCACGAAGCCGCCGAACTCGGTGTAATGCAAGCCGACCTCACCGGCGGCGAGCCACTCGCTCGCACCGACATCCTCGAATTAATCCGCGCCGCCCGCACAGCCGGCGTCTACGTCAACCTCATTACCTCCGGCATGCCGCTCGATGAAGCTCGCCTCGCTAAATTGCTCGACGCCGGCCTCGATCACTTGCAGCTCAGCTTTCAAGGCGCCCGCGAAGAAACCGCCAACGAAATTTCTGGCACCAAGGCCCACGCGCAAAAACTCCGCGTGCTCGAATGGCTCAAGCAAGTTCGCGTCGCAGTAACCCTGAATTTCGTGATTCACCGCAACAACATCGATCAAATCGAACAAATGCTCGCGCTAACCGAATCCTCCAGCGCCACGCGCGTCGAATTCGCCAACGTGCAGTATTACGGCTGGGCCTTCGCCAATCGCGAACGCCTCCTCCCCACGCGCGCGCAGCTCGATCGCTCCATCGAAATATTAAAATCCGCGCAAGAGCGCCTGCGCGGCAAAATTCGTATCGAATATGTCGTCCCGGATTACTACGCGAAATATCCCAAGCCCTGTATGGGCGGCTGGGGACGCAAATTAATGCTCATCACACCGACCGGCGAAGCGCTTCCCTGCCACGCCGCACAAATTATTCCTGAATTGCGCTTCGACAACGTAAAGGATCACAGCCTGCGCGAAATCTGGGAAACTTCCGCTGCCTTCCAAAAATTCCGCGGCGAAGACTGGATGCAAGCCCCCTGCAAAACCTGCGATCGGCGCGAACAAGATTTCGGCGGCTGTCGCTGCCAAGCTCTGTTGCTAAGCGGCGATCCCTCCGCGACCGACCCCGTCTGCTCGCTGGCCCCCACGCGAAACAAAGTTGACGCGATACTCGCCGCGGTAAATAACGCGCCGCCAGCCGAAACTCTCACCAAGCCCAACTGGCTCTACCGCATAAACCCACCGTCGTCGAGCGCTTTAAGTCCGTCTCTAGTGGTGGCGGATGAAAACTGAGATCTCACCCATGTTGGCCGTCAGCGACGAAAACGCCGCGATCGCCTTCTACAAAGCGGCATTCGGCGCGGAACTCCTCTGGCATTTGGATAGTGGACACGTAGTCGCCGGACTTTCGATCGACGGGGCCAAGTTCTTTCTCGCCCACGAATCGCCCCCGCACCGCACGCGCAGCCCAGCCTCCGTGGGTTTCACGACAGTAAGAGTCGAGCTCTTCGTAGACGATCCCATAGCCGTACACCGCAAAGCTTTGGCCGCCGGAGCGATTGAGCAAAGTCCAGTAGAAGAACACGAGCACGACGTCACTGGACCAAAACCGATCAAGCGCATGCTTCAAGGTGCCGTCGTCGACTCGTTCGGTCACATGTGGCTGATCGGCAAGTTCCTCGCGTAGCCTCCGCGCCGCGCATACCCGCCAGAGGCTTGGCTAGTCGGTATGCGTTGCCGCTGCCTCAACCGGCCGCCTTAACCGCATCACCACTCGAAATAAAAACACCAAGCTCCCCGCCAGCACCAGCAACCCAAAAAGCCCCATCGTATACTGCACGCCAATTCGCTTGGCCACTCCTCCCGCCAGCAGTGAGCCAATAGGCTGCACGCCCATAAACATCGTCGCGTACACCGCCATGATCCGTCCGCGCAATTCATCCGGCACGCGGCTCTGAATAATTGTGTTCGTGGCCGCCATCTGCACCGTCGCCGAAAATCCCACGAAAAACAGCACCACCATCGAAAGCCAGAACACGCGCGATTGCGAGAAAATAACTAATCCAATCGCGCACGTAATCGAGGTCCCCGCAATCCATCGCGCCAGTCCGGTAAACTCCGTCCGCGCAGCAAAATGCAGCGCTCCGAGCACTGCGCCCACGCCCGCCGAGCTCATCAGCAATCCCAGCCCGCGCGGCCCGCCATGCAAAATTTCATCGGCGAAGACGGGCAAAAACACCGAATATTGCAAGCCCAGCAAGCTAAGCCAACTCAGCAACAGCAGCGCCGACCGTATCGGCAGATCGCTCATCGCAAACCGAAATCCCTGCAGCAAGCTCCGCCACGGCGATTCCGTGCTCGGTTTTCGCTCCACCGGCGTGATACGCATCGCCATCAACGCGATGATCACCGCCAGAAAACTCACCCCATTCAAAAAGAAGCACCAGCCCTCGCCAATCTCCGCAATCGCAAAGCCCGCAATCGCCGGCCCGACCACTCGCGCGCCGTTGAAAATCGACGAGTTCAGCGCAATCGCGTTCGGCAAGTCCTCCTTGCCAACCATTTGCACCAAGAATGCCTGCCGGATCGGTACGTCAAACGCGTTCACAATCCCCACCAGAAACGCGATAAAAATAACCACCCACGCTCCACGCGCGTCGTGAATCGCCCCGCTAAGCGTCAATCCCGCCAGCAAAAACGCCAGAATCATCGCCACCGTCTGCGTGACAATCACGCCGCGATGTCGGTCGTAACGGTCCCCGACATACCCGCCGATCGACGCCAGCAATAAAATGGGAATTTGATTTGCGAAGCCGAAAACGCCGAGCAGCGCCGCGGATTTCGTCAGCTTGTAGACGAGCCAAAGCTGCGCAGTGGACTGCATCCACGTCCCAATGAGCGAAACAAGTTGCCCCGCGAAAAAAAGTTGAAAATTGCGATGCTGCAAAGCGCGAAAGCGCGTGGACACGAGCCGAAAATTCCTCCGTGAATTGGACGCCGCGCGCCGCCATAGTGACACGCGCAGTCATTCACGATGAGGCCCCTAACCGGCCGTTGTCAATCCACCCACGCAAGCATGCAAAGCCAATTTGCCCCGCATCCCGTAGGGCGCAGCACGGCTGCGCCCCTGTCAAGCAAAATGTATGATTTCAAAGCCGAGGTATTCTGGAAAGAAAAGAGAAAACTACTGCTCTTACGGGTGCTCCGGCGCTCCCACGTGCTCGTGACTCAAGTCCCGCAACATCTGCCGGTCCTCATCGTTCATCCCGCGCGTAAACATCGGATCATTCAGATGCCGGTTACGCGCGGACTCCGGCATATTCTGCAGCACACCCAGCCGCTGCTGAATCGCCCGCTGCCGGTCCGAAGGCAACCCCTTCCACTTCGGCAACACATCATTGCGAATGTGATCCCGCTGCCCCGGCGTCATCTGCTCCCAAACACGGGCGCGGTTGCGAAGCTCTTGCTGCTGCTGCGGCGGAAGATTGCGTAGTCGTTGTTC